>CBDHEC010000013.1:0-22143 GCA_965261975.1 Alphaproteobacteria bacterium
TTCTTCTCCCAGTCCGCCGCCATCATGAAGCCCGCATCCTCGCGGCAATGGGCCTCGGTCATTTCCATGATCTCGTCGTTAGACAGGCTGAGATCGAAGGGATGGGCATGGGGCTGGGGGACGTACCAGGGGGTGTGGACGTAGCACTCAATGCGGTTGCCGATCGGGTCCTGGAAGTAGATCGACCAGGCGTTGCCGTGGGTGATCATCCGGTCGATGGTGATGCCCGCATCGACGACCCTGCCGTGCATCTCGCGCAGCTGGTCGAGATCATCCAGCAGGAACGACATCTGCTGGACGTCGACCGTTTCCATGTCGTCGCGCGACGCCAGCACGAATTCATGATGCTCGCTCGGATCGCTCGACAGGAAGATGATGGTGGGGTTGCCGTCGTCGTCATTGCCCCGGTCCGTCTCGGTCATGCCGAGGATGCCGGTGTAGAAGTCGAGCAGGCCTTCCATGTCGTTGGTGTAGAGCCCCATATGCCGGAGCCGGGGTTTGAGCGCGGTCATGGCTGTCTCCTGTGACAATCGGCTGTGGCGCGGATCGCAGGCAAGTCTAGCGCGAATTCGCCGCCTCGATATGGGCAAACAGCGCGGCATCAAATGCCGCCGGGTTTTCCAGGTTCGAGATGTGCGAGGCCGGGTCCAGGATCACGCATTGGGAGCCCGGCACGGCGGCGTGCATCTGCTCGGAGGCCGCCGGCGGGGTGCTGCCGTCGGACTTGCCGGTCATGAACAGGCTCGGCACGGAGATCTCGCCCAGCCGGGGCAGATAGTTGAGGCCCTGCAGCGCCCCCGCGCAGCCGGTATAGCCCTCTACGGACGTCTCGCGGATCATCCGGCGCACATGGTCCAGCACCGGCGCGTTGGCCGCCTCGGCCTGGAAGTCTTCCGTGAACCAGCGGGCCACCGTGGGCTCAACCAGCGCCTCCATGCCCTTGTCCCGGGCGAGCGCGATGCGGTCGACCCAGGGCGCGGCCCATTCCGGGTCCGCGAAGGGCCGCGCATCACAAGCGGCGAGGCTCAACAAACGATCGCCATGCTCGATGGCCATGCCCAGCCCGGCCATGCCGCCCAGGGACAGCCCCACATAATGGGCCTTGTCGACGCCGACGGCGTCCATCAGCGCGACGATGTCGCCGACCAGCAGTTCGAAGCTGTAGGGACCCTCCGGCGCTGAGCTCTGGCCGTGGCCGCGGGTGTCGTAGCGCAGGATGCGGTAGCGGTCGGAAAGCTGCGCCACCTCCGTGTCCCACATGGTGACATCGGTGGTCAGGGAGTTCGAAAACACGATCCACGGCGCGCCTTCGGGGCCGTCTAGCTCGTAGCGGAAATCAACGCCGTTGAGGGTGATGTTCATCGTTTAAAACTCCTACTTCTCGCCCTTCGGCAGCACCTTCTTCAGGTGCAGCTCCCGTAGCCTTGTGTCGTCCACCTCGGCCGGGGCGCCCATCATCAGGTCTTCGGCGCGCTGGTTCATCGGGAAGGCGATGACCTCGCGGATGTTGGGCTCGTCGGCGATCAGCATGACGATGCGGTCGATGCCCGGTGCCGAGCCGCCATGGGGCGGGGCGCCGTAGCGAAAGGCGTTGAACATGCCCGCGAACTCGCGCTCCACCGTCTCGCGGTCATAGCCCGCGATCTCGAAGGCCTTGAGCATAATGTCGGGTCGGTGGTTCCGGATCGCGCCGGACGACAGCTCCACGCCGTTGCACACGATGTCATACTGGTAGGCGAGCACATCCAGCGGGTCCTCGGCGTCCAGCGCCGCCATCTCGCCCTGGGGCATCGAGAACGGGTTGTGGGAGAACTCGATCGCGCCCGTGTCCTTGTCCTTCTCGTACATCGGGTAGTCGACGATCCAGCAGAAATCGTAACGGCCGGTCGGAATCAGGTCGAGATCCTCGCCGATCTTCGTGCGCGCCTTGCCCGCCAGATCGGCGGCCTCATCCGCGCTGCCGGCGGAGAAAAACACGGCGTCGCCATCCTTCAGGCCCGCCAGCTCCTTGAGCTTCTCGAGGCGCTCGCCGGCGACGAACTTAGCGATCGGGCCCTTGCCCTCGCCGTCTTCCAGGATGATGTAGCCCAGCCCCGGCGCGCCTTCCTCGCGGGCCCAGTCGTTGA
Source organism: Alphaproteobacteria bacterium (assembly GCA_965261975.1). Lineage (GTDB taxonomy): Bacteria > Pseudomonadota > Alphaproteobacteria > UBA6615 > UBA6615 > UBA8079. The sequence goes on from CBDHEC010000013.1 coordinate 2,127, forward strand.
GCTTGTCGAACCAGCTGCGCGGCTGCGACCCGCCGCCCGGCGCGGGAATGGCGCGCACGGTGCCGCCCTTCTCCACCAACCCGGCAAAGATCTTGAAGTCCGAGCCCGCGAAAACTTCCGCCACGTCGGCGATCTCGATGGGGTTGCGCAGGTCGGGCTTGTCGTTGCCGTATTTCAGCATGGATTCCGCGTAGGGAATGCGCGGGAACGGCGTGGGCGTGACCGACCAGGCCTCGTCCCGGTTGAACCCGGCGAATTCCTCGAACACCCCGGCGATCACCGGCTCGATGGCGTTGAACACGTCTTCCTGGGTGGCGTAGGCCATCTCGAAATCGAGCTGGTAGAACTCGCCCGGCGAACGATCGGCACGTGCGTCCTCATCCCTGAAGCACGGTGCAATCTGGAAATACTTGTCGAAGCCCGCGACCATGAGCAGTTGCTTGAACTGCTGGGGCGCCTGGGGCAACGCGTAGAACTTGCCCGGGTGCAGGCGCGAGGGCACCAGATAGTCGCGCGCGCCCTCGGGCGACGACGCGGTCAGGATCGGCGTCTGGAATTCCTTGAAATCGGCCTCGATCATGCGCCGGCGGATCGACGCGATCACGTCGTTGCGCAGCAGGATGTTGCGCGCGACCTTCTCCCGGCGGAGGTCGAGATAGCGGTAGCGCAGGCGGATATCCTCGCCGGTGTCCTCATCCGAATTCACCTGCAGCGGCAGCTGATCCGCGCCGTTCTCGACATTGACCTCGTCGATGCCCACCTCGACCGAGCCGGTCGGGATGGTCGCGTTGACGGTCTCCTCGGACCGCGCCACCACGGGCCCGGTCACGGTGATGACCGATTCCAGCCGCGCGCCCTCGACGGTCGCGAATATGGGGCTGGAGGTATCGATCACGCACTGGGTGATGCCGTATTGGTCGCGCAGGTCCACGAAGAGCAGATTGCCATGGTCGCGCTTGCGATGGATCCAGCCCGACAGGCGGACGGTATCGCCCGCATTCTCGTCGCGCAGTTCACCGCAGGTATGGGTTCGATAGGGATGCATGTTTGGTCCCGGAGAAGCTGGTTAAAAGCTGGAAATCGGCCCTTTTGAGGTCGCGGGCCGCCTGTCGCGCCAATGGCCACGGATCGCCCGCGCCTGTCAAGGCCACAGCAGCCGTTCGACGCGGCGTCGGGCGGGTTTCAAACCCGCCAGAATCCCTGTAGAACCGCCCTCCATGAATGTAATTTCAGACACCGATGCGCTCGTCGCCTTCTGTGACGCGCTGTCCACCGCCGAATACATCACCGTCGATACCGAGTTCATGCGCGAGAGCACGTTCTGGCCGATCCTGTGCCTGGTGCAGGTCGCGGGGCCGGACGATGAAGCGATTATTGATCCGATGGCCGACGGCATGGATATGTCGCCGCTCTATGACCTGATCGCCGACGAAAACGTGCTCAAGGTGATGCACGCGGCCAAGCAGGACATCGAGATCTTCCATCACGAGGGCGGCGTCACGCCCGTGCCCCTGTTCGACACCCAGATCGCGGCCATGGTCGCGGGCTTCGGCGACCAGGTCGGCTACGAGACGCTGATTTCCAAGTTGACGAAAGTCCGCCCCGACAAGGGCAGCCGGTTTACCGACTGGTCCCAGCGCCCCCTGACCGACGCCCAGCTCGACTATGCGCTCGCCGACGTGACCCATCTGCGTCCGGCCTATGAGAAGCTGCGCCGCCGGATCGAGGAGAATGGCCGCCTCGCCTGGGTCGAGGAGGAAATGGTCAAGCTCGCCGACCCGGCCCTCTACGAAGTGGTACCCGAGGAGGGCTGGCGCCGGCTCAAGCCCAAGCGCAACCAGCCGAAATACCTGGCCATGCTCCAGGCCGTGGCCGCTTGGCGCGACCGCGAGGCCATGGCGCGCGACCTGCCGCGCAACCGGCTGATGCGCGACGACGTGCTGGCCCAGATCGCGGCCCGCCCGCCAGAGGACGAACAATCCCTGCAGCGCATGCGTGGTATCCCGAAAAACTTCGCCGCCGGCCGCCTCGGCCAGGGGCTCCTGGCAGCCGTCGCCGACGGGCGTGCGATGCCCCACGACCAAGCGCCGACCATCCCCGAGCCCGTGGAATTGCCGCCGGGTGCGGGCGCGTTGATGGATTTGCTCAAGGTACTGCTCAAGTTCAAATGCGACACCAACAAGGTCGCGCAAAAACTCGTCGCGACTGTGGCCGATCTCGAAGCGATCGCCGCCGACGACAATGCCGATGTGGCGGCGCTGAAAGGCTGGCGCCGGGACATCTTCGGCAGCGACGCACTGCGCCTGAAAGCCGGCGAAATCGCCCTGGCGGCGGGCCATGGCAAGGTGCGGATCGTTGACGTCGGCCCAGCTGTCGCAGGCGGTGAAGAAGCGGCCGAATAGCCTCGATCGTTCGCGCCCCGCTAGCCGATCACCTCTCGCAGGCCCTCGCGTTCGATCACGCCCGATACCCCGAACTGCTTGGCCAGGGCGCCGAACCGGGTGCGCACCAGATCACCAAAGAGATCGGCCTGCCCCGGCCCCAGACTCAGCACGAGCTGTTCGCTATCGAGTTTCAGCCCCGCCCCCTTGAGCAACGCGGTGTTGCCGCCGGTAAAGGTCTCGGCCAACCGCAGGGCCGAACCCAGGCGCCGCGACCAATCGGTTTCCTCGGGCCCGAGGAGTGCGTTGGCGACCCGCAGGGTCGACCCGCGCTTGGCGCTGCTGTAGCGCCGGAACACCGCCAGCGCAATCATGGTCTTGTCGACATGGCTGAGCGCCATCAAGGGCAGACGCAGAATACGGAAATAGACCTGTTCGGCCCGATAGTCCGGGTGTTCATGCCAGCCGATATCGGCGAGCAGGCAGGCCGCGCGCCGCAGGCGGCGCAGGTTGGAGTCCTCACCCTCGAACAATGGCGACACCCAGTCGAACAATGCGGTGCCCGTACCCAGCGCGCGGCTTTCACGCGCGGCAAGATGCTCACACGCGACGATTAGCGGATCTTGCGCACGCGTGTCCCCGTCGAGCGCATCAAACTGAGAGCCCTCGCGAATACCGTTGGCGGAGAACACGACCGCATCAGCGTTCGACGCATCAATCAGGCGTTCGAGCACCAGCGCGGCGGTCGATATTGTGGGGATGCGCGCACGGGGCACGACACTGATCCGCGACAGGCTCTCGGTACCGAGCCCGGCGACGACACGGCAAAAATCCGCGGTATCTCTGCCCGACATTTGATAGTTGTGGATCACCCGCAAGGGATATTTAGTCTGCACCATGTGCAGGCGGGCAAGCGCGCGCCAGGCGCCGCCGACCGCATAAATCGCGCCCCCGTCCAGCGCCGCGCCGACCCATGAGAAGCCCGCCAACACTTCGTCGATATAATCCGACAATTCGTCGCCATCGACACCCGTCGCGGCCAAACGCAGGGGGCCCAGAGGCAGGCTGCCATGGTCGCCGACCTTGCCCCCCGAAATACCAGCGAGCTCAAGGCTGCCGCCACCCAGATCCGCGGCCATGCCATGGGCATCGGGAAGCCCGCTGATCACACCACAGGCCGCGAGACGCGCTTCCTGGTTGCCGTCGAGCTGGGCCACCGCGCACCCGAATATGCCTTCGACCTGGGCGAGGAAATCCGCACCGTCTGCGGCCTCGCGCGTTGCCGCCGTCGCCACGAGCATCGTGTCCTCGATGCCCATGGTGCGCACGATCGCCGCGAAACGCGGCAGGTTCGCCAGGGCCTGGGCTACCCCGTCGGGGTGAAGGCGTCCCGTCGCGGCGAGCTCGCGGCCGATCCCGCAGGTAACCCGCTCGTTAAACACCACCGGTGCCGCGCGCGAGCGATCGCGGAACACGACAAGCCGGATCGAGTTCGACCCGATATCAACAACCGCCGCCGGCCCGCCGACAGATGGCGACCGGTCAGGCATCAAAAGCACATGAAATTGGGGTGTTGGCGGACCTTAGTCGGGATGCGCGAGCAACTGGGGCGCGCTGCCGGGTTTCTTCAACGCGCTGCCACGCCCAGACAGGCTGGGATTGGTCATAAAATATCGGTGCGCGTTGAATGGGTCCTGCTCGTCGCTCGTGTCGATCCGGGTATAGGTGCCATCGGGCTCCATGACCCAGCTTTGGGCGCGATCCAGCAGATTCGCAACCAAGATTTGGTCGAGAATTTGCTGGTGCACGGTCCCGCTTTCGATGGGCACCAGAAGTTCGACACGACGATCGAGATTGCGCGGCATCCAGTCGGCCGACGAGATGAACAGCTTGGCCTGCGGCGACGGCAGCTCCTCACCGGATCCGAAAGCGATAATCCGGGAATGTTCGAGGAAGCGACCGATGATGCTCTTCACCTCGATATTCTCGCTCAGGCCCGGCACACCAGGGCGCAGGCAACAATTGCCGCGGATCACCAGGCGAATCATGACGCCGGCCTGGGACGCCCGGTACAGCATGTCGATGATGTCGCCATCGACAAGACTGTTGAACTTCGCCCAGATTTCAGCCGGTCGGCCCGCACGCGCGTACTCGATTTCCTGCTCGATGCAATCCATCAGCGTTTCGCGCAGGTTGACGGGCGCGACCGCGACCTTCTCCAGCCCCTCCGGACGGGCGTAGCCGGTCATGTAGTTGAACACCCGCGAGGCGTCCTGACACAGCATCGTGTCCTTCGTCAGATAGCTGATGTCGGTGTAAATCCGGGCGGTGATCGGATGGTAATTGCCGGTCCCGAAATGGGCATAGGTCCGCAGATCACTGCCTTCGCGCCGGTGCACCAGCGTGATCTTCGCGTGGGTTTTCAGGTCGATGAACCCGTAGACGATCTGCACGCCCGCGCGTTCCAGCTCGCGCGCCCAGCGGATGTTCGCCTCTTCGTCGAAGCGCGCCTTCAGCTCGACCAGCGCCGTCACGGACTTGCCGGCCTCGGCCGCCTCGATCAGGGCGCTGACGATGGGTGAGTCTTCCGAGGTGCGGTAGAGCGTCTGTTTGATGGCGACAACCTGGGGGTCCCGCGCAGCCTGTCGCAGGAACTGGACGACCACGTCGAAGGATTCGAACGGGTGGTGGACAACGATATCCTTGTCCCGGATCGCCGCGAAGCAATCGCCGGCAAAGTCGCGGATACGCTCGGGAAATCTTGCGTTAAAGGGTTCGAACAACAGATCGCGCCGGTCATCGACGATGAGTTCCTCGGTCCGGTCGAGCCCGGGCATCCCGTCGAGGACGAACACGTCTTCCTCGTCGACTCCGATTTCCTCCGTCACGAAGCGCCGCAGTTCCGCCGGCATCTCGGCATCGACGGTAAGGCGGATCACCGTGCCGCGGCGCCGGCGCTTGAGCGCGGATTCGAAGAGCCGGACGAGATCTTCCGCTTCCTCCAGAACCTCGATGTCGCTGTCGCGAATGACACGGAATGTGCCCATGCCGCGCAACTCGAAGCCCGGGAAGACCCGATCCAGGAACATGGCCACGCATTTCTCGAGCAGAATGAAACGCGGGCGATCGCCGGGCAGGCGGATGAAACGCTCGATCTGTCCGGGCAGCGGCAGCAAGCCAATCATGGGCCTGTTGTCGCTGGGCCGGTAGAGTTGCAGCGCTTCCGCCAGCCCGAAATTCGGAATGAACGGAAACGGATGGGCCGGGTCGACCGCGAGCGGTGTCAGCACGGGAAAGATCGTGGTCATGAACCGGTTCTCGAGCCATGCCGCCTCGTCGTCGCTCAGCTCGTCGGCCTCGACAACCGTGATGTCACTGGCCCGCAATTCATCGACCAGCGCGAGCCAGGTCTTCTGCTGCGCCGCCATCAGCGCACCCGCACGCGCGTTAATCGCCGCCAGCTGCTCGCTGGGCGTCATGCCTTCCTGGGTCAGCGTCGAAATACCGGCCTCGACCTGCCCCTTCAGGCCTGCGACCCGGACCATATAAAATTCGTCCAGGTTCGACGCGGAGATCGACAGGAACCGCACCCGCTCAAGCAACGGATGGTTGCGATTCTCCGCCTCTTCCAGGACACGCTCATTGAACGCCAGCCATGACAGCTCGCGGTTGATGAACCGTCCGGGAGAATCCATCCCGATCCCGGGGACCGGGTCGGGGATCATTGCGTTGTCTTCAGCGACCACGGGGACCACGTTTTAGTTAGGAATTACAGTGGCATACACGCCAGATAGCCCTCTAGGCTAGCGATATCGGATCATGTCTGCAATTTATGACGGATCAATGTCCGTTTCATGTCAGGCGAAATCGCCGAGAATTTCCCGTGCGAGCGGCACCGTGACCGGGCGTCCACGCTCGAGCGCGGCAGAATCGATCGCCGCGACGATATCCGCCACGGCGGCAAAAGAACGCTCCATGCGCGCCATCAGGTAGAGCACCACATCCTCGCCCACCAGCAGCTGGCGGTCGCGAAACAACTTGACCATCAACGCGGCCAGCAAATCATCGTCCGGCGCCGATATACCCGCGCCCGACAAGGCCTTCAGCCGCGATGCCAGGTCCGCCAGTCCGACGTTCCAGCGCGCCGGCGCCTCGCGTCCCGCGAGCAACACCGCGCCGTCGGTCTCCAACATGTAGTTGTAGAGATGGAGCAGCGCCTCTTCGCCCTCCCGGGCGCCGGCCAGCTGGTCGGCACCGTCCACAAACAGATACCTGTTCCGCGCGCGCAGTTCCGACCCGTCGGACCGGCGCACGTCGTCGGGTCCGATCAGGCTTCCCCCGCTCACTTCGCACCAGACATGCCCCAGATGGGTCTTACCCGACGCGGCTGGCCCCCAGATCGCGAGCGCCCGCGCGGGCCATTCCGGCCAGCGATCGATCCACTCGACCGCTTCGGCATTACTGCTGGAGACCAGGAAGTCCGACCGCCCCCGCGCGGTTCGATGGCCCAGATCCAAGACGAGTTGCCGGCTCACAAATCGACCCGCTCAGTTAACCGCGAGGCGGACGACATGGGTGACCAGCGCCCGAAGGCCTGTTTGCAGGCTCCCTTGCGGGCGCGGGGCGTCCGCGCCAGGGCTGTTACCCTCAAGGATCAAGTCAAACCGCTCGAAGGCCCGGGTCAGTCGCGCCTCATCGCCCCGGTGGCTGATCACGATCTCCGCCGAGTTGGCCGTGAGCGCGACAACCTGAATATTGGTAACCGCCGGAACCCGGCTGATGCGCGCGCGAATATCGATCCAGTTCTTCAAGTCGGCGATGGGAACCGCGGCCCGCAATTGGGCGATGTCTCCCGCCGCAAGCGCACTCGCCGCCTTCCATTCGTCCTCGATGATTTCACGAACATCGCTAACCGCACGCGCGAAAATACTCCGCTCGTCTTCGCCCGCCTGTCCGATAACCGAAATACTGAAGGGGCTCATTTCCGGCAAACCGACCGGCACGCTGACGATGTCGCTGCGCTGAATGCCCGGTTCCGTCTCGAACATATTTGCGATTGTGACAACCACACCGCGTGCGCCGTACCGTTCAGCGAAGCGGGCCAGTACGTCCGGGTCGCCATCGACCGCCTGATCAACCGTGAGTCCCGACAGATCCTCCAGGTCCCCGATGGGTGCCAGCATCGGCACGAGCCCGACCCCCTCTGGATGGTTTCGCCACGCCTCACGCCATGGGTTGGGGTCATCCCACAGCAGGTAACGCACCGGGGTCGCCAGAACGGGCACGACCGTCAACGGCCGGCTGCGCAACTCGGCAAAAGGTACGCCGGACTGACGGAAGAGGTTCCGCACCGCGTCGGGTTTAAAGGTGACCGTCAGATTTGCGAGATAACGGACGTCCGAGGTCTTCTCGCCGTCGATCTGGATGGCATCGACGAGAAATCGCAACGTCGCGGGGTCGACATTCGCGGCCAGGCCGCGATGAACGCTGCGTGTCAGGCGCGCCTCGAGTTGCCCAAATGCCTGCAACTGGCCCTTCTCAAGAGCCCGCGCACGCGCCGCCGCAGCGGTCTGGGCGGTCTCGTCAAGGGCCACATCCCGCACGACGAATATGTCCTCGAGCGCAGATTGCTGCGCCGAAAACGTCGACGAGCCCCCGACGGAAACGGCGCCTGCAGCAAACAACCACATGGCAAGAACGACACTAAATTTTTGCAGCGCGCGACACATTGCAAATGACCTTGAAACACCTATTCTGACAAGCCAACACGGCGTGATTCGCGGTGTACAAGAACACTGCGCCGCGAATGTGGCAATGCCATAGCACGAATAATGCGCAATGCGCGCGAGGAGACGTACACTGGGGCTTTCCTACAAAGATGCCGGCGTGGATATTGCGGCCGGCAACGCCCTCGTCGAGACCATCAAACCGCTGGCGGCGGCGACCCAGCGCGCCGGTTCCGTCGACGGCCTGGGGGGCTTCGGCGCCCTGTTCGATCCCAAGGCCGCAGGTTTCAAAGACCCCATCCTCGTCGCGGCGACCGATGGTGTGGGCACCAAACTCAAGCTCGCATTCGAAACGAGCCGGTTTGATACACTCGGCATCGATCTGGTTGCCATGTGCGTCAACGACCTCGTCGTGCAAGGCGCGGAACCGCTCTTCTTTCTCGATTACTTTGCCACCGGCGGACTCGAACCCGAAGTTGCCGCCGCGGTCGTGACGGGTATCGCGGAGGGTTGCAAACAGGCCGGCTGTGCGCTGATCGGCGGCGAGACGGCCGAGATGCCGGGCCTCTATGCCAGCGGCGAGTTCGACCTGGCCGGGTTTTCCGTCGGCGCCATGGAGCGCGGCACGGCGTTCCCGCGCCCCGACCGCCCGATCGAGGCCGGCGACCTTGTCATTGGTCTCGCCGCCAGCGGGGTTCATTCGAACGGCTACTCCCTGGTGCGAAAAATCGTCGAGCGGGCAGGATGCGAACTGGCCGCACCGGCACCATTCGATTCGGGCCAGGAACTCGGGGCCGCGCTTCTCACGCCGACACGCATTTACGTACGCGCGTGCCTGGCTGCGGCCGAGCTGCCGACACTCAAAGGTTATGCCCACATCACCGGCGGCGGCCTGCTCGAGAATATTCCCCGCGCCCTCCCCAAAGGCCTCGGCGCGTCGCTCGACGGTAACTGCTGGACGGCGCCGCCGGTCTTCGACTGGCTGCGACAGGCCGGCGAGGTCGATGAGATGGAGATGGCCAGAACCTTCAACTGTGGCATCGGCATGGTTGCCCTGACCGACAAGGACGGCGCAAATGCCGTGGTCAGCGCCCTCAACGGCGCGGGTGAGCAGGCGTGCGTCATCGGCGAGATCACGTCATCCGCAGATGGTGAAATCGAGATCGCGGATCTTTCGACTGCCCTGGGCGGGGCCACATGAACCGCCTGAAGGTCGGTGTCCTGATTTCCGGCCGGGGTTCCAACCTGCAAGCGTTGATTGCGGCCTGTGCCGCGCCTGATTTTCCGGCCGAAATCGTCCTTGTCGTCTCGAACAAACCGGATGCCCTCGGGCTCGATCATGCCAGGGCCGCCGGCATCGATACCGCCGTGATCGCTCATGGTGATTTTCCCGACCGTGAGACCTTCGATCGGGAGATCGACAAGCATCTCAAATCCTCGGGCGCGGAGCTGGTCTGCCTCGCCGGGTTCATGCGGCTTCTGTCCAGCTGGTTCGTCGAGGCGTGGCGCGACCGGGTGGTTAACATCCACCCCTCGCTCCTGCCGGCCTTCAAGGGGATCGATGCCCACGCGCAGGCTATCGCGGCCGGTGTGCGGCTCAGCGGTTGCACCGTGCACATCGTGCGCCCCGAGATGGATGCGGGGCCCATCCTGGTACAGGCCGCCGTTCCCGTCATGCCCAACGACGATGAAGACACCCTCGCCGCGCGCATCCTCGAAGCCGAACATGAATGCTATCCGCTCGCGGTGCGACTTCTGGCGGAAAACCGGGTGGAAATCGTCGACGAACGCGCCGTCATCACGACGCGCGAGCGCCGCCATGACCCTCTCATCTTCCCGCCAACGGAATAAACCGCACGCAGCACCGCCGAAGGGCTTTGACGCCCCCGGCGGTCGCGTATAAAACTCACGTCAAGGCTCAACCGGAAACATGCGAGTGAACATGTCCGACGAAATTATGGATCTCGACCGACGCTGGAAAACCTGGGGTGGTTTTCTGAAGCTGATGGGTTACTCGGGGGGCGCCGTGGCGATCGCCCTGCTCATCATGTGGTGGACGATCGTCTAGCGGTTTGTCCCCGCGCCTGATGGGGCGTGGCAATCAGCCGACGATCTCATTCTCGTCAAAGAAGAAGGCGATCTCTTCCGCTGCGGTCTCGGGCGCATCCGAACCATGCACGGAGTTTGCCTCGATCGATTCCGCGAATTCCTTGCGGATTGTGCCTTCGTCAGCCTCGGCCGGATTCGTGGCACCCATAATCTCGCGGTTCCTGGCAATCGCGTTTTCGCCTTCCAGCACCTGCACGACCACCGGTCCGGACGTCATGAAGGCGACCAGGTCGTTGAAGAACGGGCGTTCGCGATGGACCCCGTAAAAGGATTCCGCCTGCTCGCGGCTGAGGTGAATGCGGCGCTGCGCCACAACACGCAATCCGGCGTCCTCGAACTTGGCAATGATCTTGCCGGTGATGTTCCGCTTCGTGGCGTCGGGTTTAATGATCGAGAACGTGCGCTCGAGGGCCATGGATTTGCTCCGGTCTGGAATGGAAATGTGCGCGCCTTATATCCAGCACAGGCGGCGGCGACAAGCCAACGTTCGTCGCACCGGCATTTCTGGTGTCGCACAAGCGATTAACCGGCGGCCTTTTGCTCCCAGCCGCCGCGCTCGGTTTGTTGCCAATATGTCAGATCGTGCCCCGCATCCTTGTAGACCTGCCACCGCGCGCAAGCGGCGCTGACGATCGCATCGTCACGCCCGTCGAACAGTTCACAAACGAGATCGAAGCTCCCGGGGTCCGCCGATTGCGCGCCATCCGCGAGAAACAGGACCCGCGCTTCATTGGGATTTTCATCCTGATCCGTCAACCAGACCGGCTGCAACGCGGCGTGGCCATCGGCCTTGCTGCCATGGGGCAGGAAAACCCGGTCATTGTAGGTCCAGAGATGCGCGTTCAGATCTTCGACCCGCTCGGGCGAACCGGCAATGACGATTGCACGGCGTCCGTCTCGAATGACGGTCCGCTCAAGCATGACCGGCAACACCTCTTCGAGGGTGCGGCGTGTCAGGTGATAGAAACGAATCTCCGTCACATCGCGGCCTGTTCTATTTTTCGTAGTGGTCGCGAACGAACTGATCAAGCGTGCGCACGGCGAAGCCGGTCGCGCCCCGCGCCATCAGCGGCTGTTCCTTGTCCGACCAGGCGACACCAGCAATATCCATATGCGCCCAGGGTACATCATTGGCGTAACGCTGCAGGAACTGCGCAGCGGTGATGCTGCCGCCCCAACGCGGCCCGACATTCTTCATATCGGCACGTGGCGTGTTGATTTGTCGGTCGAAGGCATCGTCCAGCGGCATGCGCCAGACTTTCTCGCCCACGCCCTGGCTGGACGAGACGATGCGTTTCGCAAGGTCTTCATCATTGGCGTAAAGGCCAGCATATTCACGGCCCAGCGCGACCATGATCGCCCCGGTAAGGGTCGCGAAGTCGATCATCACATCGGGCTTGAAGCGCTTCTGGGTGTACCAAAGGGCATCAGCCAGAACGAGGCGGCCTTCGGCATCCGTGTTGATCACCTCGATCGTCTGGCCCGACATCGACGTCACGATGTCACCGGGCCGTTGTGCATTACCGTCCGGCATATTCTCGACCAGGCCCACCACACCAATGACGTTCGCCTTGGCTTTCCGGCCCGCAATGGCCCGCATCGCGCCAATCACGGTACCCGCGCCGCCCATATCCCAGATCATGTCTTCCATGCCGCCGGCCGGCTTGATGGAAATGCCGCCGGTGTCGAAGGTCACGCCCTTGCCGATGAACGACACAGTCTTGGCATCCTTTCCGCCACCGTTCCAGCGCATCACCACGAGTTGGGACTCGCGCACACTGCCCTGCCCGACGGCCAGCAATGCGTTCATGCCGAGCTTGCGCATCTGCGCCTCGCCCAACACCTCAACCTTGACGCCGAGCTTGGTCAGCTTGCGGCACTGGGCTGCCATCCATTTGGGTGATTTCACATTGCTGGGTTCAGACACGAGATCTCGCGCCATATCGACGCCATCCGCCACCGGCGCCAACACCCCGTAGCGTTTGCGTGCATCCGCGGCACCCTTCACCATGATTTGAACACGCGCCAGCTTGTTGGGCGTGCGTCGTCCCTTCGCGTCGGTCAGGTATTTGTCATATTTGTAGGCACGCAGGCGCACGCCAATCGCGATACTCGCCGCCAGTTCACCACCGCGCACCTTGGCGCCCGTCATCTCCGCGACAATTGTTGCCGCGTTCGCCGAAACCGCGCCGATGGCCTTGTAGATCTGAGCGCCGATCTCCTGGGCACGCAGCGCGTCGAGGTCCTTGGCATTGCCGGCGCCGATCAGCAATATCGTCGCCTTTTCCCGGCCCTGCGGCGCGAGGATGGACAAACTTTCACCCTTCTTTCCCGCGAAACTCCCGGCTTTAAGGGCTCGCGAGAGCGCACCTTTGGTCACCTTGTCGACCGCCTTGGCGCTGCTTCCGAGCCGCGCATCCGCGTCGACCAGAAAAACCAGGACGCCGCTCGTGGGCAGTTTCGGTTCGGCAAACGAAATTTTCATGACGATCCATTCCATAAATATGCGGGACACAGGCTGCGACACGCCGTCGAAAGCCTATCGAGATTTAGAGTACGCACGAACCGTGCGCAAGACATGCGCCGCGACAGCCGCAAGTGTTTTTCCCAGCCGAACGATCTGTTACAAACAAACCGACAGACAGGTCTTTGTTTTACGAATCAGCAACTTGAGAGACGTTTTCAAGGAAACGTCAAACCGGGAGCATCCATGACGTCGATCAGCGGATACATATTCCGGCAACTGGCATTTGCCTCGCTGTTCGTCGCTGGCACGCTCATCCTGCTGATTTCGTTGTTCGGCTCCCTCAGGCTGATCGACTTCATCGTCAATCGAGGCCTGCCGATCACCGTGTTGTTCGAGATGACGGCCCTCAACCTGCCGAAATTCATCGCCGTGGTGCTCCCGATCGCGATTTTTGCGGCCATCCTCGTGGTCTACAACAAGCTCACAAACGACAGCGAGCTGGTCGTCATGCGCGCCGCCGGTATCGGCCAGCTGTCCCTGGCTCGCCCCGGCCTGATGCTCGGCGTCCTCGGGGTCCTCATCGGATACGCTCTGCAGCTGTACCTGGTGCCCGCGTCAACGCACGCTTTCAAACTGCAGCAATTCAACTACCGAAACAGTTACGGGAGTGTTCTGCTTCAGGAGCAACGCTTCAACACACCGGTCAGTGGCCTAACCATCTATGTTCGCGAACGATCCGGAGAAGGTGAGTTGCGCGGCATATTTGCCCATGATTCACGCGACCCCGAGCGCCCGGTGACCTACACCGCAGAGCGCGGCACTGCGACCCAGACGGGCCAGGGAACCCGGGTCATTCTGTTCAATGGCAGTCAGCAGGAGGTCGACCGGGATTCCGGGCGCCTGACGCTGTTCAACTTCGACCAGTATTCGCTCGACCTCAGCTTCCTCAGCCCGGATGTCTCGACCCGTTGGCGAGAACCGGAGGAACGCTTCCTCGATTCGCTCCTATGGCCCGGAGAGGGTCTCCACGACCGCACCTATTCCAGCCAGCTGATAGCGGAAGGCCATCGACGCCTCACCAGTCCACTTCACATTCTCGCCTTCGCCGCCGTGGCCATGGCCGTCCTTTTGTCCGGCGACCTGAACCGCCGCGGGCAGACCGGTCGTTTATTGCTCGCGATTGCGCTGATTTTTGCCATTCAGGTCGCGGCACTCGGATTGTTCAACATGTCGCGACGATCGCTGGCGATCGTTCCCTTCAGCTACGGTCTGCCACTCGGGGCAATCGCGCTCTCGGTATATTGGCTGTTGCGCAATCCGCGCCACAGGTCCGTCGCCCCGGCGGCGGCGGATGCCTAGGACTCCACGCCCGTGACCGCCTCCCGCACCATATCGTTTTATATCTTGCGACAGTTCCTGGTCTGGTTCGTGATCATGTTCGCCACGATCGTTGCGGTGATCATGCTGATCGACGCCGTCGAGTTACTGCGCCGCGGCAGCGGGCGCGAGGAGGCAACATTCAGCGTCATCACCAGCATGGCGCTGCTACGAACACCTTTCCTCGCCCAGGAAGCCGTGCCTTTCGCGGTCATGTTTGGCGGAATATTCACGTTCCTGCGCCTCACGCGGAACCACGAGCTTGTCGTCTTGCGCGCCGCCGGCGTTTCCGTTTGGCAATTTCTGACACCGGCCCTCATCGCGGCCGTCGCACTCGGCATCGTCAACATCTCCGTGGTGAACCCGCTTTCCGCTGTATTGCTGTCTCAGTTCGAAGAACTTGAGGGCAGATATCTCACCGGTCGGTCTTCGCTGCTCGCTGTCTCGGCAGAGGGCATTTGGCTTCGCCAGAACAGCGGTGACGGCAGCGGTCAGACGGTCATTCACGCCGAACGGGTCCAGCCCGACGAACTCAAACTAGAGCAGGTCATCGTCTTCCAGTTCGCTGGTGATGACAAATTCACAGGTCGGATAGACGCCGAGAGCGCCTTGTTGCTGAACGGGCGGTGGGAATTGTCCGAGGCATGGCTCACCCGCCCCGGACGGGCCGGCGTGTTCGTCGCGAAGCAGGAACTTGCGACCGACCTGACGCCCGACAAGATCCAGGAAAGCTTCGCGAGCCCCGACACCGTTGCGTTGTGGAACCTCCCCCGGTTCATCAAAGTGCTGGAAGAAACCGGTTTCTCGCCGGTCGCGCACCAGCTGCAGCTGCATTCGCTTTTGGCGGAACCGGTCTTGCTGGCCGCAATGGTTCTGATTGCAGCGGTATTCTCGCTCCGCCTCACCCGACGTGGCGGCACAATTATTCTCGTCGGTGCCGGCGTCCTGGCCGGGTTTTTCCTGTTCCTGCTCACCAACGTCATTCAGGCGCTCGGCCTCGGCGCCAGCGTGCCCGTAATCCTCGCGGCCTGGACACCGGCTGGCGTCAGTATGCTGGTCGGCATAACGTTCCTCCTACATCTGGAGGACGGATGATGTCGCTGCGCGCTCTTGCGATCGTAATGACGATGCTCGTGGGATCGTTGGGTGCTCCGGCTGCGATCGGGCAGCAAGTAGATTCCGAGCAACCGGTTTTAATGACAGCCGACGACCTGTCGTTCGATGAAGACCTTGGCACGGCGACCGCCCGCGGCAATGTGGAAATCGTCCAGGGCGACCGGATCCTCAATGCTGACGCCGTCACCTACAATCAGCGTGACGATATCGTCACCGCGACGGGAAATGTGGTGCTCCTCGAGCCCACGGGCGAGGTGTTGTTCGCGGAATTTGCGGAACTGACGGCCGACATGCGCGAAGGTTTTCTGCGCGGATTCCGGATGCTCTTGAATGACGATTCCCGCCTCGCAGCCGTCAGCGCACAGCGCCGCGGCGGCCTGGAGACCGAGCTGACGCGGGCCGTGTATTCGCCGTGCCGCAACTGCCTGGGATTCGACGAAGAGCCCCTGTGGCAGATCAAGGCACGCCGTGTCTTGCATGACGCGGAGGCCCAGGAGGTCGTTTATCGCGATGCCACACTGGAACTGCTGGGCGTTCCCGTCGCATACACGCCGTATCTAAGCCACCCGGACCCGACAGTTGAACGCAAATCGGGTGTCCTGGCGCCGATTTTCGGTATTTCCAACATCGCAGGATCATCAATCCAGGTCCCGTATTTCTGGGCCATCTCAAACGAATCCGACCTCACCTTCGATCCCATCATTTCGACCGAGCAACTCCCGGTCGTTACGGGCGAATACCGGCAACGTTTTGCCAGCGGCGAAAACCGCACTCGGTTGTCATTCACGCAAGACGACGCCCAGACCGGCGAGGAACGATTACGCGGCCATATTGATTCCGAAACGCGCTTTTCGATCGATGAATTGTGGCGCTGGGGCGCTGACATCCGCCTCGCCAGCGACGACACCTATCTTGGACGATATGGTTTCAGAAGCAGCGATACGCTCACCAATCGCCTGTTTGTCGAAGGATTCGGCTCGCGTTCCTACGCGGTTGCCGAGGCCCTGTATTTCCAGGGTCTGCGCGAGGAAGATATTCAGAAACAAACGCCAATCGTCGCGCCGAACCTCGAATATCGATACATCAGCTCACCCGGCACCTACGGCAACATGACGACACTCGATGCGAACATACGCGCGCTTACCCGCGAAGATGGCGTGTCGAACCAACGGATAAGCCTCACGCCCGGCTGGCAAATTTCCCACACCGACAATTTGGGCTCGATCACCAGTTTCCGAACGTCGGTGCAGGGCGATCTTTACAACGTCGACGATATTGCAACGACCAGCGGTCGCGAAGACGCCGTGATCGGCCGGATTTTCCCGCAAGCTGTCTTGAGCTGGCGGTATCCCTGGGTGAGACGCTCAGGCCCGAACAGCCAGATATTCGAACCCCTCCTGGCACTCGTTGCCGCACCAAATGGCGGCAACAACGAGCGCATTCCCGACGAGGACAGCCAGAGCATCGCATTTGACGAAACCAACCTGTTTGATGCCAATCGGTTTTCCGGCACGGACCGGGTCGAAGGCGGGCAGCGCGTCGTCTACGGCTTCCGAACCGGGGTCTTCGGTGAATTGGGCGGGGCCTCCACGCTCACCGTCGGCCAATCCTTCCGGCTCCGGAAATCGAACCCTTATCCGCTGGGTACGGGACTTGAAGACCAACTTTCCGATATCGTCGCCAACCTGAAAATCACGCCCAACCGGTTCTGGAACCTGCTCTACAAAACCCGTTTTGATCACGATTCTCTGCGCGCCCGGCGAACAGAAATCTCTGCGAATGTCGGCCCGCCTGCCCTGAATGCCGATCTTAACTACGTGTTTTTCGACCGCACGAGTGGATTCGCTGACCGCGAAGAAGTCACGGCATCTCTGAAATCGAAACTGACCGATCAATGGTCGGCCCGGATGCAAACCCGACGCGACCTCACGACGGAGGGCGGCACGCTTTCCTACGGTGCGTCGCTTGTCTACGAGTGCGATTGCATGAACTTCGAGCTAGTATACAACCGCAACTTCACATCCGACCGGGATATCCCGCGGGTTGAATCTCTGACGTTCCGAATTACGTTCAAAAGCCTTGGACAGATTGGCTCTTCGGTCTTCTAGATGAAACAGGCAGACAACAAGTCCTCCGCGACCACGCGACCGAACGCCAGCAAGACCCCGCGACGTTTTCTAACGGCGGCCTTCCTGGCAGCAACCTGCATTCTGGCAGCTCTCACCGTCTCGCCACCCGCTTCGGCGCAAGACGTCCAACGCATTGCCGCTGTGGTGAATGAAAAGGTCATATCGGTCTTTGACGTGCAGCAGCGCATGCGGTTGCTCATTTCCTCATCAGGCCTCCCCAACAATGCGGAAACGCAACGTCGGATAGCCCCCCAGGTGCTGCGCGAATTGATCGACGAGGCGCTGCAGAACCAGGAAGCAGAACGATTGAATATCCGCGTCACGCAACGCGAAATCGACAGCGCGCTGGAGCAGATCGAATCAACAAACAATCTTCTGGCGGGCGGGTTTGAATCCTTCATCAACCGGCAGGGTATATCGCTCGAGGCCGCGCTCAGTCAGATCAGATCCAACGTGTCGTGGCAAAAACTACTCGCGCGAACGGTGCTCCCGACCATAGAAATCGGCGACGAAGAAATCAACGATGTCATATCGCGCATCAAGGCCACCGCCGGGATCACGGAGTACCGGGTTGGTGAAATCCTGCTGCCCATCGACAACCCGTCCGACGCGGCTGACATCGATGTCTTGGCGAACCGGCTCGTAACGCAGCTGCGCGATGGGGCTGATTTTCAGTCCGTGGCTCAACAATTCTCCAAAAGCGCAACAGCCGCCACCGGCGGGGATATTGGCTGGGTCCAACCGGGCGAGCTTGGTCCCGCGGTCGATAATGTCATCACGAGCCTTGAACGCCTGGAAATTTCAGACCCGATCAAAGTGCCCGAGGGCATACAAATTATCATCCTGATCGACCAGCGAACGAACGAGCCACCGGACCCGAATGATCGAACGGTCGCATTGCGCCAGATGCTTTTGCCGGTCACTCCAGACGCACCGCCCGGCTCCGCAGAAGCCCAGCTCCAGACCGCGCGCGCGATCTCATCCAGCGTGCGGGGCTGCGCGGATTTCGCGGCCGCGGCCGCGGAGGCGGGAACCCCGCAGCCCGCGACACCGGCCACGTTCAAACTCAAGGACCTGAACGCCGAATTGAGAACGCTCGCGGCCCAGTTGGATGTCGGCCAAGCCAGCGCTCCCATCCGCGTTCCATCTGGGGTTCAGGTTCTGATGATCTGCGATCGGCAGGAAGATATCGGACCCGACCGAGACGTGATCCGCCGCACGCTCGAGCGTGAGCGCATCGACATGCTCTCGCGACGCTATCTGCGTGACTTGCGACGCTCTGCGTTCGTCGACCTGCGTGTTTAACGCCGACGCGCTGCCGCCCTTGCGAGAGATCGTCGGGCGCTTTGAAATCGCTGCCCAGAAATCTCTCGGACAGCATTTCCTGTTCGACCTGAACCTGACGCGGCGCATTGCATCCGTGGCGGGAGATCTGTCCGGCATCAACGTGATCGAGATAGGCGCCGGCCCCGGGGGATTGACCCGCGCGTTGCTCGAATCCAACGCCCGACACGTCTATGCCGTTGAACGTGACCCGCGCGCGGTTGCGGCACTGAAGGAGTTGGCGGAGCACGCCGCCGGTCGCCTGACCGTCATATCCGCCGACGCGCTGGAAACGGACCTGGCAGACCTAACACCCCATCCCCGCCGGGTCGTGGCCAACCTTCCCTACAATGTCGGCACGCAGTTACTGATCAACTGGCTCCTGCAGGCAGAGAGCTTTCTCGGTTTCACATTGATGTTCCAGAAGGAGGTCGCGGAGCGGATCGTTGCCAACCAAGGCAGCAAATCCTACGGCCGGCTCTCGGTTCTCTCGCGCTGGTTGACCGAACCGAGAATCCAGTTCGATATCCCGGCGTCAGCATTCGTGCCGCCGCCGAACGTAACCTCGAGCGTCGTCAGCCTCGAGGTTCGACCCACCCCCCTGGCCCCCGCGGACCGGGAACAGCTGGAAATCGTCACACGCACGGCCTTCGGTCAACGGCGCAAGATGCTTCGTCGCGCGCTGGCACCGATCGGCGGATCCGATATCCTCACGGCCGCCAACGTGCCCGAAGATGTCCGCGCAGAAGATCTGAGTGTCGAACAATTCTGCGCGATTGCCCGCGTGCTCGCCGAACAACCACTTGCGCACCAACCCCGCCGATGACAACGTTGGGGAATGCTCAGACTCCTGAAAAGCCGAAAACCTTCCGTGGGCACCGCGATCAAACAGGGTCCCGACGCCTCCATCCCCGGATTCCGCCACCGGGTGCATGAACCCGAGTACGCCCGCCTGGGCCTTCCATTTTGCCGGCAGGATTCAATCCGAAAGCTCGCGGTATTGCTGGATGAGGAAGTCGAGCTGCGAAACGCCGAGTAGCGTCGGCCGGGCGCCGCAGCGCGCTATTGCCTTCTATTGCCCCTGCCGCAGCAAGCGCACGAGGTCTGAGAGGCCCTCTTGTCGGGCTCTTCGAAGGCGCTCGGCATCCAGAATAGCCGTCACCTTGGCGACACTGTCTTCGAAGCTTTCATTGACTACCACGTAATCATATTCCGACCAGTGCGTGATCTCGTCTGCGGCCTTGGCCATGCGATCGGCAATGACCTCATGACTGTCCTGGGCGCGGCTTTGCAACCGCCGCTCAAGCTCGGCCGTCGATGGCGGCAGGATGAAGACACTCACCAGGTCGTCACGGGCGCGTTCGGCCACCTGCTGCGTGCCTTGCCAAT
>CBDHEC010000014.1:0-20675 GCA_965261975.1 Alphaproteobacteria bacterium
CCCCGCCTCGAACAGCCGCATGATGGGAATGCAAAGGCCTTCCTCGAACACCTGGCCGCTGTCGGGATTGAAGCCGATGCCGCCTATGTCGACGACGTGGACGGTCGAGGCGAACAGGCCGATGAGCGATTCCTCCGCAAAGGCCGGTGTCACGACGGTGAAATCGAACAGGTGGCCGGTTCCGTGCCATGGGTCGTTGGTCACGAAAACATCGCCGGGCCGCATGGTCTCGACCGGATATCGGCTGAGAAACTGTCCGACCGAGGCGGCCATGGCATTGACGTGCCCGGGCGTCCCCGTGACGGCTTGCGCCAGCATCCGGCCTGCGGGATCGAAAATACCGGCGGAAAGATCGCCCGCCTCACGCACAGTCGTCGAGAAGGCGCTGCGGATGATAGCCTGCGCCTGCTCTTCGACGATGGAAATCAGCCGGTCCCACAGAACCTGCCTGCGGATCCGGTCGGTCAGGCCTGTCCGCGCGCGGATCGCGTCCGTCTCCGGATTTCGTATCACCAGCAGATCGCCGGACGGATTCCTCGAAACGCTCCAGTTTTTTGGCACGATTGTGGTCGTCTGGGCCTCCTGGACAATGACGGGACCTGCCGTCTCCTGCCCGAGCGACGCGCGCTCCACCACAGCTGCATTGCTGCCCGACTGATCTCCCGGTTCATGCAGCAGCCGGGATGAGCCGATCGCTGCCGCTTCGGCCGCGTCTCGGCTCGCTGCCGGCAACCGATCGTGCTGCTCGCGATTGCCGGTCACGGTCGCCGACCAGGTGAGGACTTCGATCTCCATGTCGGGAACCAGCAGGCCGAAACGTGCCTGATAAGCTGCCTCGAAGGCCGTGCGGACCTGGTCGGCCAGCGTCGGGTCGAGCGGACCGTCGGGGAGCGCGATCTTGATCTCGTGTCCCTGCCCGACATAACGCGCGTAACCGTGGCGTTCGACGGAAAGGTCCCCGTCCGGGACACCCAGGCGGACGACCGCCTCCGCCTCCTGCTGCATCAAGGTGAACAATTCGTCGAGAGCCTTCCAGTCCAGCGTGTCCAGCCGGGTGTAGAGACTGCGGACAACTTCATAGGCGACCGGCGCCAGCAGGAAGCCGATGGCCGAACCGACGCCGGCATCGGCCGGTATGATGATCTTGTCGATGCCGATCTTGTCGGCCAGCCGGACCGCGTGCAGCGGCGCGCCGCCGCCGAAGGCGATCATCGTCCTGCCCTCCAGATCGCTGCCGCGCTCGGCCGCATGGACGCGCGCCGCGCCGGCCATGTTCTCGTCGACGATCTCGATCAGCCCTTTGGCGGCCGTGACCGGATCCATGTTCAGGCGCTCGCCAATGTCGGCATCCAGGGCCTCTTGCGATGCGCCGGTGTCCAGGTCGAAACCGCCGCCGGCAAAAGTATCCGGATCGAGCCGTCCGAGCATCAGATTCGCGTCGGTCACCGTTGCCCGGTCGCCGCCACGGCCATAACAGGCGGGGCCCGGCTCCGAACCCGCACTTTCCGGTCCGACCTGGATTCGATCCAGTTCGTCGACATGTGCAATCGATCCGCCACCGGCGCCGATCTCGACCATCTCGATCACCGGAATTTTCACCGGCGTGCCGCTGCCTTTCATGAAGCGGTGCGCCCGGTCGATCTCGAACTCGCGGCTCAGCGAGGGTTCGGCGTCGTCGATCAGGCAGATCTTTGCGGTCGTGCCCCCCATGTCGAAGGAAAGGACCCGGTCCTCGCCGAGCGTCCGCGCCATGTGCGCCGCCAGGATCGCGCCGCCGGCGGGGCCGGATTCGACAAGCCGGACCGGAAAGCGCGCTGCGGTTTCGATGGTCACGAGGCTGCCCGCGGACGTCATCAGCAGGCAGGGGCATCGGAAACCGGTTTCGCCGAGGCGTTTTTCCAGATCGCCGAGATAGCCGGCCATTTTCGGCTGGACATAGGCATTGGCGACGGTTGTCGATTGCCGCTCGTATTCCCTGATTTCAGGGCAGACATCGGACGAAACGGAGATCGAGAGGCGCGGCAGCGCCTGCCCCAGGATCGCGGCGACCCGTTGCTCGTGATCCGGGTTGGCATAGGCGTGTAGCAGTCCGACCGCGACACTCTCGACCCCTTCCGCTTCCAGAACGGGGATGGTCCTGCGCACCGAATCCTCATCCAGCGGCGTCAGGACATCGCCGCGGAAGTTCATGCGCTCGGCGACCGGCAGCCGCAGCGCGCGCGCCACCAGCGGCGGCAGGCGATCGGCCTGGATATCGTACTGGTCGAAGCGGTTCTCGAAGGCCATCTCGAGCGAGTCGCGGTGGCCTTCGGTCGTGATCAGTGCCGTCTTCGCACCCTTTCGTTCGATCAGCGCGTTGGTCGCCAGTGTCGTGCCGTGCAGCATCAGGTCGACCGAACCCGCCTCGATACCGGCCTCGGCCAGGGCGGCCTCGACTCCGCGCATGAAGCCGACCGCCGGCTGTGATTGCGTGGTCAGGACCTTGGCGGTCGTGCGGACGCCATCGCGGTCGAGAACGATGTCGGTAAAGGTCCCGCCAATGTCAATTGCAAGTCTCGTCACCACTGCTGGCCAGCCCCTGTCATGTCGTTCGGGTTGTTGAACCTGCACCCGTTTGCCGTTCAGATCAAAGCCGAAGGCTCCCCTGAAGCCTGCCTTTCACATGCAATCCGCCGATATTCAGCGAAGCTCGTCCCAGACCGCGTCCAGAGCCCTTTTGAAGATGGCCATCGCCTCGTCGATCTCGTCCTCCTCGATGATCAGCGGCGGCATGAAACTGATGCGGTCCGGCGGGATCGATCGCAGATAAAGTCCGCGTTCGTGCGCAGCATCCTGGACCCGGGCGCCCACCTTCAGATCAGGTTCGAACGGCACGCGCGCGGCCTTGTCGGCCATCAGCTGGAACCCGCAGAACAGGCCGATACCGCGGACATCGCCGACCAGCGGATGGTCGGCAAGCATATCGCAGTGCTCCAGGAAGCGTTTCGAGATCCGCCGGACATGGCCGATCAGGTCGATGTCCCGATAGATCTGCAGCGCTTCCAGCGCCACCGCCGCACCGACCGGATGGCCGGAATAGGTGAACCCGTGGCCGAACGTGCCGGTGTCGTCGCTGTTGCGCATCATGTCCCGGAAGAAATCTTCCCGGATCATCAGCGCCGACATCGGAAAGAACGCCGCCGTCAGCGCTTTGGCGCAGGATGTGGAATCCGGCTGGAGGCCGAATGCCTGCGCGCCCCACATGTGCCCGGTGCGCCCGAAACCGCAGACGACCTCGTCGACATGGAAGTGGATATCGTATTTGCGGATGACCGCCTGCATCGCCTCCCAGTAGCCCTTCGGCGGGCGGATCGCGCCGCCGCCGGATTGCATCGGTTCGGCAAAAAACGCCGCGATGGTGTCGGGGCCCTCGGTCAGGACAAGATCCTCGAACTCTTCGGCCATGCGCGCCGAGAACTCTTCCTCCGATTCGCCGTCGCGATGCGCCAGGTAGTAGTTCGGTGTCGAAAGCTTGGGGAACTCGTCGAGTGCAAGCCCGAAATTGGCATGCATGTGCGGTTGGCCCGACGCGCTCACCGCCGCGATGGTGCTGCCGTAATAACCGCGCCAGCGTGAAACGATCTTTCGCCGCGCCGGCTGGCCGCGCGCGATGTTCCGGTACCACAGCAGCTTGATGATGGTGTCGTTGGCCTCCGAGCCGGAACACTGGAAAATCGCACGGTCCATCGGCGCCGCCGCCATCGCGGTCAGCCGCTTTGACAGTTCGGCGATCTTCGGATGCGAGCGTCCATAAAAACTCGGCGCGAAGGGCAGCGTCTCCATCTGCCGCCTGGCGGCCTCGGCCAGCCTGTCATTGTGATACCCGAGCGAGACGCAGCCCAGCCCGGAAAATCCGTCGATCAGCTCGCGCCCGTCATCGGTCGTGAAACGGACGCCCTGCCCGCGGGTGACCATGACCGCAGGGCCCGTCTCGCTTTGCAGCCGCAGATCGGTCTGGCCGTGAATGTGATGATCGCGGTCACTGGCGTGGAGCGCACGATGTGCGGAGACACTCGCTTCCATAACCGTTTCCCCCGAATTTCCGACCCCATTCGAGGCTTGACTCTTTCGAACCCCTTGATGAATCTCAATGTCGAAATCAGCTAATTTTGGTGAATTCTCTTCAGTCAATGAGCATGAATTTCCCGCTGCTGGATCTGCGGCACTACCAGATGATTGCAATGCTTGCGAAGACGCCCCGCGTGACCGATGCGGCGGATCGGCTCGGCATCACGCCATCGGCCCTGTCGCACCGGATCCGCGAGGCCGAGCGCAGGCTCGGCGTGCCGCTGTTCAGCCGGTCGCACAAGCGGCTGCGAATGACGGCGGCGGCCGAGCATCTGGCCCAGGTCGCCGAGCGGCTGATCGCCGATCTGGTGCGTGCCGAGCACGATGCCGAGCGCATGGGGCACGGCGTCAGGCATGTCGTCCGGCTGGCGGTCGAGGCCTACAGTTCCTATCACTGGCTTCCGGGATTCCTGCAGCATCTCAGGCGCGCGCTGCCCGATGTCGGCATTCAGGTCGTCGCGGCGGCGGCCAGGTCGCCGCTGGGGAGCCTTGCGGACCATACGGTCGACCTGATCATCCTGTCCGGCGAAAACACGGCATCGCGGCTGGAGACCGTACATCTGTTCGACGACGAACTGCTTTTCATCATGCCGCCCGATCACCGGCTGGCCGGCAAACCCTGCATCGAGGCCGGCGACATCGTCGGCGAGGATTTCATCACCTATACCCGCATACCGGAACCGGACCGCGAATACGCCAAACTGTTCCGCCCCAACGATGCCTATCCCAACTGGACCGAAACCGTGGAACTGCCCGAAGCCATCGTCGAGATGGTCGCGGCCGGACTCGGCACATCGGTCCTGGCCGGCTGGGCTGTCGGCGGCGCGATCCGTTCCGGCAGGATCGTCGGCAGCCGGGTCGGACCGGATGGCGTCTCGGTTCCGTGGTTCGCGGTCATCCGCCCGGACACCGCGTCTGAAGATCAGATCACCCGGCAGGTCGCCGGCATTCTCGCCGAATGGTGCGCCGAGACCGATGGATTCAGAACCTGACGGAGAGGGCAGGCATGAAGGTGTGTTTTGTTGGCCTCGGCACGATGGGATTGCCGATGGCCCTGCGGCTGAGCGAACAGGGATTCGATGTCGCCGGCTGGGATGCGTCTGCCGATGCCGGTCTTGGAGTTGCGAACCGCTGCGATACTTTGGCGGGCGCTGCCGACGGCGCCGATACGATCATCACGATGTTGCCTGAAAGCAGCCACGTCGCGGAGGTCCAGGGCACCATCCGCAGCTTGAATCATCCGGCCCGACGCATTTTCATCGACAGTTCCACCATCGACGTGACGGCGACGCGGGAGCTGGCCGCGCAGGCCAGACAGGACGGACACGGTTTTGTCGACGCACCGGTTTCGGGCGGTGCCGAGGGTGCCCGCGCGGGCTCGCTCAGCTTCATGCTCGGCGGCGATGCGGCCGACATCGAGACGATAATGCCGGTACTGCGGGCAATGGGCAGCAAGATCGCGCATTTCGGCGAAACCGGCGCCGGCCAGGCCGCCAAGGCCTGCCACAACATGATTTGCGGCATCACGGCGCTCGGCGTGTGCGAGGCGTTCGCGCTCGCAGACGCGCTTGGGTTGGATCAGCAGAAATTCTTCGATCTCTGCGCCGGCGCGGCGGCCCAAAGCTGGATCCTGGAAAACCGATGCCCGGTGCCGGGACCCGCGCTCGGCGCACCGGCCTCGAACGATTATGCGCCGGGATTCGCGGCGCGGCTGATGGCCAAGGACCTGCGTCTCGCCCAGGCCGCCGCCGATGCATCGGGCCAGCCGACCCCGTTCGGCGCTAAAGCCGCGCGGCGCTTCACCGAATTTGCCAAAGACTCCGATGCCGGCGATCTGGATTTTTCCGCCATCTACCGGACGATCCGCATTCCCTGATACTGAAACGGTCGCTCGGTCCTCTCATCATTCGTGCAGTTCGCCCTGGATTTCGGGTTTCAGGACCAGCAGCTCCTCCGTCAGCAGGTCGACAAAACGCCTGACCCGGACGGCGCGGCGCAGGTCCGAGTGCAGCAGGATGAAGAAGCTGCGGTCGAACTCCAGCCGGTTTCCCTCGATCGGTACCCACTCGAGACTGCCCCTGGCCAGCAACGGCATGGTCCTGACAATGCCAAATCCGCGCCGCGCGAGGCTGAGCTGCATGACGTGGTCCATGGTGGCATGGCGGACTTCGGCCAGCGGCAGCGGGCTTTGTGTTGCCCAGGCCGGATGCCGGTTGATCTCGTCCCAGCCAAGCAGATGCAGCCCTTCTCCCCTCGGTCCTGCCTTTGGCATGTAGCGGTCCAGGTAATCGCGGCTTGCGTAGTATCCGAGTGCCAGCGGATAGAGCTTGCGCGCAACGACATCGTCGGTCACCTCGTGCGTGACTCTCAGCGAGACATCCGTCTCCAGGCGGTTGATGTCCTCCATCCGGTCGCTGACGTGGATATCGATATCGATGCCGGGATATCTGTCGAAGAATTTCAGCAGGATCGGCGCCACGACCTCGTAGGCCATGGTGCCGGTCAGCGAAAACCGTAAGGATCCGGTCTCCTGACGGTCCAGCCCGGTCAATCTCTGCTGCGCGCCCAGGAACAGTTCCTCGGCCTGCTGGGCGACCGGCAGCAGCAGTTCCCCGGCTTCGGTCAGCTCGATGCCGCCGCGGGTGCGTCGCAGCAGCTGCATGCCATAGGACGTTTCCAGCGCCAGCAGGTGCCGGTTGATCTTGGCATGGGTCGTCCCCAGCGCCTCCGCCGCCGCCCGCAAGCTGCCGCTGCGGGCCACGGCAAGGAAATACGGCATCTGTTCCCAGTTCGTGACAACGACATTCATCGGACATCCTCATCGCTGAGTGGTTCGAATTCGACCCACCATGGCGCGAATGATCATCTATCTGGGTCGAAAATGGAAGCCTATTGAACAGGGACCAGCCAACAGGAGGTCCCGATGAAACGCAGATCCTTTCTCAAACTGGGCGGCGCGGCCATGGCATTCGCCAGCCTGAACCCCACAATCCTCAGGGCGAACAGCCAGGCGGCGCTGCCTAAGAAGAGAATGACCGTCCTCGGCCAGCGGATCGCCTATTCCGATCAGGGCCAGGGGCGTCCTGTCGTGTTTCTTCACGGCAATCCGGCGTCCTCCTATCTCTGGCGCAACATCATCCCGCATGTCAGCGGAAACCACCGTGCGATTGCGCCGGATCTGATCGGCATGGGCGACAGCGACAAGCCGCCGATGAAAGAGACCTATCAGGATTCGCGTGCCTATCTTTTTGCCTTCCTCGATGCGCTGGACCTCGAGGATGCCGTCCTCGTCATCCATGACTGGGGTTCGTGCCTTGGCTGGGAATATGCCCGCAGCCGGCCGGAACGGATCTCCGCGATCTGTTTCATGGAGGCGATGTCCCCGCCCTTCATGCCGATCACCAGCTACGCGGCACTGGGCCCGTTCGAGGAGTTCATCCGCAACATCAACACGCCCGGCGTCGGCGAAGAGATGATCCTGAACCAGAACATCTTCCTCGATCAGTTCATGCGCCACGGCAGCCCGCAGGGCCCGCTGCCGGATACGGTCATGGCCGAGTACAACCGTTACTATCCGACGCCGGAAAGCCGGCAGATCCTGTTGGACTGGCCGCGCGAGATTCCGATTGCCGGCAATCCCGCCGACGTTCACGCCGTGGTTCAGGCCAACAGCGACTGGCTGCTGACGACAGGTTTCCCGAAGCTGATGTTCCACGTTGACCCCGGCGCGATCATCAACATGGAGACCGCCGCCTATCTCACCCGGAACCTGCAGAATCTCGAGACCGTCTTCCTCGGTGCCGGCAGCCATTTCCTGCAGGAGGAATACCCCGAGCAGATCGGCCGGGGCCTGGCCGAATGGCTGACCCGCATCTGACGCGCAGCCATTTCAACCGTCCGAAAACAGAAAGGATCCAACGATGTTACGTGCCGCACAAGTCGCCGCCGGGCTGATTGCCCTGGTCTTTGCCGGCTTCTCGATTCTCTACATTTTCAGTCCGCTGGGCGCGAGCGCCGCGAACAGCCTCGATCCGATCGGCGAGAGCGGCATGACGAACATGCGCGCGCTGGCCGCGCCGCTTCTGGCGATGGGATTGATGGCGGCGATCGGGGCCGTCAAGAAGAACGCGATCTTCCTTGCACCCGCCGCGCTCTATTTCCTCTTCTCCATCGTCATCCGCGTTTCCGGCCTGATTGTCGACGGTGCCGGCGGGAGCACGGTTCGCGGCATCGTCGTCCCCATCGTTCTGTTCGCGATCGCCGAGTTCGCGATGTTCGTGTTCCGGCGCGCCTCCAACGGCGAAGCGGCTTTGCAGCCCGCCTGAGAAAACGTGGCGCGTTTTCGCGCCATTCACTCCAACCGCAGACCCCGGAGCGCGTCGTGAAATCCACCAGAGAAAGCCGATCCTGCCTGTTGCGGTCGTCTCTTTTCCTGGCTGGCCTGATGGTCCTCGTCGCCGTCGGCAGCCAGATCGCGATGTGGATCGGTCTGAACGACGACCTGCTTCCGATGCAACTGGCTCTGCCGCTTATCCTGCTGATCTTCGTTCTCGCCGCCGCGGTCCCGTTCGTGCCCGGCGCCGAGATCGGTCTGGCCCTGTTGCTCTTGTTCGGCGCCGATGTGGCATTCGAGGTATACCTGTCGATGGTCGCCGCGCTTTCCCTGGCCTATTGCCTGGGCCGGTTCGTTCCACCGGCGCTGTTAATCCGGCAAAGGACCTATTTCCGTTGGAATTTCCGGCGCTCCGGCGATCGGCGGCCTGCTTCCGGATCCATTGGTTGGCTCGCGTTTGGCGGATTGCGGATGATCGGCAGGCATCGGCTTGCCGCCCTCGGGATCGCGTTGAACATGCCCGGCAACGCGCTGCTCGGCGGTGGCGGCGGCCTTGCCATGATGGCCGGAGCCAGCAGGCTCTATTCGCCGGCCGAGTTCGTATTGACGGTCGCAATCGCCGTCTCGCCGGTCCCGCTCGGTTTCGCGGCAATGGGCTGGTTCGGTCTCAGCCTGCCGGAATTCTGGCCCGGCTGACCGCTTTCGCCGCAGCGCGCAGGGCACGAGTTCCTTTGACCACACGTGTCCCGGACCGCCCGGTGACGCCAAGGCCTGCAATCTGGATCTACCGGACGATCCCGTCGGGTCGGACCAGAACCAGCCCTGGCCACCCTCGAAGCCTTCAGAACGGGCAATCCTTTCGCTGCATCGCCCGAGTGAGGACGATGAACGAACTCCAGGCATGAAGAACTCGACGAGGTACCAGCTTGCAACGCAATAGGCCGGATTGCTCGTCCGATCGAGGTGGATCAATCGTCCTATAGATTCGATGGGGAGAAGCCAGAAGGAGTTTCTACCAGCAGCGGCAAGATCAATATTTTTGTCGAGCAAATTCTTGGCAAGGCCTTTAATTTGTTTAATGGTCGTCATTTTATCGGCCTCACTTGAATGATAATTATACCATTTGATTGCGGCCAAAATTTCTTGGCGGATCTGGCTAGAAACAACGCTCTTTTTGAGCTTAGCCCCGCCGATCCAGTTTTATAATCATAGACGCAGACTGTTTGATTTGGTGAGAGTTCGAAAAGATCGAGGCGTGCTGAACCCTTTTCTCCATAAACTGCTTCATCGCCGGTACTGCTTATCGAAAATTCGACGCGCACATCGGGATAAGCCCTTGCAATGAATGTGTGTGCGATATCGACATGGATCATGGTGCCGAGTTGCTGTCTCGCCAGAAGGGGATTCAAGGCTGTCAGCCGTTTCGTCGCCTCGTCCGTTACGGCTTGCACTTCGGCGTTGCGTGGACAAGCTCGGTCGAGTGTCGTCTGATCGACCGGACCAACCCAAATGAGGGTAAGTTTTTTGTCCGGATCTGGGTCGAAGTCGTAGCGCAGTGCCGTTCTGCCCGGTGCCTTGCCGAATCCCGGCCTCCGAGCTTCCAGATAGGTGAAGAGAAGCGCCGCCGCTTCAAGAGTGACCTTGACGGCCGGAGCGACGACGAAAGCCGGCAGAAAGACCTGTTGTATTGTGGGCTGGGATTGCGATTCGGATAACGCGAACGCGCCACGCGAGAGAACCTCTCCCGATGCCCCGTCGCGGATGGTCTGAACGTCGCCCGAATTCTCGAAAATCCTGCTTTCGCCATCCGGTGTGACGACGGCGTGCTGGTCGTCCCACTCTCCGCGTCCCGAGCGAATACGCAGCGATAGAATCCGAGCCCCGTTATTGGTGACGGTTTCCTCTCGCGTGGACCTGCCTGACGTGCTTCCGTTATCGATGGAGGATCGGAGTGTCTGACCGGTTGATGGACGATCGGTCAGGCGACTGCCTCCGACGCCTCCGTCGGAGACCCACCGCCCACCATCGCTTTGGCCGGCGGGCGCACGGGGCTGGGCTGGATCGTACTTCCGGTCCAGGCTCTGTTGGAGTCGGATCAGTTTTGTCTCCGTCGCCAGTATGGCGAGTTGGCGACGGAGGGTTTCGGCTTCATGCCCGCGTTTGGAAGTGCCCCACATCGCGATCACCAATGTTCGTGTTTTGTTCTAATCCTGGCCATCCTAAAATAGGAACATTTTCAATTGAAATGCATCTCCTCCTACTTCGTTAGGGGGATTGGCCATAAAAAAACGCCGCCCCATGAACGGGACGGCGTCAATGACAATGGCCGGTCGATGGGTTTCGACCCAAGGACTGGAAGTGGAGTGATCAGGCCGCTGCCCGCTCCTTCAGGAGCTTCCGGTTGATCAGCATCTCGGCGATCTGCACCGTGTTCAGGGCCGCGCCCTTGCGCAGGTTGTCGGCGACGCACCAGAACGAGAGGCCGTTATCGACCGTCGAATCCGCGCGGATGCGCGAGACATAGGTCGCATCCTCACCGGCCGCCTCGTGCGGGGTCATGTAGCCGCCGGGCTCACGCTTATCGACGACCAGGATGCCCGGTGCCGAACGCAGGAGGGCAGTCGCCTCCTCGGGCGAGATCGGATGCTCGAATTCGACGTTCACCGCCTCGGCATGGCCGATGAACACCGGCACTCGCACGCAGGTCGCCGTCAGCTTGATCTTGGGATCGAGCATCTTCTTGGTCTCGGCGACCATCTTCCACTCTTCCTTGGTGGATCCGTCGTCGAGGAACACGTCGATTTGCGGGATGACGTTGAAGGCGATGCGCTTGGGGAACTTCTCCATGGTCATCTGGCCAGCGGTGAAGACCGAACGGGTCTGTTGGAACAGCTCGTCCATGGCTTCCTTGCCGGCGCCGGAGACCGACTGATAGGTCGCCACCACCACGCGGGTGATCTTGGCCACGTCGTGCAGGGGCTTCAAGGCGACGACGAGCTGCGCCGTGGAGCAGTTCGGGTTGGCGATGATGTTCATCTTCGAGAAGCCGGTGATGGCTTCCGGATTCACTTCCGGCACGATCAGCGGCACGTCGGGATGGTAGCGAAAGGCCGACGAATTATCGATGACGACGCAGCCGGTCTGGCCGATGCGCGGCGACCATTCCTTCGACGTCTCGCCGCCGGCGGACATCAGGCAAATATCGGTGTCGGAGAAATCGTAGGTGTCGAGCGCCTTCACCTTCAGGATCTTGTCACCGAAGGAGACTTCCTGCCCGGCGCTGCGGCGCGAGGCGATAGCCACGACCTCATCGGCGGGGAACGCCCGCTCCGACAGGATGTCGAGCATCTCACGGCCAACATTGCCCGTGGCACCGACGACGGCGACCTTGTAACCCATCTCTCCAACTCCGCTTCGTGATGCCCTGGTTCCCCGCCAGGGCCGGGCTCATCGCCTCGGCACCGCCGGCAGGGTCGTTGGCAAGTCTCCGTGTACCGGTCCCATGAGAATCCGCAGGGTTTCCCGGTCACGACCTGATTGACCGGCCGGCTGCGAAAACGCGTCGTCCCGCGGGCTTGCCGGCACGCCCCGTCCCGTTCGACCCTTCGATAGGACCACTTTGACTTCAAGCGGCGGAGCAAGACGCCTCGTCTCCGCGACTGTCAAGAGTTGCGCTGCACGCGAGACTTTCGTCGCGGCACAAACAGGACCTGCCGATAGACGCAAGGTGTATCGGGCAACGATTGATTCACCGCAAAATCGAAAACCCTCGTCCGGTCACCCGGTGTGAAACCCGGCCTACGGAGCCTCGAGAGCATGGTCGCTCGCACGCGGCGAAAGCCTCCAGAAGAGTCACCGGTTTCAGGGTTTCATGCATCGCATCGCCGTACAGGACGAAACCATCCATCGGCTCCCCAAGCGCAAGGCTCGCTCGTCATTGCGGCTTGCCGTGCCTTGCGTCGCGGCACTCGCTTGTGTCGGCGCAGCCGGGCAGTTCGTCGGTGGTGAGCCGAAACACGGCGAGACGAAGTCGGGGGCGATTGCCTCGACCGACACGAATGCCCAGCCGTTCGTCCCCACCGCCGCCATGAATGTTCGCCAGGCTCTGCCCATTGCCGAAACGGCCCCGCGTTATCGGCTCGACGATCCTGACGCCCTCG
This sequence comes from Alphaproteobacteria bacterium, assembly GCA_965261975.1. Taxonomy (GTDB): domain Bacteria; phylum Pseudomonadota; class Alphaproteobacteria; order UBA6615; family UBA6615; genus UBA8079. The sequence continues at coordinate 12,601 of CBDHEC010000014.1, forward strand.
ATCAGGCGAAGATCGAGCCAGCACGGATCAACCCGGCCACGGGCCAGAGGGAGGACCGTCTCTCACAGGGTAAATTCGACGCGGCGGATGCACCCTATCTCAGCCTCACCGTCACAGAGGGCTCCACACCTCCCGTGAGCCTGTTCGTCACCATCGCCCGACGGGCCGCGGACGGGCAGGGACTCGCCGTCGTACGATCCGGCGAACGAGGGTTGATCGCTACCAAGTTCGGTCCGCTCGAGACCTTGGAAGCCACGTTGAGCGGTCCGGGGACGCGGATCTGTACCGGTTTCTCCAATGCGGGGCAGAGCGGGCTGATTCCACTGACCCCGCGCATCGATGGCTGGCTCTGTGCTCCGTTGAGCCAGCCGCCGGAGCCGCGGGCCATCGTCTGCGCCCTGGACAAGCTCGTTCTGAATGGCCAAGCTTCCGCAGGCCTCGAAGCGGCGTATCGCGTGTTCGAGGAACGGCGGGTGGAGGGCTGCACGCCGCGTGTCGCGGCCGTCCCCAACCGAGAGGCCGCCGGAGAAACCGGATCGATCTCGAAACGCCGCATCCGACATAATGAGGCGAAACTGCGGCGAGGCGACCAAGCGCGGCCTTAGGCCGGGAACAACAGCGCCGCTGGCACGTCTACTCACCATGAATGGCCGAGTTTCTTAAGGAAATCGGGCCTAATCTCACACAGGTTCAACGAAGGTCCGTCATGCGCACTGCCACGATTGCCCTGATGGGCGCACTCACCCTCACCGCTGTCGGCGCGAACACCGCTGTCGAGGCGCAGGGTCGTTACGCCCCCGGTATCCGCGTCAGCCAGCCGCTGCCGATCCGCATCCGTCCGCGCAGCTGGCTCGATGCCGGCAACGTCGTCGAGGCGAATAACGGTTCGATCAGCAACCCGGCGACCAACCCGCACTTCATCACGGCCAGCTACCTGAATTCGCCGCCCTACGGCCGAAACGATCGCTTCGGCGGTGCGATCTTGCCCGATCCGATCACCAACGGCCCGTTCGTGGGCGCCCGTTCCAGCGCGATCCACAACATCGACTTCTCCGGTGTCGATGCGATCGACCCCACCTCCTACGTCTCTCGCAACGGCAACCCCTACTAAGGGTAGTCGTCGGACGATGGACGGAAAAAGGCGCCGACCCAACCGGGTCGGCGCCTTTTTCATGTCCGGACGAGACCGCGGTTCTCGCTTCAGCGCACCCGCGACTTGAGAGCCGCCACGACGGCCTCGCCCATCCCGGCGGTCCCCAGCGGCGTCACGCCCGCTCCAGCAATATCCTTCGTGCGGGCACCCGCCGCGAGTGCATCGGTGATGGCGCCGTCGAGTAGGTCCGCCGCCTCGCCGAGGCCGAACGAGTAGCGCAATGCCATGGCGAGCGAGCCGATCATGGCGATGGGGTTGGCGAGATCCTGGCCCGCGATATCGGGCGCCGAGCCATGGACCGGCTCGTACAGCGCCTTGCGGCTTCCCTTCGAATCCACTGCTCCGAGCGAAGCGGAGGGCAGCATGCCGAGGGAGCCCGTGAGCATCGCCGCTACATCCGACAGCACGTCGCCGAAGAGGTTGTCGGTTACGAGGACGTCGAACTGCTTCGGGCGGCGCACCAGCTGCATGGCGCAATTGTCGGCGAGCACATGCTCGAGCTCGACATCGCTGTAATGCTCGGAATGGACCTTGGTGACGACCTCCTTCCACAGGACACCGGATTTCATCACGTTGTGCTTCTCGGCCGAGGCCACGCGGCCCGAGCGCTTGCGCGCCAGATCGAAGGCCACATGGGCGATCCGCTCGATCTCGCCCGTGGTGTAGACCTGGGTATCCACGGCGCGCTTGGTGCCGTCGGGGAGGGTGGTGATTTCCTTCGGCTCACCGAAATAGACGCCGCCGGTGAGTTCGCGCACGATCATGATGTCGAGACCCTCGACGAGCTCGCGCTTCAGCGCGGACGCATCCGCCAGCGCCGGGTAGCAGATCGCCGGCCGCAGATTCGCGAACAGGCCGAGATCCTTGCGGAGCCGCAGAAGCCCGGCCTCGGGGCGGATGTCGTAGGCGACGCCGGACCATTTCGGGCCGCCCACCGCGCCGAGCAGGATCGCATCCGCCGCGTCCGCCCGCGCGAGGGCCTCGTCGGTGAGGGGCACGCCGTGAGCGTCGATGGATGAGCCGCCGACGAGGTCGGTCTCGGTCTCGAACGTGGCGAGACCGGTCTCGGCGAGCGCACCGATCACGGTCTTCACCTGGGCCATCACCTCCGGGCCGATGCCGTCACCGGGGAGGAGGAGGAGCTTGTAGGCGGTCATGGGAGCACTCGCGGGCAGGGGGTGATGCGTCGCGCGGCTGTAGCGACGGGCTCGGGCGCTTGGCAAGTCTCCCGCTCGATCCCGCTCGTCCCGTCGATCAGTGACCCGGCCCCGCGAGGGCCGCACCGGGCTTCTGATGAGTGCCGACCCGGTCGACGAGGGTGGTCGTCGCCGTATTCATTCCGACGATCTCGACAGGTATGCCGTGGTGCCGGAATTTCAGCACCACCCTGTCGAGGGCACTGATGCTGGTGATGTCCCAGAAATGCGAGGCGGAGAGATCGATCACCACCCCGGTCAGGTCGTCCTCGCGGAAATCGAAGGCGGAATGGAACGCCTCCGCGGTGGCGAAGAAGATCTGGCCCGTCACCCGGTAGGTGCGGATGCGGCTGGCCTCGTCGCGTACCGACGACATACCGAAGAACCGCGTCACCTTGTGGGCGAAGAACAACCCCGAGAGAACGACCCCGAACAGCACGCCCTTGGCGAGGTCATGCGTCGTCACGACGACGGCCACCGTTCCGAGCATCACTGCGCTCGAACTCTTCGGGTGGGTCAGCAGGGTCCGCACGGAGTTCCACTGGAAGGTGTTGATCGAGACCATGATCATTACCGCGACGAGGGCCGCCATCGGGATTCGCGCCACATAGGGGCCGAGAACCACGATGAGGAACAGCAGGAACGCGCCCGCCCACAGCGTCGAGAGACGGCCCCGCCCGCCGGACGAGACGTTGATGACCGATTGCCCGATCATGGCGCAGCCGGCCATGCCGCCGAAGAGGCCGGAGGTGACGTTGGCGAGGCCCTGGCCGGCGCATTCGCGGTTCTTGTTGGAGGTCGTGTCGGTCATCTCATCGAGGATGGCCGCCGTCATCATGCTCTCGAGCAGGCCGACCATCGCCAGGGTGAGGGCATAGGGCAGGATGATCTGCAGCGTCTCCAGAGTGAACGGCACCTGGGGGAGGGCGAAGACCGGTAATTCGCTCGGCAGGGCACCCATGTCCCCCACGGTCCTGATGTCGAACCCGAACCAGACCGAGATTCCGGTGAGAACGAGGATCGTGATCAACGGTGAGGGGACGGCCTTCGTCAGGTAGGGGAGGCCGTAGATCATCGCGAGGCCGATGGCGGTCATGGCGTAGACGACCGGCCCGCGGCCGATCAACTCCGGCATCTGCGCGAGGAAGATGAGGATCGCCAGGGCGTTGACGAAGCCTGTGACCACCGAGCGCGAGACGAAGCGCATGAGGTTGCCGAGGCGTACGGCACTGGCGACGATCTGGAGCAACCCGATGAGAATGGTGGCCGCGAACAGGTAGCCGAGCCCATGCTCCTTCACGAGCGTGACCATGACGAGGGACATGGCGCCGGTGGCAGCCGAAATCATGGCAGGACGGCCACCGGCGAAAGCGGAAATGACGGCGATACAGAACGAAGCGTAGAGCCCGACTTTCGGGTCGACGCCCGCGATGATCGAGAAGGCGATGGCCTCCGGGATCAGCGCCAGGGCGACCACCGTGCCGGCCAGGATTTCACGCGTGACGTCGGGAGCCCACTCGCTCCGGAAGGACTGACGGTTCATGGGGAATGGCTTTCATCGTCCCCGCGCGCGAAGCGTCAGCAGGGACAGGCATCTTGATGACCGGGCGCTCAAGCGCTCTCCGGTCACGGACGGAACACGATTCGGTAGGCTTAAGCCTACGGCGGCGTCAGGCCGAGAAAATCGATGAACCGCTTGAGATGCATGAAGGCCTGATATCACGGACCTGCCGCAATGCAACATCGCGGCAGAGTTCAGTGGGGCGATCGCATCACACTTTGCGGGCGACCGTGAAGCGTGCCGCTTCGCGCAGTGTCTGGGCTTTGTCGCCCCAGGAAGAAACGGCCTCTTCGCACATGCCGACGAGGCGGTCGCATTCCGCCCGGGCGCCGTCGATGCCGAGACGATCGACGAGTGTCGCTTTTCCGGCATCCTTATCCTTGCCGGTGGCTTTGCCCATCGCTTCGGGAGAGGCTTCGCGGTCGAGGATATCGTCGGCGATCTGGAAAGCTTGGCCCAAGGCGAGGCCGTAGCGCCATAGGGAGGCACGCTGATCCGGCGTCGCACCGCCCACAAGGGCACCCGCATCCACCGAGAAGGCCAGGATGGCGCCGGTCTTCATCGCCTGAAGCTGCAGCGTGTCCTCGACATCGAGGGATACGGCGCCGAAGCGACCTTCCGCCCCGAGATCGAGGATCTGGCCGCCGACCATGCCGCCGAGGCCGGACGCCTTTGCAAGGCCGAGAACGAGGTCGGCACGGATCGACGGATCCGGCTGCCAGGTCGCATCTGCCAGAATCTCGAAGGCCAGCGTCTGCAGCGCGTCGCCGACGAGGATGGCGGTCGCCTCGTCATAGGCCTTGTGGACCGTAGGCTTGCCCCGGCGCATGTCGTCGTCGTCCATGGCCGGCATGTCGTCGTGGACGAGGGAGTAGCAATGGACGAGCTCAATGGCCGAACCGGCGGCCAGCGCCCCGGCCTCGGAGCCGCCCAGCATCCGCGCCGTCTCCACCGCCAGGAACGGGCGCAGACGCTTGCCGCCGCCGAGCACGGCATGGCGCATGGCCTCCATCAGCCGCGTGGGACGCGTGATCTCGCCCGTCTGCGTCTCGGGACCGAGGCGTTCGGCCAGAAACGCCTCGACGGCGTCGGCCACGCTCGAAAGCTTGTGGGAAAACGCTTGAGATGCGTCCGCCTTGACCGAAGCGTGGGATGCTTTTGGTGAGGTCATCGTAAGAAGGGCCTTGGTCAAGAATGGGCGCGTCGTTGTGCGGGAGGTACGGATTCAGGAACGGCGCGACGGTGCGGCAGATGACAGCGATTCGCGATCACGCCATGCGCGCGATCTCGGCTCCATCCGCCAAGGACGAAGGAAGCATTGGGTGAGGCGGCTGGTCGGCCTCTTCATGCTGCTCCCCGTCATGTTGCTGGCCCTGATTCTTGTTCTGGGGCTCGTCTATAGTGCGCTGACGCCGCCCTCAACCCTGATGCTGGCGCGATGGTTGACCGGCAAACCCGTCAGCCGCGAAGCGGTCACCCTGGACGCGATCTCCCCGCTCCTGGTCCAGGCCGTCATCGCTTCGGAGGATCAGCGCTTCTGCCTGCATAACGGCGTCGATTGGGGCGCCCTGCGCGACGTGGTGGATGACGACGAGGGGCCGAGCCGCGGCGCCTCGACGATCTCCATGCAGACGGTGAAGAACGTGTTCCTCTGGCCCGGGCGTTCGGTCATCCGTAAAGGAATGGAGATTCCTCTTGCCGTTATCGCCGATACCCTATGGGGCAAGCGGCGCATGATGGAGATCTATCTGAATATCGCCGAATGGGGGGACGGTGTGTACGGCGCCGAGGCGGCGGCGCAGCGCTGGTTCGGAAAGAGCGCGCGGAACCTCAACCGCAGCGAGGCGAGCCTGCTCGCCGCCGTTCTGCCGAACCCGATCCAACGCAATGCGGCCCTGCCGTCTCGCGGCGTGCGTGCGGTCGCCACACGCATCCAGGGGCGGATGAATGGGGTCGGTGGATTGATGGGCTGCCTTCGCTGAATCCAGACACGTGGAGGCTTGCCGCAACACGTGTCATAGAGCCGTCCATTCTCCGGCAGGCGGCCGGGGCCGGCCCGTGATGGGGCGGATGCGAGACACGACGCACACAACACCGATAGCGGACGCGACATGGCCGACAGCACAACCTTCGACCTCACCCTCGAGCGGATCGCCCTGATCCGCCGGATGGTGGTGGCCTGGAACCCGGCTGGGCAAGGCGCGCCCATCGTGCATCCCGACGCACCCTATGGCAGCACCGACCGTGACGGCGACATCTTCAACGTCACCGGCGACGATGATGGGGCGGACGAGGAACACCGGGCGCTCGGCGACGCGCTCGCGGTCTTCATCCACAATGCCGTGTTGAAGCCGGGCCGCTACGCGTATCACAACACCCTGGCCAAGCTTTCGTCGGAGGATGTCGGCGACGTGTTTCGTGACGAAGGGACGGGAGAGACGCCCGAGCACGTCACCTTCGATGTGACGGACGAGCATCTGGCGCTGGTGAGGAAGCTGAACATCGTCTGGGACGACGGCCGCGACGTGCCTGCCTTCGACACGGCCGAGCCTTATGGAGCGGGGACCGAAATACCGGCGGTGCATCACGAGATGCAGCCGGCCCTGCAGATCTTCCTGCGCTACGGCGATCTCGGCCCCGGCCCCTTCGGTAAGGCGGGCAACCGCTGGTCCGCCGTCTAAGCGCTGCGTAAACCCCTCCCCGCGACGGGGGAGGGGTGGATCCCGAGGCCTATGCCCCGAGCTTCTTCTTGCGCTGAGCCAAGGTGCGCAGGCGCAGGGCGTTGAGCTTGATGAAGCCCGCCGCGTCGCGGTGGTCGTAGGCCACGGCGCCCTCCTCGAAGGTGACGAGGTCCTGGTCGTAGAGCGAGTTCGGGCTGGTGCGGCCGATGACGTGGATGCCGCCCTTGTAGAGCTTCAGCCGAACCTCGCCGGTGACCATCTCCTGGCTCTTGTCGATGAGGGCCTGGAGCATCTCGCGCTCCGGCGAGAACCAGAAGCCATTATAGATCAGCTCCGAATATTGCGGCATGATCTGGTCCTTGAGGTGCGCCGCGCCGCGATCCAGCGTGATCGACTCGATGGCCCTGTGGGCCGGCAGCAGGATCGTGCCGCCCGGCGTCTCGTACATGCCCCGGCTCTTCATGCCGACGAAGCGGTTCTCCACGAGATCGAGGCGGCCGATGCCGTTGTCATGGCCGAGCTGATTGAGCTTGGCCAGGAGAGTGGCAGGGGTGAGGCGCTCGCCGTCGATGGAGACCGCGTCGCCCTTCTCGAAGCCGATCGTGACGATGGTCGGAGTGTCGGGGGCCTCTTCCGGCGAAAGCGTACGGGAATAGACGTAATCCGGCACCTCATCGGCCGGGTCCTCCAGAACCTTACCCTCGGAGGAGGCGTGAAGAAGGTTCGCGTCCACGGAGAACGGGCTCTCGCCGCGCTTGTCCTTGGAGATCGGAATCTGGTGCTGCTCGGCGAAAGTCGATCAGTTGTTCGCGGCTCTTGAGATCCCACTCGCGCCAGGGGGCGATGACGGTCACGGTCGGGCTTCAAGGCGTAATACGGCGAGCTCGAAGCGGACCTGGTCGTTGCCCTTGCCGGTGGCGCCGTGACAGACCGCATCGGCGCCGAGACGTTCGGCGATCTCGATCTGCTTCTTGGCGATCAGCGGGCGGGCGATGGAGGTGCCGAGGAGATAGACGCCCTCGTAGACCGCGTTGGCGCGGAACATCGGGAAGACGTAGTCGCGCACGAATTCCTCGCGCAGGTCTTCGATGAAGATGTTTTCCGGCTTGATGCCGAGCAGCTCAGCCTTCTTGCGCGCCGGCTCAAGCTCCTCGCCCTGTCCCAGATCGGCCGTGAAGGTGATGACCTCGCAGCCATAGGTGGTCTGCAGCCATTTCAGGATGATCGAGGTGTCGAGGCCACCGGAATAGGCGAGCACGACCTTGTTGACGGGCTTCGGATTCACGTCTGACATCGGGCTCGCTTCGGTTCTCGTGGAGTCGGGGCGACTTATCAGCCGACAGCCGCGTCGTGCAACCGGCATGCCGCAGGAGACGTTGCAGAGGTGTTCGCTCCCGCTTTCCACCACCGCGTCAGCGGAGCCCGTTGCTGCCCTGGCCCCAACGGCCGAAACTGCGTAATTCAACCCCGCTTGTCACCCCACG
>CBDHEC010000015.1:0-8717 GCA_965261975.1 Alphaproteobacteria bacterium
ATTTCGCCGACTGGGCGCTCGAGCGCGCGGCGGGGTATGCGGGCACGACAGGGGCTGACCTGGCCGTCGAGACGACCCTCGATCCCGAGCTCCAGGCACGCGCGGAGGCCGCGATCAAACGCGCGGACACAAAGGGTTCGCAGGTGGCGCTGGTTGCGATGCGGACCGACGGGGCAGTGCTCGCGATGGTCGGCGGCCGGCGATACAGCGAAAGCCAGTTCAACCGGGTGACCCGGGCTTTGCGCCAGCCCGGCTCGGCCTTCAAGCCGATTGTCTATCTGCCGGCGCTCGAATCTGGCATGACGCCGGACAGCCCGGTGCTGGACGCGCCGATCACCGTGGATGGCTGGACACCGAAGAACTACTCCGGAGGTTTCCGGGGCGAGGTGACCTTGCGGGAAGCCGTTGCGCGTTCCCTGAATACGGTCGCGGTTCGGGTGGGGGAAGATGTCGGTCGTACCCGCATCATTCAGTCCGCTCGGCGATTGGGAATCACATCGCCGTTGACCCCCCATCCCTCGATCGCACTGGGGGCGGGCGAGGTGACGCCACTCGAGCTCACGGCGGCCTATGCGGTGTTCGCCAATGGCGGCTATGCGGTGGCCCCGTATGGCGTGTTCGAGGTGCGCCAGGGTGGCGAAGTCGTGTTTCGGCGATCAACCCGTGCGCCGCGTCGGGTGATCGAGGCCGAGGCCGCGGCACAGACCACCGAGATGCTTCGTGCTGTCGTCGAATGGGGCACGGGCAAGCGTGCGAAAATAGACCGCCCGGCAGCGGGGAAATCCGGCACCAGCCAGGATTTCCGCGACGCCTGGTTCGTCGGCTATGCCGGCGATCTGGTCGTGACGGTCTGGGTGGGCAATGACAACAACACCCCGACCCAACGCATCACCGGGTCGAGTATCCCGGCGGCCATCTGGAAGGATTTCATGTCCACTCCGCTGGCGGCAACCGTCGCAGCGCCGGTTCGTGCGGATCCGAGTGCGCCGGAGGCCGCGCGGCCGACACGCGAACGGTTCGACCCGACATTTATCGAGCAGCAGACCGATTAGCGCGTTACCGCGACACGCCGCGTTTCATCGGCAGCCAGATCATCAGCAGGAAGGCGACGAAGGCGAAGACGCCGGACGTCCCCATGATTGTTGCGAGCAGGAAAGTTTGGTCGAAGGCGAAGATGGCCAACACCATCGAGAGCAGGCCGGCCGAGACATACTGGGCGAGGCCGAGTAGCGATGCCGCCGCACCGGCCATCTGGGGGTAGGGCGATATTGCCCCGGCCTGGATGTTGGGTTGTGACATGCCCATGCCGAAGAAATAGACGACCGTGGGCAGGATGATCGACCAGATCGAGATCACATCCGACCAGATCAGCCCAAAGACCAGCATGCCCCCGGTCGCGGAGCAGAAGGTTCCCATCAGGCACATCTTCTCGATGCCCATATAGCGGACGATCCGGCTGCCCAGAAACGCACCGGACATGAAACCGACCGACGCGAAACCGAAGGACAGGCCAAAAGAGGTCGGTGTCATGCCCAGTTGATCGACCAGCACGAACGAGGCGCCGAGCAGGTAGGCGAATAATCCGCTGAAGTTACCGATGACCGTCAGCACATAACCGGCATAGGCCCGGTTCGAGAGCATGGACCCGAAATTACGCAGCATCTGGCCGATGTGAGTGGCGCTGCGATCAAGGGCCTTGTTGGTCTCGGGCAGCATCGTGATGACCAGCAGCATTGCCGTGGCGCCGAACCCTGTGAGAATCCAGAAATTTGCCCGCCAGCCGAACCAGACGACGATGAACCCGCCGAGGACCGGGGCGATGACGGGTGCGATGGCAACGACCGTCGTCACCACCGCATACACACGCGCGGCTTCCTCGCGGGTGAACATGTCGCGGACGACCGCGCGCGCCACGACCGGCGCCGCTGCGGCGCCAATGGACTGAAACAGGCGGAAGACGATCAACTGCTCGACGCTCGTTGCCAGGGCGCAGGCGACGCTGGCGATGAGATAGATACATGTGCCGAACATGATCGTCGGTTTTCGCCCGAACCGGTCCGAGATGGGGCCGAAGAATGTCTGCGCGAGTGCGAACCCGACCATGTAAACGCTGAGCGTGAGCTGGATCGATTCTGCGTCTGTCATGAGTTCGCGTGCCATGAGCGGCATGGCCGGCAGATACAGGTCGATGGTCATCGGCGCGAACGAGACGAGCAAACCCAGGAGCAGGGTCATGGCCAGCCGGCTCGGCATGGGCGCATAGCTTTTGAGGGCGATGCTCATCGGAGCTCGATTGTGGTGCCGCTGGCGGCTTCGGCGTCAGCCGGGTCATGGGTGACAAGCAATGTCGGGATGCCGTTGGCGCGCGCATGATCGAAGACGAAGCCGCGAATACGGTCGCGCAGCTCGACATCGAGTTTCGAGAAGGGCTCATCCAAAAGCAGCGCGCGCGGGCGCGACAGCAGGGTGCGCATCAGGGCCACACGTGTGCGCTGGCCGCCGGACAGGGTGGCCGGGTCACGGTCGGCCATGCCGGCGAGCCCGGCCTCCGCCAGGGCGGTGTCGATCTGTGCCTGGCGGACCTCGCGCCCCCGGACCTCGGGCGGCAGTCCGAAAGCGAGATTGTCGCCGACCGAGAGATGCGGGAACAGAAGATCATCCTGGAACAGGATGCCGACATGGCGTTGCTCGGGCGGGAGCTCGTCGAGTGGCTTACCGGCGAGTGTGACCGCGCCTTGCGGTGCGAATGCCGGCGCGAGGGTGCCGCAGATATAGGCCAGCAGGGAGGATTTGCCGCAGCCGCTCGGGCCCATCACCGTGGCCGCTTCGCCCGCCGGCACCGCCAGATTTATCGGCGTGAACAGTTGCTCGCCCTTGAGCGTCAGCGAAACGTCCTGCAGTTCGAGAGAACCGTCTGCGTTGGGCGTCATCTGGGATCGGTCCGGCCGGGGTGAAGTGTAGGTTGGGTGGCAGAATACCGGTGAATCCGAGCCATGACAGCCCCGCTGCATGCTTTGTGGGAATGGCAGACGCGTGTTCGGTGCCTTTACGGCCCCGGATGCAACCGATAAGAGGGATGAACGCCGGGGCATTGAACGCAGCGGCGAAATGTGGGGGGACGCAGCAATGAATGAAAAGGCTCCGGCCGGTGGCGCCATAAAATGGCTGCCCTTGTTGCTCCTCTTGCTGCTCGGCGCGATCTGGGGTGGTAACCCGGCCTTCTCCAAGGCGCTGGTGACCGACGGTATTTCACCCGCCGCCGTCGTATTCTGGCAGACGCTCGGCGCGGGCGTGCTGCTTGCCGTCGTTTGCGTCTTCCGGCGCACACCGATCCGGCTCAATCCCCGCGCCATAATCTATTACATCGTGATCGGCATGATCGGGATCGACCTCGCCTATATCATGCTTGTCTTCTCGGTCCGTCATCTGACGGTCGGATATGTTTCTGTCCTCGTCCTGTTCTCGCCGCTTCTGACCTATGTCTTTGCCATCCTGCTGCGCATCGAGCGGGTCAATCTTCTGCGCGGCCTGGGGATACTGGTCGGTTTTGCCGGTGCGGCGGTGCTCGTGGTGCCGGATGGCAGTTTGCCGTCGCCGGACCTCCTGGGGGTCGCGCTGCTTGCCTTCATCGTGCCGGCGGGCTATGCGACCGCGAATATCTATGCGGAGTGGGGGCGCCCCGAGAAAGTCGATAATGTTGCGCTCGCCGCCGGCACCATGTTTGCCGCAGCGGGCGGGGCGCTGGTCGTGTCGTTGATCGACGGCAGCTTTCACCCTGTCTGGGTCGATTTCGCGCAGCGCGAGGTAATCCTGTTCGGGTTCTCGCTCGCGACGGCTGTCGCGTTTCTCATCTTCTATCTGATCGTTGCCCTGGCCGGCGCGGTTTATCTCGGACAGGTCGGCTACATCGTAACGCTGGCCGGGGTCGGCTGGGGTGTCTTGTTCTTCGGCGAAACCGTGCCGGTCTTGCTCTGGATTGCGGTTGCGATCGTCGGGGTGGGCGTCGGCATGGTCAATCTCGGTAAGAAGAAGCCTGCATGATGAATGTGCGTATGCTCCCGCTCGTCCTGCTGGTGACGCTGAGCCTGTTCTGGGGCCTCGGCCCGTCGATCGTGAAGTTCGTCGCGCTCGACGGCGTCCCGCCGCTGGGCATGGTGGTCTGGCAGACCGGTATTGCCGGTTTTGTTTTGCTGGGTATCTGCCTCATTCGCCGGGTACCGATAATCTTTGACCGGCGTCACATGCGCTACTACGTGGCGATGGGTTGGGTCGGGCTGGCGTTGCCGAACACCAACATGGTGTTCGTCATGCGCGAGCTCCCGGTTGCGTTGATGGGTGTCATCATCATTACCGCGCCGATGATCACCTATGTGGTGGCACTGATCATTCGCCTGGAAGCCTTTACGCCGATGCGTGCGGCGGGGGTTGTGCTGGGCTTCGCCGGGGCCGCGGTCCTGGTCCTGCCGAGCGGCAGCCTGCCGTCGCCCGATCTCTTGCCGATCGCCTTGCTGGCATTCGTCACGCCTGCGCTATGGGCGACGAGCAATGTCATCGCCGAAGTCTGGCGGCCCAAAGACGGCGATACGTTCGCGCTGGCGATGGGCACAATGTTCACGGCCGCGCTCGGCGCGCTCGTGGTGGCGTTCGTGACCGGGACTTTCCACCCGATCTGGATCGATTTCGGCCCGAGCGACTGGGTGATCCTCGCCTATGCCGGGACCACGGTCTGTGCCTTCGCCCTGTTCTATACGATCGTCAAGCTGGCCGGTGCGGTCTACCTCGCGCAGGTCGGCTATCTGGTCCCGATCATGGGTGTCGGTTGGGGTGCATGGTTTTACGGCGAGGAGCCATCGGTATGGCTCTGGCTCGCCATGGCGCTCGTCTTCGCCGGGGTGGCGCTGGTCAATTTCGGCAAGAAGCCGCCGCGCGAGAAGCCCGACGAGACAGCCGGCGACTAGGCAGCCAGCTCGAAGGATGCCGCCGTGAGGCGTTCACTGACCGTTGCGAGGTCGGCGTCACTTGCCGGCGTGAAGGGCGGGCGCAGATGGGCAAAGCCTGCATCGTTTCGCTCGCGGGCATGGTACGCCTTCATCACCGGGATCGCCGGCAACCCTTTGAAGGCCATCCGCAACTCGGTCAGATAATCCTGCAGGTCGTCCGCATTCTCCGCCCGCCAGTTCGCATAGACTTCCTGCGATTGGGGCGCGGTGACGTTTACGGTCGCGGAGATGCAGCCGACGGCGCCCTGGCGCAGGCCGGCGAGCAGGAACTCCTCGGATCCCGGGAAGAGCCGGAACCCCGGCAATTCGGCCAAGGTGCGCTCCATGCGGGGCCAGTCGCCGGAAGAGTCCTTCGACCCGACGACGGTGTCGGGATAGGCCTCGACCAGCCGTGCGATCAGGCTCAGGGGCAACTCGAAGCCGACCTGTTGCGGGAAATTGTAGAGATAGATCTCCAGCGCGGAATCGCCGACCCGCTCGATCACTTCGGCATAGGCTGCGAACAGGCCGTCCTCGCTGGGTGCCTTGTAATAGAAAGGCGGCAGCATCAGCACCCCGCCCGCGCCGTTTGCCAGGGCCTTGCGGGTCAGGGTGACCGTGTCGGGGATCGCGGTGCAGCCGACCCCGGCGATCAGTTGTGATCCCGTGATGCCGGCGTCGGCCAATGCATCTAGCAGGGCCAGCCGTTCGTCGAGCGACAGAGAGTTTGCCTCACCCGTGGTGCCCAGCGGGGCGACCCCGTCACAGCCGTTCGCGAGCAACCACTGATTATGAGCCACGGCACGGGGCACATCGATCTCAAGCTCGGCGGTCATGGGTGTCAGTGAGGCGGCGAATACGCCGGCGGGCTGGGTCGTCATAAATTCTCTCCTTCGATCTCTGCAGCCGGTTTTACACCGACATGGATCAGTCTGTCTCTGGGTCTTTCGCCGCGCTACCAAGCGGCGGGACACCGTTCTCCAACTGCGCGTTGAGCTGCTGGACCACATGGTCTTCCAGGTCGTCCACCGTGTCCTCGCTGATGGCCTTGCCACGGATGGACGCGCCGGAATGATGTACGCTGTCCGGGTCGCCCGAGACCAGGGGGTGCCACCAGAAGAGCTCCTTACCCTCGGCCAGGAGCCGGTAGGCGCAGGTCGCGGGCATCCAGCGAAGCGCGGCAATGTTGTCGGGCTTCACTTTCACGCAGTCGGGCACGTTGCGGTTGCGGTTCGCATAGTCGGTGCAGCGGCAGGTGTCGTGATCGAGGTAGCGGCAGGCCACATCTGTCAGCGCATACTCGCCGGTGTCGGCATCCTCGAGCTTGTAGAGGCAGCACTGGCCGCAGCCGTCGCACAGAGATTCCCATTCTGCCTCGTCCATCTCGGTCAGCGCCTTGGTTTCCCAGAATGGCGGCGTTTCGGTCATGGGGTCACCCTGTCGATCAAATGAACAAATGAACCGCACACGGACCCGGTCGACGCGCCGGCCGCACCCAGGGCCTCACCGCGCGCATTCTCCGTGTCGAACAAGGGTAGTTCGGCCTGCTCGTCCAGAATGGATGCGTAGTGGAACTCGTGGCCGCGGAAGATGCTGCCGGCCGACCCAAGCGGGCCGTCGCGGTGGAGGCGCGCCGTGCGATATCCCAGATGCAGGCGGCGTTCGGCGAAGCTCGTCTCGACCGGCAGCAACCCCGCCATTGCGTGGCGTGCTCCCTGTGCGTCGACGAGCCCGCCACCGAGCACCATGTAGCCGCCGCACTCGCCGAAGATCTTCACACCCCGTTCTGCGGCGTCACGCAGGCCGCCCATAAACCGGTCGGCGGCGGCGAGTGTGCCGGCATGGAGCTCCGGATAGCCGCCGGGCAGGTAGACGGCATCGGCGGCTGGGTCCGGCGCGTCGTTCGCGAGCGGCGAGAATGGCAGTATTTCTGCACCGGCCGCCTGCCACCCATCGAGGGTCGCAGGATAGGAGAAGGCGAAGGCGGGGTCTTGCGCCACGGCGATCCGTTGACCGAGCGGCGCCAGGGGTTCGGGGGTCGCGGCGCCGGGACGGGATAGTTCGCACGCTTGTGCCAGGCTGACGAGTGTGTCGAGCGCGATCGCCTGCGAGACGGCCTCGGCAGCTGCTTCGATGAAGTGTTCCAGTTCCTCATGCTCTCCCGCCTGGACCAGCCCCAGGTGCCGTTCGGGTACGGTCAGTGCCGGATTGCGACCGACGCTGCCGAGCAGTTGAACATCCGGGGCCGCCGCATGCGTGGCGGCGTGCAGCACGGCCTCATGGGCAGGGCTTGCCACCCGGTTGAAAATGACTCCGGCGATCGTGACATCGGACCGGTGGCTGGCGAACCCGCGCACGAGCGCGCCCACACTGGCGGCCTGTTTGCCCGCATCGATGACGAGCACCACGGGCCAGCCCGTCATGGCGGCGAGATCGGCGGTGGAGCCTGCGTCGGGGCGGGGTCGGCAGATGAACCCCGTCGAACAGGCCCATGACGCCTTCGACGATGACTGTTCTGGCCAAAGAGGCCTCTGCGGAACTGCGGCTGCCGGCCACAAGTCCGGCCAGCGTGTCCGGGCGCATCGCCCAGGGATCGAGGTTGAAGGCGGGCCGGCCGCATGCGGCAGCGTGAAAGGCGGGGTCGATATAGTCCGGCCCGGCCTTCGCGCCCATGACATCGTGCCCGGCGTTACGGAGCGCCCGCAGCAAGCCCAGGGTGAGTACGGTTTTTCCGCTGCCCGACGCGGGCGCGGCGATGATCAGGCCCCGCAGGTTGTTCATCGAGCGGGGTTCATGAGGTGATCAGCGACACGATACCGGCGGCCATGACCGGCCAGGCGACGACCGGGCCGGCGAATGCCCGCAACTGGCGTTGCTGCGGAACGATCCCCAGCATATGGACGACCCCGGCCAGCGCCCCCAGCGCGATGACGGCAGCGTTGATTTGTTCAGGCAGCCCGAGCGGCCTGTTTGCGATTTGCGGGAAGGCGAAGACGGTGATGGCCGAGGCGACCACGAGGGCCGCCGATATATAGCGCGGCACCATCGAGGGTGTCTCGGGCTCGGCCTTGCGTAGACGGTCAGATCGCATCGCGAATATCCGATTGGCCCAGCGGGTCGGGGTCGAGAATCCGGCCTGAAAGCGCGCCGAGCCAGTCGAGTCCACTGCGCAGGCGAACGACGTCGCCCACGACGAACAGCGCGGGCGGAGCAACACCGGCGGCGGCTTGTTTGGCCTCGCCGAGCGCTGTCTCAACGATCTGCTGCGCCTCGGTCGTGGCGTGGGCGACCAGGGCAGCCGGACTGTCGGGTGCACGGCCGCCCGCGATCAGCCGTTCGACGATGTCACCGATATGTTTCAACGCCATGTAGAAGACGAGAACCTGGGCGCCGCCGGCGAGGGCCGACCAGTCGAGCTCGTCGGGTACATTGCCCGACAGATTATGGCCGGTCACGAAGGTCACGGCGGTTGCGGTCGCACGGTGGGTCATGGGAATGCCGGCATAGGCGAGCCCGCCGATCGCGGCGGTCACACCGGGCACAATGCGGAACGGAATGTCGGCAGCGACCAGCGCGAGCGCCTCCTCGCCACCACGCCCGAACAGGAACGGGTCGCCACCTTTCAGGCGCAACACGCGCTTGCCCTGGCGTGCCAGGGAGACCAGGCGGGCGGAAATGTCGGGCTGTTTGGGCGATGGCTTGCCACCGCGTTTGCCGGCATAGACCAGAGCCGCGTCT
>CBDHEC010000016.1:0-48419 GCA_965261975.1 Alphaproteobacteria bacterium
AGATGAGCCGCCCGGGCCCGCTCGAACGGCGCGCGCGATGGCGGCTTGGCTCCTCGAGGATGCGGGCCACGAGATCGCCCAGTTGCACGCCGATGCCGAAACGGCTCGACCACCATGGCCGCGAGGGCACCCCGGATGACGCTGTCCTCGTCGGTGGCGAACAGCGGCCAGCTTTCGCGCTGTTCGGCGGCCGCCGCAAGCGCCTCGACCGGGGCCGTCGGCAGCAGCGTCGCGGTCCAGCAGAATGACGCTTGTTTCGCCGGCGTCGAGCTCGGAGATGCGATTGCTCACCGCGTTCTGAACGTTCCGAGACCGGGAGCGCCATGATTGATAACCCATGACGCATGGCGGTCGCGCCACCGCTCTGAGTTCCTGCAGGCGGGCCTGGATGTTGCCGTCGATCGGGGTCGATGGGGATGGCCACGGTTTTCGTGTCCGGCATGCCAGTTTTCGGATCAGCTCGAACTGCTCGCTCATGGGTATGCGCCCGAAGACGATGCCGGTAACCGTGCGCCGCCGGCGGTTACGCTTATGGGCCTCCGCCATTTCCAGCGAGACTCCGGCGACCACGAGGGGGAGGCGCGAATTCGCCGCCACTGCCACTTCGATCGACGGGTCGGAAATGGCGACCAGTATATCGGCACCACGCCGGGCAAACGCGCGCACCTGTTCCGTGGCGAGGGCGGTGTCGGCTCCGGCATCGGCGATCTCGATGATGATCGTGTCGCCGGGCCAACGACCGCGCTGGGCCAACTGGTCGCGCATACCGTCGATGATCGCCTGGGTATCTGCGCTGTTGGTAATGGTCATCACCGCGACGAACGGTATTTCCTTTTCAGCGCCGCGGTCTTGAGCGAGGCCAACATTGCCGCTTGCGAGCAGGGCCATGAGCGCGAGTGCAAGCGCGGAAATTGTGCCCATGAAAGTCGTGCATCTGGCCATAACGACAGCGTGGCGGCGTCGGTTTGGCGGGTCAATCATGGCCTTTCGCCAACTCGCGAACAGGCGCGAATGGTGGTTCGCCATCGACCCGGAAATTGCCGATAAAAGATTGCCCTACCGGTCCGGTCAGCCAGTTCACGAGTTTCTGAGCTTCAGCCGCGGCAACGTGGGGGTGTCGTTCGGGATCGATCGGGATGATGGCGTAGGGATTGGCCAGGTGCGGGCCGCCCTCGAACAGGACATCGAGCTCGCCGCGATTGGCAAAATTGGTCCAGGAACCACTTTCGGTGAAGGTATAGGCGGACAGTACGCTCGCCATGTTCAGGGTGGCGCCCATGCCAGAGCCGGTCTCGCGGTACCAGCGGGCACGATCCCTCCACGGAGATCGCTTCGCGAGGTCCCAGAGCCCCCGTTCCGCAGCGTTGGTTCCGCTCTCGTCTCCGCGCGAAATAAACCCGAACTCGCCATCGGCAATCCGGGCCAGAGCCGTTGCGGCGTCCGGCGCGTTGCGGATATTTGCCGGGTCGCTCCTGGGCCCGACGATCAGGAACCGGCTGGTCATCACCGGGTGGCGGGCGACGCCGTCTCCGCCCGCAACGAAGGCCGCCTCCGCCTCCGGGTGATGCACGAGAACCACGTCGAAATCTCCGCTGCGCCCGAGTTGCAGGATCGCGCCGGTGCCGCGTACGACGGTCCGGACCTCGATCCCGGCCTCGTCGTGGAACGCATCGAGCAGGGGGCCGAGCAGACCGGAATTGTCGACCGACGTGGTGGTGCCGAGCAATAAAGTGCGGTCATCATCCGCCGCGGCGGCCAGGGACGACGCCAACAGTATGACCGCAACCAGGAATTTGACGGTCAGCCGCGCTACCACAGCAGCTCGCCGGCGATGAACGCACGGCCTTCCTCGGTTTCGGGTTTCTCAAAAAACGTCGTGGCGTCTGCTGTTTCCAGGAGGCGGCCCTTGTGCAGAAACAGGATGTCATCGGCAATCCGTCGGGCCTGGCCCAGATCATGGGTCGCCATGACGATCTTGGTGTTGGCGGCGTGAAACCCCTCGATCAGCGTCTCGACGGCGCGGGTAGCGGCCGGGTCGAGGCTTGCGGTCGGCTCGTCGAGGAACAATATCTCCGGTTCCGTCGCCCAGGCGCGGGCCAGCGCCAGGCGTTGCTGCTCGCCGCCGGAAAGCACCCGGGCCGGCCGGCGTGCGGCATGGGAGAGGCCGGCAAGCGCCAGTGCCGCGTTCGCGCGGGACAGCCGGTCGGCACGCGCCACGCCATGTGCTGCGAGTGCGTGAGTGATGTTTCCGACGGCCGAGCGCCGCAGCATCACCGGCTGTTGGAATACCATCGCCTGCCGCCGTGCGGCGCGTCGCGCGTCGATGGCCCAACGGACCTCGCCCGATGTGGGCGGGAGGAGTCCATGGCAGAGGCGGAGAAGGAGGCTTTTTCCTGCGCCGTTCGGGCCGAGCAGGACCGTGCGCCGCCCGGCCTGCAAGTCAAAGGATACATCGTCGAGCAAACGGGTGCCGCCGGCCTCGAAGGCGAGGCGGTTGACCCGCAGGGGGAGAATCGAGGCGGGGCCGCTCATGCCAACGCAGCTCTCTTGCCGGCCGACGTGTTGATGATCTGCACGGCGGCGTTGACGGTGAGAGCCAGGAACAGGAGCACGATCCCGAGGCCGAGCGCGGTCGAGAGGTTGCCCTTGCTGGTCTCCAGCGCGATGGCGCTGGTCATCACCCGGGTCACGTGGTCGATGTTGCCGCCGACGATCATTACCGCCCCCACCTCGGCGATGGCGCGGCCGAACCCGGCGAGCACGACCGTGGCCAGGGAATAGCGCGCATCGGTGATCAGCGTTGCCAGCGTCGTGATCGGCCCGGCGTCGAGCGATCGGAGATGCTCCCCATACTCGACCCACAGGTCGGCGACGATCTGCCGGGTCAGGGCCGCGACGATGGGCGTGACCAGGATCGTCTGGGCGATGATCATGGCGGCGGGGGTGAAGAGCAGGCCGAGCACGCCGAGCGGGCCCGCGCGGGACAGTAAAAGAAAAACGATCAGGCCGACGACGACCGGCGGCAGGCCCATGAAGGTGTTGAGCAGCAGGATCACGAAACCGCGGCCCGGGAAGCGCTTCAGCGCCACGATGGCGCCCAGGGGAAAGCCGATCAGGCAGGCCAGCGCGACGGCCGTCAGGCTGACCCGCAGCGACAACCCGACGATCGACATGAAGTCGGGGTCGAAGCTGACCAGAAGCGCGCCGGCTTCCGCAAAGGCTGTGACGAAGGTTTCCATCTGGGTTCCGGGCATAACTGCTGGTTCGGGTCCGAGGCCAATATCTATGCAGGCTGGCCGCGCATGTCCAATCACGCGGTGTTTTTGATATGCTCGGCCCACCATGGCAGCCGACGACAGCATTCAGCCGAACCCCGAAGATCCGCGCCTGACCGAACCGGTGCGCGGCATCGACCAGGACGGCAACCCCATCGATGCCCGGGTCGTGGTCGAGCGGCCGTTGACGCTTTTCCTGAACGGGCAGGAGATCGTCACCATGATGACCATCGGCGACTATCCCGACTATCTCGCCGTGGGTTATCTGGCGAACCAGAACATGCTGCTGCCCGGCGACGAGATCACGGGCATCGACCATGACGACGATCTGGGCGTGGTGGTGGTGCGCACCGACCGGGAAACCGACTACGAGGCGCGGCTCAAGAAGAAGACGCTGACCAGCGGCTGCGCCCAAGGCACCGTTTTTGGCGATCTCATGGAAAGCCTCGAAGGCGTGGTGCTGAAGCCCGATGCGGAGCTACGCACGTCGTGGCTTTACACCCTGACCAAATCCATCAACACGATGCCGAGCCTGTATCTCGCCGCGGGCGCGATCCATGGTTGCGTGCTGTGCGAGGAAGACCAGCCGCTGATCTACATGGAAGATGTCGGCCGCCACAACGCGGTGGACAAGATCGCCGGCTACATGCGCCTCAAAGGCATTCCCGCCGACGACAAGATCTTCTACACGACCGGGCGGCTCACCTCGGAGATGGTCATAAAGACCGTGCATATGGGCATCCCCATCCTCGTCTCCCGCTCCGGCTTCACCGCCTGGGGCGTGGAGTTGGCCCGCGAGGCGAACTTGACCCTGATCGGCCGCGCGCGGGGCAAGCGCTTCATGGCGCTGGCCGGCGAGGGGCGGATCACGTTCGACGCCGACGCAGGGGAAGTCGCGGAATGACTGAAGAGATCGGTAGCGTATCCGAAAACGACTGGGAGATTCGCCGTCCACGCGCGGTCTGGGTTGCGATTGCGGCGGCCGCACCGCTCTCGATCGCTGCGGTCGCGTCCTACGGGTTGTTGGCGGTCGGGCTGCCGATCCTGCCCTGGTTCGGCGCGGCGATGTTCGCCCTAACGACCCTGATCTTCGCCGTCCTGATGGCGATCTGGCTGGTCCGGCGCGGCAGTCTGGCCTTTGCCCGTCGCGCAGAGTTGATTGCGCCGGCGTTCGGCCGGGCGCTGATGGCGATCCTGATCGCCGATTTCGCCATTCTCGTCTGGTTCGTGCTCCTGTCCGACGGCGGCGATGTGCCCGGGACCGTCATGTCGATCTGGATCGTCGGGTCTTTCCTGATGTGGCTGCTCGGAACCCCGATCGCGTTCCTCTGTGTGCTGTTGTTCGGCTACATCGCCCTCGGGCGGATCCCCGGACGTTGACCGGTTCGCCTTCCATCCTCGGCGTCATCCTCGCGGGCGGGCAGGCGCGGCGGCTCGGCGGCGGCGACAAGGCGCTACACAACGTCGGTGGGCGGCCCCTGCTGGCCCACGCGATCGAACGTCTCGAACCCCAGGTCTCGCGAATCGCCCTCAACGCCAACGGCGATCCGGCACGGTTTGCGGCGTTCGGCCTGCCGGTCGTCGCGGACACTGTGGATGGATTTGCCGGGCCCCTTGCGGGTGTGTTGGCGGGGCTCGACTGGGCGGCGGAAAATGCCCGCGATTGTGAGTGGGTCGTGACGGTCGCGACGGATGCCCCCTTCTTTCCCGAGGACCTGGTCGCGCGCCTCGTCGCGGTGACGGAATCCGAGGGCGCGGACCTGGCATGCGCGGAAACCGGGGGGCGGACCCACCCGGTGTTCGGTCTCTGGCCGGTCGGGCTGCGCGAGGATTTGCGTCATGCACTCGTGGAGGAGGACATCCGCAAGGTCGATCTCTGGACCGCGCGACACAGGTTGGCGGTGGTCTCTTTTCCCGTTCCGGTGGTCGATCCGTTCTTCAACATCAACCATCCGGAAGACGTCGTGGCGGCAGAGAGAATTTTCACAAGCTTGAAATAGTCCGAAGGTTGGATACGTGAATTGACTCTTGTCTCCGGACTCACTTAAATCGCGTCCGCATAATAAAACACCCTGGCAAAGCCGAGGTGTCGCGCACCAGTCGGAAGCAAATTTTGGCGGTGCGCAAGACGGCCCGAGGGAGGGGAGGAGAGGAGAGCAAAGACGGACGAGCGCCTGGCGCTCAACCAGCGGGAATGGAACAAAAATAGACCTACCCGTGGAAAATGCTCTTGCTTAGATCTGAGGGGTCCGGTGCGGATACGTGCCGGACCTTTTCTTTTTGCCCCGCCGGGTCCGGAATTGGGCTACTCGACCTCTTTCAGGTTTCCCTCATCATCCACTTCGAGGCCGGTCTCCCGCGCGCGATCGATCACGCTGGGGTGCCAGGCGACGTTGCCTGCGTCGGGCCCGCCGACGATCGCCAGCATCATCGCGTCGTCCTCGTCGGTGATGCAGCGGAAGCCGCGATACACGCCCGTCGGCACGCTGACCACGTCGAGGGGCTCCAGCGCGATCGCGCGTTCCTCCTCGCCCTCCAGCCAGACAACCTCCCAGGTGCCCTTCATGGGCACGAACACTTCTTCGGTCTGATGTACATGGAAGGCCGGGCCCGCGCCGCCGTCGTTGGTCCGCTTATTGTAGACGAGGGAGAACCCAACTGCGTTGCCCAGCTTCGGGACGAGGTCGGGGTCGTCGCGGTTTTCGGTCACGTTCATGCCGATGACGTTGACGATCTCGCGCTCATGCCCGGGCATGCGCTGGTCCAGGTAGGCGATCTCCGAGCCGTTGCAGTCGGCGTAGCGAACCACATGGTTCTTCTCCATGTCGGCGGTAGAAATTTTTGGTGTGTCCATGGGTCGTCCTCCGCTTGTCGAGCGGGAAAGTCTCGGGCGACCCGGGGGGCGGAGTCAATCTCGGCTGGTTATTCTGCCGCCGCGGTCTTGGCGCCGGCTTCAACCTTCGCCGCGCAGAATTTGAACTCGGGGATCTTGCCGAACGGGTCGAGCTGCGGGTTGGTCAGCAGGTTGGCCGCCGCCTCGGCGAAGCAGAAGGGAATGAAGACCATCCCCTCGGGCACGTCCCGGTCCGCGCGGACCGCGATATCGATGGCGCCGCGCCGGGTCGAGACCCGGATCGGGTCCCCCGGCCAGACATCGAGGCGCTTCATTTCGCGCGGGTGCAGCGAGGCCACCGCCGCGGGTTCGAGATGGTCGAGGATGGTCGCACGCCGGGTGATGGCGCCGGTGTGCCAGTGTTCGAGCATGCGCCCGGTCGAGAGCACCATCGGGTAGTCGGGGTCGGGCAGCTCGTCGGGCGGCAGCACTTCGGTCGGTACGAACTTGCCCCGGCCCGACGCGGTGGGGAAACCGCTGGCGAACATGATCTCCGTGCCGGGCCCGTCCTCATGGTCGCAGGGATAGGTCACCGCATCCTCGCGCTCCAGCCGCTCCCAGCTGATTCCGTCGATCGAATGCATCGCCTCGCGCAGCTCGGCATAGACGTCGGCCGGGCCGTCATACTGCCAGTCGAGGCCGACGCGCCGTGCGAGCTCCTGGATGATCCACCAATCCTGCCGGGCCTCTCCCGGCGCATCGAGGGCCGGGCGGCCCAGCTGGACCTGGCGGTTGGTGTTGGTCACCGTGCCGGATTTCTCGGGCCAGGCCGACGCGGGCAAAATCACGTCAGCATGAAAGGCTGTCTCGGTCAGGAAGATTTCCTGCACCACCAGATGCTCTAGCGCGGCCAGGCCCTGGCGGGCATGGTGCTGGTCCGGGTCCGACATGGCCGGGTTTTCGCCCATGACATACATGGCCCGGATGTCGCCCGCGCGTGCGGCATCCACGATCTCGACCACGGTCAGCCCCGGTTCGGGATTGAGGTCCTCGACGTCCCACAGCTTTTCGAACTTCGCCTTCGTGTCCGGGTCGGCCACGCTCTGATAGTCGGGATAGACCATCGGGATCAGGCCTGCGTCGGACGCACCCTGGACGTTGTTCTGGCCGCGCAGCGGGTGCAGGCCGGTGCCGGGCCGGCCGACCTGGCCGGTCATCAGCGCCAGGGAGATCAGGCAGCGCGCATTGTCGGTGCCGTGGACATGCTGGGAGATGCCCATGCCCCAGAAGATGATCGCCCGTTCGGCGGTGGCGTAGGTGCGCGCGATGGTCTTGATGGTCTCGGCGTCGATGCCGCAGACCTCGGACATGGCTTCTGGCGTGAAGTCGGTGAGGGAGGCGCGCAGGGCCTCATAATCCTCGGTGTAACCGGCGATATACTGCTCGTCGGTGAGCTCCTCGGCGACGATCGTGTGCATGATCGCGTTGAGCAGCGCGACGTCGGTCCCCGGCTTGAACTGCAGGAAGTGGTCGGCGTGGCGGGTCAGCGCATAGCCGCGCGGATCCATCAGGATCAGCTTGGCCCCGCGCTTGGCCGCGTCCTTGATATAGGTGGCCGCGACCGGATGGTTCTCCGTTGGCCGTGCGCCGATGACAATGATGCAGTCGGTATCCTCAGCCGCCGTAAACGGCGCGGTGACGGCGCCCGAACCGATAGTTTCCATGAGTGCGGCCACGGAGCTGGCATGGCACAGCCGGGTGCAGTGATCGACATTGTTGGTGCGGAAACCGGCGCGGATCAGCTTCTGGAACAGATACGCCTCTTCGTTGGAGCCCTTGGCCGAACCGAAGCCAGCGACCGCATTGCCGCCATGGGTGTCGCGTACCCGGTTCAGGCCCGCGGCGGCCGCTTCCAGGGCCTCGTCCCAGCTCGCCTCGCGGAAATGGGTCGAGGGGTCGGCGGGATCGACCTGGTCGTCCCAGCGCTTGCCGACGCCTTCCTTGCGGATCAGGGGTTTCGTCAGCCGGTGGGGGTGGTGCACATAGTCGAGCCCGAAGCGGCCTTTCACGCATAGGCGCTGCTCGTTGGCCGGGCCGTCGCGGCCCTCGACCTTCTGAATCTTGCCGTCCTTCAGGTGATAGGTGATCTGGCAGCCGACCCCGCAGAAGGGGCAGACGCTGTCGACGGTCTCGTTGGCCTTCGCCACGCCGACGCCGTCTTCGTCGACCATAGTCGACGGCAGCAGGGCGCCGGTGGGGCAGGCCTGAACGCATTCGCCGCAGGCGACACAGGTCGACTGGCCCATGGGGTCGTCGAAGTCGAACACGATCTTGGATTCCGCGCCCCGCGCGGCCATGCCGATCACGTCGTTCGACTGCACCTCGCGGCACGCCCGCACGCACAGATTGCAATGGATGCAGGCATCGAGATTGACCGCCATGGCGGCGTGGCTGGAATCCGCTTCGGGCGCCGTATCGCGGGCTGGAAAACGGCTTGAGGCCACGTCCACCCGGTCCGCCCATTGCCAGAATTTTGAATCCCCGTCATGCGCCGTTTTGCGGTCCGGCTGATCGGCCGCCAGCATCTCGATAACCATTTCGCGTGCCTTGCGCGCGCGCTCGGCCTCGGTGTCCACCACCATGCCGTCGGTCGGTTGGCGCAGGCAGGATGCCGCCAGCACCCGTTCCCCCTCGATATAGACCACGCAGGCGCGGCAATTGCCGTCCGGCCGGTAGCCTGGCTCGGGGGCGTAACAGAGATGCGGGATCTCGGTGCCCTCGCGCGCCGCGACCTGCCAGATGGTCTCATCGGGCGCGGCTGTGACCTCGCGCCCGTTGAGGGTGAACCGGATCGTCTTGCTCATGTCCCGATTATATCACGCGAGCGGCGCCCGCGTGGACAGGGAATAGGTCAGCGAATCTCGATCAGCTCGACATCGAACATCAACGTGGCATTCGGCGGAATGACGCCGCCCGCACCGCGTGCGCCATAGCCGAGTGCCGGCGGGATGATCAGCGTGCGCTTGCCGCCCGGGCGCATGCCCGCCACGCCTTCGTCCCAGCCGCCGATCACGCGGCCGGCGCCCAGCGGGAAGTTGAAGGGCTGGTTGCGGTCAACCGAGCTGTCGAACTTGCTGCCCTTCTCACCATCGACATAAAGCCAGCCGGTGTAGTGGACGACCACATTGTCGCCGGCCTTGGCTTTCTCACCGGCGCCGGGGGCGTTGTCGATATAGCGCAGGCCGCTGGAGGTGGTGACAGTGTCTTGGGCGTTTGAATCGTTGGGCATGATGAAAACCATTGCCGCGGCCAGAAGCATCGCGGTCAGCAAGTGTTGGAGACGATTTAGGCGTGCCATGGGATACCTCTGAATTGGAAAGTGCAAGACCGGACCAGCACTAGCCCGGTCCTGCACTCTTTCGAAATAAACAGCGCGTGAAGACATCACGCATTGGCCTGGAGAATACCCCGTTGCACCGCGCTCGTCAGTGCCGGTCCTTCATAAAGTCCCATCGCGTTGGTTTGCGGCAGGAAACCGAACTTGGCGTAGAAATCCTCCTTGCCGAAAACCGACGTCAGGAAGATCCGCTCGAACGGAAGCTTCGCCAGCAGGCCTTCCACCAGCATCCGGCCAACGCCGCAGCCCTGATGTTGCGGGGCGACCACCACGTCGAACACCGTCGCGTAGTAGACCCCGTCGGAAGTGGCACGTGCAGCAGCGACGAGTTCGTCACCCTTATGGACGAAAACCGATGCGTAACTGCCGTGAAAGGCGCGCGCGATATCGAACGCCTTGCGGTCGAACAGGTTTGCCGCGGCCATGATGTTGGCCAGCGCCCACCAGTCGATGGTCGAGAGTTCGTCGCTTAATCTGTATTCGTTTTGCATGGTTCGGTCCCCGCTTGTTTGGGTTGTTTGCCGGGTCCACGCACAAAAAAACCGCCGTGCATGTTGCCGGCGGTCCGTTGGTCTTCTGTGATGTGATGGGTGCTAAGCCATCGTCCTCACAAACACGGAACCGCCCTCGCTCGCGCGTCGCGCGGCAAGTTCCCACATGTAATTCGTCATGGCGGTTCGGTTTGTCATGGCGCGGCTTTTAGGCGCGTTCACGAACCGGGTCAACCCGCGAATGTTGACCGCGCGGTTGCGGAGGCGTGAACATGGGGGAAAATGGGGGACAAGGCATCATGAGCGACGACAAGATCACAGGCTATCAGCCCGACGACCCGCGCTACGGGCTGACGCCGGAGGAGCTGGCGCAATATTATCGCGATAAGCCGGCGCAATGGGTGATCGTCGCGTGGGACAAGCCGGGCCAGGCCGATGCGCGCGCCGCGAATCTCGAGGCGCAGAAGGCGTATGCCAAATCTCTTGGCGACCGGCTGATCGGCTATGGGCATATCGTCGGCGATGACGATGAGACCGACATCCAGGCAACCGCCTGGTTCGTCGAGCTTGGCGACCGCGAGGTGGCCGAAGCCTTTGCGGCTGACGACCCGCTTGCGAAGGCCGGGGTCTATGACCGCACGGACATCCGCCGCTGGTCCAACAGCTTCATCAAGCGCCAGGCCGACTATGCGCGAAAGGGCGAGCAGCAGTTCCTGTATTTCGGCTGGAAGATTCCGAACGCCGCGCCGTTTATCGCGATCCATCTGAAGGCCCATGAGGATTTCTTTAAGGCCCATGAGGACCGCTTTATTTTCCGCGGGCCTCTGCGCTCACCTGACGGCACCGAGAATGTGGGTTCTGCGTTGATGATCGAACTGCCGGACCGCGCGGCGGCCGACGAATTCTGGGCAACCGAGCCGTTCTCGGCGAACGGCGGCTACCAGGACGACTTCAAGATCTATCGTTGGGTATTCGGCGACTAGGATTTGGCTGGCATCGCTAGTCAGGGAAGTATTTCAGCACGCTTTCCATCGGGTTGGGTGCGGCCTGGCCCAGCCCGCAGATCGAGGCGTCGCGCATGGTCTGTGAGAGCTCGCCGAGCAGATCCGCATCCCAGTTGTCGGTCTGCATCAGCTTGACCGCCTTCTCGCAGCCGACCCGGCAGGGCGTACACTGGCCGCAGCTCTCATCCTCGAAGAACTGCGTCAGGTTGAGCGCGGCGGCGCGAATGTCGTCTTCCTGCGAGAGCACCACGACCGCGCCCGATCCGACGAACGCCCCATGTTCTTCGAGTGACCCGAAAGCCAGCGGCAGGTCTGCCATGGAAGCAGGTAAAATGCCGCCCGATGCACCGCCGGGCAGGTAGGCGCGAAGTTCGTGGCCGTCGGCCATACCGTCGCAATACTCCTCGATCAGCTCCGACACCGTGATGCCGTTGGGTGCGATTTTCACGCCTGGTGTCTTCACGCGGCCCGAGACGGAATAGGCCCGCACGCCGGCATGCCCGCGCCGGCCCTGGTCCTTGTACCAATCGACCCCGGTTTCCAGGATTTCACGAATCCAGAAGACGGTTTCCACATTGTGCATCAGGGTCGGCTGACCAAAGACACCGTTCTGGGCCACATAGGGCGGCCGGTGGCGCGGCAGGCCGCGCTTGCCTTCGATGGACTCAATCAGCGCGCTTTCTTCACCGCAAATATACGCCCCCGCGCCGCGCCGGAGCTGGATGTAGCCCGGCCCGATGATGCCCGCTTCCTCGATGTCCGCGATCTCGCGGCTCAGAATTTCCCGTGCAGCGGGATACTCGTCGCGCAGATATATCCAGAGGGATTCCGCGTCGACCGCCCATGCGGCGATCAGGGCGCCTTCGAGAATCGAATGCGGCGAGCGTTCGAGGAACTGCCGGTCCTTGAACGTACCGGGCTCGCCTTCGTCGGCATTGATCACCACGGTGCGTGGGCCTTCTTCGGCGCGTACGAAATCCCATTTTCGCGCGACGGGAAACCCCGCGCCGCCCATGCCGCGCAGGTCGGCTTGTGCGAGGGCCGCATGCACCGTCTCGTAGGTTCGGTGGTCCGAGACGCAAGACTGGAAAATGCCGTAGGCGCCGCGCTTCAGGGCGACATCGAGAGTCTGGTAGGGCTCGATACGTGCCTCGGTTTCGCCTGCGGAAACGGCCGCGGACACGTTCTCCTGCGTGGCGAAGTCGATATGCCGATGGCCTACTTCGGCGACGGGCGCGTGATCGCAGCGGCCCATGCAAGGTGCGCGCACGACGCGCACATCGTCTGCCGTTCCGGTCTCAATTGCGGCCCGTAAACTGTCCGCACCGGCCTGCATGCAGGGCAGGCTGTCGCACACCCGGATGGTCAGCGCAGGCATGTCCACGCGATCGTCGGTCGCGACGTCGAAATGGGCATAGAAAGTCGCGACTTCGTAGACTTCGACCAGGGACAATTTCATCAGATCGGCCAGGGCTGCCAGGTGGCGCGGCGACAGGCCGTGCCGGGCGTCCTGGATCACATGCAAATGCTCGATCAGGAGGTCGCGGCGCATCGGGGCGTCGCCGAGCAGCGTCTGCACTTCCGCGAGGGCGTCCGGGTCGACCTGTCGACCTTTCGGAAAAGACGCGGCCTTGCGACGCCCGCTGCCGGGGTGATGAAAATCCTGTGGCGTCTGCTCACTCATGGTCGGCAAGTTGCTCGAAGTTGATCGGGTGAATGGGGCGGGGTGGGCGAATCGCATTAGATTGCCCCCCGTGGCCGGGGTCAACAGGGCAGAGGAATTGCTGGATCAACTGGACCGCATTCGCGTTGGCATACTGACCGGCGGGATCTCTGGTGCGACCCTGCAGAATATCGTCAATCGCCTGGCCAAACGCCGATCGGACGGCGTGGAACCCCGGCTTGCGGCCCTGATCGACGAGATCGAGCTGCGTGCGCGAGTCGAGCTGGCCAAACTCTCCATAAACTAGCTCTGTAGCCGGGGCGATCCCCGTTCCCGGGCGTCATTTTCCCCGCACCAAAAGCGACAGATACCGCGGATCGTCGGTGCTCCGACCGGCGCCGGTCCACCCGTGGGTCAGATCGTCACAAATTCGTCACGCCACGGTACTTGCCGCAACCCGGTCTCGCGCATATATTCCGCGCGCAAAATGACCTGATGATCAAAATCAGCGTTGCAGGGGAAGAGAGCTCATGTCGTCGAATATGCTTTCACCGGACTACACGCCGACCGACAAAGAAGACTTCATGAATCCGATGATGGAGGAATTCTTTCGTCAGCGTCTGACCGCTTGGCGAGAGGAGTTGCTCCGTGAATCGGGCGTGACCCTCCAGAACATGCAAACGACAAGTGTCCAGGAGCCGGACATCGCTGATCGCGCCTCGCAGGAGAGCGAGCGTACGCTCGAACTGCGCACCCGCGACCGTGAACGCAAGCTGATCTCCAAGATCGATGCCGCGCTGCGCCGTATCGAGACCGGGGAATACGGCTATTGCGAGGATACCGGCGAGCCCATCGGCGTCGGACGACTGATCGCGCGGCCGATCGCGACCATGAGCATCGAGGCGCAGGAGCGCCACGAGCGGATGGAAAAGACCCACCGCGACGAGTAGCGTCCCAACGCGCTGCGGACGGCATTGTCGTACCTTTCGACACGCTGAAATTCACCCACCTGAAATCCACCGTTATGCGGGACGATTCCCGCGTTCGTGGCTTGTGCATGCCCCGTCAAAACCTGCTAGCGTTTATCCAAGCGGGCCCGGTCAGAGGTCTGCGTGACAATGTCACAAACCGATTGTCACGGGGGAGGCAGCGTGATGCGCGCGATGGTCGTGAAAGAGTGGGGACAGCCCTTCACACTGGAGGAGCGCCCGGACCCGGAACCGGGACCGGGTGAGGCGATGCTCAAGGTGCGCGCGGCAGGCGTGGGTCTGACCCTCGTGACCATGCGCACCGGCGTATTCGGTGGTGAAGCGCCGCGGGTGATGGGGCATGAGCTCGGCGGCGATATCGTTGCGGTCGGCGAAGGCGTGACCAACGTGAAACCGGGCGACCGCTGTGCGGTCTATTTCTATTTGAACTGCGGGCATTGCCGCTGGTGTCACGGCGGTCGCGAGACCCTGTGCGAGAACCATGGCGGCTATGTCGGCGTCCATGTCGATGGCGGCTACGCCGACTATGTGGTCCTGCCCGCCGGCAACTTCCTGCCGATCCCCGAGGGGCTCGACTATGAAGGCGCGGCCATCGCGGCCGATGCGGTCAACACCAACTGGCACTGCATGCGCGAGCGCGCGCAGATCGCGCCCCATGACGATGTGTTGCTGATTGGCGCGGGCGGCGGCGTGGGTGTCCACGGGATCCAGGTCGCCAAGGCATTCGGCGCGCGCGTGATTGCTGCCGACATCTCTGACGAGAAGCTCGATTACGCGAAGCAATGGGGGGCAGACGAAGTGATCAACGTGCGCGCGGTTGACGATATCGCCGAAGCCGCACGCAAGCTCACCGACGGCAAGGGGGTCGAGGCCGCGGTCGATTATGTCGGCGCGTCCGAGACGTTTACGGCTGCCATAGCCGCCCTGACAACGGCGGGACGCGCGGTGGTGATCGGTGCGAAACCCGGCAATGTCGAGGTCAATCCGATTGACCTGCTGATCGGCGAGAAGATCGTCACCGGCTCGCGCCATTCGACCCGCACCGAGCTCATGGAAACCATGGAAGTGATGGCCAAGGGCACGATCAAGTCCGCGGTCGGCAAGCGCGTGCATTTCACCGAGGTCGAGACCCTGTTCGAGGATTTGCAGGCTGAGACCTTACTCGGGCGTGGCGCGCTCACTTACGACAACTAACAATAGCAATCACGGAGGAACTGATGGTCGATTTTGCCCTGACGAAACGCCAGGTCGCGCTGCGCGACAAGGCCCGGAAATTCGCAATCGAGGAAATCATTCCCGTCGCCGAGGCCGGTGACCGCGAGCCCGATCCGGCCAAGTCCTTCAACTGGGATGTCATTCGCAAGGCCGACAAGCTGGGCCTGCGCACATTGTCGGTGCCCAAGGAGTATGGCGGCGGCGGGGCCGACGTGATGACCCTCTCCATGATTGGTGAGAATCTCGCCTATGGCGATCTCGGGATCGCGGTGGCCTTCGATCAGACTTGGAAGATCATGACCATGATCAGCCACCTGACAACTGCCCGGCAGCGCAAGAAATGGCTGCCCCGGGTTATGGACGACCCGACCTGTCTGTTGGCCGCGGCCGCGACCGAGCCTCTGTCGGGCAGCGATTCCATCCTGCCTTACAACAAGCCCGACGGCGGCGTGCGCATGACCGCCAAGAAGCGCGGCGACAAGTGGGTCCTCAACGGCGAGAAACGCTATATCTCCAACGGCGGGCTGGCGAAGGTCATCTATGTGATGGCGCGTACCGATATGCGCAAGGCGCCGCTCAAGAGCATGACGGGGTTCCTGCTGACGTCCGACACGCCGGGTTATTCGGTGACGGAAATCTGGGACAAGCTCGGCCAGCGCAACGTCGCCAATGGCACGATGGTCTTCGACAATGTCGAGATCCCCGAGGCCGACGTGATGGGTACGCCCAATGGTGCGCTCGGCGAGCTGGGAGCGTTGCTGACGCGTTTCGGGTCCAACATTCAGGCCGGCGCGACCGTGCTGGGTGTTGCCCAGCGTGCCTATGATGTGACCCTCCAATACGCCAAGCAACGGGTGCAGGGCGGCAAGCCTATCTTCGAGCACCAGATCCAGTCGCAGCGGCTGGCGCGCATGCACATGCTGCTGGAATCCGCACGCTTCTATCTCTGGTATTCGGGTTGGACGGCAAACTCCGGCACACCGGATGCGGCCGCAGCATCGCTGTGCAAGGTCAACGCGGCGGAGAACTCCGTGAAGGTGCTGATGGAGGCTTTCGAGCTGTGGGCTGCCACGGGGTACATGAAGAAAAACCCGATCGAAAAACTGCTGCGCGACGGGCTCAGCTTCGTGCACTCCGACGGCACCAACGATGTGCTGTTGCTTAAGGCGTCGCGGATGCTTGAAACCATCAAGCGTGGCGACCCACGCTACAGCCGCCGGGTGGAGCTCGCCGCCAAGGGCCGGTAACCAAGGATCGAAACGAAAACGGAGAGAGACGGAATGGACGTACCATTCGTGACCCGCGAGGAAATGCTGGCGAATAATGTGTCGCGCGCGTCGGAGATGCGCGGGTCGCCCCTGGCGTTCCTCGACATGCGTATGCCCGCGCATGAGCGCGAGAACATCAACATCATTGGCCTCAACGTGACCGAGAATGTTGATGACCCTGCGCTGGCACCGATTATCAAGGCGCCCGCCCACGGGTTCAGCGTCGGCTATATCCGGGCCAAGGATGGTCGCGGTGCGGCCTTGCACGCCCATGAGACCGAGGAGGTCTTCATTCCGGTTCGCGGCCAGTGGGAAATCTACTGGCTCGCGGGCGAAGAGGAGCAAGCGGTCACCCTGGATGTCGGCGATGTGGTCAATGTGCCTGTGGGCATCTATCGCGGGTTCCGCTGCGCGTGTGATGACCCCGATGCGCTGTTGCTGGCGGTGATCGGCGGCCCCGATCCGGGCAAGCCCAACTGGCACCCCTCGGTGCTTGAGGCGGCGCGCGAGACCGGCCTGTCGGTCGATGAAGACGGTAATTTTCGCGAAGACTAGTAGCGCTGCTTAGACGTTTGCCGCGAGGAGTTCGGGCAGCAGCGCGTTGAATCCTTCCGCCGCCTCATATTGAACCCAGTGCCCTGTATCGGGGAATACGCGAAACGGCGCATCGGGTTGAATCTCCGCCGCTGCCGTGCGGATACCGTCCAGGTCCGGGTCCAGCATGGGGTCTTTGTCACCGAATACGAAATTGAGGAGGCAAGGCAGCCCGCGCAGGCTGTCGGCCGCGATCGTCCGGCGCGCGATGCCGCGTGAGCGCAGACGGTTCTTTGCCATGTTCTCCGTGTGCAGTGTCATCGCAAGTTCGTCGACCGCAGACGGATTGTGCACCATCAGCTTCTCGAGATTCCCGCGATAGATCGGCGCAGCCTCCTCGGCGTTCATTTCTGGCGGCACCGGCACCAGCGCATTGGCCGGGCCGGTGGTGGTGAGCCCCAGAATGGGCGTGCCGACGATGGTCACACTGCGCACGCGGCTTGCCTGGAGATGCGTGACCGGGCCGGCCAGCAATCCACCGAATGAAAACCCCACCAGATCGAATGACGCGTCATCCCGGATGAGATGGCTCAGTCCCGCCGACAGGATCGTCGCCAGGCTCTCTGCGTCCGGATGGTCTGGCGGATTGTCGGAATCACCGCAGCCCGGCAGGTCGGGTGCGATGACGTGATGGGTCGCGGTAAGCTTCGGGATATTGCGCACCCAGTGGTTCCATGCTCCGAAACCGCCATGGAACAGGACGACGGCAGGCAGATTGGAATCGCCCCAGGACCGCCATACCATCCGGCCCTCGCCGCATGGTGTTTGGTGCTTGCGCGCTCCTTCGAGAAGCGCATCGAGGGTTTTACGAGAGTTGGTCATGTACAAGTGGGTCGGGTTGGGGCGCCGGCCGCGAAGCGTGCGCCCGGATAATGGATCTTCGAAAGATACCGTCTTGGAAGGCCTGGAGCACGACCGGAATCAGGATATTCCCGATGGGGCTTTGTGAACGAGAAAGGGTCGGTTCCTGCCTGGAACCGACCCTTTTTGACGTCCCCGGGCTGCCTGCCCGGGTGGCCTACCTGGCCGGTCTTCCGTAACTAGGGATGCTGCCTATGCCGCCTAGAACGGGAAGATGATGTCGAGCACCTGCTGGCCGTAACGCGGCTGCTGGAGATCGGAAATCTGTCCGCGACCGCCATAAGACACGCGTGCCTCGGCAATCTGGTCGTAGGAAATCGTGTTGGTCGAGGTCACATCCTCGGGCCGGATGACCCCGGCGACCTGGAGTTGGCGGGCTTCGTAATTCACGCGAATTTCCTGTCGGCCGTAAATCGCCATGTTGCCGCTGCGCGTGCGCGGACCCTGCTGGGTGACTATGACCGGGCGCTGGCCTGGCTGGATGGTCTGGCGGGTGAAGAAGTGGATCTGCTGCGGGCGGAAATTCACTGGCGCTCGAAGGATTGGAAAGCCGCCTCGCGGGTCTTCGCCCGGCTGGCTGGCCCTTTGCCCGGACCTAATGAAACCCTCGACCCCAAACACAGCCGCTACGTCATGAATCGCGCCGTGGCACTGGCGCTGGCGGGCGAGACCAACCGCCTGTCCGCGCTCGCGACGACCCACGGCGCGGCGATGGCAAATACCGCGTTCGGCGCGGACTTCAGAATCCTCACCGCGGTGGAAAGCGCACCGCGAGATTTCGCCGAAGTGCTCAAACGCGTGGCGAAGGTCGATGACTTCCAGGCCTTTATGGAAAGCTACCGGGCCCGGCTTGCGGGGACACCCGACGCGTCTTCGGCCACCACCGGGTCGTGATCGCTTGAGCAAGTCGGTGTCCGTCCCGGCGTGGGAGGGTGCATCTATTCCGGGCAACAGCGTAACGGTGTGGTCTATTCGCCAAACCGAGTTTGGTCCCGGCTAGTTGCTAACGCTGTTCGGTATGACGATCCGAGATTTGTTTTCCTGAAATCAGATAAAGCGCGCCCGCGCTAAATCCGGATTCGTGATCCACATCTGCTCCGACCAGAATGTCGTCGAAACCGTCTTTGTTCCAGTCGTCGCCGGCGTGCAGGCCGGTTCCCAGATAACTCAGGGGTGCACCGAGGACCTTGAGAATATTGGCGTTCGAAACGGTGTACTCCGCGCCCTCCGATACATACTTGCCCGGCAGAACATAGAGCGACCCCGCATTGTCGTAAGTGTAATGGGCGACGGTTACGAAATCGGGCACGCCGTCACCATCGATATCCCCGGCTTTCAGACTGATATCGTAGCCGATACCGCTTTTTTGCCGGGTCGGAATATTGGCTTCCCCACGGAGAGTGGTGTGGACGATGTTCCTGAAGTCCGTTTGGCCGCCTTCGCCCGCGGCGCGCCGCAACTTTGCGCCGCTGACCAAGTAGGACACACCAATCACTATGTCCTGATCGTTCTGGGCGTTCGGAAACGACATCCAGAAATCCTGGACCCCGTCTTGATCAAAATCCCCATAGGAGCCGATGGACAAATCGCGCGTGGAATGTGCATCAATGTCGATGGTGAGAATGGAATCGCCGCGTTTGAAATCGAAGAATACCAACCGAGAGTTTGAGACCAGTACAATTTCAGAACTGTCGGGAAGCGTGCTTGCCGGCACCATGGCAATGCCGTTGAGGTTTTCTGTCCCAACCGGCAAGTCGACGGGCTTCATGTCGGCAGAATTCTTCGGATCAACGCCTATGTGCAATTGCGCATTGTTCAAATCGACAACGGTACCGTCGACAAAAAGTGCATTGTCGCTAAGATTCAAATCCGCACCGAGTTCATCGAGGCTCAATGTCTTCGAGCCTTGTATCTTTTCGTCGAGCTCGATTATGCGCCCATTGAACAGCCAAGATTTTCCGTTGCTGCGGACACCTACATTGTCGATGACCGGGGCCTGACCGACCTTCTCCCAATCCGACGAATTTAGTTCAACGGCGCTATCTTCCAGGCTGACCTTCTCCTCGTTGACCCAGTTGTCTCCCGAGACAATCAGGTAATCGCGGCGGTCTTCGGAGCACCTCGTGTCGGCGGTTCCGGCGACAATGTCACTAATGCCATCGTCGTTTAGGTCGCCAACAACATCGAACACCCCCATCGTGACGCTATGGTATTCCCGGTCCAGGCCGTTCATGGCGGGCGGAAGCCATTTGGCCAACGTCACCTCGTCGATGGGCGTGAGTTCGCCAGATTGGTTGAAGTAGGCTTGTAACCTGTCAGGGTTTCGACCGAACGCCGTGACCTGGAAAAACTCGAAAACGTCATCGAAATAGTCGTTGTAGTAGATAAATGTCTCGACCTCTTCCATGGAGACGGGCTCGCGCTCGGTCGTCCTGAACAAACGGAATCGATCCGTGGTAATCGCAATCGGGCGATCTTCGCAACGTTGGTCGTAGACCAAATTTTGCTGTTTCGCCGATCTGTTCAATATGTGCCCGGCGGAGTAACTCACCACCGTGATCGCGACGAGCAGCACGACAATCGCGATGCCCGCAATGAGGTAGGCTGAACGTGGCAGGCTGGCGAGCTTCATGATGCACCGTTCGGTCTTTCGTTGGCGTGTTCGTGAACGACTGCTCACCCGGGCATTTGGCGACAGTCATTCGCTGGCCGCAGCCAGGAAAAAATTCTGCATTCGTGCGTGAGAACGTGGCTAGCATATTGATTTCGGAAAGTTTTTCAAGCTTCCGCGAGGGAGGTGCGGCCGCCTGCTTGCCAGTCTTTGCTTGTGCCGGTTGGGGGCTTCGCCGCCATTGGTGCCGGGGATCGGCGCTATCGGAGGGACGCGCCTGGCCTCGGCGCTGGATGGCCTGAAGCCGCGCTAACCGAAGCTTTGCACCAGGCTCCCGGCCACCAGATACCAGCCGTCGACCAGCACGAAGAAGATCAGCTTGAACGGCAGGGAAATCATGATCGGTGGCAGCATCATCATGCCCATCGACATCAGGACCGATGCGACCACCATGTCGATGATCACGAAGGGCACAAACAGCAGGAAGCCGATCTCAAAGGCGCGGCGCAGTTCCGAAATCATGAAGGCGGGGATAAGCGCACGCAGCGGCGTGTCCTCGATGCTGTCCACGCTTTCGAGTTTCGCCATGTCCATGAACAGCCGCAGATCCTGCTGGCGCACATGCTGCAGCATGAAGTCCTTGATCGGGGCCATGGTCCGCTCAAACGCCTCGCCCTCGGAGATTTCCTCGGCGATCAGAGGCTGAATGCCCTGGTCGTAGGCGGCCTCCAGCGTGGGCGCCATGACGAAGGCCGTGAGAAACAGCGCCAGGCTGACCAGCACCGTGTTCGGCGGGGTTTGCTGGGTGCCGATGGCCGAACGAAGGAAGGCGAGCACCACCACGATGCGGGTGAAACTGGTCACCATCACGATGATCGAGGGGGCCAGGGAAAGGACCGTCAGGAGGGCAATGAACTGCACGACCCGGGCGGTCGTGGAGCCGCCGTCGCCGAAGTCCAGATTGAAGCTCTGAGCCTCGGCGATGCCGATCGAGCCGAGAAATCCGAGCTCCAGGCCACCCAGCGCGATGGCGTAGCGGTTCAAATGGCGGAGCCTGTTCATTGTGCGGCCCCGCTCTGGGGCGAGTGGGATGCATCGAGATGCGCCGCGAAGTCGGCACCTTCCGTACCGTTCGGCTCGATGCCGGTCTCGACCACGGTTTCGCTGGTGGGCCCCAGCAGCAGCAGATGTTCCACGCCGTCCCGGCGCACCAGCACGAGGCGGCGCTTGGCATCGATATGCGACGCCTCGACCACCCCGAGCCGGCCCTTGCCCGCGCCGAGGGTTACCCGGCCGGCACCGTAGCGCCGCAAGATCCATGCGAGGGCCGCGATCAGGCCGAGAACGACGACCAGGGCGAGGACAAAACGCAATCCGGAGACCAGATCCATAACCAGTAAAACCTTTAAGGGTAAGTCCTTGGGGCCTAGGCGTCGTCGTCCGGGTTCGCATCCGGCACGGTGATCGCCGCGCTGTGGTCCGTTCGGGTGGTCGAGGCCTCAGCGCGGGCGAGCTGGGCCGCGACTTCGGTCTGTTCGGCCTCGATCTCGGCGCGAATCTCGTTGAGCTGGCTCAGGAGGGTCTCGAGCTGCTCGCGGACCTTGGGGATGTCGGCGCGGGGCAGCTCGACGGCCGATTTGCACGTCTCGGCGACTTTCAGGTTGAAGCTATCGAGGTCGACTTCCTGTCCGTCGCGCATGGCGGCGCGGATGGTATCGAGGGAGTTCGTGGCGGTATCGAGATCCTCGCGGACCGCTTCGAGCGTGGGCATCGTTCAGGACTCCAGATCGTTTTGAGAATGGTTGAGGCCAGTCCGCGCGCACGTCCGCGGCCTGCGCAGGCAGGTGGCGTTGTCGGATATGAAGGGGCGAAACGCCCGGTCGTGCGATGGGGGTGGCAGGCACGCGTGCTTCTCGTTGCGTAGTTAAGCGGCCTTCTGCCGCACGCCCAGAGGATCGCGGATTATGCTTAAGGAGAGGTTAAGGGCTCTTGCGTCAACGCACGACATTGGAAGTCAATATAAGCCGGTTATCCGGCTTTTTTTATTGAATCACGTCAACGCTAAGACTATCTAAGTCACTCAAACGTAGTACGTGGGTAATACGTGGAGGGACATATGAGGCTGGCGTTGACACCCAAAATCATCCGCGACCTGAAGCCGAACCCCGGTGGCGGCGACTTGATCGTGACAGATGCGCTGCTGCCCGGATTCGGTGTCCGCGTCTATCCGTCAGGCCGCATGGCGTACTGGTGGAACTCGCGGCGAGAAGGTCGGCAGACGATCGGCCCCACAGATGAGTACACCCTCGACGAGGCGCGAGACGAAGCGCGCGAGAACAAGAAGCTCTACCGCAAGGGCATCAATGTCAGAAAACATAAAGCAGCCGAGATTGAAGCCAACCTCGCAGCAGAGCGCCGGAGCGCGCTGACGATCAGCGTGGCTCTGGATGAGTACTTCAAGCACCGCACCGATTGGTCAGCAGCCACACAGAAGAACTACGCCATCTGCCGCCGCTACATCGAGCTGGAGTTCGGTGACCAGCACCCAGCTGACCTGACGGCACCAGACTGGATCGCGGTCTTGGCCGAGTATCAGGAAACGCAAGGCATCGCCAACAATATGCTGGCCGTAGCCAAAGGCATGTTTAAGTGGTTGACCACAGCGTCCGCTCACGCGCGCGACGTCACCACCAACCCGGTGCGCGATGTTTCAGCCAAGAGACTACCCGCTCGGACAAACTACTTGCTGCCACAGGACCTGAGGCGACTGTATGACGTTGTCGCGGACGATCGGAATCAGTTCGAGGCCGCCGCAATCCAGATGCTCATCCTGACGGCACGCCGCCCCAGCGAGATTCGAAAACTAGCGTGGGCTGAGATCGACTTCGACAAGGCCACGATCACTATTCCGAGCGAGCGAACGAAGACAGGGACAGAAGACACGTTCCCGCTCACGCCGAGGATGGTTGCAATTCTCAAGAACGTGCCGCAGCACAACGGGCCGCTCGTGTTCTCGCGCGACGGCGGCCACACGCCGATCAGTCTCAATCTGGCTCGTGTGCGTGAGCTGCTTGGTGAGGTGCCTGACTTCACAGGCGAGTGGCGCTTCCACGATTTCCGTACCAGCCTCGGCACCGCTCTGGACGATGCGGACGCGCCCTTCCACGAGAAGGAGATCATGCTGTCACATTCCCTTGGCGCGCTGGACCGCACCTACAGCAGGTCCAATCGGCTTGGGGTCAAGACGAAGTGGCTGAAATGGTGGGACAGCACGATTTTTGGTGCCAATCATGCTTAGTGATGATCGCAAGCGTGAGCTACTGGCGTTGTGGCATCTGGATGAAAGTGAGCCGATCCCGCAGACGGACCGCGAGTGGCAGCTTGTCGAATTTGGATTGTTGGCGGCCAGCGGCACGCCCATGCGCGCGAACAGCGCTCATTTCGACCGTCTGCGCGTTGCGCTTCTTGTAGCCCGCCGTATGCGCGACGAAGGCCTGTCAGCAGGTGCTTGCGTCACCCTGCTTAGCGGCGTGATCGCTCGGCTTGATGAGCCCGAAGACCTCATCGGCGCAGATACGATGGCTGCTTGGACAACACGAAAAGCGAAGGGGTATCCGACACCCAATCAGCGCGTCAAAGCTGACATAGATAGCCTTGGCTTCTCCAGAATCGATGCCGATATCGCCGAGTGGGAGTCGCTCATGGGGCGATCGATCGCAGACGGCCTTCCCGAGGGCTGGTAACTGTAAACATATCTGCAATCCTTACACTGCTGTTTAGTGATGATACCGGCAGTCTCCGTGCGATCAATTCACGGAGACGGACATGCAGGTTCAAGAACGCGAATGGCTGACGCCACAGGAGGCCGCCGAATACCTTGCCGTATCGACCGGCACGCTGCGGCAGTGGCGCTATCTCGACTACGGGCCGAAGCCAGCTAAGCGCAAGCGCATCATTAGATACAGCAAGGCCGTCATCGACCGTTGGCTTGAAGACGGTCGGGGCTGAGCAATGCCTGCTGGGGACCTCGCTGATCTTGCCGTTGAACTCGCCGAAGAACTCGGCCCGGTGTTTCCGTGCGCCGGTGACAAGTCACCGCTGACCGCGCACGGATTCAAAGACGCTTCGAGCGACCCTGACGAAATTTATTCCGCGTTTTTTGCCGCACCGAACGTCGCGCTCATCGGCGTCGCCACCGGCGACATCATCGCGGTCGATATTGATCGGAAAAACGGGAAGGACGGTTTTCGGTGGCCCGTGTTGGCGGAACTCCCGCTGACCCGAACGCAATCAACGCCGTCCGGTGGCGAACACCGGCTATACCGGTTGCCGCCGGGACGCCGGTTGCGTGGTTCGTTGAGCGGTCTGTTCGAAGGCATCGATATTAAGGCCGATGGCGGCTACATCGCGACCGGGCCCGGCTATCGATGGATCAATGATGAGGACATCGCGACGCTGACCGAGGCGCACTGCGAATTGCTCTCGCGACCAGCAAGGCTGCCGCTTTCGCAACAGGGCGTATCCGCCGAGGACATCGCCGGTATCGACCACGGCAACTGGCACGAGCCGGTGTTGCGGCTGGTGGGCAAGCTAGTCGCGAAGGGCATCGACGATCAGACGATCTTTGCGCTGACGGACCGGTTCACTCTGTCCGGCCACACGGTCGCCCAGACGCGTCTAGAAGTCGCTGAGATGATTTGTGGCGCGCGCGCGAAGGGTTGGGCTCCCGAAGTGCCGGAGACGCGCCAGACGCCGTTCCTGAATCCGCTGGACGTGTTTCTCGCTGACCCACCGGACTGGCGCGTAGAGGGGCTACTACCCGAGCGTGGTGTCGGCATCCTTGTCGGCGGTGAGGGGTCGGGAAAAACCTTCGTTGCGATCGACCTGTGCATGGCCATCGCAAACGGCACAGCCTACGCCAACAACTACCCTACGTCTCGCGGCCGGGTACTGTACGCCGCCGCAGAAGATCGGCTCGGGGTCGGCGCCCGTATCGTTGCGCATCATCAATGGTCGGGCCTTGGCGTCGAGGACATTGTCCTTTGGCGCGGTATCTCACTCGCCGACACCGCCGACATCGAGTTTCTGGAACAGTGCGGCGACCGGTTCGATTTCGTCGTGGTCGATACGTTGAGCAAGGCGACGCCCGGTCTGGATGAAAACAGCAATACAGAAATGGCGGCGGCTATCGACCGAGCCTATCGCCTAAGCGCGATCTGGGATGCCTTCGTGCTGCTGGTGGCGCATAGCGGCAAGGAAGCTAGCAAGGGTATCCGAGGCGCGTCTTCGCTGACGGCGAACGTCGATACCGTTTTGAAGTGCTCGCGCCCGGGGCGCGGCAAACAGGTCGGCGTGACGCTGGCCAAACAGAAGTCAGGACCCGAAGGCGTAGCGCTCAATTTCTCGTTTGAACCGGTCGAGGTCACGAACACCCGCACGGGCGAAGTCACGCCATCGTTGGTGGTTAAGCCTGCGGGTCGATCCGCTTCTGATCTCTGCCGCCTCGTTCTAGAGGAAGGCGAGATGTCGGTTCAGGAGGTGTTTGAGCGTGTTACTCGGCACTCCGTGGACCCGTGTTACTCGGGCGTTACCAAGGCGGCCGTGAAGCAGGCTCTGCATCGCATGGTCCAGTCGGGTGAAGCGGTGAATAGCGGCGGAAACTATGCGCTTTCCGCGGGCGGAGAGGTCGAATGACCGAGCCTCTCTTGCTCAATATCAGGTGTTACTACCCCGTTACTGGACCAGCAGTAACACCCCCCCTGTCTATAGACAGGGGCGTTACTGGCGGAGGGGTCGGTAATGGATAAAGACCGCCGCCGCTATTCGGTAATACCCATCCGAGCAGTCGGGCTTGTGAAGAAGGGCGAACATTGGCGCGTACTCGCTGCGCTGTGTTCCTACACAAGTCCGTCCGGCGTGGCTTACCCAAACCAAACTACGCTCGGCGAAATGTGTCAGATGGGCCAGCCGCATGTCTCGCGGGCCATCAAAGAGTTGCACCGGCTGGGGCTGGTTCGCCTCCTTCGGCCGAAAGGCAAGAAGCACAAACGCGCCTTCATGCGAGGCAATCGTTACCAAGTCTTATACGAGCCGAACGCGCCGCTTCCTTCTCCACTTGAAACTGAGATTGCGTGGAACAGCCGCACAAACCGCTGGCCCTCGCATCAGGACCGGGGAGGTACGGAGGGGTGACGCGCGCTCTCTCACATTCACCAACAACCGCCGAAGCGCCAGCCTGCTTCACTCGGCGGCTAGCCCAGTCGGAACGCGACCCCCAGCGCGTTTCGGCTGGGCGCTTAATTATCGATTACCCTGTGTTACAGCAAAATCAATGCGTTGTCGGTCGTGTATGTGACTGCGTACTACAGGCGCACCACAGGATGGCCAGCAGCGCGCAGAAAACCGACCCATTGCCCCCCGCCCCCCCCTGCGTCTGTGTAGAGGAGGGTGGCGCGTGATTTTCCCAATTTTCGACGAAAGGAACCCTTCATGACTGAACGCATAACCACGCTCGAGCGCGAGATCGAGGAGGCTCAGGCTGAAATCAACGCCGCCTCTTTGCTTGCCGCGACTGAACAAAGCACTCCGGCCGTGAGGCTGAAGAAAGCCCGGGCCATACTCGAGCAAAAGGAACTGTTGAAGCTCGCCCGACTAGAATTGGTCGAGCTGCGCAAGCAGGCGCGGGCCGAAGCCGAGGAAGCGGCTTTCGCCGAACGCTGCGGCAATCGCGAAGCAATTTGCGAAGCCGTGGATGAGATCGAGAAGGAATCGGCGGCCCTAGATAAAGCGCTCGCTAAGGCCGCGAAGCATTACACGGCGCTCGAGGACGGAGTGCGCTCGGTGCTTTCGTATGGCGAGAATGCGGAAGGCTTCGATCTGCGGACCTTCAAAACAGGGCAGCCGCTTCAAGCGCCATACAACTTCACGATTCATTGCCTAGCCGAACGGTTCGGGTGGGGGCCGTCGCATCATTTAGAGATGTGGCCCCGCCCGCATGGTCGAGACGAGGGGAAGGCGAGAGCGTTCGCCGACTTCCGAGCCGCGCGAGATGATTGGCGCTACCCGCCAGACGCAGAGCCGGAAGGTCCCGTTGAATTTGAAGAAGTAAGCCCGGAGGAGATGAACAATGCAGTTCTCTGAAATCGTATCGTCCCATAAGCCGCTGGAAAGCCTTGTGCGGCTTGCGCTGGCCACCAAGGGCGTCACCGTAACCGACGGTACTGTGGACAGGTACGCGTCACTCCTCGAGGCGGCCATCCTCGCGGATGACGGCGAAAGCCTTGAGGGGAACGTTTGGCAGAGTTTCATCGACGGTATCGATGGATCGTCTAAGTACGAAGCGGCGATCCGGTCCATTGGCGAGACACTCGGAGCGTCGTCGAGCGAGATCGCCCAGTTCATGGCCGTCAGCAACGCTACGATCGATGCGCTCACCGGAACGCCGATTGAGGAAGCAGAGCGTTTCCTTGCCGATGACTTTGACGCCATCACGCCGACCGCGGCGGAACCTTACTCTCACCTCGATGACCAGAGCAGGGTCGTCGCTATGGAAGTGGACCGCGCACTCGGTGCGCCAGATCCATCGCGTCCCGAGCCGTCACATCTTGCAGAAAGCGATGGGGGCGATGATGCGGAATGAAATGCTCAGGTGGTCGTTCACGTTAAAGGTCGGTGTACTTGAACCCTATACGGACCTCACCGCACAGCTGCAGGGCGCGGACGAGTTCCCGTCATTACAGGACGAAGTGTTAGAGGCTGTTGAAGAGGTCATCCAGCGCAGGGCAGGCACCATGAAGGGTCTAGCGCAGGTGCGGGTGCTGGATGTGGAGCGAGCGAACGTGAAGGCTCTTGTATGAGACGGGCTACTGCGTGGCGCAGCTGGATTACCCTTGGCTGGGGAGCTCCCCAGTTTGGAGAAACCGAACAGCGTTATCGGTGTCTT
The DNA here is from genome assembly GCA_965261975.1 of Alphaproteobacteria bacterium. Taxonomy (GTDB): domain Bacteria; phylum Pseudomonadota; class Alphaproteobacteria; order UBA6615; family UBA6615; genus UBA8079. The sequence continues at coordinate 28,144 of CBDHEC010000016.1, forward strand.
CAATCAATACTGCGCCCTTTTCGGTTGCCTTCTCTATCTTCGACCAGCCCGGCGAAGACCCAACAAGTAAAACTGATACTTTTTTCGTAACATTTGTCCGAACAATGAATTTGCCGCTCTCCTCAGCGAGTGCTTTTAGGTAATCCTTGTCCTCATCGCTGTAGCCGGTAATGCAAATCTCCGTTTTAGAGCCGTCATTTTGCTCTACCCGAAATCTGGGCGGCCTAGGCGGCATAATTGTGTAGTTCTTTTGCTGTTCGCTGGCCTCTCTTATGGCGGCATCTAGGTTTTCGTGATACGCCACAATCCTACTTTTGTTGAACTGCTTCCACTTGTTGGCAACTAGATCTCTACCTTCAACGTGCTTGTCGGTCTCATTGGTTACCTCAATGTGATAACCTTTGACCTCGTTCTTGCTGTTTTTATAAGTGATGTAGATTTCAGCCATCGCTTACACTCCCTCGATGCGCGCTCTTAGACAGACATTTCGCCCTCGAGGCGATCATCAATGCGGTGATAGAGGTGCGCGTTCTCATCGGAAAAGCCTACAGGCGCGGGCAAAACGCTGGCAACCGTTTCGCCCAAGCTTCACCAGCCGATACAAAAACAAAAATTGAAGGTAATCCAAGATGTTTGGTTTATTCGCGTCTAAACGGACGAAATTTGCAAAGAAGGGGAAAAATCTCTTTGACGTATATATCCCCTCTTTGAAAGGCATGACCTCATCCGAGATAGGCTTCGTCCTCGCGCAAGCGGTGCAAATCAAAGATGCATCCACGATGCACGGTTCCAAGGAAGATTTGGTCACCGTGTTTCATGACCCAATGTTGTTGCCTGAAACTGAGGCGTTTGAAACGTTGCGCCTTTGGGAGCGTCATATGCTGTCCCTAAATGGATCTTTAGAAGGAAGGGCGAAGGCGGCGTCTCTATCCATTTGGTATTTATCTGTTATTGCATGCCAAATCCCTGAATTGAGGGTTCGCGGCCGAGAGATGTGGGCGGAGTTACAAAGAGGATATGAAGAGGCAAGTTTTAACCCCGACGAAGACGCTGTAATCGGTTTGGAACCTGACTATCAGTAAACCCTTATCATGACCCGGGCGGGATCAAAACTGGTTCTGAGAAGGACAGGCAGGCGCTTTTCTCTTTGAAAGAGCTTGTTGTTTGGAACCAAACCCGCCTACCTCATTCGAATATGCGTCGGCCCATTTAAAATCGGCTGGATGTGGGTTTTTTTATGCTTCTATACCGCACCACTATCCGTTGATAACCGTCGCCTGACGGTGATCAAGATACTTGATACTTGTTATCCTTGATCTATAAGTAGGCCGAATATTTTCATATCGCGTTCAAAATAACTTTGAAGTTCGCGTAACTTCTCTGAATTTTTCTCCGTCTCACTCAAGTATTCTGCAGCCAGCGCCGCCATGCCCTCCTCGTCGCCATCTTCAGGCATAGGTCTATCAGCTAATGCCCCACTGACGGCAGAAATATAGATGGGATTATCGCCAACATCTTTTTGAAAATGGGCTAATGAAATTAGACTAATAGTGAGGTTTTCTTTCAGTTTTTTATCACCTAACTTGGCCGCAGTGATAAGACAAGATGCGATCTTTTCTTTTGGGTGTGGCAATAGCTTTTCGTCATAAAACGCGATAGAGCTATCCTTATGCTTCATCATACAAAACCCGAAATCCGATATGACCTCTTCAGTCGTGGCGATCGCATCAGCACCGATATTTCTCAGGGCTAGTCCCCTCGGGGTAAATAAAAATCCGACAATGAATCCAGTGACGACCCATACCCATCCACTGATATTGAATTCGAATACTTTTATGTGATATCCCGTATATTCAATCCAAATTATTACGGCAGTTAAACCAATTAATGCAAAAATTAATGTTGGAAAAATATCTCTTTTATTACCATAAAAAACGGAGCGTAACGTTGAGCCCAAGCAAACTGCAACGAGTGGATTTAGGAGACCCGACCACCCAAGGCTAGAAAAGAATGTATCAAATACAGGAATACTTGTAAAAAATACGATAACAACATACACCATGATAATAAACATGAATGACGCTCCTTAGCTCGAGTGCTTAGATTCTAACGTATGTCTGAAAAAAATTCTTGGAATCCGAATTTAATCTTCTTTCGGAAGCCGTTTGACGGCTACCTAACGTAGACACGCGAACCAGAATTGTGGATGAACCTCCAATCATCAGGAATCACCCGAGTTCGGCACCTGCTTCTCAGCGACGTTACCGCAGACAGAGCAGGTGAACCGCTGCTGGATGTAGTCAACGTCGGGCCTCCCATCTTCCAGCCAGTCAGCAGGAATGACTTCCTCCCACTGGCCGCATGGTTGGCAATGGAGGGCAAGGGTCATGCCGGAACCGGCAAGGCCGGAGATGGTGCTTATGGTGATGGGGGTTTGGTCGAGCATGGGGTCAGTTTGGCGCCCCTGAGCGAGGCAGGCTACGTCGCCTAAAGGGTAATAGTGGATATCCTTCGAAGAACACGGAGTCCTCGCGAGGGTTTTTTATTCCAAATAGATAAAGGGTATTCAGGTCATTAAATCAGAAAATTTAACCCAAAACCTATTGCAGCAGAAATTCCACAGGTTACCACTCCAGAGATAAATAAACTCAATAAAAAATTCTTAAAAACATTGGTTTCCGATGCTGAGGAAAGGCGTCTCAAATGTTCTATTCTAAATAAATAATAACCCGGAACATAGATTAATGCGGTTATAATAAGAAGAGGCCAATAATCTTGGTAGAAGCCAATAAAACCGCTACCGATTACGGATATCCATAATATTAATGCACCAACTGACCTCATAAGATTCCCCCGAAAAAACCAGTTACCCCGTTGCCACATACAGCACTAACCCCGCCATTACGAAAAAGCCCCCTAGCAATAGGCTTGCGAGATTAACCCAAAGCCGATGCAAGCGGGATTTCATTAATCCTTTCCGCCTGAGCCATCTAGCCATGACGAAACGGAAAATTAATGCCAACAGTACCCAGACCGTTACTGCGGGGGCTGTGTCAATAAATTCTAGGGCTTTATTAATGAGCGCGGGATCCTCACCGCCGACTTCAACAAGGTCTTTGCCGATGACGGATGTGTCGGCTTTTCGAAAAAAGAAGGACATTCGGTCAGCGTTTACAAGTTGTAACTAACGCCCACGGCGCGCGCGCCGGATACGCAGGCCGAGCTGTCCCGGGGTGCACAGGGCGACGAGCTTCAGGTGTAGGGCGCGAACTGACATCGACTGGCGTTACTTCTTGAACTCGATCTCCAGAGCCACGACATCAACATCGCCGATGTTGGTCGCATTGTGCTCGACAGGCGCGATCACCATGCTTGACGTGCCATGCACATAGTCCACCTGCTTTGAAGAGCCGTCAGGGAAGTCGAAATGCAATTTCCCAGCCGATAGCTGGATCGGCATGTAGTTCATTTCGTGCCGATGCCACCCAGTCTGCTCACCGGGCTTGAATACCCAGTGGGTGACGATCATCTGATCGTCCTCCATCAGCACCTTATGCGTGGCGATAGGTCTGTCCGCAGCTTCGTCGGCTGTCTTCTCGGCTAACTTTGTGGACATGATGCTTCTCCATTTCTAAAGCGCCAAAATTGTTATCAAAGAAGACGGAACCTGCAAGGTCCGACATAGTGCTGTCGGAAATGAGTGGCTTGGGAGTCATGCGGCCATCCAAGCGGCCAGACACCCGAAGAGTATCTAACGACCACGCCCACGGCGCGCGTTCCGGATACGCAGGCCGAGCTTGATCACCTTACCGGCGATGCGGGCGGTCCGAACGGCGAAACGAGCGGCTTTGAGAGGTGGCATGGGGCTTTTCCCGAAAAACTAATCGAGATTTTGAATTTCACAATTAGCGTAATCAACGACCTCAGACGCGAAGTTAGCCGCATCAGAGGCATACTGTTTGAGTTTCCTGACATAGTCGTCAACGTCAGATTGGTATTGTCTGATATCGGATTGCTAAGCGTGCGCTGTGAACGCTTATGGCAATGCGGTTGCGCGGGCAAGTTGCTCCTCGATGGCGCTCACAACCTTTTCAGAGGTCGGCGAGGTTACGGATGAAAACCACCCGACCAATTTGCCGTCTGGTGCAATCAGGTATTTGTGGAAGTTCCAACGCGGCTTCGACAGAGGGCTAAAATGGGTGGCGGCCCACTGGTAAAAGGGATGCGCCTTTTCGCCCCGCACATGAACCTTCTCAGTCATTGGGAAATCGATCCCGTAATTCACTTCACAGAATTGCTTGATCTCGTCCTCTGTGCCCGGCTCCTGTCCACCGAAGTCGTTCGAGGGCACAGCCAAGACCACGAGTCCCTTGTCGCGGTAGCGCGCCCACAGATCAGCAAGTGCGGAATATTGTGACGTAAAACCGCATTGGGATGCCGAGTTCACTACGAGCACGGCTTTGCCTGCGAATTGAGCGAGAGGGAGTGGATCACCCTCGATTGCTATAAAGCTGAAATCGTGGGCGCTAGGCACGCCGCCCTCCGCCGCCTGAACAGGGCCGGAAAACAACGCACACAACGCTATGACTAAAATTTTGCACGGTGAAACGGGGGCTCGCATAAGTTTCGCTTCAAATCACACTAGATAAATTTGATACGGTCCGATTTAGGCGCTGGATTACGAGCGCGCATCAATTGCCCAATCACGACGCTGGACAACGATCACCTGAAGTGGGAGCCGTTCATCCCATTTCAGGAGAAGGTGTCGTCAGCAATCGACGGCGCACTCGTTGAGCTGGTGCCTCAGGGGCGCGGGATCGTCTCGATCGAGTTGTTAGCCGAGGACAAGTTCGAGGTGGGGTCATGAGCAAGCGTCGCCCACTGCACCTTGCTGACTGATCCGCGCCCGTGCAATTCGTCGTTCTGGCGAATTGTTGAGTCAGTTTGATGCTAGGGGTGGAGATCGCAGCAAAAGGGTCGGTGCCGACCCTTTTGGTCAACGCCATGTCGCCGAACAAGCGGGGATGTCCAAGGATCAGAAAAAGTAGGGGCCCCATACTTTTTCTTTTGTTCTCACAGTAGTCCGCGTGTAGTACGCGCATCATTTAAGAAAATATTTTTTGTAACAATATCAATTATTTATGAAGAAAAATATCGTAAGGAGAGGTTAAGGATGTTTGCCCGGCCGGGCGGTCCCTAGTCGGCGGGGCCGTCGTTCGCCTCGTCGGCACCATCCGTGTCAATGCCGCCCGTATCCGAGGCCGCGCCTTCGCCGGCCTTCTCGGCCTGGATGCGCTCATAGACCTCTTGGCGATAGACCGAGACGTCTTCGGGGAAGGTCAGGCCGAGCTTGATCGATTTGCCGCGCACATCGACGACCGTCACTTCGATGTCGTCGTTGATGATGATCGAGTCACCGATTTTTCGCGTCAGATAAAGCATGTCCCCATCGGCGGTCCGATGCTGCCGGTCTTACGTGACCCGCTCGGTTCCGCCGCACCTCCCCTGCGGTTGGGTTCAGCTTATACCGCTTTACCGTTTGTTAATAGCGCGCCGTGATACTGGCCGAAATCGATAAAGTTTTCGGCAAATTTGCCATTTTCGCGCGTTCGGAACTGCCTGCCCGGCGCGCGATGCTCACGGGACTGCCTATGGATTTCAATAATCTTCCCGTTCTGCAGATGATGACCAAGAAGATGTCCTGGTTGTCGCATCGCACCGAGATCATCTCGCAGAATGTCGCCCATGGCGATACGCCTTGTTTCAAGGCCAAGGATCTCAAGCAAGTGAGTTTCCGGGATCTTGTGCGCAAGGAAGGGAACCAAAACGGTTTCCCGCCAAACCGCACCCACGGGACCCACCTGGTCGGCCTGCAGGCGCGCACGCCGTTCGCCACCGAGGGTGCACCGGATGCCCATGAGACCACCCTCGACAAGAACGATGTCAGCATCGAGCAGCAGCTGACCAAGCTTGGCGAGACCCAGATGGCCTACCAAACCACGCTTAATCTCTATCGCAAGCATCTCGAGTTGCTGCGCACGGCACTGACCCGGCCGGGTCGCTAGCCGCGTGGCTCGTAAACCGGGAATGAGGAAACTCGCCAATGTCTGATCTCAACAAGGCCATGCATATCGCCGCATCGGGCATGCTCGCCCAGAATGTGCGTGTGCGCGTGATCTCCCAGAACATCGCCAACGTCGACAGTTTGGCGACCAGCCCGAACCAGTTGCCCTATCAGAGACAGACCGTGAGTTTCCGCAACGTGTTCGATCGCGCGCTCGACACGGACAAGGTCGAGGTCCACGACATCGGTGTCGACAATTCGGAATTCAGCCGCCGCTTCGAGCCGGGGCATCCGGCCGCCGACGAGACGGGTTATGTGCTGCTGCCGAACGTTAAAACGATGATCGAGATGGTCGATCTTCGCGCCGCACAGCGCAGCTACCAGGCCAACCTGCGGGTTGTCGATGTCGCTCGCACGATGGTGTCGCGCACGCTGGAGCTCCTGCAATAACGATCCATAGTCCCTTTCCGTTCAACCACTAGCCGGCGATCCCTTGCCACGGGAGTTTTCGCATGACTGCCAATCTCACAAGCGCCATCGGTGCCTACACAAACGCCGCCCGCGGCGGCGCCGGGGTCGAACCCCGACCTCAGGAAGCGGGCCAGAGTTTCTCCGACCTGGTCCAATCCGCCGCCGAAGGCGCATTGCAATCCGGTCTGCGGGCCGAGGCAGTAACCCTTGAAGCCATTGACGGCAGTGCGGAGGTCTCGGAAGTGGTGACCGCCATCGCCGATGCCGAGATGGCGCTGCAGACGGTCGTCGCCATGCGCGACCAGGTCGTCGCGGCCTATCAGGAAATTCTTCGTATGCCGATCTAGCGATCGGATTTCTTAAGGCCCCATCTCCGGCAGAAGGCTACCCGATGGATACCGCCACCGTTCTCGACATTTCGCGTGAAGCCGTGATCGTGCTTCTGAAATTGTCGGCCCCGCTGATGATCACCGCGCTGGTTGTCGGCCTGACCGTCTCGCTGTTCCAGGCGTTGACCCAGATTCAGGAAATGACCCTCGCATTCGTGCCGAAGATCCTCGTGATCTTTGTCTCGTTGCTGGTCTTCCTGCCGTTCATGATCACGACGCTGATTACCTTCACCGAAGGTCTGGCAGACCGAATTATCGGCCTTGGCTGACGGGCGGCGCGTTCATGCTTGATCGGTTGCTGGTCGCCGACGTCTATCTTTTCATGATGATTTTCGCGCGTCTTGGCAGCGCGGTGATGCTGTTGCCGGGGTTTGGCGAGGTAAACGTGCCGGTGCGCGTGCGCCTGATCATCGCGCTGACCGTGACCTTCCTGGTGTTTCCCGTTGTCTCATCGACCATTCCCGCGACCCCGCCCATCCTGTCGGAATTGTTCGTGTTGCTGGGGAGCGAGATTCTGATCGGGATTGCGATCGGTGCCATTGCCCGGCTTTTGCTGTCGATGCTGCAGGTGGGTGGCACGATCATCGCGTTCAATTCGGGCCTCGCCAGCGCCCAGCTCTTCGACCCCACGGCGGGCCAGCAGGGCGCGATCACGGGTGCGTTTCTGGCGACGGTCGGCGTCACGCTGCTGTTCGTGACCAACATGCACCATGTGATGCTGATGGGGCTCGTCGACAGCTATGTGCTGTTCGTCCCCGGGCAGGGATTTCCGGTCGGGGATTTTTCGGACCTGGCCGCGCGCGTGGTGGCGGACAGTTTTCGGTTGGGACTTCAGATCGCCCTGCCGGTACTGGTCGTTGGCATGCTGATCTATGTATCGATGGGCCTGATGGCCCGGCTGATGCCGCAAATTCAGGTTTTCTTCATCGCGCTGCCGCTCCAGATCCTGGTCGGATTCTCCATACTCGCGATCACGCTGGGCGTCAGCATGCTCGTGTTCCTCGATCATTTCGAAACCGTCATGGGCGGTTTCCTGCGAACTTCGTAAGAGGCGTCGATGGCCGATCAGGATCAGGACGACGCACAAAAAACAGAAGAACCGACAGCCAAGCGACTGCAAGATGCACGCAAGAAGGGCAACGTTGCCCAGTCGCGCGAGATCACCAACTGGTTCGTGCTGCTGTCGGGAACCATGGCGATAGGCCTCTTTCTGCCGTCGACCGGTTCCATGATGATCCGCGATCTGCGGCGCTTTCTCGAGCGGCCCCATGACATCTCGTATGGCCCCGAATCCCTTGGTCTGCTGTTGACCGAAGTCGCGTCGGGTGTGGCGCTGGCGATCGCGTTTCCGATGCTGTTGTTCGTGCTGGCAGCCATCGCCGCGCCGTTGGTCCAGCACGGCATTATCTATGCACCGGAGAAACTGAAGCCGAGCCTCGAGAAGATATCTCTGATCAAGGGCGTACAGCGGATGTTCTCGCTGCGCTCGGTGACGGAACTGGTCAAGGGCCTGTTCAAGATCGCCATGGTGGCCGCGGTCGCGGCGGCCGTGATTATCCCCGAGCTTGAGGAACTACCGCATATCCCCGTGATGGACCTGCGCACGGTGCTTGAGCTTCTGTTCACGCTGGGCGTGAAGATCTTCGGCGGGGTCGTCATTTTGCTGACGGCGTTGGCGCTGTTCGACTTCATGTATCAGATCTTCGACCACCGCAAGAAACTGCGCATGACCCGGCAGGAAGTGCGTGACGAGGCCAAGCAAGCCGAGGGTGACCCGCATGTCAAAGCGCGGCTGCGCCAGATTCGCATGGAGCGGTCGCGCCAGCGCATGATGCAGGCGGTGCCGACGGCGGATGTGGTGATCACCAACCCGACCCATTATGCGGTCGCGCTCTCCTATGATCAGGACATGATGGCCGCTCCGAAAGTGGTGGCGAAGGGCGTCGATGCTGTTGCATTCCGTATCCGCGAGACGGCAGAGGAACATGACGTGCCGATCTTCGAGAACCCGCCCCTCGCGCGCGGCATTTACGCCTCGGTTGAGCTCGACGACTTTATCGAGCCCGAGCATTTCAAGGCGGTTGCTGAAATTATCGCCTTCGTGATGGGGATCTCCAAGGTCCGGCCCAAGCCGATGCGTGATGGCGATTTGCCTGGTCCGGAGGATGCTGGCTGATGGCGGAGATGCTTGGCGCACGCGGATGCAACGAGTTATGAGTTGAGGGAAGTGGGCTGTTGACCCGGCCGGTTGTGGCTCGGGCAGGTCCGGTGATGGGAGCGGCGATGCCGATAGGGGAGGCAGCACGCGAAGCGCCGAGCCGAGTTCGGCCGAGGATCCGGTACTGATTGGCGCCGTGGCGGCGATCGTGGCGGTATCGCTCGCCGGGGTCGGTGTGTTTGCCTGGCTCGGTCCTTCCAACGAACAACTCGCGGTGGCCATCGGGGCGATCGTCCTGGTCATGGGGATCGGGATCGCCGGCCTCTGGGCGATGACACGCCGCCAGCGCCGGTTGGTTCGTAACTCGGCCATCTGGAGTGCGGTCGGCAATGTGTTGTCGTTCCCCTGTTGTATCGTTGATCCGAACGGCCGTGCCGTTTTCTCGAACGCCGGCTACCAGGCAATGTTTCCCGATTCTGACCATGCGCCGCTGGCGCGTTTGGGAGAGCGGATCGGCAGCGGTCCGGAAACCTCCGAGCGTCTCGGGCGCCTGACATCGGCGGCGGCCAACAACGTGCCGATGACCGATGAGATCCAGGTCCCCGATACGGGTGATTCCATCACCTGGCTTCGGATTTCCGCCTATCCACTGGCGGATGTGCCGGGGGCGGCGCTATGGGCCGTTGAGGATATCAGCGCGCGCCGACGCATGGAGCAGACCATCCATGAAGAGCAGGCGAAGCTGGTCGATTTCCTCGAGCATGCGCCGATCGGTTTCTATTCGGTTGACCAGGACGGACGTTTCCTGTTCGTCAACAACGCCCTGGCGACATGGCTGGGCTACACGGCCGAGGAGATGCTCGCTGGAGACATGCATCTGCATGATTTTCTGTCGACGCGCCCGGCGGCGGAGGTGCCTGCCTACCGGCCGTCCCTGCTGGCGCCGGATGAGACGACGGGGGGCGGTTACGAACTGTCGCTGACGGGCCGCGACGGCCGGGCGATGCAGGTGTTTATCGGTCAAACCGAGGTATTCGCCGACGGCGGCGAGGTGCGGACCCGCTCGGTGGTACGCGACCTGACCCCCGAGCGCGAGTGGGAACAGGCCTTGCGCCGTTCCGAACAGCGTTTCGCCCGTTTTTTCGAAGACGCACCCGTCGGTATCGTGTTGCTCGATGGGGAAGGCCGGGTCACAGAGTCCAACCGGGCCTGGCGCACGCTGGCGGCGCCGGTGGAGCAGAAGCTGCTGGGCCGACCGATCCGCGATTTCGTGGCCTCGGAAGATGACGGCAAGGTCACGACCTGGCTGGACCGGGTGATGTCGGATGCGGATCTGACCGCGCCCATGGATGTGCGGCTGCGGACCACCAACGAGGCCGGCGTCAACCGGATCGCGACCATGTATGTCAGCCGCATGGATGACAGCCAGGGCGGCATATACGGGCTGATCGTGCATTTCCTCGAGACGACCGAACAGCGCTCGCTGGAGGCCCAGTTCGCGCAAGGCCAGAAGATGCAGGCGGTGGGTCAGCTCGCCGGTGGCATTGCCCATGACTTCAACAACCTGCTGACGGCGATGATCGGTTTTTGCGACTTGCTGCTGCTGCGCCACAGCCCGGGTGACCAGTCGTTCGGCGACATCATGCAGATCAAGCAGAATGCGAACAGAGCCGCCCGGCTGGTGCGCCAGCTCCTGGCCTTTTCGCGCCAGCAAACCCTGCAGCCCCGTGTTCTGTCGATGACCGACGTGCTGGGCGATCTGGCGAACCTGCTGCGCCGGTTGATCGGTGCGAACATCAAGCTGAATATCACCCATGGACGCGAACTCGCGCTGGTGCGCGCCGACCAGGGGCAGGTCGAGCAGGTCATTATCAATCTGGCCGTGAACGCCCGCGACGCCATGACCGAGGGTGGCGAGCTCACCATCGAGACCGCCAACAAGACCTTCATCACGAGCCAGCGCCGGGGCGGCGAGACGATCCTGCCGGGGGACTATGTGGTGATCAAAGTTGCCGACAGCGGCGTCGGGATCCCGAAGGAGAATCTCGAACATATTTTCGAGCCGTTCTTCACGACCAAGGAAGTCGGCGCGGGGACCGGCCTTGGCTTGTCGACGGTTTACGGCATCGTCAAGCAAACGGGCGGGTATGTGCTGGTCGATTCCGACACGGGTTCTGGCACGTCCTTCACGATCTATCTGCCCGCACACGCCCAGGAGGCCGGTGCGGCGGAGAAGGCCGAGGCGGCGGATTCACCCAGCGCTGCAGACACGACGGGTGCGGGGACGGTGCTGGTTGTCGAGAACGAGGATGCGGTGCGGCTGTTCTCCGCGCGCGCTGCGCGCCAAGGGCTACAAGGTGCTGGAGGCGCGCACCGGCGAGGCGGCGATGGAGCTGATGGGGGTCGTCGAGGAGCCGATCGACCTGCTGGTCACGGATGCGGTGATGCCGGAAATGGACGGCCCGACGCTGATCAAGAATGTGCGCGAGGAAAAACCGGAAATGCCCGTCATCTGCATCTCGGGCTATGCCGAGGAAACATTCCGCAATCGCCTCGGCGAAGACCAGGATATTCATTTCCTGCCCAAGCCGTTCTCGCTTGCCCAGCTAGCGGGCAAGGTGAAAGAAGTGATGGACCGGGTGCCCGCCTAGGGTGGCGACTCCGGCATTTGCTCTATAGTCCAGTTTCTCGTCCGGAACTGTTCCATATTGCGTAAATCAGGCGCAAATCCGGCAGTTTCGAATGAGAACAAAAAAAGAACTTTACAAGCAGAACAAAGCAAGTACATTGACGCTCTGAACCGCGAAGATGGGTTTTAGGACCATCGCGGGGCCGCAGGAACCAGAGGGATCCTAGGCGGGATCTCCAGAGGAAACGGAGGAGCGATCCATGAGCAGCACACAGCTTCGCGTCGTCGAGGACAGCATGAAACCCGAAGAACGCAACAAGGCCCTTGATGCCGCGTTGAGCCAGATCGAGAAGGCCTATGGCAAGGGCTCGATCATGCGGCTTGGCGACGACAATGCCGTCGAGATTGCCTCCGTATCCACCGGTTCACTCGGCCTCGATATCGCGCTTGGTATCGGCGGCGTGCCGCGCGGCCGGGTCGTTGAGATTTATGGCCCCGAGAGTTCGGGCAAGACCACCATGGCCCTGCACATCATCGCCGAAGCTCAGAAGACGGGCGGCACATGTGCATTTGTCGATGCCGAGCACGCGCTCGACCCGACCTACGCCCGCAAGCTTGGTGTCAACCTTGACGATCTCCTGATCTCCCAGCCCGACGCAGGCGAACAGGCACTCGAAATCGCCGATACGCTGGTCCGCTCCGGTGCGGTGGATATTCTGGTGGTCGACAGTGTCGCGGCCCTGGTGCCGCGCGCCGAACTCGAAGGCGAGATGGGTGATTCACTCCCCGGCCTGCACGCCCGGCTGATGAGCCAGGCCCTGCGCAAGCTGACCGGCTCGATTTCGCGCTCGGACACGACGGTGATCTTCATCAACCAGATTCGCCACAAGATCGGCGTCATGTTCGGCAGCCCCGAGACCACGACGGGCGGCAACGCGCTGAAATTCTATGCCTCGGTCCGCCTCGACATCCGCCGCATCGGTTCGATCAAGGACCGCGACGAGGTCGTCGGCAACCAGACCCGGGTCAAGGTGGTCAAGAACAAGCTGGCGCCGCCTTTCAAGATCGTCGAATTCGACATCATGTATGGCGAGGGTGTCTCCAAGATGGGCGAATTGCTCGATCTCGGGGTCCAGGCCGGTATCATCGACAAGTCGGGCGCCTGGTTCTCCTACGGGGACGAGCGGGTCGGGCAGGGCCGGGAGAACGCCAAGACGTTCTTCAAGGAGAACCCGGAAATTGCCGCGGAGATCGAGCACAAGATCCGCGCCAATGCAGGCCTGATCGCCGACGCCATGTTGGGCAATCCCGAGGATTTCAAGGACGGTGAGTCGGAATCGGAGGACGAGCCGAACGGCCCATCGGACGTCCCCCAGAATGCCGCCGAAGGCGACTAAACGAGACTTTCGTCGGGATTGATCGTCCTCGGTGATGACATAAAGGAGGCCCCCCCACGGCAATGGGTGGGGCCTTTTTTGCTTATGTGTCCAGCGGACATGCTTGTCCCTGCCGTCGTTTGCAATTCCCGGGATTTGCGCTGACTGCCTTTCATGCACATTCCCACGCTTTTAACGGGCCATGTGGTAACCTCGACAGGCATTCGGGCGCGCGTTAAAACCGCCCGGCAACTTCGTTTTGACCGGCCCGGCAGATATGGCGACCACCAGTGAAATCCGTTCAGCGTTCCTCGATTATTTTGCCCAGGATGGGCATGAGATCGTCGAATCGTCTCCGCTCGTCCCGCACAATGATCCGACCCTGCTGTTTACCAATGCGGGCATGGTTCAGTTCAAGAACGTTTTTACCGGCGCCGAGAACCGGCCCTATAGCCGTGCCACCACATCGCAGAAATGCGTACGCGCAGGGGGCAAGCATAACGATCTCGAGAATGTCGGTTACACGGCACGCCACCACACCTTCTTCGAGATGCTCGGCAACTTCTCGTTCGGTGACTATTTCAAAGAACATGCGATCGAGCTGGCCTGGAACCTGATTACCAAGGAATACGGTCTCCCGGCCGACCGGCTGATCGCGACCGTCTATGCCGAAGACGACGAAGCATTCGATCTGTGGAAGAAGATCGCCGGCCTGTCAGAAGACAAGATTATCCGCATCGCCACCCACGACAATTTCTGGGCGATGGGCGACACGGGCCCCTGCGGGCCATGTTCGGAGATATTCTTCGATCACGGCGACAAGATCCCCGGCGGCCCCCCGGGTAGCCCTGACGAGGATGGCGACAGGTTCATCGAGGTCTGGAACCTCGTGTTCATGCAGTATGAGCAGCGCAGCGCGGATTTACGCGAAGACCTGCCGAAGCCGTCGATCGACACGGGCATGGGGCTGGAGCGGATCGCGGCGGTCCTCCAGGGCAAGCACGACAATTACGATATCGACCTGATGCGCGGCCTGATCGAGGCGTCGGCGCATGCGGCCAATGTCGATCCCGACGGAGAGGGTGCCGTCAGCCACCGGGTGATCGCTGATCATTTGCGTGCCTGTTCCTTCCTGATGGCGGATGGCGTGCTGCCCTCGAACGAGGGACGCGGGTATGTGCTGCGGCGGATCATGCGCCGCGGCATGCGCCATGCGCATCTTCTCGGCTGCCGCGACCCGCTGATGCACCGCCTGGTGCCGTCGCTTGTCTCGGCGATGGGAGATGCCTTTCCCGAGCTGCGTCGGGCCCAGCCGCTGATCACGGAGACGTTTCGCCTTGAGGAGGAGCGGTTTAAGCAGACCCTGGATCGCGGCCTGAAACTGCTCGAAGAGGAAACCGACAAACTGGCCGACGGGGCCGACCTGTCCGGCGAGGTGGCGTTCCGTTTGTACGACACGTTCGGCTTCCCGCTCGATCTGACCGAGGACATCCTGCGCGGGCAGGGGCGTTCGGTCGACAACGCCGCCTTCGATGCGGCGATGGACGCGCAACGCGCGGCCGCGCGCAGGGCCTGGTCCGGATCAGGGGACGCCGCGACCGAGGAAGTCTGGTTCGATATCCGGGAGGAAACCGGGGCTACCGAGTTTCTCGGCTACGATACCGACACCGCCGAGGGCAAAGTGGTTGCGATCGTCGTCGACGGCGAACGGGTCGAGACGGCCGCACCGGGCCAGGATGTTGCGGTCATCGTCAACCAGACGCCGTTTTACGGGGAATCGGGCGGTCAGATGGGCGATGCCGGCGTGATGTTCAGCCCGGGCGGTGCGGAGATCACGGTCCGGGATACCCAGAAGAAACTCGGCGATATGCATGTTCATCTCGGGGCCGTCGACGGCAAGCCGTTAAGCGTCGGCGACGTGGTGGAGTTGCGTATTGATGTCATGCGTCGCAACAGGTTGCGCGCCAACCATTCCGCGACTCACCTGCTGCATGAGGCACTGCGCGGGGAACTGGGCGCCCATGTCGCCCAGAAGGGTTCATTGGTTGCACCCGACCGATTGCGGTTCGATATCTCCCACACCAAACCGATGGACGCGGCAGAAATTTCGGCCGTCGAGGCCGCGGTCAACGACCGGGTTGCAGTTAATGCGTCCGTGAACACGACCCTGATGACCCCCGATGAGGCGATCGATGCCGGGGCCCTTGCATTGTTTGGCGAGAAATATGGCGATGAGGTACGGGTCGTGGCGATGGGTGGCGCCGCCGCCGACGCTGACAATGACCGCGTGGCCTATTCCGTGGAGCTGTGCGGTGGCACCCATGTGCGCCGCACCGGCGATATCGGGCTGGTCAAGATCGTCTCGGAAAGCGCCGTATCGGCCGGTGTGCGCCGGATCGAGGCGCTCACGGGGTCCGATGCGCGCACCTATATGGAAACCCAGGACCGGCTGCTGCGAGAGACGGCGGACAGCCTGCGGACCACACCCGAAGCTGTGCCCGAGCGCGTCGCCCAGCTGCTCGAGGAGCGCAAGAAGCTTGAGCGTGAGTTGACCGAAACGAGACGAAAGCTCGCGGCCGGTGGTGGCGGGTCGTCGGCGGCAGACGATGCGTCCCAGGACATCGGCGGGGTGACGTTTACCGCGCGCGCCCTGACCGACGTACCACCGCGTGAACTCAAGAGCTTGGTCGACGACATGAAGGACAGCATCGGCTCCGGTGTCGTTGCGGTGGCGGGTGCCTTTGACGATAAGGGCTCGATCGTGGTCGGCGTGACATCCGACCTGATCAAGCGCTTCAGCGCGGTCGATCTCGTGCGCATCGGCGTCACCGAGCTCGGCGGCAAGGGCGGCGGCGGCCGCCCGGACATGGCCCAGGGTGGCGGGCCCGACCCCTCGAAGACCGAGGCCGCGCTGGCCGCCATCGAAGCCGCCTTGAAGGACGAACTGGCCGTCTGAGCGACGGTCGACAGGGAGTGAACATGCGCTTCGAAGGCACCAAGACCTATGTGGCGACCGACGATCTGCAAATCGCGGTCAACGCGGCCATCACCCTCGAGCGGCCGCTGCTGGTGAAGGGTGAGCCGGGGACCGGGAAGACCGTCCTGGCACATGAGATCGCCGAGGCGCTGGGCGCGCCGCTGATCGAGTGGCATGTGAAATCCACGACCAAGGCCCAGCACGGCCTGTACGAGTATGACGCGGTCGCGCGGTTGCGTGATGGCCAGCTGGGCGATGAGCGCGTCCAGGATATTTCGAATTATATTATTCAGGGCAAACTCTGGGAGGCGTTTGAGAGTGAGCAGCGCCCCGTCCTGCTGATCGATGAGATCGACAAGGCGGACATCGAGTTTCCCAACGATCTGTTGCTCGAGATCGACCGGATGGAGTTTCACGTCTACGAGACCAAGCAGACGGTCGTCGCCAAGCACCGTCCGATTGTAATCATCACGTCGAACAACGAGAAAGAGCTGCCCGACGCGTTCCTGCGGCGTTGTTTCTTCCACTACATCGCGTTCCCGGACGCCGAAACGATGACCCGGATCGTCGATGTTCATCATCCCGACATCAAGAAGCGCTTGCTGCGCGAGGCGCTTACCTCCTTCTACGATCTGCGAGAGGTGCCGGGCCTCAAGAAAAAGCCGTCGACGTCCGAATTGCTCGACTGGTTGAAGCTCCTGATGGCCGAAGATATTGACCCCGAGGAGCTGCGCACCAACGACCCGGCGAAACTGATCCCGCCTTTGTATGGTGCGCTCTTGAAATCGGAACAGGATGTGCAGCTGTTCGAACGGCTGGCCTTCCTGAACCGTCGCGAACGTGCCGGAAGCTAGTTCGCCCGCATGTTCGCAGATTTCTTCCAGACCCTGCGAAAAGCCGAGATCCCGGTATCCCTGCGTGAGTATCTCGATCTCCTGACGGCGATGGATCGCGGGATCGCAGAATATAAGGTCGATGACTTCTACTACTTGTCGCGTGCGCTCCTGGTGAAGGACGAGCGGCATATCGACAAGTTTGATCAGGTCTTCGGTCACGTGTTCCGGGGGCTCGAGCCGCCCGAATTCGACGATCTTGACGGCGAAATCCCCGAGGAGTGGCTCCGCAAGATGGGCGAACTGGAGCTGACGGACGAAGAAAAGGCCCAGATCGAGGCCATGGGCGGCTGGGAAAAATTGATGGAAACCCTGCGTGAACGGCTCGCCGAACAGGAGGGGCGGCATCAGGGTGGCAAGAAATGGATCGGTACCCAGGGCACGTCGCCCTATGGCGCGAACGGCTACAACCCCGAAGGGGTTCGGATTGGCCAGGAGGGAAACAGGAATAATTCTGCGGTGAAGGTCTGGGACCGTCGCGAATTCAAGGACCTGGATGGCAGCGTCGAAATAGGCACCCGCAACATCAAGGTGGCGTTGCGCCGTCTTCGAAAGTTTGCCCGGGAGGGTGCGGCCGACGAGCTCGACCTCGACGACACGATCAACTCGACGGCACGCAACGGCGGCTGGCTGGACATCAAGATGGTGCCCGAGCGTCACAACGCGGTGAAGGTGTTGTTGATGTTCGACGTCGGCGGTTCGATGGATCCGCACATCCGGATGTGTGAGGAACTTTTCTCGGCCGCGCGGACCGAGTTCAAGCATCTCGAATATTTCTACTTCCACAATTGCGTCTATGAATCACTGTGGCGGGAGAATCGCCGCCGCCGCGCGGGCGGGACAGGTACCTGGGACGTGCTGCACACCTATCCGGCGGACTACAAGCTGGTGCTCGTCGGTGACGCGACCATGAGCCCTTACGAGATTTCTCACCCCGGTGGCAGCGTGGAACACTGGAATGAAGAGGCGGGCGAGACCTGGCTGCGCCGTCTCGTGCGAACATACCCGCAAGTCGCCTGGCTCAACCCGATGCCCCAGGACCGGTGGCGCTATTTCCCGTCGATCGGCATGGTCAGCGAAATCCTGGATGGACGCATGTACCCGCTTACGATCGAGGGCCTGGACGATGCGATGCGCGGTTTGAGCCGAAAATAACGAATAAAAACAATGCGTTAAAAAAAATGGAATGGTTTCGGTACATCGGGTGTTTATCTCTATGTAACTACCTGTGTTCACCAACGTCCCGATAGGAGACAAAACTATGTCCATTACCCGTATTCTCGCCGCCGCCGGCATTGCCTCGATCGCCTTCACCGGTGCCGCTCTGGCCCAGGGCAACACCAACCCGCAGCAGTCCGCCAAGGACCAGATGGTCAAGGAAGAGGCGATGAAGAAATAGCGTCGTTTCGTTCAGGCCCCTTCGCGCCGGTCTCCGGTGAGCACAGAATCCAAACGCCAGGCGGTGACCGCGGAATTGCCGCGGCTCCGTCGGTACGCGATAGCGCTGATGCGCGACCGCGTCGAGGCGGATGACCTCGTCAATGACGTGGTCGTCCGGGCGTTGGACAAGCTCCACCTTTGGCGCGAAGGGACCAACATGCGGACCTGATTGTTCACGATCATGCACAATCTTCATGCCAATGAGATGCGCCGGCGCAGCCGGGCTCTTGATTCCGTCCCGCTCGACGCCGCACCACCGCGCGCCGAACCGGCGGGCCAGGAAGCGGCTGTTGAATGGTCGGAACTGTCCAACGCCATGTCCGGCCTGTCGGTGGTGCACCGCCAGGTAATTCTCCTCGTCGGCCTGGAAGGCATGACCTATGCCGAAGCCGCCGGGGTGCTGGAAGTGCCGGTGGGGACCGTCATGTCACGCCTGTCGCGTGCGCGTGAGGATTTGCGACGGCGTATCGACGAAGGTGCGCAGATCTCGACAATCCGGAGGATCAAGTGATGGGCGATGATCGCGTATCCGACAGCGAACTCAACGCCCTCGTTGATGACGAGCTGGACCCCGCGCGTCAGGCCGAAGTCGAGGCCTGGCTGGCCGACAATCCGGAAGCCGCACGGCGTGTGGCGCGATACCGGGCGCAAAGCGCGGGGCTGCACGCCCTGTATGACGATATTCTGAACGAGGATCTGCCGGCCAGTACGGCGGCATTGCTCGATGTCCGGCGCGCCGGCGTGCCGGCCTGGGCCACGATGGCGGCCGCGATTACCCTGTTCGTGGTTGGTGCCGCGGGGGGGTGGATCGTTCGCGGCGAGGGTGTTCCCGACGCCGGTGCCCAGTTCGCGGCCGCATCCACGAGCGCGCCTGTGACGACCCCGCCCATTGATACCCAGGTGCTGATGCAGCGTGCCTCGATGGCGCATGTGGTGAGCCACCAGGATGAACTCCGCACGCCCGCGGTCGGCGGACCCGCGGCCATGGCGGACTATATTGCCGACCGGATGGGAAAGCAGGTGCGCGTACCCAGCCTGGACTCGTTCGGGTACCGGATGCTCGGCGGGCGCGTGTTGCCCGATACGGACGGGCCGGCAGCCCAGTTCGTTTTCTCGGATGAGAACGGACAGAAGGTATCGCTCTACGTCCGCAGCGAACCGGCCAATGGGGTGGATATCACCTATGCACTGGCCGATGACCTGTCGATGTTCTACTGGAACGATTCCGATCGCTCCTATGCGTTGGTGGCGCGGATGGATGACGATGCGGGGCGTGAAGCCTTGCTCACCGCTGCAAAAGCGGTCCATCGGCAACTTAGCCAGTAGAACTTCGCCGTCACCGGCCTTTCCGGGCCGTTTCGCGGCTTTTCCACTTTTCAACAGATCGTCATGGTCTGAACGGTTCAGCCTCTTTACAGAGCCGTCCGTTCGCAGCATACAGAGGCTCGCGATCGGCCATGCCAAATTCGTAATCATCGAAACCGGCACGGTCGGCTGATCCAATTTGATAATCACCGATACAAAGAGGCGAAAATGATCGATCTCATGTCCATTGCGCGAACCGAAGCCGACGGCGGCGATCTGTTCGGAACCCTGCAGGGGCTTTATGAGCCGAGCGATGTACGCCCTGAGGGCTTTCCCGACGCGGTGGTCTGGCAGGGTGGCAGTTTTGACACGGGCGTGAACCCGGTCGGCCACTCGATGACCGACGCCTATGCGCTGCTCGGCACGATCGCAGCCATCGATATTCTTGGCCTGCCGTTCTATGCGGTGCCGATGTGGTCCCAGTATCGACATGACACGAAACTCGAATGCCTGGGCTGGTTCGGTAACCTGCCGGCCACCTCGATCAAATGGTCGACCGCTGGTGATGCCTATG
>CBDHEC010000017.1:0-81663 GCA_965261975.1 Alphaproteobacteria bacterium
GGTTATAATCTGATCATCTCCGTGATCCTCGCGGCGGCGTCCGCGTGGGCGGCACAGGGTTTCTGGCGAAAGACGGCATGAGCGATACAGATTCCAAACGACCCCGAAAGACCGGCGACGATCGCCTCCCCGGCGATCCGGACCGGGAGACCCTGATCGAACGGATGATCCGGGTGGACCATGCCGGCGAGTTCGGCGCGGCGCGGATCTATGCCGGCCAGCTCGCGGTGCTGGGCAAGCATCCGGTCGGCGACACCATCCGGCACATGGCCGACCAGGAAAAGAAGCATCTCGAGGCCTTCGACAAGCTGATCGTCGAACGGCGGGTGCGCCCGACGCTCCTGTCGCCCGTCTGGCATGCCGCCGGTTTCGCGCTGGGCGCGGCCACGGCGGCGATGGGCGAGAAGGCCGCCATGGCCTGCACCGTCGCGGTCGAGGATGTCATCCAGGAGCATTATGCCGACCAGTCCGAACAGCTCGGCGAGGACGAGGCCGAGCTACGCGACCTGATCGACGAGTTCCGTGCCGAGGAAATCGAGCACAAGGAAACCGGCCTCGCCCATGACGCGGAAGCCACGCCGGGCTATCGGGTGATGTCGGAATTCATCAAGACCGGCACCCGCGCGGCCATCTGGCTGTCGACGCGCGTGTGACGCGCCAGATCGACTTCCTACTCGTCCAGCTCGGTATCCCAGTAGAGATAATCCCGCCAGCTCTCGTGCAGGAAGTTCGGCGGGAAGGCGCGGCCATTCTCGATCAGCTCCCAGGTGTCGGGCTGGCGCGGCTTGCTCAGCAGATGCATGCCCGCTTCTTCCGGGGTGCGGTTCGCCTTCGCCAGATTATACGCCCCCGACGCGGTCACCACATTTTCCCAGCAGGTGCGCCCACCGCGTGAGCGGGGGATCACATGATCGAAGGTCAGTTCATGGGCCGGCAGGCGCTGGCCGGAGTACTGGCAAGTGAAGCGGTCACGCAGGAACACATTGAAACGGGTGAAGGCGGGCTTGTCCGCGGGGCGGACATACTCCTTGAGGGAGACGACGCTGGGCAGGGGAATTTCGAGGTTTGGCGAACGGATCACCCGGTCATATTCGGCGACCGTGTTGACCCGGCCCATCAGGGTCGCCTTCACGGCATCCTGCCAGGGCCAGACAGACAAGGGGAAATAGCTCAGCGGGCGGAAATCCGCGTTGAGCACGAGTGCCGGACATTGTTCCAGCGCGACGTCCATCCTTGCCCTCCCGGAGGTGACCCTCAGCGGATCAATTCAAAGATTAAGCAACAAACTCCGATTCTCATCAAAACCTCGTCGGCCAACTGTCCCACCTGTTCGCATGATTGTCCAACTCAGTCGGCTGCAAACGCCCGAGCCAGAACCGCGACGGCGCGGCCAACACCATCATCGTCGATGCCGTGACCCAACCCCGGTCGCGAGATCGCTTCGACCGAGACACCCACATCACGCAGGGCCGTTTCGGCCATCCCGAGTGCGGCGTGGGGCACGACCTCGTCGGCCTCGCCATGCACCAGCAAGACCGGCGGGCGAGCGGTGATCTCGTCGGCGAGACTGTCGGCCGCCGCCAGCATGCCCGAATAACCAAGCACCGCCGCGGGTGCCGCCGCGCGCCGCATCCCGATGTGCAGCGCCATCATGCAGCCCTGGCTGAAACCGAACAGCGCGAGGTCGCCATCGCCGAGGCCATGGCGTTGCAGATGATGATCGAGAAACGCGTCGACCGCCGGGGCCACGCCGCGTACCCCCGCGGCGATATTCTCGGGCGAACAATCCGTCAGGCTGAACCATTGCAGGCCGAAGGGCGCCCCCTCGCAGGGATCGGGCGCATCCGGGGCCAGGAAGAGCGCGTCGGGCAAATCGCCCGCGAGCATCGGTGCCAGGCCGATCAGGTCGTTGCCGTCCGCCCCGCGCCCGTGGAGCAACACGACGAGCTGCCTGGGCGGGTTGCCAGATGCGGGGCCGTAGCTTGGGCCGGTCAGTTGCGGTTCGGTCATGGTCTGCTCTTTCGTCTCGTGGTTCGGCCCATCATATCGCGTCGATGCGGTAGGCGTGCCAGAGCAGCCGCGCCGCCGCACTGCGCCAGGGTCGCCATTTCTGCTCGGCCTCCTTGCGCAACTGCCCCGGGGTCCAGCGGGTGCCGTCGCCCAGATGTTTGCCCGCCGAGGCGACGAGCGCCAGGTCATCCGCCGGCATGATGTCGGGTCGGCCGAGCGCGAACAGCAGGTAGACCTCCGCGCTCCAGCGGCCGATCCCCTTGAGCGCCACCAGCGCGTCGATCGCGGTGTCGTCGTCCTGCTTGCGAAGCCCGTTGAGATCGAGACCGCCGGATACGATCGCCTCCGCCAGGCCCCGGGCGTAGACGATCTTCTGCCGGCTGAGCCCGTGGCCGCGGAGATTCTCGTCGTCCTGGACGATGAACGCCGCCGGGTCCTTGGTGATGCCCGCGACCTCCATGCGCTTCCAGATGGCCGCCGCCGCATGGGTCGAGAGCTGCTGGCCGACGATCACCCGCAGCAGGGTCGCGAAGCCGGGCGCACGCGCGCGCGGGTCGAGCGCCGCG
Organism: Alphaproteobacteria bacterium; assembly: GCA_965261975.1. GTDB lineage: Bacteria > Pseudomonadota > Alphaproteobacteria > UBA6615 > UBA6615 > UBA8079. The sequence goes on from CBDHEC010000017.1 coordinate 2,577, forward strand.
AGTTCTTCAAGCCCCGCCTCTAGCCGTTTGCGTGTTTTCATCGCATCATCACCTTGTAAACGCCCGCGCATTGACCCCGATTGCAGCGCCAAGATCAACCCGGACCCCCAATGAACCACCTCTCATGAGTGAACAAAGCACCGCCGAAACGCTCACCACCCGCTTCGCGCCCTCGCCGACCGGCCTGCTGCATCTGGGGCACGCCTATTCCGCCCTGTTCGCGGCACGTCTGGCAAGCGCGGCCGAGGGCCGTTTCATCCTGCGCATCGAGGACATCGATCCGGGACGCTGCCGCCCGGAGTTCGAGGACGCGATCATCGAGGACATGGCCTGGCTGGGGCTTGAATGGGCCCAGCCGGTCTGGCGGCAGTCGGAGCGGATGGACGAATATGCGGGAGCGTTGGAGACCCTCGACGAGATGGGTCTGCTCTATCCATGCTTCTGCACTCGCAAGGATATCGCCGCAGAGATCGCCCGGTCCGGGGCGGCGCCGCATCTGACCCATGACGGCCCCGACGGCCCTGTGTACCCCGGAATCTGTAAATCGCTCGACGCGGAAACCCGCGCGGCGCGGATCGCCGACGGCGAGCCCCACGCCCTGCGCCTCGACATGGACGCCGCGATCGCCCGGGCCGGGACGCTTGCCTGGCATGACCGGTCACGCGGCGAACAGACCGCCGAACCGGAAATCTTCGGCGACGTGGTGCTCGCCCGCAAGGATGTGGCGACCAGCTACCACCTGGCGGTGACCGTCGACGATGCGGCCCAGGGGGTCACCCTGGTGACCCGCGGCACGGATCTTTTCGCTGCGACCCACATCCACCGCCTGCTCCAGGCGCTGCTCGGCCTCGACGTGCCCGAATGGCACCACACGCCCCTGTTGGCCAACAGCGACGGTGAGCGCCTGGCCAAGCGGGACAAGGCATTTACCCTGCGCGCCATGCGCGAAGCGGGCACCGATCCGGACGAGATCTGGGCGATGGCGATCCGCCAGATCGCCCGGGGCGCGGCGAACGCCAACGAATTGTGAAACGGGGTCCGGTCAGGCCCAGGCGCGCAGGCCCTTTATCAACCGCGCATAGTCGGGATGTTCGGGCGCGATCAGGCCGTGGCGGATCGCGAAATCGATGATCACCAGGTTGACGTTGAACTTGAACTCGTCGGTCTCGTCGATCACCCGAAGTGCCTGCTGCACGGGCCACTTCACGAAGCCGCTCACCTCGCCATCGGTGTTCACGGGCTCGAAATCCGCCGGCAGCTTCAGGTCATAGACGAACAGCATGTCGCGCCGGATGCCCATCTTGGTGTCGAGCACATAGCTGATCACCCCGGCGGGCCGGGCCGTCTGCGCCAGCGCTTCGGGCACCGAGGCTTCCTCGGCGGCTTCCTTGATGACGTTTTCCATCAAACTCAGCCCGACCGGCAGGCCGCCGGCGACCATATTGTCGAGCTTGCCGGGTGCCACCTCGCGGTTCTTCGAGCGCACCCCGATCCACAGTTCGGGACCGTCCGCGGTTTCGACATAGCCGTTCACATGAACCCCGTATGAGACGACGCCGAAGGGCTCGAGCCAGGCCCGGTCGATCCGCATCAGGGTCTCGCCGCCGAAACGCGTCGACACCGGGCAGAGCTCCTTGCGGTTTCGCGGCAGCGCCTGTTTGACCACCAGGGCGGCACCCGCCTCGGCGAGCGCGCGCGAACGTTCCTCCACATCCTTGAGGCTTTCGAGGATCGCCACCTCGTTATCGGTGACCTTGAAGTAATGGCCCCAGCGGGTCATGAGCTCCGCGAGGTCACGGCGCACCCAGCCGACCTGCACGCCGCCCACGCTGAACGGCAGCCGGCCGTCGAAGCTGTGAGCGTTGCACGCCTTGATATGGTCGTAGAGGCCCATCGCGTCCTACCGCCACCAACAGGGTTCAGGCGCGGGCGGCGCGTCGTTTTTCCGAGACCAGCACCTGGGAGACGCCGAACATGGCCCGCATGGCCGCGGCCATCTGGGTGGCCAGCGCCTGATCGATGTCACCCGATTCGATGTCGATATCGACATAGGTCCCGCTCGTCTCGTCGCGCACGCCGTGCCACCGGTCGGGCAGCAGGCCGCGCTTCGCCCAAAGTTCCATCAGACGCGGCATCATACCCGGATCGGCGACGGCCCGGACCGAGAAACAGTGAACCGCGTCGGTTCGTTCTTCAGATTGAGTATGCGGGTGATTGTGTAAGGACATTGTGAACGGACTCCATTTGAATTGACGTTACGTAGGCATGCGCTCCCGGCCGCCGCCCCGTAAGTCGGGCGTACGCCGGGCCGTCAATAAGAATGGTCCGCATTCCGTTCATGGCGCGGAACCTACAAATCCGCACCCGCGGGGTCAAGAATTCCGTAAATTCCCGCACCCGCGCCCCTCGTCACGGGTGATCGGTGTCGATATGATCGCGGCCATGAAGACCTTGTCCATTCTCCTCGCCATCGCGCTGGCGGCCGTCATGGCGGTCCTGATTGTCGGCCTTGTCGCCATGGCGCGCGGCGGTGAATTCAACCGCAAATACGGCAACAAGCTGATGCGCGCGCGCGTGGCGCTGCAGGCGGCCGCGATCGTGCTGTTCCTGCTGTTCGTGCTCGCGGCGAGCCAGGGCAACTGAGGCGCGAGGCATGGTCCAGCTCACCAAGATCTACACCCGCGGCGGCGACGGCGGCGACACCTCGCTGGGGTCCGGCGACCGGGTGGCCAAGCACGATCTGCGGGTCGCCGCCTACGGCACCGTGGACGAGGCCAATGCGGTGATCGGGCTGGCCCGGCTGCACACCGGCGATGCCCCCGAAACCGACGCGATGCTCCGGCGCATCCAGAACGACCTGTTCGATCTCGGCGCCGACCTCTGCACGCCCGAGGGGGATGCCCGCGCGGCCAGCAAATCAGAGGGCGCGTTGCGCATCGTCGCGGAACAGGTGGACCGCCTCGAAGCGGAGATCGACGCCATCAACGAGGGTCTCGAACCCCTCACCTCGTTCATCCTGCCCGGCGGCACCCCCGCGGCCGCGCAGCTGCACCTGGCCCGCACCGTGGTGCGCCGCGCCGAGCGGCTGATGACCGAGCTGGCGACGAACGAGGCCGTCAATGCCCACGCGCTGAAATACGCCAACCGCCTGTCGGATCACCTGTTCGTGCTGGCGCGCGCGCTCAACGACGGCGGCAAGGCCGACATCCTCTGGGAGCCCGGCCAGACCCGCGGATGAACCGGTTTTTTCAACGTAATATCAATAGCTTGCGAACCAGGCACACCAACCGGCGCCTGGCGCAGACACCCGCGGCGACGCCCTAGAAGATGAAGTCATCCTCGTGGAGTTCGGCCTTCTGCACGCCGATCAGGGTGACGCTGTCGCTGCCGTTGAAGTCGATCAATGTGTCGGCCCCGACATCGGTCGTTGATGCCAGCAGGTCCGCCAGGTCGGTGAAGCCGAACGACGAGACGTCGATCTGATCATCGCTGCCGGCGCCTGCTTCGAAGTCCGTGATCGTATCGTCACTGTCATTGACCGCAAAGTCGAACAGATCGTCGCCATCGCCGCCCGTCAGGAAGTCGAAACCTTTGCCGCCGACGATGGTATCATCGCCCGCACCGCCATCCAGCGTATCGGCACCGTTAACGCCATCGAGGGTATCGTTGCCTTCACCGCCGAGCAGGATATCCGCCCCCTGATTACCGGTGAGATTATCGTCACCGGCGCCGCCGATAAGGACATCATTGCCGGAACCGCCGTGGATCGTATCGTCGCCCCGGCCGCCCTTCAGCTTGTCGTCGCCGCCGCGGCCGAAGATCGTGTCGTTCCCGTCGCGGCCGTCGATGTAGTCGCGGCCGGCGTCGCCTACCAGATGATCGTCCGAATTTGTGCCCTTGGTCTTGTTGAACTTGTGGCTCTTCTTGTTCTTCCTGGACATCTGGCGCCCCCCCACCAAAAAAACGAAGTGATGGTTCCCCAACCAACGCTTCGGTGCTCCGCGATGGGGCGGTATCGATGTGCCCCGGATCGGTATCAATGTATTAGCTCCTAAGTACCAGCTTCCCGGACCCGGAGATATGAAAATCCTAACAATTGGTTAACGGCCCAATGCGCGGCCGCGGGGTGCCGGCCTGAGGTGCCGAATCCCGTTTGCTCATGCCGTGAGAGCGTCGCACCGATGAATTGACTCCGTTCCGCCCGTTCGGCATGTTGCAGTGCGAAAAACAACGAAACGCTATGGCAGACGGGGCTTTCATGCGTATTCCCCGCATTGTCAGAACCATGATCGCGAACGGATAAACCCATGAAATTGCTGATCCCCGTCAAGCGGGTCATCGACTACAACGTCAAGGTGCGCGTCAAATCCGACGGCACCGGCGTCGAGACGTCGAATGTCAAAATGTCGATGAACCCTTTCGATGAAATCGCCGTCGAAGAGGCCGTGCGCCTGAAGGAAGCCGGCAAGGCCGAAGAGGTCATCGCCGTGTCCCTGGGCGTCGCCCAGTGCCAGGAGACAATCCGCACCGCGCTGGCGATGGGGGCGGACCGCGGCATCCATGTGGCAAGCGACGATGACCTGGAACCGCTGGCGGTCGCCAAACTGCTCAAGGCCCTGGTCGATCGCGAATCGCCCGAGCTGGTGATCCTCGGCAAGCAGGCGATCGATGATGATTCCAACCAGACCGGGCAGATGCTCGCCGCCCTTCTGGGCTGGCCCCAGGCGACCTTCGCCTCCGAGCTCGAACTCGGCGACGGCACCGCGAAGGTGACCCGCGAGATCGACGGCGGGCTCGAGACCATCGACATCAACCTGCCGGCGATCGTCACCACCGATTTGCGCCTCAACGAGCCGCGCTATGCTTCGCTGCCCAACATCATGAAGGCGAAGAAGAAGCCGATCGACGAGCTCACGCCCGACGAGCTGGGTGTCGACGTCGCACCGCGCCTGGAGACCCTCAAGGTCGAGGAACCGGCCGGGCGCGAGGCCGGAGTGATGGTCGAGACCGTCGCCGAACTCGTCGACAAGCTGAAGAACGAAGCGAGGGTCATCTGATGGCTATTCTCGTCATTGCCGAACATGACAACGCCACCCTCAAGCCCGCGACCCTGAATACGGTCATGGCCGCAAGCCAGCTGTCCGACGCAGGCGCCGGCGATGTCACCGTCCTGGTCGCCGGGTCGGGCTGCGCCGCGGTCGGCGAAGCCGCCGCCGCCATCGACGGCGTTGCCAAGGTGCTGGTCGCCGACGATGCCGGGCTCGAACACGGGCTCGCGGAAAATCTGGCTGCCCTTGTGACCGGCATGGCCGGGGATTACTCCCATGTGCTCGCTCCCGCCACGACATCGGGCAAGAACTTCATGCCCCGGGTCGCAGCAACCCTCGATCTGCAGCAGATCTCCGAGATCAGCGCCGTGGTGGATGCCGATACCTTCGTGCGGCCGATCTACGCCGGCAACGCGATGGCCACGGTCAAATCTTCGGACGCGACCAAGATCATCACCGTGCGCATCACCACCTTCGACGCCGCACCGGCCACGGGTGGCAGCGCCGCCATCGAGGCGGCATCGGGCGCGGCGGATTCGGGCCTCTCCAGGTTTGTCAGTCGCGAGGAATCCGGCGGCGACCGGCCGGAGCTCACCGCCGCACGCGTGGTGATTTCGGGCGGCCGCGGCATGGCATCTGGCGAAAATTACGCCCTGATCGAGCCCATCGCCGACAAGCTCGGGGCCGCTATGGGCGCCTCGCGGGCCGCCGTCGATGCGGGCTTCGTGCCGAACGACTGGCAGGTCGGCCAGACCGGCAAGGTCGTGGCGCCGGAGCTCTACATCGCAATCGGTATTTCCGGCGCGATCCAGCATCTCGCCGGCATGAAGGATTCAAAAGTGATCGTTGCGATCAACAAGGACGAGGAAGCGCCGATCTTCCAGGTCGCCGACTATGGTCTGGTCGCCGACCTGTTCAAGGCACTGCCCGAGCTCGACGCCGAGCTTGAGAAGCAGGGCTGACCAGGAACGACCGGCAACACGAACCATCCAGGACACAGAACAATGCTGAACAAGATAGGCGTCATCGGCGCCGGCCAGATGGGCAGCGGCATCGCCCATGTCTGCGCGCTGGCGGAACATGACGTGGTCATCGTCGATATCGATGCCGAAGCACTCGAAAAATCCCTTGGCCGGATCGACTCCAACATGGAGCGCCAGGTCAAACGCACCCTGATCGCGGAAGAGGACAAGGCGGAGGCGCTTGCGCGGATTACCACCGCCACGGGGCTCGACGCCCTGTCGGATTGCGATCTGGTGATCGAGGCCGCAACGGAGGACGAAGGCACGAAGGTCAAGATCTTCGAAGCACTTTGCCCCCATTTGAAGGACGGCGCGCTGATCGCCTCGAACACCTCGTCGATTTCGATCACGCGCCTGGCCACGGCCACCGACCGACCGGAAAAATTCATGGGCATGCATTTCATGAACCCGGTCCCGATGATGAAGCTCGTCGAGCTCATCCGCGGCCTGGCGACAGACGATGCCACCTTCACGGCCGTCCAGGAGCTGACGAAGAAGCTCGGCAAGACGGGCACGGTGTCGGAAGATTTCCCGGCCTTCATCGTCAACCGCATCCTGCTGCCGATGATCAACGAGGCGGTCTACACGCTCTATGAAGGCGTGGGGAACGTGGACTCGATCGACACCTCGATGAAGCTCGGCGCGAACCACCCGATGGGCCCGTTCGAGCTGGCCGACTTCATCGGCCTCGACACCTGCCTGGCGGTCATGCAGGTGCTCTATGAGGGCCTGGCGGACACCAAGTACCGTCCCTGCCCGCTGCTGGTGAAATATGTCGAGGCCGGCTGGCTGGGTCGCAAGACCGGTCGCGGCTTCTACGATTATTCGGGAGACGAACCGGTCGCGACGCGATAGCCGACAAATAATATCCGGAACAAGAAGGGCGCCTGTGAAGATCGCGGCGCCCTTTTTCATTGCGTACCAGCGGCGCCTAGCTGCCGCTCGCCTTGTCGATGTACCAGTTCACCAGATCGAGCGCCTCGGGTGAATCCCACTCGGCCGAACCGACCAGCCGGCCCACTTCCATGCCGTCGGCGTCGATCAGGATCGTTGTCGGCAGGGACACCACGCCGATCGCGCGAGAGAATTTCAGCCGCTCATCGACAAAGTTGTCCGGAAACTCGACCTTGAGCTTCTTCAGGAACCGGTCGGTCTGCTTGAAACCGCCGCGATCCTGGCTGATCAGGACAACCCGGGCCTTCTCGCCGCCCAGCGCAGTATTCAGCCGTTCCAGCGACGGCAGTTCGCGAATACACGGCCCGCACCAGGTCGCCCAGAAGTTCAGGACCACGAACTTGCCCTTGAACCGGTCGAGCGTGATCGGCCCGTCTTTCTGGGCCAGAACGGGCACATCGGGGACCGAAAGAGGTTTCGCCAAAGGCTCGTAATTCTGGACCTGGCCCTCGATGGGCGGCCCGGAATCGGCGTTCGCACTGGTTTGCAGGCCCAAAGGTGCCCACATCACAAGCGCGAGTGCGGAAAAGGTCGTGAACAGAAAAACTTTCATCCGGCGTATCATATCGTTAAACGTCGCTCCCAGTAATACGAGCCCGAAAGCCATGAGCCCAAACGACACACGCAAGCCAGCCAATGCGCAATGGGGCGGCCGATTTACCTCCGGACCGTCGGAGGTCATGGAACGCATCAATGCGTCCATCGGTTTTGACCAGCGCTTTTTCGCCCAGGATATTGCCGGGTCGCGCGCGCATGCCCGGATGCTTGTCGAACAGGGCATCCTCGCCGCTGAAGATGGGCAGGCCATCAGCGACGGTCTAGACACGATTTCGCGAGACATCGAGGCCGGCACATTCGAGTTCAAGGTGGCGCTGGAAGACATCCACATGAACATCGAATCACGGCTGCGCGAGCTGGTCGGCGATGCGGCGGGGCGGCTGCATACCGCGCGGTCTCGCAACGACCAGGTCGCGACGGATTTCCGGCTCTGGGTGCGCGACGAAATCGATGCGCTCGACGCCCAGCTCATGGGACTGCAGGCGGCCCTGATCGAAAAGGCCGAGGCCCATGCCGGCACCGTCATGCCCGGCTTCACGCATCTGCAGACGGCCCAGCCCGTGACCTTCGGCCACCACCTGCTGGCCTATGTGGAAATGTTCGGGCGCGACCGGGGACGTCTCGCGGATGCCCGCGCGCGCCTTAACGAGTCGCCCCTGGGCGCGGGCGCGCTCGCCGGCACGTCCTTTCCCATCGACCGGGCCGCAACGGCGGCATCGCTCGGCTTCGATCGGCCCATGGCCAATTCGCTGGACGCGGTGTCCGATCGGGATTTCGCGCTCGAGTTCCTCTCGGCCGCCGCGATCTGCACGACCCATGTGTCGCGGTTCGCCGAAGAGCTGGTGATCTGGTGCAGCGATGGGTTCCGCTTTATCGCCTTGTCCGACGCCTACACCACCGGCAGCTCGATGATGCCGCAGAAGCGCAACCCGGACGCAGCGGAACTGTCACGGGCCAAGACCGGACGCGTGTATGGCGCGCTGATCGGCCTGCTGACCGTCATGAAGGGGCTGCCGCTGGCCTATTCCAAGGACATGCAGGAAGACAAGGAACCGGTCTTCGACGCGGCGGACTCCCTGGCGCTGGCGCTCGCAGCCATCACCGGCATGGTCAGTGATATGCAGGCCCAGGCGGAGAATATGCGCGCCGCCGCGGGACAGGGTCACTCCACGGCCACGGATCTGGCCGACTGGCTGGTCCGGGCCGCCGGTGTGCCTTTCCGCGATGCCCATGCGATCACGGGCGCTGTCGTGGCACTCGCCGACGACAAGGGTGTCACGCTGGCCGAGCTTTCCCTGGAAGACATGCAGGGCGTTGACCCACGGATCAGCGCCGATGTCTTTGATGTCCTGACGGTCGAAGCCTCTGTCGCCAGCCGGACCAGCTTTGGCGGCACCGCACCGGACAATGTCCGCGCCGCCGTCGCCGACGCCCGCGCCCGGTTCCTTGCCGGCAACGAGGGAGATTGAGATGCAACATCTGGTCACCGCGACCTCCCGTCATGTGCTCGTCGCCCTGCTTCTGGCCGTGGCGCTGACTGCCTGTGGCAAGAAAGGCCCGCCCAACCCGCCCGAAGGTGAAGAAATCACCTACCCGCGCACCTATCCGACACGCTGAGTTCGACCGGCCGGCGGCCTGAGTTTCCGCCAGCCCTGAGACAATGTCATGAGCCACTTCGAATACAGAGACGGCGAACTTTACGCCGAGGACGTCCCCCTTTCGCGCATTGCGCAAGCCGTGGGAACGCCGGTCTATGTCTATTCCGAGACGACGCTCACCGACGCCTATCGGCGCTTTGCGGGCGCGCTCGCGGACGCCGGCCTCGACGCGCGGGTCTGCTATGCCATGAAGGCCAACTCGAACCTGGCCGTCATACGCGCGCTGGCAGCGTGCGGCGCGGGCGCCGATGTGGTGTCCGGCGGCGAGTTGGCGCGCGCGCTGGCGGCGGGTGTCGACCCCGCAGAGATCGTGTTTTCCGGCGTCGGCAAGACCGCCGACGAAATGCGCCAGGCCATCGCAGCCAAAATCGGTCAGTTCAACATCGAATCCATTCCCGAACTGGAGCGCCTGTCGGAGGTGGCCAGCGCATCCGGTGCGACCGTCAACGTGGCCGTGCGCGTGAACCCCGACGTGGATGCCGACACCCACCACAAGATCTCGACCGGGCGCCATCACGACAAGTTCGGGATCGAGATCGCACGCGCGCGCGCCGTCTACGCCCGCGCGGCAGAACTGCCGGGAATCGCCGCCAACGCGGTCGCGGTGCATATCGGCAGCCAGCTGACCGACCTGTCCCCGTTCCGCGCGGCTTTCTTGCACGTCGCGGCCCTGGTCCATGAGCTGCGCGCCGATGGCCACGACATCATCAAGCTCGATCTCGGCGGCGGCCTGGGCATTGACTACGGACATCACACGCCGCCCGATCCCGCCGACTATGCCGCCATCGTGGCCGAGACCGTCGGCGATCTGGGCTGTACGCTCGTGTTTGAGCCGGGCCGGTATCTCGCCGGGCCCGCCGGCGTGCTGCTGACCGAAATCATCTATGTCAAAGACGCCGAGACCCGCAGCTTCGCCATCGTCGACGCCGCCATGAACGACCTCGTGCGACCGGCCATGTACGACGCCCATCATGAGGTACTGCCCGTGCGCCAGGCCGGCGCAGATGGGGCGACCCACAGCTACGACATTGTCGGACCCGTGTGTGAAACCGGCGACACCTTCGCCACGCAGCGTGACTTGCCCGCGCTCGAAGCGGGTGAACTTGTTGTGATCCGCGACGCCGGCGCCTATGGCGCGGTGATGGCTTCGGGCTACAATAGCCGTCCGCTGATCGCCGAAGTGCTTGTTCGTGGCGATGAATTCAGCGTTGTACGCGCGCGCCAGGAAATCGCCGCAATACTGGCGCAGGAAGAATTGGCAGACTGGCAGACCTAGGACAGCGCCGTCCCGATTGACGGCCACATCAGGGGCCGAATTGAGCGACTGGAACGAACATCATCGACGCGACGAGGAAACGCGGGCTCCCGCGCGCCTCGGCCTGCGTCGCACGATCGCGCGGGCTTCGATGCTTTGGGAACGCGCATGGCCGGCGCTTTGGCCTGCTGTCGGGGTCGCGGGACTTTATCTCGCCATCGCCCTCCTGGGGGCCCTGTCCGCGATACCGGGATGGCTCCACGCCCTGTTGCTCCTCGGCTTCACCGTTATCTTTGCCTCGCGCATATGGCATGGCATCCGCCGCATCAAACCGCCGACGAATGCCGAGGCCAAACGCAGACTCGAAACGGATTCCAACCTCCCCCATCGCCCGTTGACGGTTATCGAGGACCGGCCGGCCATCGGCGTGGTGGATCCCGAGACCGATCGCCTCTGGCGTCAACATCTGGCCCAGGCCGCGGCGGCGGCCCGCCACATCCAGTTGCGCTGGCCGCACCCGAACCTGGCCGGCCGAGACCCCTTCGCCCTGCGAATCGCGCTTGGTGTGCTTCTGATCATCGGCGTCTTCGCCGCCGGGAATGATGCGCCCAATCGGATTGCTTCGGCGTTCACCCCAAGTTTGCAAGCGCTGACAGATGGCCCTTCTGCGAGCCTGGAGCTCTGGATCACACCGCCCGACTACACGAACCTGCCGCCGCGCCTGCTCGCGAGCGCCGACCCGAAGGCGGCTCCTGCACTCGAAGATCGCGGCGAAGAGGAAATCTCGGTTCCCGTCGGCAGCACCCTCCTGGCCCAGGTCAGCCATGCCCGCCGGACACCAAGCCTGCACATCGGGGATGCCCGCCACGCGCTGACATCGGTCTCGGCGGGTGGCTGGCAGATCGAAGCCGCACTCGAGGATACCGGCCCTCAATCGATTGGCATCGATGCGTCGGGGCGGACGGTCGGCGAATGGCAGATCATTGTCCTGCCCGACACACCGCCGGAGATCAGTTTCGTCGAATCCCCCCAGGGCACGAGCAGCAATGCGCTGCAACTCAGCTATGACGGTGCGGACGATCACGGGATCGTCGAGGTCACGGCGGAAATCACCTGGCCCGGCGAGACCAGGCAGGCGTCGATCAAACCCATCGACATCGAGCTCCCGCTGCCGCGGCCGACCCCGCGCGAAGGCGGTGCCGTCAGCGTTCACGACCTGACCGAACATCCATGGGCAGGTCTCGAGGTCGATGTTCGGCTCACAGCAACCGACGGCAGCGGCCAGACCGGCCAAACCGACCGGCTCGCGGTGTTGCTTCCGGAGCGGAGCTTCAACCACCCCGTGGCACGAGACATCATCGAACAGCGTCGCGTCCTGGCGCTCTCGCCCGACAGCCGGCGCGAGGTGGCGCGCTCGCTGCACAATATCGGCAGCTTCCCGCAGCGTTTCGACAATGATGTCGTGGTCTTTCTGGCCCTGATGTCGGCCCGCTCGCGGCTTGTCCATGGGCGCACGACAAACGAAATCGCGCCGATCCTGTCACAACTCTGGGACACGGCCCTTCGACTGGAAGACGGCGCGCTTTCGCTGACCCAGCGCGAACTCGCCGACCTTCAGGAACAGCTCCAGCAAGCGATCGAGGACGGCGCCAGCGACGAAGAGATCCAGGCGCTGATGGAGGAACTGCGCGCCGCACTCGATCGGTATCTCGAGGCCCTCGCGCAGAATCTGTCCCAGGCCCTCGAGGGTATGGACCTGTCCCTGCTGCCCGAGGCCGGAGAAGAACTCGATATCATCGACCAGGACGCAATCCAGGAACTGCTGGAGCAGCTGGAACAGATGGCGCGTTTGGGGGATACGGAAAGCGTCGAACAGCTTCTGGAACGCATGCAGCAGATGCTGCAGGCCCTGCGCGACGCCCCCAACCAGCTACAGCAACAGTCGAATTCGCCGGCACAAGAGATGCTCCGCGACCTGCAAGACGTGGTGCGGCGCCAGCAGGAACTGCAGGACGATGTCTTCCAGCGCAACCAGCGCGGCGATCGTCTGTCGGAGGAAGAGGCCCAACGCCTGCGCGAGGCACAAAATGAAATCCGCCGCCAACTTGGCGAACTCATGCGCCAGCTCGGCGAGATGACGGACCAAATTCCCGAGAATCTCGGCAATGCCGAGGATGCGATGGGCGACGCCGAGGGCGCGCTGGAAGGCGGCGACCTGCCGGGCGCGTTGGGAGACCAGGCCCGGGCGCTGGCCGAGCTGCAGCAGGGTGCGCAGAGCATGGCGCTGCAATTGCTGCGCCAGCCCGGCCAGGGCCAGGGGCCAGGCCAGCAGCAGGGCGGCATCGCGCAACCCGGTCAGGAAGGCTTCGATCCGCTGGGTCGCCGACTGCCGAGCGAGAGCGAGGATCAACCATTCGGCGTGGACAGCTCACAGCAGGGAATAGGCGATGGCGAACAGGCGCGCCGCGCCCTTGAAATCCTCGACGAGCTGCGCAACCGCGCCCTCGACCAATCGCGGCCGACGCTGGAACGAAACTATCTCGAGCGGCTGTTGCGCCGATTTTAGCAGCTAGTGGGTGCGGCGGCTTCGCTGCGACATCGCGTCTTCCGCCGCATCGCAGATCTGTTTCAGACTGAACGGCTTGGCGATCACCTCGTGGATGAGCTCCTCGAGATTATGCGCCCGCTGCCGCTCCGCGGCATATCCGGTCATCATCAAGATCGCTGTCTTCGGATGCTCCTTGGCCACCTTCAGCGCCAGGGCAATACCATCCATACCCGGCATCACGATATCGGTGATCAGCAGATCGAAATCTTCGTCCACTTCCAAGGTATCGAGGGCATCAAGACCGTCATTGACGGTCGCCACGTCGTGCCCGCCATGCACCAGGGCGCGGCGCACGAACTCACGCACCGCCCCGTCGTCTTCAGCTATCAGAACCCGTGCCATTTCGTTCCACCCCAATTCCTCGCGAGCCGCTTGTTGCCCGCGATATCCTCCCAAACCTTGCCATTCATCACCAACGGCAAGGGATCGGACCGTCTTTCACCAGGGCAGACTCCGCAGCGGCGGAGGGAGTGACGATCACGTGTTAAGGATTTTCGTCGGGATTGGTAAACAAAACGCTAACGTTTGCCGCGTTGGCCGGGATTTCTTCCGTTTGCGAGGTAAACGACGCCCGCTCACCGGGGCCAAGCCGCGCCGTGTCGACGTTGAATGACCAGGATTTGAGGATGTTATTGTCGCCATCCGAAATCAGGACATAGAGCACGGGAATATCGCGCGCACCGTTAGAGACGTTGATCACCTCGCCCTTCAGCGCCAGCTTCCCGTCCTCGGCCGACACGTTGAATTCGACCTCGAGCCCTTCACCCGGCGGCGGAAAGGCATCGATGCCGATGCTTGCGTAAATCGCCTCGGCCTGCGGGATGGCGAGCGCGATCGGTCCGCGGCCAAACCACAACACCGCCAGGATCGCCACCAGCAATACCGCCGACACGATCCACGCGGTGCGCGCCCCCCGGCCGGACCTCAACTGGCGAAGCGCCGGCACATTGCGCCGACTATCGCCCGCTTCCTCGTCGGGATCATAGGGCGTGACCTCGATGGGAATCGGCGGATCGGGTTCCGCTTCCGGCATCGATTCATACCAGACATGGGCGCACTTACCGCATTTCACGCGTCGTCCATCGGGCGCAAGATGCGCCGGGTCGATCGCAAACCGCGTGTGGCAGTCGGGGCAACTCAGGATCATGGTCAGGTTATCGCCGTCGCAGGTAAATCAATTCTGAAGACCAAGTATAAACCATTCGCAGCGTGGGATCGCGAATCGGAATTTGCGCGTGACGCATAAAAAGAGACGCAAACATGGCGCGTCCGCCAATGGCTTTACCCCCGGTTTGCATCATGCCAACGTGATCGGCGAACAGGGCCGAGTCGAAATCTTCGTATTTCCCGGCCTCCCCCGTCCCAACCGGAGGCGCGTATTCGTGTTGCGCTTCGAAAATGTCGGAATGCGATACGGCATCGGGCCGGAGATTCTGCGCGACGTCAGCTTCTCGCTCGCGCCCGGGTCGTTTCACTTCCTGACCGGGGCCAGCGGTGCCGGCAAAACCACATTGTTGAAATTGATGTATCTCGCGCTACGCCCGACGCGGGGTCTGGTACATCTTTTCGACAAGGATATTTCGGTGACGCCACGCGGGGACCTGCCGGCATTGCGTCGCCGGGTCGGCGTGGTTTTTCAGGATTTCAGGCTCATCGATCATCTGACGGCGGTGGAGAATGTCGCGTTGCCGCTGCGTGTAAATGGCGCCCAGCACACCGAGATCGATAATCACGTGCGCGAATTGCTGAGCTGGGTTGGCCTCGGCGATCGTCTCGATGCACGTCCGTCAACATTGTCCGGCGGTCAGCAACAGCGTGTCGCCATCGCGCGTGCCGTCATCAACCGACCGAAGCTGTTGCTGGCGGATGAGCCCACCGGAAATGTCGATGACCATATCGCGGTACGTCTCATGCACTTGTTCGAGGAACTCAACAAGGCGGGTACGACCATCGTCATCGCGACGCATAACCAGGCGCTGCTCGAGGAATTCGGTCACCCGGTCCTGCAGCTTGACGATGGCGAACTCATCGTCCGCCGCAACATCGCTCCCTCTGCTGCGCCCGCCACGGCCGCAACGACAGAAGCCGTATGATGTTGAGACGCCGCATCGATTTGCCATTCGAGCGCGACCAATCCACCCGGTTTCTGCCCTGGATCGTCGCCCTCATGGTGTTCCTCGGGGCCTTGATGTTTGCCGGTGCGTTGGTGATCTCCGATACCATCGACAGTTGGGACAACAAGTTGACCGGTCGGGTGACCGTCCAGATCCCGCAGGATTCTGCCACCGACAAGGCCACCGAAACCCTGGTCAAAATGCTTGGCGCCACACCCGGCATCACGGCCGTCCGACCGGTTCCGACCAGCGAAGCACGTGCTCTCCTGGTTCCCTGGCTCGGCGAGGAGGTCGTGAATTCGGGTCTGCCCGTCCCTGCGCTGATCGATGTCGAACTGGCCGCCGACGCCCGCCTCGACCCCAATCTGCTGGCCGCGCGCTTGTCCCAATCGGTCTCCGGCACGACCGTAGATGACCATCGGGTGTGGCTATCCGCCCTCATAAATCTGGGCCGGACCGTTGAAATTCTCGCCTTTGTCATCCTCGCGCTCATTGCGTCGGCCGCCGTCGTCGCGGTGATATTCACGACCCGCAGCGGGCTGGCCGTCCATGCCGCCATTATCGAGTTGCTGCATCAAATGGGCGCCCAGGACACCTACATCGCAGGTCAGTTCCAGATACAGGCGATGAAGCTCTCGCTTCGTGGCGGCATTGCCGGGGCGGCGGCGGCGGCGATCGTTCTGCTGATCTTCGCCTGGGTCGGGCGCGGCATCGATGCTGCCTTCCTGCCACCCGTTACGTTGGCGATTGCCGAATGGGTCGCGCTCCTGATCGTCCCTGCGGGTGCTGTGGCCATCGCCATGCTCACGGCGCGACTGACCGTCCTGCGCGCACTCGCGCGCATGCCGTAATGGCCCGCAAGCCCCAACGTCGCTGGCGCCGGGTGCTCATCCCTGCGGGAGGGTTGGCCGTCGCCTGGGTCATTGGCCTGTTCGTGTTCGTCGACCGCATCCCGGCGGTGGCCGAAGCCACAGGTCGCGACATCCGTACCGATGCCATTGTTGTGTTGACCGGGGGGCGCGGCCGGGTCGAACAGGGCACCGCGCTGCTGGCGCGCACGGCGGCACAGAAAATGCTGATCTCCGGTGTCGCGCCGAACGTCACGCCGCGCGACGTCATACCTGCATCCCGGCTCGGATCCACCATCCTGGAATGCTGCGTGACCTTCGGCCGCGCGGCGCGCAACACGCGCGAGAATGCGGTGGAGACGGCCGGTTGGGTGGCCGCGAATGAAATTACCAGCCTGCGCCTCGTCACGGCCGACTTTCACATGCCGCGCAGCCTGCTGGAATTTCATTCGCGCTTGCCCGACGTGATGATCGTGCCCGATCCGGTCAGATCGGAGAATGTCCGCCTGTCGCGTTGGTGGCTCTGGCCCGGCACGGCGGCTCTCCTGGCCGGGAGTACAACAAATACCTGGCCGCGCGTGCGCGCGTGTTCGTGGCCCAGTTCGCGGACGGGAGATAACCCGGATGCGCGCGGTTCTCTTCACCATCCTTTTCTATGGATGGACCGTCATTGCCGGCCTTCTCGTGTTGCCGCTTCTACTCGGCCCGCCGCGGCCACTTATGGCCTATAGCCGGTTCTGGATCCGCGTTGTGCTCTGGCTGTTGAGGAACACCGTGGGCCTGTCGCATCGGGTCGTCGGACGCGAACACATCCCCCCCGGGCCGGCGCTGTTCGCCGTCAAGCATCAATCGGCCTGGGACACCCTGGCCATTAACCTGATCGTCCGCGATCCGGCCATTGTGCTGAAACGCGAGCTCACCTGGATTCCGCTCTTCGGCTGGTGCCTCATCCGCACACGCCAGATCGCCATCGACCGGGCCGGCGGCATGTCGGCTTTGCGCGGCATGGTCAAAGCCGCGCGCGCGGCACTCTCCGAGGGGCGCCCGATCGTCATCTACCCCGAAGGAACCAGGGTCGCTCCGGGCGTGAAACAGCCCTATCACGCCGGAATATCGGCCCTCCACGGCGCCCTCGATGTTCCCGTTGTTCCGGTGGCCCTGAACTCCGGCGTGTTTTGGCCTCGACGATCGCTCAAACTGCGTCCCGGGGTCATCACGATCGAGTTCCTGCCCCCTTGCCCGCCGATATCCCGCGGCG
Source organism: Alphaproteobacteria bacterium (assembly GCA_965261975.1). Lineage (GTDB taxonomy): Bacteria > Pseudomonadota > Alphaproteobacteria > UBA6615 > UBA6615 > UBA8079. Next base: position 19,900 of record CBDHEC010000017.1, read on the forward strand.
CGAATTCATCGAAACGCTTGAAACGGCGATAGAAGATGCCTCGGATCGGTTGTACCGGGAAACCAATGTGACAACCGCCCGACCGAACGGCCGAGAGGCTGTGGATAAAGTTGTGGAAGATTGACAGTCCGCCGCGGCGCCAAGCGAACGGGTAATTGGCGGCGAGTAATAATTACACATTGCGAGAACCGCTGGGCGTTGTTGCATCAATATTCTCTGTTTATTTCAGTTATCTTTCACGACTGCCGCAATAGCACGCTCACTTTCCCTTTCGGCCTGTTGCAAAATCCAGGCGAAAACCGTCATTTCCGCTTTGGCAGCATCGCGGAATGCTGGCGCACAACCTCTCAGCGCTTCCCGGAAGCATCCGGCCCATCGCAATTAACGTTCTGTGGATAAACCATCGCCGGGTATGCCGTGTGCGGCAGAACCAATTGCAATGGTTCGGATATTAGCAAATACGAGTTATACCGACCCGGCGGGCGTGTGACGGGCCGCCCGCTTATGCAGACGACGCAGGGGGCGATCGGCGATCCCAAGTTCGTCGAGATGGCTCACCGTGTTGCTCAGATATTCCGTATTCGGCCCGCTTCGGCCATGTCCCTGCAATATCAGTCGTAACGCCTCGTCCTCGGACAATCGCCCGGCATACTGAACATGATTATGCGCCGCGGTGTAGTGTGGGCCCTGACCGTCTTGCTGCCGATCCGGGCCGTCACCCAGCGCGGCATGTAGACCCGCGTCACCATTTCGCGGCGAATCAGGTATTCGACGGCGCCCTCCGCATCCGCAGCCGCAACGCGATAGGCCACGCCGGTACAGCTGCCGCCATTGTCGAGCCCCAGCACCAGACCGGGCTGTTCTCGGGTCCCACGATAGACGTGGGAATAGACGCAGAAAGAGCGGTGATAGCCATGCACCTGCGCGCGCGCCCGGTCGATGAAAGGAAAATCAGGGCGCCACATCAAGGAGCCATAGCCGAAGATCCACAAATCCTCGCCCGGCGGATGGGTTTCCATGACCGCCCGCAACGTCCAGTCCAGTTCGTCTTCGGTCAGCTCATACTGATCGGTCAGATGCGTGAGATCGGGCTGTTCTTTCAACATCGTCATGGCGTCAGGATCGGTTCCGTTGCTGGTCATGGGTATGAAATCACGCAGCGCATCTCGACGCCGCTGCGAACCCCGACTAGGTTGATCGGCAAGCTTCTTAGGCAACTGGCTTCATATGATCCAGCGAAAGTATTTGATTCCCGTCGGCGTGATCACCCTGCTGGTGACCATCTGGACAATTGGATGGTTCTGGTTCGCCCGGGAAATCCAGACCGGCATGCAGGAATTCGCGGCCCAACACAACGGTACGCCGGCCCGTATTTCCTGGGACGGGGTGCGAATCTCGGGCTATCCGAACCGGCTGAACACCCATATCGCACAACCCCGCGGCAGCTGGTCGGGCCCGGACGGTGATATCAGCTGGGCGGGCGCGGACGCGATTCTGGGATTCTTCAAGGATGGCGGGCGCACGGTATCCTTCCGGGCCCCGGGCGCACATGATTTCACGCTGCGCGCCGACGGCACGGAAAGATCGATGTCCGCCCTCACTCAGGGGTTTCGCGGCCGATTGGATTTCGATGGCAACGGTCAGGCAACGGGACTGCGCGGGCTGGCGACCGGCCTTGATATAAAGATTGATGACAATCCGACAACGCGCCTCGACCGCGCCGCGTTCGACTGGTCCCAAACGGGCACGCGCGGCAACGCTTCCGCAGACGAAGTTCATCCTGATTCCATCGGCCAATCCCTGACATTCTCCTTGTCGGGCGTGTCTCTGGCCTCGGCCAAACTTGATCCGAACCTCGTGGATATGCTCGGCCGTGATCTCGATCAGCTGGCGGGGCAGTTTTCTGTCCGCGGCCGGCTCAACCCGACTGACTTGTCGCCCGATGGGCTGACACGCTGGCGCGACGCGGGTGGAACCCTCGAACTCACGGATTTTTCGCTGGCCTGGGGACCGCTACAGATCGCCGGTGACGGAACGCTCGCCGTCGATGACGCCCTGCAGCCCGTCGGTGCTTTCACGGCACAGATCGCCGGCCTGGACCGGGTGGTCAGTCTGCTCGAGAAAACCGGGCAGATGCGTCCGCAACAGGCTGCGATTGCGCGGATCGCGTTGGCGGTGCTGACCCGTGCGCCTGCAAATGGCGGGGCGCCGCAAGCCCGGGTCCCGGTTTCAATCCAGGACCGGCAGCTATCGATCGGCCCGATCCCGCTTCTGCGGCTGCCAACCGTTCACTGGGACTAGATCAGCCGTCTTCGGACGGCTTGCCGTTCTCGGTGTATTGGAACCGCCCGGCCTGGCGCGCCTCGATAACACCCCGGCGAATATCGCGCGTGCGGGTGAACAGCTCGAACAGGGCGTCGCCATCATCCTTGCGGATCGCACGCTGCAGGGCCGTCAAATCTTCGGTAAACCGGCCGAGCATCTCGAGCACCGCATCCTTGTTGAGCAGGAAGACGTCGCGCCACATGACAGGATCGGAAGCCGCGATCCGCGTGAAATCACGGAACCCGCCGGCCGAGTATTTGATCACCTCACGGGTGGTCACCACCTCGTCGTCTTGCGGCTTTGCTTCCAGTTCTTTCTCGAGGTCCGCGGCGGTGGCAACGATGGTGAAAGCAATCAGATGCGGCAGATGACTGGTGATCGCCAGCACGCGGTCATGATGCTCGGCATCCATGACCTCGACATCCGCCCCCATTCCCTGCCAGAGCCGCGACAGTCGCTCAACCGCGTCGGCATCGGCGTTGGGCGGCGGGGTTAAAATCGAGAACCGGTTCTGGAACAGCTCGGCGAAACCGGATTCCGGCCCGGAATGCTCCGTACCCGCAACGGGATGCCCCGGCACCAGGTGCACATTGTCAGGAATATGCGGTGCCATTGCCTTGATGACCGAGCCCTTGACCGACCCCACATCGGTGACGATTGCTCCCGGCTTCAGATGCCCCGCCATCGCCGCCGCGACGGCGCCGACGGCACCCACCGGCGTCGCGACGATGATCAGGTCCGCATCGTCCACGGCGGCGGCAATGTCGGCATGCATGCTGTCGACAATATCGAGTGCATCGGCGCGCGCGCGCACGTCCGCATCGGCATCGTGACAGGCGACATGTGCCGCCAGCCCGTTCGCCCGGATCGCATGGGCCAGGGACGAGCCGATCAGGCCGATCCCGATGATGGCCACCCGGTCAAATATCCGTGTATCGCTCATGCGCCCTCAACAAACGCGCGCAGCGCTTCCAGGACATCGCGCATCTCGTCGCGCGTGCCGATTGACATGCGCACCCAGTCGGGCAGGCCATAGCCGGCCACGCGGCGAGTCACGATCCCGCGGTCGAATAAAAACCGGTAGGCCGCCTCGGCGTTCCGGTCGCCATCGGGATCGAAACGGACGATCACGAAGTTGCCCACCGACGGATTGACCGTGAGACCGAGCGCCTCGACCTCTGCCGTGAACCAGGGCAAGAGCTCGGCGTTGAGATCGCGCGAGCGCGCGGTGTGTTCGACATCGTCAAGCGCCGCGATACCCGCCGCAATCGCCGGCGCGGACACGTTGAACGGCGGTCGCACGCGGTCGAGAATCTCGATGATCTCGGCGGGGCCATAGGCCCAGCCGATGCGCAGGCTCGCGAGCGCATAAATCTTCGAGAACGTCCGCGTCATCACCACATTCGACGCCTCACGCACCAGCGCGATGCCCGGGTCATAGTCCGGCTCCGTCACATATTCAGCGTAGGCTGCGTCGAGGACCAGCAGCACATCTTCCGGCAGGCCCGCATGCAAACGGCGCAACGCATCGTCGCCGAGATAGCTGCCGGTCGGATTGTTCGGGTTGGCGAGGAACACGATCTTGGTACGTTCATTCACCCGGTCCAGGATCGCATCCACGTCAGCCGTCAGATCGGTTTCGGGTGCCGCCACGGGTGTCGCACCGACCCCACGCGTGGCGATCGGATACATGGTGAAACCATGTTCGCTGTAGATGGTCTCGTCGCCGGGCCCGGCATAGGCCAGCGCGAGCAAGTCGATAAGTTGGTCCGAGCCGCAGCCGCAGATGATGCGCTCGACCTCAAGCCCATGATGCGCGGCGAGCGCCAGCCGCAGGCTCCGCGCATCGATCTCGGGATAGCGGTGCATCTCCTCGCTGGACGCAGAATATGCCTCCATCGCACGCCAAGATGGCCCAAACGCGCTTTCGTTCGAGCTGATGACTATGCGGTCCGCGCCGCCTGATCCGACCTCGCTACCGGCGTAGGGCGTAATCTGGAGCACGCCGGGTTTGGCTTTTGGCGGTGCCACCTATTTATCTCCTGTTGTGCTGTCGGGCACGTACGGTCGGGCAAACGCGCCCAGCAAACGGACATTCGAGGCCTCCAGCATCATGGCAACGGCCTGGATGCGATCGTCGTCGGCGTCGATGAAGCCGTCCAGTTCGACGATATGGATACGCGCGTCAGCCGCGTGGGGATCGTCGGTGACGGCCTGGGCCGCGACCGTTAGGCCGCTCTCGGCGCATGCATCGCCCACCCGCGCACGGCTTGCCGGCTTGGAGCAGGTGAACATCAACAGGCTGCGGTCATCACCGGATTCCTCCGGCACGCCACGGGCCAGGACTAGTGCGCCAACGGAAGCCCCACCGGCCGCATCCGCCACGTCGTCAAACCAGGGCAGGCGCGCGACCACATACACATCCGACGCGTCGCGAATATCGCCCCACCAACCCGGCGCATCCGCAGCTTCGGGCAGCGGCACCAGACCGACCGAAATCTCGCCACGATGGACAGCGGAGACAACGTGGGATGCCGATTCGAAACGCTGCGTGGACGTGTCCAGACCGAAATGTCCGTTCGCAAGGCGCAGCGCGGAACCATGTCCTTCGATCGGGCAATAACCAACAGTCAGCCGCCCCTGGATCCGGATCGACGCGGCAATGATTTCGCGCCAGAGACGGACGATGGAGGCGTGAGACAAATCACCCCGATGGCGCGTCAGCAACCGGTGCAGCAGTTGGGCCTCACGTGCCGGGCGAAACGTGACCTGACCATCAACAGCCTTGCGACGGCCGATCTCAGACACGACTTCACCACGCCGCATCAGCAGATCATGCAGCTGCTCATCGATCGAATCGATCTCGCGGCGCAACGCCGCCAGGTCGTCTGGCGCGGGGCTCATTGGCTCACTCTTCCGGGAAATTAGCGGCCAAATATGTATCGCTCCCTCGGGAATTTGGCAAAGAAAACGTTGACACCCCTCCATGGCCCCACATAGCTATGCCCCCGTTGCGGTTGCGTTTTGCCCCGCAACACTGGCTTCAAATCACGCTCAGACGATGACAAAGCACGAACCAGACGGCGCGCAGAGCGCCGGCGAGGCAATCGCAGTTGAACCGGCGGTCACCGACCTTCCGGGCCATCAACTTGTGCTGGGCGCCGATGAACCCCTGCGGCTCGCGTCGGGCCAGATGCTGGGGCCGTTTACGGTCGCCTACCAGACCTACGGAACACTCAACGACGACAAGTCGAATGCAATACTGGTCTGCCATGCCCTGACCGGCGACCAGTATGTTGCCGAAACCCATCCCGTGACCGGCAAGGACGGCTGGTGGGGGAGCATCGTCGGCCCGGGACGCACGATCGACACCGACAGCTATTTTGTCATCTGCATCAATGTTCTTGGCGGGTGCATGGGAACCGCGGGGCCCAAAGACATCGACCCGCGAACTGGGGGTCCGTTCGGGCTTAATTTCCCCGTTATCACCATCGCCGACATGGTCGCGGCCCAGAAGCGCGTTATCGAGCATCTGGGCATCACCAGGCTATTCGCCGTCATCGGCGGGTCCATGGGCGCCATGCAGGCGCTAGAATGGGCGTCGCGCTATCCGGAAATGGTATTCTGCGCGATCCCGATTGCCGGGGCGGCGCGGCACTCGGCTCAGAACATCGCGTTCCACGAAGTCGGCCGCCAGGCGATCATGGCGGACCCGAACTGGTGCGGTGGCGCTTACTATGGCCAGGATGTCGATCCGGAACGCGGGCTCGCTGTCGCGCGCATGGCCGCGCACATCACCTATCTTTCCGATTCCGCATTGCATCGAAAGTTCGGGCGCAACCTGCAGGATCGGCAGGAGATCACATTCGGTTTCGATGCGGACTTTCAGATCGAGAGCTATTTGCGCCACCAAGGTCGCTCCTTCGTCGAGCGGTTTGACGCGAATTCCTATCTCTACATCACCCGCGCGATGGATTATTTCGACCTCGCCGCCGAACATAACGGACTTTTGCCGGCCGCCTTCGAGGGATCACCGGTCCGGTTCTGCCTGGTCAGCTTCACATCCGACTGGCTGTTCCCGACCGCAGAATCCCGGCAAATCGTCCATGCCCTGAATGCCGTGGCCGCGTCGGTCAGTTTTGTCGAAATCGAAACGGATTCAGGACACGACGCCTTCCTTCTCGAGGAGCCGGAGTTCTTTCGAATCCTGTCCGGTTTCCTGCGGGGTGCCGCAGACCAGCGCGCGCGGAAAGCAACCGGGGCGAACGCATGAACAGGCAAGATACAACCGGCGCGGCCCGCATCCGCGTCGACCAGAAACTGATCGCCGATATGGTGACCCCCGGCAGCCGGCTGATCGACGTCGGTTGCGGTGATGGCGTGCTGCTGGACCTGCTGGTCCAGGAACGCCAGGTCGACGGACGCGGCATTGAGCTCAGCCAGGAGGGGGTGAACACATGTGTCGCGCGCGGGCTGGCTGTGGTGCAGGGCGATGCCGAAACCGACCTACACAATTATCCCGACGACGCATTCGATTTCGCCCTCTTGTCGCAAACACTGCCGGCGATCTTCGATGTAAAGGGCGTGTTGCACGAATTGCTGCGCATCGGCCGCTGTGCCGTGGTCAGTTTTCCCAATTTTGGCTACTGGCGAGTCCGCACCGATTTGCTGTTCCGCGGTCGCAGCCCCGTCTCGGACAACTTGCCCAACGCCTGGTACGAGTCACCGAACATTCGGTTCTTTACCCTGACGGATTTCATGGACCTTCTGGCCGAACTTGATCTCACCGCTCAGCAAATCATTACGATCGATCGGCGCGGCAAGGCACGATCTCACAGCGAGATCGGCCATTGGACTAATCTTCTGACGGAGCAGGCGATCTTTCTAATCGGCCGGAACTAATGAACCGCCGAGACGCCTTTGCGGGCGCCATCGCCGTCCCGCCCGCCGGCAATGCGACATAAGACCGACGGCGCACTTTCTCGCCCACACTGGCGCCGCCATAGATTTGTTTCGTCGCCTCGACAATCGTCACCCCGCCAACGGGATTGAGCCAGCGCAGCCCCATGCGCTCCCAGGCCGACGCCGCCGAGAGCCAGAACCGGCGACGCGACGGCGGGAAAAACAGCGCGCGTGAACTGCGAACCGGCGTGAACATCGATTGGCGCAAGGCCTTGTTGAGCTGCTCTGTCGAGAACGGATACCCATGTCCGAACGGAGTGTGATCCGCGCGTGCCCAGATCGAACGGCGGTTCGGCACGACCACCAGCAGGCGGCCTCCTTCGGCAAGAACCCGCCACATCTCCCGAAGCATCAAATGGGCGTTCTCGCTGTATTCCAGCCCGTGCACCACGAGGATCCGGTCGACGGAAAGATCGGGCAGCGGAATCTCATCCTCGTGGGCGACAAGCGCCAAATTGCGTTCCTCGGTAATCCGCTCGGGCCAGGCCAGAACCCCCATACGTGTCGGCATCACCGCTGCCACACGCTCGGCTTCTTCCACGAACGGGGTCAGGTAAGGGGTCGCGTAGCCAAACCCCAACACCCGCATGCCGCGCAGATCCGGCCACAACGTGCGCAGCTGTCGCCGGATCATACGGCGTGCGATGGACCCCAGGCTGGACGCATAAAAATCGCGCAAATCGACGACATCGAGAATCATGGCCGGACGTTAACACAGGAGGCCAAAACGAGAGCTGCAACCGGGGTGCGCGCGCGATTTCGTTCACCCAACCGCGCGTGTAAGCTGTTTCTCATACCCATGAAACAACGCCACATGAACGGTATTCCCAATGCCGACCCAACGAGGACGATATGAAACTCATTTACTCCGCCGCCTCTCCCTATGCACGCAAGGCCCGAGTAGCCGCGATTGAAGCCGGGGTCACCGACAAGCTCGAACTCGAGGAAATTCTCCCCTGGGAAGACCCGGACGGGTACCGGGACATCAACCCTGTCGGCAAGGTACCCGCGCTGGTCCGCGACGACGGTCCGCCGCTCTATCAGTCGACCCTCGTTTGCGAATATCTCGATTCCCAGGGCACGAACAAAATCTATCCCGATCCCGGCCCCGCGCGCTGGACGGCACTACGCCAGATCGCCGCCGCCGACGGCATACTTGATGCGTCGGTCGGCGTGCGAATGGAAGGCATGTTCCACGAGGGTGACGCAGTCTCCAGCAAGTTCGTCGAACGGCAGGAACTCTCGGTCAATGCCGCCCTGGACCAACTCGAGGCGGAAGCCGACGACCTGGCCGGACCGGTCACCATCGGACAAGTAGCGGTGGCCTGCGCGCTGGGCTATCGGGATTTCAGGTTCGCCGAAATAGACTGGCGCACCAGCCGACCCAACCTGGCAAGCTGGTTTGCGACCTTTGCGGAACGCCCCTCCATGATCGAGACCGACCCCGAAGCCTGACGGGCCCGAGTTCCCGTCGTCCGCGTCTAGTAGAAGAACGACGTCAGCAGGGCGTAGACCCCGAAGCCGGCCAGTACGAACGCGACGATACGGTCCATCCAGAGCTGATACGACCCGTCGACGAACGGACGGAAGGCGTTCGCCGTCGTCGAAAGCGCGATCCACCAGAGCGCCGAACCTGCAAACACGCCAGCCACCAGGATCGAGGCGTTGCCAATTGACCGGCCCGCCTCGGTAAACCCGAGGGTCGCCAGCAAGCCGGCGAACGCGATAAAGGTTATCGGATTGGTAATCGCCAACATGAAGGTCGACAGGAAGTCCTTCACGAGGCTGTGGGTCACAATCCGTTTTTGAATTTTTTCGTCCGTCCCGTCGGTTACCGGATGCGCCTGAACCATCGCGACCACGGTCCGCAGCGCCAGCAGGAGCAGTATGATGCCACCGACGAGGCGCAACGCCCCCTGGTGCCCGGTGATCCAGTCCTCGACTGCAGAGATGCCGAATGCGGCGATGGCGCCGTAGAGCGCGTCACCAAAAGCCGCGCCCAGACCGGAAATCAGGCCATGCATGCGGCCCTGAGACAATGTGCGCTGCACGCACAACACACCAACCGGCCCCACCGGCAATGCGAGGAAAAACCCGAACACAATGCCCTGGATCAGAATGTAATCAGTTACGGCCAAAATACTGTGTTCCTGTTCCCCGATAGGCGTCGCTGGACGGCGCGCCCTCCCCCGACCGTTCATAGCAGATTAAGGGCGCGGTAAAAAACCGGAGGAGATCAGACAATCGGTTGTGCGGCGAAATGTTGCGCCGGCGATACAATCGCGTCGCGCGCAGCAACCAGCTCGAGCTCCGTGCCGCCCCGCCGCGCCGTCTCCGAAAGAATAGCGAACACGGTGGCCACGCTGTGTTCCAGCGCCCCGGGAAGGGAGTTGCGTGCTGCGATGGAGGCTCCAAAGAGGGCGCTGAGCAGGTCCCCCGTACCATGCGGTTCCGACGGGAAAACCAGCCGGGGAGTCTCGACGCACCAGGCCTTCGAGTCGTCGAATGCGACCACCGCGATAGTCTCCGGATTCAAATCTCGATGGTCGGCGCTGGTCACCATGACGGTGGCACCCGGTCGCATGTGCGACAAAAGCTTGCGCCCGGCTGCGACAATGTCACTGACCGGCGCCGCCTTCAGTGCACCGGCTTCAAGACCACACAACAAGGACAATTCGTACAAGTTGGGCGTCGCGATGTCCGCGACGGGAAGCGCTGCCGTTCGGAAATGATCCGGCAGTGCGCCATCCACATACACGCCGGAACCGTCATCTCCCATTACGGGATCGCAGCAATAGACCATATCGGGATTTTCGCCCCGGACCTGGCCCACGGCGCGTGTGACCACCGCTGCAAGCGCCGGATTGCCGAGATACCCGGTGACCATCAGGTCACAATTGGGAAAAACCCCGCGATGACCGAGACCGCGAATCAGGTCCGCGACGGTCTCGGGCGGCAAGACCTGACCGCCAACATCCGGATAGCCGGCATGGTTTGAGAGGACCGCCGTGGGGACGGACCAGACTTCATGCCCAAGACACTGAAGCGGGAATGTGGCGGCCGAATTGCCGACATGGCCAAACACCACCTGAGACTGGATCGAAAGAATATGCATCGCTGGGTATCGGTTTTGCGCTTGTCGCGGCGCCAGCACAAGAATTCGTTTGACCGACGCGAAACGCCATTGATACCTGTCGAATATTGATCTGCCTGGATGCGGAGCCCGGCCAAAGACGCCTGAGAAAGAGCCTGGTGCGAAAGCACCGGGCTCTTTTCATATCCCGATAGGTCTCGCACGACCCGATGCGCAGCTTGCGGAAATGAAGAAGGCGCCAGGTGCATGGACGCGGAGCCCGTGACGCCTGACGCCTTCCTCGATCTTCCAACCCCGGAGTCACCCCCGGAACTTCAGATCTTTCGGGTCCCACCCGCCGGGCTTGCGCCCCGCCGGCTTCGACCCAATACCCACATCGGCATCCAGCTTCTCATCGCTCCGCGCGTGGGACGCACCCCTGGCCGATACGTCGTCCATCGCGCTTCGCTTTTCCGGTATCGTCCGCTTTGACACGTCCCATACCGTCCCCGAAGGGATCGAAGCCTAGGTCAGCCGCCGTCCTGCAAACCCGTCCGATTGGTCGCCGCGGCTCCGAAGAACCGGGGTTTCCGACCGGCCGTCGTCTCGAATTCCTGGCCGGCGAGAGCCTGGATAACGAAACGCTGCCGTCCTTCCTGCGCCCCGAGCCCGCCGAAGCTGGCATCCGGGCGGAGCGCGCGCTCCGAGGAGCTTGCGCTTCCGGAAAGACCGCTGGATTGCGCAACGGTGCCTTCCTTACCGGCCGACCTCTGGCTGTGTTCTTCCGAGGAAGCACACCTCCGTCCGGTCTGCCGACCGTGCCCGACCGTTGCATGGTTGCCCATGTATCGGACCGAACACATGAATGAACATCCACCGAGGCGATCGATCCCGAAGGATCATGTCCATCCGCCGACTTTCCCCCCGACCTGGCGTCACCTTGCGGCAACCCCGTTGATCCGGCGTTCGGTTCCCGTCGATCCGGCACGCCCCCTTGGTGACCGTTCCGAACCTGTCCGAGCCAACCGCAGAGCGGCTAATCCGACCCGACAGAAACCCGTCGACACGCCAATGCGTGCACGGACATGTTCGACCGCTGCCGCAAAGGCGGCAATGTCCAATCGGCCCCGGCATCCAGTTTCTTGTGCAAAACTCGCCCGGTAGATCACAACTCCTCCACAGGTTTTCCACACGCTACCCACGACACCGACGCTGTGCCCGTCGATCCAAGCTGTTGCGCGCGGCAGTGTCATTGACGAAACGGGGGGCGGGGGTCTAAATCTGCTTTCTAGAAATACATACGCACGTGACCGTCACGAACGACTGTTTGACGGCGCGCGGCACACGGAAAACCACCGGAACCATTTCCCTGGTTCCGGCTTTGCAGCAAAGTCAGGGGGCATCATGGCGACCGACAACAGACCGCTATCGCCGCACCTTCAGGTCTATCGCCCGCAGTTCACATCGGTGCTGTCGATCCTTCATCGCATCACGGGTATCGGCCTCGCCGTCGGCACACTGCTTTTGGTCTGGTGGCTGATCGCCGCCGCCGCAGGGCCCACGGAATTTGACGCGGTGCAGAAATTCATTGGTTCGGTCATCGGGCGAATACTGCTGCTCGCCTGGAGCTTCGCGCTCTACTATCACCTCTGCAACGGCATCCGGCATCTGGTCTGGGACGCCGGCAAGGGATTCGAACTGAGTACCGCATTCGCTTCGGCCTGGCTGGTGGTCGTCGCCGCGAGCGTTCTCACCGTCATCAGCTGGGTCGCTGGTTACGCCAGCCTCGGAGGGCTCTAGAGATGAACATGCGCTCCCCCCTGAGCCGCGCACGCGGCCTCGGATCCGCCAAGAGCGGCACCAACCATTGGTGGGCACAGCGACTCACGGCGCTGGCGTTGATCCCGCTCGTGATCTGGTTCGTCGTGTCCATGATTATTGTCACCGGCGCCGACCATGCAGCGGCCGTCGACTTCATCAGCAGCCCGGTCAACTCGGTTCTGCTTATCCTCCTGATCGTCGCCACATTCCATCATGGGCAACTCGGCCTGACGGTGGTGATCGAGGACTACATCCACACACGCTGGCTCGAAGTGGGCCTGATCATCGCGGTCAAAGGCGCGGCCATTTTCCTTGGCGTCGCCTCTGTCTACGCCGTGATCGCAATCGCATTGAATTAAGGAGTTAACGATGGCGACCAACGGCGATTACGAGATCATCGACCATGACTACGACGTTATTGTCGTAGGCGCGGGCGGTGCCGGGTTGCGTGCCACATTCGGCATGGCGAACCAGGGCCTGAAAACGGCATGCATCTCGAAAGTATTTCCCACACGCTCCCACACGGTGGCGGCTCAGGGCGGCATTTCGGCGGCACTCGGCAATATGGGCGAGGATGACTGGCGCTGGCACATGTACGACACCGTGAAGGGGTCGGACTGGCTGGGCGATCAGGACGCCATCGAATACATGGTGCGCGAAGCGATACCGGCGATCATCGAACTCGAGCATCAGGGCGTACCGTTCAGCCGCACCGAAGCGGGCAAAATCTACCAGCGCCCCTTCGGCGGCATGACCACCAACTATGGTGAAGGCACGGCCCAGCGCACCTGCGCGGCGGCCGACCGAACCGGCCACGCAATCCTGCACACGCTGTATCAGCAGTCGCTGCGCTACAACGCGGAATTCTTCATCGAGTATTTCGCCCTCGACCTGATCATGGAAGACGGCAAATGCCGCGGCGTTATGGCCTGGAACCTGGCCGACGGCACGATGCACCGCTTCCGTGGACACCTCGTATGCATGGCGACGGGCGGCTACGGCCGGGCCTACTTCTCGGCCACCTCCGCGCACACCTGCACGGGCGACGGCAACGCGATGGTTGCACGCGCCGGACTGCCGCTCGAGGACATGGAGTTCGTACAGTTCCACCCGACCGGCATTTACGGTGCCGGCGCGCTGATCACCGAAGGATCGCGTGGCGAAGGCGGCTACCTCACCAACTCCGAGGGCGAGCGTTTCATGGAACGCTATGCGCCGTCCGCCAAGGACCTGGCCAGCCGCGATGTCGTCAGCCGTTCGATGACCATCGAAATGCGCGAGGGCCGCGGTGTCGGTGACGAGAAGGACCATATCCATCTCCACCTCGAACATCTCGACCCCGACGTGCTGGCCCAGCGCCTGCCCGGCATTTCCGAGACAGCGCGTATCTTCGCGGGCGTCGACGTCACCAAGGAGCCGATCCCGGTCCTGCCGACCTGCCATTACAATATGGGCGGCATCCCGACGACCTATCAGGGTCAGGTCCGGACCTGGACGGAGGATGATCCCGAGGCGGTCACGCCGGGCCTGATGGCCATCGGCGAGGCGGCCAGCGTGTCGGTGCATGGCGCCAACCGACTGGGCTCGAACTCGCTGCTCGACCTGGTCGTCTTCGGCCGGGCGGCGGCATTGCGCGCGGCCGAACTGGTCACGCCAGGCACGCCACATGAACCGCTTCCCGAGGGCGCCGGCGACGAGGCGCTCGCGCGCTTCGACAAGCTGCGCCACGCCTCGGGCAGCACGCCGACCGCGAAGCTGCGCCTCGAGATGCAACGCACGATGCAGAACAACTGCGCCGTGTTCCGCACCGGCGAGGTCTTGCAGGAAGGCGCAAGCAAACTGGACGAACTCTGGGGCGCGCGTGACGACCTGAGCGTGTCCGATGACTCGCTGATCTGGAATTCCGACCTGGTCGAGACTCTCGAGCTCGAGAATCTGATGATGCAGGCGGTGATCACGATGAATGGCGCGAAGGAGCGCGAAGAAAGCCGCGGCGCACATGCTCGTGAAGACTTCCCCGATCGAAACGACGATGACTGGATGAAGCACACGCTTGCCTGGGTCGACGAGAAGGGCAAAGTCGACCTCAAATATCGCCCGGTGCACCTCCAGACAATGACCAACGAAGTCCAGAGCTTCCCGCCGAAGGTGCGGTCCTACTAGGCCGCCCCCGGCGACGAGGAGAATTTAAGACATGGCTGAGTTTACGCTGCCGAAGAATTCCAAAGTGACCGAAGGCAAGGAATGGCCCAAGCCCTCGGGTGCGACCAACACCAAGGCCTTCAAGATCTACCGCTGGTCCCCGGACAGCGGTGAGAATCCGCGGGTCGACACCTACCATATCGATCTCGATGATTGCGGGCCGATGGTCTTGGACGCGCTGATCAAGATCAAGAACGAGGTCGACCCGACGCTCACCTTCCGGCGGTCATGCCGCGAGGGTGTGTGCGGTTCCTGTGCGATGAACATCGACGGCACCAATACGCTGGCCTGCACCAAGTACATCGCCGACGCGAAGAAGGACGTGCGGGTCTATCCCCTGCCCCATCAGTCGGTCATCAAGGACCTGGTGCCAGACCAGACCCATTTCTTCGCCCAGTACCGGCAGATCGAGCCCTGGCTCAAGACGGACAGTCAGCCCCCTGAGCGCGAGCGCCTGCAAAGCCCCGAAGACCGGGCCAAGATCGACGGCATGTGGGAATGCGTCCTGTGCGCGTGCTGCTCGACATCCTGCCCGAGCTACTGGTGGAACGAGGATCGCTACCTCGGCCCGGCCATCCTGTTGCAGGCCTATCGCTGGCTCGCCGACAGCCGCGACGAGGCAACTGGCGACCGTCTCGACCAGCTGGAAGACCCGTTCCGCCTGTATCGTTGCCACACGATCATGAACTGCACGCGCACCTGCCCGAAGAGCCTGAACCCGGCCAAGGCAATCGCAGAGATCAAGAAGATGATGGTGGAACGCCGGGTTTGACGATCCGGCGCGATACCAAGACCCTCGACAGGCGCGCGCGCCCAGCCCGGGCTTGCGTTAATCGAATCATCACCGCCGCGGCCCTGTCCGCGGCGGTCGTGTTTTCAGCCGCTGCCCCGGCCCATGGACAGGGCGAGGCCGAACGTGTTCCCGCCGGCCCCGCCAACATGTTCAAGCCCGGCGCCGCATTCCTGTATTACGCCGGCACCGCGGACCCGGCCCGGATCGAGGGTCTCAACGCGGCCCTCAACACAATGACCGTGCAAAGCGCGGAAACCGCCGCGGCCATGCAGTCCGTGCGGGCCGGAATCGACAAAGGCGTGGCCGACAGCAGCCGGGACAACCTCGCGCGCACCGTGGCGACGAGCATCGAAGGCACCTTTTCCGTAGCGGTGCAGGCTGGCTTTCTGCAAGCGCTGGCCCGGACCGACCCGGCTTTCGGCCAGGTGCTGCAGACCGCGCAGATGAACATTCGTTTGCCGGACGGTGAGACGATCGATCTGCCAATCCTGCTGGCCGCCGCCGTGCACTCATTGAGTGTGGTCAGCGCCGGCAAAAGAATGCGCAGCGAAAGCCTGCCGCGCGACCTGGCGGGCAGCTATGAACTGCAGGCGACAGGCACCTGCTCCGTGCCGGACGGCATGATCCAGATTTCCCAGCAGGATTTCGTCATCGAGGGCGTCAGCGAAGACCGGCTGACCCTCTTCGGGGCCGTGGGTGACGGAAGCGTCTATCTGTTCTCGAACGAGCAACGCTTCGCCCGGGTCACGGACAATGCCGGCAATACACCGCAAATCGACGTCCCGGATACCCCGTCCGACCTGTTCGAGGCTGAACTGCCGGCAAAGGGCGAACCAATCACTTTCCAAAGCATTGCGCGCGGTGCATGCAGCTTCACCTTGACGCCAGCTTCATAGACAAACGGGAAGCCGCCGCATGTTCATACCGGACCTGTTTCGCGAAACCGACAACGCTGTCCTGCATGAGCTGATTGCAACCAATCCGTTCGGAATTTTGATTGGCCAATATGATGGCGAGCCGTTCGCGACCCACATACCCTTCATGCTCGATCGCGCAACCGGGCCTAACGGCACCCTGATCGGCCATGTGGCGAGGAACAATCCGCATGGTTCACTCTTCGATGGCACCACGAGCTTGCTGGCCATCTTCGAGGGGCCACACGCCTATGTTTCGCCGCGCTGGTACAATCCCGGCAATGCTGTCCCCACCTGGAACTATGCCGTCGTACACGCCTATGGGACAGCGCAGGAAGTGACCGACATCGACACCGTGCGTGCTCATCAGGAAGCGCTCATCGCGGCTTTCGAGGGCAATGCCCCGGGCGCATGGACAATGGATGAACAGCCCGAGCGCTACATCGAGGGAATGCTCCGCGGCGTGAGCGCGTTCGAAATACCCATCGACCGGCTCGAAGGCAAGTTCAAGCTGAGCCAGAACCGGCCCGAGGCCGACCGCGCCAATGTTGCAAGCGAGTTGGCGAAAAGTACCCGCGAGACAGACCGAAACCTGGCCGCCCTGATGCAGGCACGCGCAGACCGATAGCCGCTATTTGACCCGCCGCAAATGTGGCGGTTTGCGATCCTGCTTCGGTGGCCCGCTGTCATGCGGCCCGCTGCCGCCGGATCGCCGTCGCATCAACCGATACAAATAGAAAACACCCATGGTGACGATCAGCGCGCCGACGAGCCTCAGACAGGTCTGGGCGATCAACCCCTGCAGATCCAGAAACGAGACCCGGCCCAGCGCCAAGGCAAATATCTGTACCGCAAGCCCCCAGAGGACCGCATACTTGAAGGCTCGCCATGGCGTTGTGGCGTAGACGCCAAGACCGATATAACCGGCCAGTGCGATCGGGCTCGCGGTAAGTTCTAGGGCGAGGTTCAGGTATGAAAGCATCGGTCGGTCCGGCGGTTAACAAGCCGCTTGAATCTAGCGACAAACACCTTGCGTCACCAGCCGGGATACCCCCTTGCGGGAACAACCGCCCGCGCCTACTCGTCTGTCAGCACCATGCGAGCTATAATCGCCTGAACGACAAATACATTGGCCGGGAGCCGCGCCATGGAACTGACCCAGGAACAGCTCGAACAATTCGACTCCGAAGGCTGGGTGTTTTTGCCCGACGTGTTCAGCCAGGCGGAAATGGACGTCCTGTCAGGCGAGTTGCCGGAAATCTTCGCGATGGATCGCGATGAAGTCTGGCGCGAATCCAATGGCGAGGCCGTGCGCACCGCATTTGCCGCCCATTACTACAACGAGGCGTTCCGCCGCCTGGGCCGCCACCCGCGTCTGATCGGCCCGGTGCAGCAGCTGCTCGACGGCGATGTCTACATGCACCAGTACAAGATCAACGGGAAGGCCGCCTTCGACGGCGATGTCTGGCAATGGCATCAGGATTACGGGACCTGGGCGCGCGACGACAAGATGCCCGAGGCCCGGGCCATGAACATCGCGCTGTTCATCGACGAGGTGACCGAATTCAACGGCCCTCTCTACCTGATCCCGCGCAGCCACAAGGGTGGCGTGATCGAAGCCGGGCATGACCTCGCCACCACGTCATACCCGCTGTGGACCCTCGACAAGGAAAACGTCGCGAAGCTGGCCGAAGAAGGCGGCATGATCGCGCCCAAGGGCAAACCGGGCTCGGTCCTGCTGTTCCATTCGAACCTCGTACATGCCTCGGCGCCGAACATCAGCCCCTGGGGCCGGGTGATCGTCTATCTGAGCCTGTGCCATGTCGACAACCACATCCGCCAGTTCAAGCGCGAGGAATGGATCGCCCACCGCGACTTCACGCCGATCGAGCCACTCGACGACGATTGCCTGCTGGAACTCGCCCGGGAGCGTGCGACGGCAGCGGAGTAGCCTAGTCCGGCATCGGGGTGCGTTCGATCGTGTCCTCGATCGGCACGTGCAGCGTCGTGCAGAAGGTGCCGACGAGCTGGTAGTAGCCGACCATCACCGTCAGATCGACGAGACCCCGGTCGCCCAGGGCGTCGCGAATTTCTTCAATCAATGCGTCGTCGGCTTTCCCGTTGTTGGCGACGATGCGTGAGAACCGCAGCACCGGGCCGACAGGAGACGGCAGATCCTCGGCCGCCGGCATCCCGCAGATCGCGCGCATATCATCCGGCATCCGGTGAATGTGATGGGTCCATTCGTACCAGTTGCCGACCTCCTTCGAGACCGTGCAGATGATCATCTCGCGCAACACCTCGTCGAAGACGCTATGGAAGCGCACATGCTCGCCGACCGATGCCACGGCCTCGAGCGCGCCGGGGCTGCTGGCCATCCGCGCAAACAGTTCGGCCATGAACTCGAGCTTCCGGGTCTCCATGATGTGGTCATAGACGCCAACCCGCTCGGCGGGGAAATCTTCCCGTGACACGTGCGGCACCCGCGCGTCCTCGTTGTAGTCGGTCATGCTTCCCCTCCAGATTTTGAATGCAATTCGTTGTAGGTTGCGTTGATAGAATAGCGGGAAATGCAAAGGACGTTGCAATGAACCTCCACGCGATGCTCGGCCGGCGCGCCGAAGACGGGCGGCCTGTCCGGGTTGGCCTGATCGGCTCGGGCAAATTCGGCACCATGTATCTATCCCAGGCGGCGCGGACGCCAGGCATCCACGTCGTGGCGATCGCCGACCTGGACCCGGAGCGCGCCCGCGCGGCCTGCGCGCGGGTCGGGGGGCTCGATCCGTCCGCCGCGACATTCGAGGCCGCCCTGTCCGGAGGCAACACCCATCTGACCGACGATTCGATGGCGCTGGTCGCCGCCGACGGGATCGACGTGGTGATCGATGCGACCGGCAGCCCCGCCGCCGGTATAGCCCACGCGCTGGCGGCCTGCGAGTACGGCAAGCACATCGTGATGGTCAACGTGGAAGCCGATGTCCTCGCCGGGCCGTTACTGGCTGAACGGGCTCGCCAGGCGGGGGTCGTCTATTCGCTCGCCTATGGCGATCAGCCGGCCTTGATTCACGAGCAGGTCGACTGGGCCCGGGCCTGCGGCCTCGAGGTGATCGCCGCCGGCAAGGGCACCAAGTATCTCGATGGCTACCACTATGTGACACCGGATGACGTCTGGGAGCATTACGGGCTGACCCCGGAACAGGCCGCGGCCGGCGGCATGAACCCGCAAATGTTCAACTCCTTCCTCGACGGCACCAAGTCAGCCATCGAGATGGCCGCCGTCGCCAACGCCACCGGGCTCACGCCCGCGCCCGACGGGCTCGCCTTCCCGGCCTGCGGCGTCCACGACCTGCCGCATGTGATGCGGCCTGCCGCCGAGGGTGGCCAGTTGCATCACAAGGGACAGGTCGAGGTCATCAGCTCGGAGGAACGCGACGGCCGCCATGTGACCGGCGATCTGCGCTGGGGGGTGTATGTGGTGTTCGAGGCGCCGAGCGAATATGTCCGCGCCTGCTTCGATGAATATGGGCTGGTCACGGATGTCTCGGGCAACTATGCCGCCCAGTGGAAGCCCTACCACCTGATCGGGCTGGAACTCGGCATCTCCGTCGCCAGCGCCGCGCTGCGCAATGAGCCCACCGGATCCCCGACCGGCTTCCGTGGCGACGCCGTGGCAACCGCCAAACGTGACCTGAAACCAGGCGACGAGCTGGACGGCGAAGGCGGATTCACCGTCTACGGGAAACTGATGCCGGCCGCGGCCAGTCTCGCCGCCGGCGGGCTTCCCATCGGGCTGGCCCATGGCGTGACGCTCAAGCGCGCCGTGCCCAGGGATCAGCCCGTCGGATGGGCCGATGTCGAGATCGACGCGAACATCCAGGCCGTGCAGGTGCGCCGCGAGATGGAAGCGATGTTCGCCGACCCGGCCGCACACGAAGCCGCACAATAACGCTGCCGCCGGTTGCGCCCGGCGCCAAGCTGGCCTACGTAACCGCCGCCATGCCCGACGACACGCCCGATTCGGAATTGCTGACCCCGCTCGAACGCTATCGCAACATGCGAGAAGCGAACGAGTTGATGCGCGACCCGACGCAGAAACTGGCCGTCGAAAAACTCCAGATCCTGCATCACGCGCTGAAGGGCTATCAGCCGGCGGGCGACGGCTTTCTGTCGGGTTGGAAAGACCGGTTCGGACTGGGTCGACGCAACGAAGAACCACCGATGGGGCTTTATCTCTACGGCCCGGTCGGGCGCGGCAAATCCATGTTGATGGATCTGTTCTTCGACACAGCGCCGGTCGAGCGCAAACGCCGGGTGCATTTCCACGCCTTCATGCTGGAAATCCAGCAGCGCCTGAACGAACTGCGCAAGCACGAGAAACGCGCCGACCCGCTGATGCAGGTCGCCGCAGACGTCGCCGACGAGAGCTGGCTGCTATGTTTCGACGAGTTCCATGTCGTCAATATCGCCGACGCCATGATCCTGGGCCGTTTGTTCCAGGCCTTCTTCGATCACGGCGTGGTGGTGATCGCCACATCCAATGTCGCCCCGCGCGATCTCTACAAGGACGGCCTGCAGCGCGACCGGTTCCTGCCCTTCATCGATCTGATCGTCGAGAAACTCGACGTGCTCGATATCGGTGCCGGTACGGATTTCCGGCTCGACCGGCTGAAGGGGGAGCCCGTCTGGCACACACCGATCGGCCGCGCCGTGACCGCCAAGCTCGACGCGACCTTCGCCACCCTGACCGACAACGCCGACCCGGTCCCGTTCGAGGTCGAAATTCAGGGCAGGAGCATCCACGCTCATCAGGCCGCTCGCGGCATCGCCCGGTTTACCTTCGACGAATTGTGTAACAAGCCGCGAGGCGCGTCGGATTTCCTGACCATCGCAACCCAGTTCCATACCGTCATGGTCGACAACATCCCCGTTCTCGACGAGCGCGAGCGCGACGCCGCGAAGCGTTTCGTTGTGCTGATCGATTCGCTTTACGAGCATCATGTGAACCTGTTCGCCAGCGCCGACGGTGAGCCCGACGCGCTTTACATGAAAGGCGATACGGCATTTGAATTTCAGCGCACGGTATCGCGGCTCATGGAAATGCAGGCCGAAGACTATCTGAACAGCCCGCACGCACCATAGATTCGCCCCGCGGCGGCACCGATCCGGCGGCACAAATGCCTTGCCCCGGCCATGCCTTGAACCACCCCTGAATTCGCGTTACACACCGCGCGCACGACAACATCATCGACGTCGGAGAAGACACGAACATGGCACGCAACAAGATCGCGCTGATCGGCGCAGGCAACATCGGCGGCACGCTCGCCCATCTGGTCGGCCTCAAGGAACTGGGCGACGTCGTCCTGTTCGATATCGTCAAGGGCATGCCCGCGGGCAAAGCGCTCGATCTGGCGGAATCCTCGCCGGTCGAAGGTTTCGACTCCAACATGGTCGGTGCCAGCAGCTATTCCGCGATCCGCGGCGCCGATGTGGTCATCGTGACCGCCGGTGTGGCGCGCAAGCCGGGCATGAGCCGCGATGACCTGATCGGCATCAATACCGGCGTGATGGAATCGGTCGGCGCGGGCATCAAGAAAAACTGCCCCAACGCCTTCGTCATCTGCATCACCAATCCGCTCGACGTGATGGTCGGCATCCTGCGTGAAGCCGCAGGCCTGCAGCCGAACATGTGTGTCGGCATGGCCGGCGTCCTCGACAGCGCCCGCTTCCGTTATTTCCTGGCCGAAGAATTCGACGTCTCGGTCGAGGATGTCACGGCGTTCGTGCTTGGCGGACATGGCGACACGATGGTGCCGTCGGTGCGTTATTCGACGGTCGCCGGCATTCCGCTGCCGGATCTGGTCAAGATGAAATGGACCACCCAGAAGCGGCTCGACGCGATCGTCCAGCGCACCCGCTCGGGCGGCGGCGAGATCGTCGAATTGCTCGGCAACGGCTCGGCCTTCTACGCTCCGGCATCGTCCGCCATCGCAATGGCGGAATCCTATCTCAAGGACAAGAAGCGGGTGCTGCCCTGCGCAGCCTATCTGCGCGGCGAGTATGGCGTAAAGAACATGTATGTCGGCGTGCCGGTCGTGATCGGCGCGAAGGGCGTCGAGCGGATCGTCGAAGTGAAGCTGGATGCCAAGGAGCGCTCGGATTTCCGCAAGTCGGTGAAAGCTGTCGAGACATTGGCAAAGGTCACGAAGAAACTGCAACGCGAGTCCGGCAAAAAGGCCGGCAAGTAAACACAGAACCCGCGACAGTCCGACTTTAGACCCGGTTGCGCACTGCAACATGAGTGCTACAGTCGGACTTCGTTAACCATGTTCGGCCCCATCAACCGGGCTATATCGCGACGGTGAGCGAGAAATTAACCATACGGTAATCCCGGACGTTCATCGTCACCGCCACTTTCCACATTTTCCTCTCGGAACAGACCGCCAATGAACATTCACGAGTATCAGGCCAAAGGCCTGCTGGCGAAATTCGGTGTCGCCGTGCCCCGCGGCGCGGTTGCCTATACGCCGGAAGAAGCCAGCAAGGCGGCCCAGGATCTGGGCGGCTCAATCTGGGTTGTAAAATCCCAAATTCACGCCGGCGGACGCGGTGCAGGACATTTCGCCGAAGACCCGGATGGCGGCGGCGGCGTCCGCCTCGCCAAGAGCGACGACGAAGTCCGCGCCCATGCCGCAGCCATGCTGGGCCAGACGCTGGTCACCAAGCAGACCGGCCCGGACGGCAAGGAAGTGAAACGGATCTATGTCGAGGAAGGCTGTGATATTGCACGCGAGCTCTACCTGAGCCTGCTGGTGGATCGCGAGACCTCACGAATCGTCATCGTCGCCTCGACCGAAGGCGGCATGGACATCGAGACCGTCGCCGAGGAAACACCTGACAAGATTGCCCAGGTGGTGATCGACCCCGTCACCGGCATCATGCCGTTCCACACCCGCGAGATTGCCTTCGGGCTCGGCCTCGAAGGCAGCCAGATCAAGAGCGCCGCCAAATTCTTGACGGCGATGTATGACGCGTTCCTCGAGCTCGACGCTTCGATGGTCGAAATCAACCCGCTCGTGGTGACCGGGTCGGGCGATGTCATCGCGCTCGATGCGAAGATGAACTTCGACGACAACGCGCTCTACCGTCAGGCCGATGTCGAGGCGCTGCGCGACGAGGACGAAGAAGACCCGATGGAGCTCGAAGCCTCGAAGCACGAGCTCAATTACATCAAGCTCGACGGCGTGATCGGCTGCATGGTGAACGGCGCCGGCCTGGCCATGGCCACGATGGACATCGTCAAACTGCATGGTAGCGAACCCGCCAACTTCCTGGACGTCGGCGGCGGTGCGACCAAGGAACGGGTCACGTCGGCCTTCAAAATCATCCTGTCCGATCCGAATGTCGAAGGCATTCTGGTCAACATCTTCGGCGGCATCATGCGTTGTGACGTGATCGCCGAAGGAATCGTTGCCGCGGCTCGCGAAGTTTCGCTGCATGTACCGCTGGTTGTCCGCCTTGAAGGCACAAACGTCGATCTCGGCAAGAAAATCCTTGCAGAGTCGGGGCTCCCGATCGTCTCGGCAGACGATCTCGGGGATGCCGCCGAAAAAATCGTCAACGCGGTGAAGGAGGCGGCCTAACGCCATGTCCGTACTCGTCGGCAAAGAAACCAAAGTCATCTGTCAGGGCTTCACCGGAGCCCAGGGCACCTTTCATTCCGAGCAGGCTATCGCCTACGGCACCCAGATGGTCGGCGGCGTGACGCCGGGCAAGGGCGGCACCTCGCATCTCGACCTTCCCGTGTTCAACACGGTGGACGAAGCGGTCAGCACGACCGGAGCGAATGCCTCCGTCATCTATGTACCGCCGCCATTTGCGGGCGATGCCATCCTCGAGGCAATCGACGCCGGTGTTGATCTCGTGGTGTGTATCACCGAAGGCATCCCGGTCCTCGACATGGTCCGGGTCAAGCGGGCCCTCAGCGGCTCCAGTACCCGCCTCATCGGCCCGAACTGCCCGGGCGTCATCACGCCTGACGAGTGCAAGATCGGCATCATGCCGGGGCATATTCATCGCCGCGGCAACATCGGCATCGTCTCGCGGTCGGGCACCCTGACCTATGAGGCCGTTGCGCAAACGACCGCGGTCGGACTTGGCCAGAGCACCTGCATCGGCATCGGTGGCGATCCCGTGAACGGCACCAATTTCATCGATTGCCTGGATATGTTCCTGGAAGACGATGAGACCGAGGGCATTATCATGATCGGCGAAATCGGCGGTTCGGCCGAAGAAGACGCCGCCGATTTCCTGAAATCGTCAAAGATCAAAAAACCGGTCGCCGGGTTCATCGCCGGCGTCACGGCACCTCCCGGAAAGCGCATGGGCCATGCCGGCGCCATCATTTCGGGCGGCAAAGGCACCGCGGATGCAAAAATGGACGCCATGAAATCTGCGGGCATTCTGGTTGCGGAGTCGCCGTCGGCGCTCGGCACCACGATGATGAAGGCATTGAAGGGCTAGGTAGGTCACCTATCTGTTGGTGAGGGGGACACCGACGCTTTGTAACAAGGGACCGCAGCCTCATACCGCGGCTAGAACATGAATAGTTATATTGGCCACTCCTCGTTCCTGAATGGCGCCAACGCAACCTTCGTTGCGCAACTTTACGCGAACTACCTCGAGCAGCCGGATAGCGTCGATCCTGAATGGGGCGAGTTCTTCGCCACGTTGCACGATGATGCCCGCGCCCTGCTGGAAGATCTGCGGGGTGCCAGCTGGGCGCCACGCGACGCGCGCATCATCGGTGAGTATCGTGGAAACGGAGCCAACGGTGCGCAGCCGGGCAACGGACACGCGTCCCCAGCCTCCCCGGGTGCCAACGGCGCTCCTTTGAAAGGCGCCCCTCTTTCCTACGGTGCGGGCGGCGATTCCCAGGCCTCACCCGACCAGGTTCGCCGCGCGACTCTCGATTCCATTCGCGCCCTGATGCTTATCCGCGCCTACCGTGTGCGCGGGCATCTCGAGGCGCGGCTCGACCCGCTCGGCCTGGTGAAACCCGATGCCCACCCGGAACTTGACCCGCGCACATACGGTTTTGCGGATTCAGACCTGGATCGGCCCATCTTCATCAACTATGTGCTCGGCCTCGAAACCGCGACGATGCGCCAGATTATCGACGTGGTGCGCGAGACCTATTGCGGCAATATCGGCATCGAGTTCATGCACATCCAGGGCCCGGAAGAGAAGGCCTGGATCCAGGAGCGCATCGAGGGTGTCCGCAACCACACCGAATTCACCGAGCAGGGCAAACAGGCAATCCTCGGTGCCCTGACACGCGCGGAAATCTTCGAGCAGTTCCTCGACAAGAAATACACCGGCGCCAAACGGTTCGGGCTGGAAGGGGGCGAGACCCTGATTCCGGCCCTCGAGCAGCTGGTCAAACGCGGCGGCCAACTGGGCTTGCGTGAACTGGTGATCGGCATGCCCCACCGCGGCCGCCTGAACGTGCTGGCCAACTTCATGGACAAGCCGTTCCGCGCGATGTTCTCGGAATTCGAGGGCAACTCGCCCAACCCCGACGATGTCATGGGATCCGGCGATGTGAAGTACCATCTCGGCACCTCATCCGACCGCTCCTTCGACGGCAACAATGTGCATTTGTCGCTAACGCCGAACCCGAGTCACCTCGAAGCGGTGAACACCGTCGTTCTGGGTAAGGTCCGCGCCAAGCAGCAGCTGCGCAGCGATACCGAGCGCGACAAGGTCATGGGCCTGCTGATGCACGGCGATGCCGCGTTTGCCGGTCAGGGCCTCGTGGCCGAGACGCTCGACCTTTCCCAGCTGCGCGGCTACCGCACCGGCGGCACGTTCCATCTGATCGTCAACAACCAGATCGGCTTCACGACCAATCCGACGGCGGCGCGCTCGTCGCCCTATTCGTCGGATGTCGCCAAGATGATCCAGTCGCCGATCTTCCATGTAAACGGAGACGACCCCGAATCAGCCGTCCATGTGGCGCGGATCGCGACCGAGTATCGATACCGCTTCAAGGCCGACGTGGTCATGGACCTGTGGGGCTATCGCCGCGCCGGGCACAACGAATCCGACGAGCCGGCCTTTACCCAGCCGCGGATGTACAAATCAATCTCCGAGCAGCCGACGACGCGCGCGCTCTACGCGGAGCAACTCGAAGCCGAGGGCGTGATCGAGGCGGGTGGCGGCGACCGCATGGTCGAGGAGTTCCAGGCCCATCTGGAACAGGAGTTCGAGGCCGCCCAGAGCTACAAACCGAACAAGGCCGACTGGCTTGAAGGCCGCTGGGCCGACCTCGGCATGGCGGAAGGCGATGAGCGCCGCGGCGAGACAGCCGTGGACAACGACCTCCTGAACGAGGTCGGGCATGCCATTTCCGAACCCCCGCAGGGGCTCGAGATGAATTCGAAGATCCTTCGCCAGCTCAAGAACAAGCGCAAGATGATCGAGACCGGCGAAGGCATCGACTGGGCAACGGGTGAAGCACTCGCGTTCGGCACTTTGCTGTGTGAATCCACGCCCGTGCGTCTGTCCGGCGAAGATGTGGGCCGCGGCACCTTCTCGCAGCGCCATGCCGTGTTGGTGGACCAGACCCATGAAGAAAAATATCTGCCGCTGGCGAACATCCGCTACGGCCAGGCGCCAATCGAGGTCATCGACAGCCCCCTGTCGGAGTTCGGCGTCCTCGGTTTCGAATATGGCTACAGCCAGGCCGAGCCCCACGCGCTTGTGCTCTGGGAGGCGCAATTCGGCGACTTCGCCAATGGCGCGCAGGTCATCATCGACCAGTTCATCGCATCGGGCGAATCCAAATGGCTGCGCATGTCAGGCCTGGTCATGCTCCTGCCCCATGGGTTCGAAGGCCAGGGACCGGAGCATTCCTCGGCCCGCCTTGAGCGTTACCTGCAGCTGTGCGGCGACGACAACATGCAAGTCTGCAACATCACCACACCGGCGAATTACTATCACGCGCTGCGCCGGCAGATTCGCCGCAACTTCCGCAAGCCGCTGATCGTGATGACGCCGAAGTCCCTGCTCCGGCACAAACTGTGCGTGTCGAATCTGGAAGACTTTGGTCCCGGAACCAGTTTCCACCGGGTCCTCTATGACAATGAAAAGCTGTGCGACGACAAGGATGTGAAGCGCGTCGTGCTGTGCTCGGGCAAGGTCTATTACGATTTGTATGAAGAGCGCGCAAAACGCGGGATCAAGGATGTCTTCTTCCTGCGGCTTGAGCAGCTCTACCCCTTCCCGCGCAAGGCGCTGATCGAGGAGCTGTCGCGCTTCAAGCATGCCGAGATCGTCTGGTGCCAGGAAGAGCCCGAAAACATGGGCGGCTGGACATTCGTCGATCGGCGCCTCGAGGACGTCCTCGTGGAGATCGATGCCTACCAGACCCGTCCGAAATATGTCGGCCGCGTCGAATCGGCCTCACCCGCCACGGGTAACGCCGCGCGCCACAGACGCGAACAGGAAAAATTGGTCGACGAAGCGCTCACGGTCTGAGCCGGTCGATGACAACGGGGATTACAAAATGACCATCGAGATCAAAGTGCCCGACATGGGCGAGTCCGTGACCGAAGGCACTGTGGCGCGCTGGTTCAAGGCCGTGGGCGAGGCCGTGACCGCCGACGAGCCCCTGGTCGAGATCGAGACCGACAAGGTCACGGTGGAGGTGCCCGCACCGAGCACCGGTGTCCTCACCGCGATCGGCGCCGACGAAGGCGTGGACGTCGAGGTCGGCACGGTCATCGGCTCTATCGACGAGAACGCAACCGCCGCACCTGCTCCGGCAGCAGACCCTGCTGCGGAAAGCGCACCGGCCGAAGAAAAACCTGCAGAGACGCCCACCGCTGCGGCTGCCGGCGGTGAGACCATGGATGTAACCGTGCCCGAACTGGGCGAATCCGTTACCGAAGGCACGGTCGGACGCTGGCTCAAACAGGTCGGCGAAAGCTTTGCGGCCGACGAGCCGCTGGTCGAGAT
Source organism: Alphaproteobacteria bacterium (assembly GCA_965261975.1). Taxonomy (GTDB): domain Bacteria; phylum Pseudomonadota; class Alphaproteobacteria; order UBA6615; family UBA6615; genus UBA8079. Next base: position 48,008 of record CBDHEC010000017.1, read on the forward strand.
CGAAACCGACAAGGTAACCGCGGAACTGCCGGCGCCCGGGGCCGGTACCCTTATCGAAATCATCGCCAATGAAGGCGTCGACGTTGAAGTCGGCGCCATCGTCGGCCGCATCACGACCGGCGACGCCCCGGCAGCTGTTCCTCCCGCAGCTGAAACACCGGCGGCGGCCGAAGAACCGGCCCCGGCCGAGGCTCCGGCCGCGAGCGCGAATACGGACCACCCGCTCTCGCCGGCGGTACAGAAGCTGGTCGACGAGAACGGGCTCGACCCATCGGCCATCCCTGTCACAGGTCGCGACGGACGCATCACAAAGGGTGACGTGATGCGCTACCTCGACAGCCGCGGGTCCGGCGCCAGCGCCGCGCCGGCAACGGCACCCGCCGCCGCGGCCTTTGTCGCCGCGAGCGATCTGCCGGAACGCGCAGAAGACCCGCGCGGCGAAGAACGCGTGCGCATGACCAAGTTGCGCCAGACCGTCGCCACGCGCCTCAAGCAGGCACAGAACACGGCGGCGATGCTGACCACCTTCAACGAGGTCGACATGCAGGGCGTGATGGATCTGCGCGCCCGCTACCGTGACGATTTCGAGAAGAAGCACGGGGTCAAGCTGGGTTTCATGAGCATCTTCGTGAAGGCGGCGATCAACGCCCTGAAGGAGCTGCCCTCGGTGAATGCGGAGATCCATGGCGACGAGATTATCTACCGCAACTACTACGACATCGGGATCGCAGTCGGCGGCGAACAAGGCCTTGTCGTCCCGGTCCTGCGCGATGCAGACAAGCAGAGCTTCGCCCAGATCGAAGGTCAGATTTCGGACTTCGGACAGCGCGCCCGCGACGGCAAGCTGACGATGAAGGAACTCACAGGCGGCACCTTCACGATCACAAATGGCGGCATCTTCGGCTCGATGCTTTCAACACCGATCCTGAACCCGCCGCAGTCGGGAATTCTCGGCATGCACAACATCGTCAAGCGGCCGGTCGTGATCGACGACGAAATCGTCATCCGACCGATGATGTATCTGGCGCTGAGTTACGACCATCGGATCATCGATGGCCGCGAGGCGGTTACCTTCCTGGTCCGGCTCAAACAGGCAATTGAGGACCCGGAGCGTCTTCTGATCGAGGTGTAGAAAGCCATGGCAGACGAACAGAGTTTCGACCTCGTTGTAATCGGCGCCGGCCCGGGCGGTTATGTTGCCGCCATCCGCGCCGCGCAACTCGGCCTCAATGTGGCTTGCGTGGAGAAACGCGCGACGCTGGGCGGCACCTGCCTCAATATTGGCTGCATCCCCTCGAAAGCCCTGCTGCAATCATCCGAGCACTACACCCACGCCCAGCATGGGCTGGGGGCGCACGGCGTCAAGGTTGGCAAGGTCTCGTTCGACCTCGACGCGATGATGGCGCACAAGACCAAGGTCGTGGACGATAACACCCAGGGCATCGAGTTCCTGTTCAAGAAGAACAAGGTCACCTCCGTGTTCGGCACAGCCGAAATCAAAAGTGCCCAGGAAGTCGTGGTGACACCGGATGACGGCGCACCGCAAACTCTGAAAACCAAGTATGTCCTGATCGCGACAGGCTCCGAGTCCATGCCCCTGCCCGGCGTGGACGTCGATGAGAAACGCATCGTCACGTCGACAGGCGCACTCGAGCTCGAGAGCGCTCCCAAACATCTGGTGGTTATCGGCGGCGGTTACATCGGCCTCGAGATGGGCTCCGTCTGGGCCCGTCTGGGTGCCAAGGTCACGGTGGTCGAATTCCTCGACCGTATCACGCCCGGCATGGATGGCGAGGTGGCCAAGACCTTCCAGCGAACCCTGAAGAAGCAGGGAATGACGTTCAAACTCGGCACCAAGGTGACGGGAGCGAAAACCCTGAAGACCAAGATCAAGCTGGCCGTCGAACCGGCAGGCGGCGGTGACGGCGAGACGGTCGAGTGCGATACGGTGCTGGTGGCCATCGGCCGCCGGCCCTACACAAACGGCCTCGGCCTGGATGCTGCGGGCGTCAAAACGGACGACCGCGGATTCATAGAGATCGATGCCGATTTCCAGACCAATGTGGCCGGCATATTCGCCATCGGCGACTGCGTGCCGGGCCCGATGTTGGCCCATAAGGCCGAGGATGAAGGTGTGGCGGCGGCCGAAATTATCGCCGGCGAGACGGGGCATGTGAACTACGACGCCATCCCCGGGATCGTCTACACCTGGCCGGAGGTCGCGGCAGTCGGCAAGACCGAGGAACAACTCAAGGAGGCCGGGGTCGAATATAGCAGCGGCACTTTCCCCTTCTCCGCGAATGGCCGCGCACGCGCCGCCAACGAAACAGACGGATTCGTGAAAATCCTCGCGGACGCCAAGACCGACCAGGTCCTCGGCGCCCACATCATCGGACCGGATGCCGGCACGCTGATTCACGAGATCGTCGTGGCCATGGAGTTCGGCGCATCGGCCGAGGACATCGCGCGCACCTGCCACGGTCACCCGACCCTGGCCGAAGCCGTCAAGGAAGCCGCGCTCGCCGTGGGCGGGCGCACCATTCATATCTAGCCGGGCGCCCGGACAGACGTCAGCCGGTTTTCAGGTTGGCGCTGAAAGCAGCCGCGAGTTCGTTCAGGTCGAGCGGTTTGCGCAACAGCACCGTCGCGCCCGCATCGAGGGCTTCCGCCTCCGCTTCCCGCAGGACCTGACCGGTCACGACGATTATCGGCAGTTCCGTGTCGCTGGACCGGATGGCGTGAATCAACTCCACCCCGTCACCGTCCGGCATGCGCAAGTCGGTCACGATCATGTCGGCGGGGTCGCTTGAATGGAGGGCCAAAGCGCTGCGCCCACTGCCCGCTGTGCTGGTGCGCACGGACGCGCTTTCGAGAAAGCGCGCCACCTGTTCGGCAGCGAGCGGTTCGTCATCGACAACAAGGATATGCGCGTCGGTCATTGGCTTATTCTAGATCGTTATCTGCTGCTGATGCACCCGCAACATCGGCAGGCATAATCCGCGGCAATTCCACGCGAAACAGGGCACCATCGCCGGTGTTCTCCGCGACCAGCGTTCCGTTCATCCCGCTGACGATGCCATAGGAAATCGAAAGCCCCAGACCTGTGCCCGAACCGGGACCTTTGGTGGTGAAGAACGGTTCGAAGAGCCGCTCGATGTCACCGGCGGAAATACCTGGTCCGTCGTCGTGTACTTCGATCGTAACAATCTCTCGCGCGGGGTCGTCAGAGACGATGACACGCACAATACCCGCCTGATCCGATGTGACGGAATCATCGCGCCCGGTTTCAACGGCGTCCCGGGCGTTGATCAACAAGTTGATGACCACCTGCTCGAACCGGGAAGGTTCTCCAAACACCCGCCCACAGGCCGCGGGTGCAGACAGGCTAAGCGCAACACCACGCTGATCGAACTCCGGCCGCAACCAATCGATCGCCTGCGCCACGGACTGGGCCGGATCGAACGCGACCTTTCGGCCATAATCATCGCGACTGACGATACGCATGCTCTGGATGGTCTCGGCCATGCGTTCGGTCTGGCCGGCAATGATTTCGAGCTGACCGTGGATCGTCTCGCCTTCTGACCCGGCATCGGCCGCCCGGAACTTGCTCTGGGTCCGCTCCGTTGCCATTCGGATGATATTCAGCGGCTGGTTGAGTTCGTGCACGACCCCGGCAGCCATCTCGCCGAGCAACGCGAGCTTGCTCGACTGGGCGAGTTGACGGTCCTTTTCGGCGATCTGGCGATCGTGATCCGCGATGCCACGCGCGGTGCGCAGCACCTGACGGACAAAAAGCAGGCTCAGCAGCAGAACAACGAGGACACCCAGGCCCCACCAAACACGCAGAGACGAGATCAATTCGGCCCCGGGATGAGGGGCGGCCCAGGTCAGCCACGCGACCGGCTGACCGTCGGGTGCATGCAGAGATATCGACGGGTTACGCAGATCTTCGGCCGGTGGCTCAAATGTGAAAGTTAGCCCCTTGACCAGAAACTCGTCTGAAATATCGCCCAGAAGTTCGGGTGATATCTCCTGGGCGTATACGAGAACTTCGCGGACGCGCCGTTCGGTTTGAGCCCCGATCGGGTTCTCGTGTGTGATCGCGCTCGCGGAGACCAGATGCAGCTTTCCGTCACGCATGAAGTATCCCGCCTCGGGCACCGGTTCGAACATGGACGCGCCCCGGGCGCGCGCGATCAGCAGGTCGAGCCCGGGGCCGAAATACCGGCGCGCATCCTCCCTGGAAGGAACACCGAAAACATATGCAATTCTCGTCGAGCCGTCCGGCGCGACGACGAAGGATTCGGAGATGCCATAAACTTCGGCTGCGTAGGTTCCGATATTGTTGTCGGCCCAATCCTTGTTGAGGCCCTCCACCAGGTTCTCAACCGCGAGATCCCACCAGCTATTGTCATAGACCAGCGTGTCGAGATCCTCCTCGAACCCCGAGATCAGGGAACCGACAAGTGTCTTCGAACCCTCGGCCGCAATCTGGTCCTGGCCACGCGCCGAGAGGTTGATGACGATCGCGGCAGAGACAGCGACGAGCAACACGGCGAGCACAAAGGGCGTCACGAGAGGCCAAAACACCCGGACTTCGAAACGGCGTGGCGCGGAATCGGACTTGGACATGTGTGTAAACGGACCCCAGAAATCTCCATTCAGGCTAACGCCGGCCACCGCGGCATGCAAATGTAGCCAAGTGCGGTTTGGCGCGATTCAATGTTACCTTCCGGCAGCTATCGCGCCCGGTATCACCGGAATGATTCAACCCCAAACGGCAGCCAGATCATGGTCGGATTCACACGCAAGCTTGCCCGTCGCTTTGGCGTTGACCTCACGCCTTTTCCGGGAGGTGCAAAGCATTGGAGCCATATCGTCTCGCTGCTGGCAGACCATGAGATCGATTGCGTGTTTGATGTCGGTGCCAATGTCGGCCAGTACGCGACGTCGCTCAGAAGAAACGGCTACACCGGAAGGATCGTCTCGTTCGAGCCGCTTGCCGCGGCCCATGCCGAAACCGCCAAGCGAGCGGCAAACGACCCCAAATGGGAGGTGGCCCCGCGCGCTGCCATCGGTGCCGCACCCGGCGAGACCGAAATCCATGTCTCGGCGGAATCCGACATGAGCTCCATCCTGCCACTCGACGCAACCGCGCAAGAACGCCTTGCCAGCACCCGCCCGACAGGTATCGAACGGGTTGTGGTCACGACAATCGCCGAAGCGCTCGACACTCACACTACGACGGATACACGCGTGTTCGTGAAATCCGACACCCAGGGCTACGAGGCCCAGCTGCTTGCCGGAATCGGCACATCATGGGACCGCGTCTCGGGGATACAGCTCGAACTCTCCATCCAGTCGATCTATGAGGGACAGCCCGACCATCTTCCCCTGCTCACCGAGCTCGCCGCGCAGGGACTGCGGCCACATCTCGTGATCCCCGGCTACTGGAGCCGCCACTATGGCCGGATGCTGGAGTATGACGTGGTGTGTTTCCGCGACTAGCTTTTCTGCGCCCGGGGGTGCGCCTTGCTGTAGACATCAAGCAGGCGCGCACTATCGACGTCGGTATAGCGCTGGGTGGTCGACAAGGATTCATGGCCGAGCAACTCCTGGATAGCCCGCAAATCCCCGCCGGCAGACAGCAGATGTGTCGCGAAGGAGTGGCGCAACGCATGCGGGGTGGTCTCGCGCGGCAACCCCAGGGCGAGCCGCAAGGCCTGCACCCGCTTTTGCACCACCCGCGGACCGAGCCGTCCACCCCTGACCCCGACAAACAGCGGACCATTCGGCGTCAACGGATGCGGGCAGGTCGACAGATACACGTCGAGCGCTTCGCTGACAGCGGGCAAGACCGGCACCATCCTCGTCTTCCCGCCCTTGCCTACCACTGTAAGGCTCCCGTCCCGGGGCATGTCTTTCTGGTTAAGCTCCAGCGCTTCGGAGATCCGCAGCCCGCAACCGTAGAGCAACAGGATGACCGCAATATCGCGCGCAGTGATCCATGCCGGCGCCGCGTCCCCCTGATCCAGAGCCTGCAGCAGATCTTCCGTTTCGGGGCGACTCAACGCCTTGGGAACGGCGTGGGGCAACCGGGGGCCGCGCACTGCACCAATGGCAGGGTTGTGGCCAAGCCCTTCCCGATCAAGATACCGGAACAGCATGCGCACGGACGAAAGCGCGCGGGCGGTCGAACTCCGGGCGTATCCGGACGTGCTGCGCATCGCCAGCCAGGCGCGGAAGTCGCCCGGCTTGAGAGCGAAAAGGGTCGCGAGTGAAATCGTTCCACCGCAATGTTCGGACAGAAACTCCAGGAACGCGCTTACATCACGGAGATAGGCCGATATCGTGTGTTCAGATGCACGACGTTCGGTGAGAAGCAGGTTCTGCCAAAGCTCCAGCGCACCGCTCAGGTCGCGCGCAGCCGGCACTGATGAGAAATCAAATTTTTTCAGCGCGGCAGGTCGAGCCATGTGCGGATGCTGTGCTCCATGATAGCCGCCAGGAACACCAGAAGTTCCGATCCCTGGCCTTCGTGAAAGCGTTGCGGATCCCGGCTCCCGAGCGCCAGCAGCGCGACCGGCGCATCCTCGCGCACAGTCAGGCGCAACAACACCTCAGACCGGACGAGACCTGCCGCTTCGCCATACAGCCTGCGATCACCCTCTATGTCTTCACGAAGGGTTACCGCTCGCGAGATATCAACAAGACGCTCGATGGTGCCCACGGGGACAACGCGCACACCTTGATTGTTGCCCGGCGCAACCGTGCCGCCCTCGAGACACAGCGCGGCCGCATCGACGTGCAAAAGACCGACCAGGTCGATCGTGAGAATTTCAATCAGATGATCGAGCGAGCGCGCCTTGAGAAGCGCGACGACGGCGGCATGAACCCGGTTCTGGCTTTGCAGGTTCGAGCGGCCGGCATCGATAAGGTCGGTACACTGCTCACGTTGCTTGCCGAGGTCCGCGCGCACACGTGCGAGCATGGCATCCTGTAAATCGACAACCTCGCCACCCGCCGGATCAACATCGGCGAACGCGCGTTCGGGTGCTTCGAGAACCGACAGCAGCTCGGGGCGGCGCTTGAGGAAATCGGGGTTGGTTTTCAGAAACTCCGCGACCCGGTCTTCGCTCAGCTCGACCGGTTCCGGCGCGTCCTGCCGCGGGGCCTTGGTGCTCACGCCCGCACCCCCGCGATCTGTTCTCTATTCTGCGGCATTCTTCCGGTCATTCGCCTGTTCCAGGATCGACTGCCCGGTTGCCTCCCAATCCTTCATGAATGCCGCGAGCCCCTTATCCGTCAGCGGGTGCTGATAGAGCTGCCGCAGAACACCCGGCGGCAAGGTCGCGACATGCGCACCGGCCACCGCGGATTCGACCACATGCGCGGGGCCGCGGATCGACGCGACCAGCACCTCGGTCTCGAAGTTGTCATACTGGGAATAGATTTCGACGATATCCTCGATCAGGTCGAGGCCACGCAAACCCATGTCGTCGAGACGCCCGACAAACGGTGAAATGAAACTCGCGCCCGCCTTGGCGGCCAGAACAGCCTGTGCGGCAGAGAAACAAAGGGTCACGTTGACCATGATGTCGCGATCACGCAGCGTCTTGCATGTCTTCAGGCCGTCCGGCGTCAGCGGGACCTTGATCGCCACGTTCGACGCGATGGCGGCGAGCACGTCGGCTTCGGCCATCATGGTCTCGAAATCCGGCGCGGTGACCTCCGCGCTAACCGGTCCGGGGACGACGTCGCAAATCTCGGCAATGACATCGAGCATGTTGCGCCCAGACTTCGCGATCAGGGACGGGTTCGTGGTCACACCATCCACAAGGCCGCTATCGGCCAGATCACGAATTTCCGCCAGATCGGCAGTATCCACAAAAAACTTCATTCCCCGAATTCCTTCTTCTGCGCCATGTTTTCGAAGCGCCAGGACTCTATCCCCGCAGAGACCTGCGCCATGCGTTGGCCCGCTGCGAGTCGCCGGATAAAGTGTACCCGATGCCCCTGACCGACACCACTGCACCCAGACAGGACAACCCGATGGACGAGGCCGGCGAAACGGTCAGTGTTTTGCTGCCGCTGCCGGTCGCCGGCCCGTATGACTACAAGGTGCCGCCGGACATGACCCTGCAACCGGGTGACTTCGTACACGCCCCCCTGGGGTCGCGCGAGATGACCGGCGTGGTATGGGGCCCGGCCATCGGCGACGTGGACGAGAAGAAACTGCGCCCCGTCACCGACCGGATCGACACCCGCGCGCTGCCCGAAGAGCTCCGGCGCTTCGTCGACTGGGTCGCCGCCTATACGCTGAGTGCACCCGGCGCCGTGCTGCGGATGGCGCTACGCTCGCCGGACGCACTGGCACCGCCGAAGCCTGTCACGGCTTTTCTGGCCGCGACACCGCCCGAAGGGCTGCGCATGACGCCGGCGCGGATCCGGGTTCTTGATGCATTGCGTGACGGCCCCCCTCTCACCGCCCGCGATCTGGCGAGTGAAGCCGGAGTCACACAGGGTGTGATCAAGGGACTGGCCGATGCCGGTGCCGTCGAGCGTGTCGAACTTGCGCCGCCGCCCGCCTTCGCCGTCCCGGACATCTCCCGACCGGGCATGGCGCTGTCGGACGACCAGACCCAGGCCGCGACCGCGCTCTGTCATGATGTGGAGGCCGATAGTTTTTCGGTCACATTGCTGGATGGGGTCACGGGCTCGGGTAAGACGGAAGTCTATTTCGAGGCACTCGCAACCGCGCTGGGCGCTGGCAGGCAGGTGTTGGTGCTGTTGCCGGAAATAGCCCTGACGCCGCAATGGCTCGACCGTTTCGAACGACGCTTTGGCGTCGCCCCCGCGGTCTGGCATTCGGACCTCGGCCAGGTTCGCCGCCGCAAGACCTGGCGCGCTGTGGCCGACGGCGAAGCGCGTGTCGTGGTTGGTGCGCGCTCGGCGCTTTTCCTGCCCTTTCCCGAACTGGGCCTGATCGTCGTTGATGAAGAGCATGAATCCGCCTTCAAGCAGGAAGACGGGGTGGCCTATCACGGCCGCGACATGGCCGTCGTACGCGCCAGGATCGCCGATTGTCCGATCATTGTCGCGTCCGCCACACCCTCCCTGGAAACCCGCGTCAATGTGGCGCGAGAACGCTATAAGGCGATCGCGCTGCCCGAAAGGTTCGGTCGCTCGGCGCTGCCGACGATCGAGACCATCGATATGCGTGACGGCGACTTGCGCGCCGACCGCTTTCTCTCCGAACCGCTGGTCGAGGCACTCAAGGCAAACATGGCCGACGGCGAGCAGGCGCTGCTGTTCCTCAACCGCCGCGGCTACGCGCCCCTCACCTTGTGCCGCACCTGCGGCCACCGCTTCGCCTGCCCGAGCTGCAGCGCGTGGTTGACGGAGCACCGTTTTCGAAAGCGACTCCAGTGCCATCACTGCGGCTATGAGGTCCCGATCCCGACAAATTGCCCCTCCTGCGACAACACCGACACGCTCGTGGCGTGTGGCCCGGGTGTCGAGCGCATCGCCGAAGAGGTCAGAACGATGCTGCCCGAAGCGCGCATGGAGATCATGACCAGCGACACCATGCGGGGTCCGGAGGCCGCGCAGCGGCTGGTCCGTTCGGTCGAGGACCAGGAGATCGACATCCTGATCGGCACCCAGATGGTCGCCAAGGGTCATCATTTCCCGAACCTGACCCTCGTCGGGATCGTCGATGCTGATTTGGGCCTCGCCGGCGGTGACTTGCGTGCGGCCGAGCGCACCTATCAGGTATTGCAGCAGGTTTCGGGCAGAGCGGGGCGCGCCGAGCGTCCTGGCCGGGTGCTGATTCAAACCTTCCAGCCCGAACATCCCGTCATGAAAGCACTGGCTTCCGGTGACAGGGATGGTTTCATGGCGCTCGAGACGGATGCACGGCGAATGGGTGACTGGCCGCCATTCGGACGTCTGGCGGCCATTATTGTGTCCAGCCGGGATCCGCAGGTGGCCGATGAACTTGCACGCGCACTAGCGCGTTGCGCACCCGACGGCCCCGGCGTGCGAGTGCTCGGGCCGGCACCGGCACCTCTGTCACTGCTGCGCGGCCGGCACCGTCGGCGGCTCTTGCTCAAGGCCGGCCTGGACCAGCAAATTCAGGGTCTTGTCAGGTCCTGGCTATCGCAGGTCAAGGTTCCTTCCAGCGCGCGGGTGCGGGTGGACATCGATCCCTACAGCTTCCTCTAGAGGCGCGGTTTTCGTTGCCGCCGGTTCGCGCGAACATGCGCGACGAAACGCCGCCATGGCGAACCTCTGAAAACCCGGTGTTTTTCTACAGTTTTTGCGCTGCGGTACGCTTGCCAGCCCCCAAGCCGTATGCTACCAAGCGCCTGCCTTATCGGCGGGTCTCTTCCCGTTATCTGGCAGCCGAAAAATATCAATAGATATCAATCGGTTACAACTAATCGCGCAAGCAAAAACAGGCTCCGGGGGGGCAGTCGCACAGTGGCGGCAGATACAAGTGTTGTCGGCGATATTGCAGAACGGTACGGGCTCGCGTTGTACGAGCTCGCGGACGAGGCAAAATGCCTCGACGAAGTGGCCGGCGATCTCGCGGACCTGAAACAACTCATCACGGACAGCGAGGAGCTGACGAAGCTCCTGCGTTCCCCGCTGATCGACCGCGACGACAAGGCGCGTGCGATGGGGGTGATCCTCGAGCGAGGCGCCGCGAACGAACTCACCCGCCGATTTGTCGGTGTGGCCGCCGGGAACAACCGGCTGTTCGCGCTATCCGCGATGATCGAGGCCTATCTGGCCGAACTTGCGCGCCGACGCGGCGAAATCACCGCCGAGGTGACATCAGCCCGCGCGCTGAATGACGAACAACTGCAGCAGCTCACCGAGAGCCTGCGTGCAAAGTTGGGTGGAAAAATAGCCGTCGAACCGAAAGTGGACGCCTCGCTCATTGGCGGGCTGGTGGTCCGGGTTGGTTCGCGGATGATCGATGCATCGCTGAAAACAAAGCTTCAGCGCCTGCAATACGCCATGAAGGGAGCGTAGAGGATGGAAATTCGTGCCGCAGAAATTTCGGCGATCCTGAAGGACCAGATCGCCAATTTCGATGCCGAGGCCGATGTCTCAGAAGTGGGACAGGTACTTTCGGTCGGTGACGGTGTCGCGCGCGTTTACGGCCTCGACAACGTCCAGGCTGGCGAGATGGTCGAGTTCCCTGGCGGGATTGTGGGCATGGCGCTGAACCTCGAGACCGACAATGTCGGTGTCGTGATCTTCGGCAGTGACCGTGACATCAAGGAAGGCGATACGGTCAAACGGACCGGCGATATCGTCGACGTGCCGGTGGGCATGGGCCTGCTGGGCCGCGTGGTTGACGCGCTGGGCAACCCGATTGACGGCGGTGGCGATCTCGAAACCGACGAGCGGCGCCTGGTCGACGTCAAGGCGCCGGGCATTATCCCGCGTGAATCGGTCAGCGAGCCGGTACAGACCGGCCTGAAGGCGCTGGACGCCCTGGTCCCCGTGGGCCGCGGCCAGCGCGAGCTGATCATCGGTGACCGTCAGACCGGCAAGACCGCCGTCATCATCGACACGATCCTCAACCAGAAGAAAATCAACGAATCCGGCGACGATTCGAAGAAGCTGTTCTGTATCTACGTGGCCGTGGGCCAGAAGCGTTCGACCGTTGCACAGGTCGTGAAGACCCTGCAGGAATATGGCGCGATGGAATACACCATCGTCGTCGCGGCGACCGCGTCGGAGCCGGCACCGCTGCAGTTCCTCGCCCCGTATGCCGGTTGCGCCATGGGTGAGTATTTCCGCGATAGCGGCCGTCATGCGGTCATCTTCTATGATGATCTCTCCAAGCAGGCGACGGCATATCGTCAGATGTCCCTGCTCCTGCGACGTCCGCCGGGACGTGAAGCCTTCCCGGGCGACGTGTTCTATCTCCATTCCCGCCTCCTCGAGCGCGCCGCGAAGATGGGTCCCGATAGCGGATCCGGTTCGCTGACCGCTCTGCCGGTCATCGAGACCCAGGCCAACGACGTGTCGGCCTATATTCCGACCAACGTGATTTCGATCACCGACGGCCAGATCTTCCTCGAGACCGACCTCTTCTATAAGGGCGTTCGCCCGGCGATTAACGTCGGCCTGTCGGTGAGCCGCGTCGGCTCCGCCGCCCAGACTAAGGCCATGAAGTCTGTCGCGGGCAGCATCAAGCTCGAACTGGCCCAGTATCGCGAGATGGAGGCGTTCTCGCAGTTCGCCTCGGACCTCGACCGTGTTACCCAGCAGTTGCTGGCGCGCGGCGCCCGCCTGACCGAGCTTCTGAAGCAGCCGCAATATGCGCCGCTCGCGGTGGAAGAGCAGGTCGTGGCGATTTTCGCCGGCGTGCGCGGCCATCTTGACGGCGTCGAGATCAACGACGTGAACCGCTTCGAGAACCAGTTCCTCGATCATGTGCGCGACAATCATGCGGACATCCTTACGGACATTCGTGAGAGCGGCGCGCTGAGCGACGAGACCGAAAAGAAACTCGAAGAGGCTGCTTCGGCCTTCGTGAAGACCTTCGCCTAGCACCGACCGGACAGGGCAAAGACAAGACGATGGCCAGTCTCAAGGAATTCCGCGTCAGGATCGCTTCGGTGAAGTCGACGCAGCGTATTACGTCGGCGATGAAGATGGTCGCCGCCGCAAAGCTGCGCCGTGCGCAGGAAGAAGCGATCGCGGCCCGACCCTATTCCGAACGCATGGAACGCATGCTGGGGTCGCTCGCGGAAAGCGCCGCGGCATCAGGCAATGCACCGCCCCTGCTCGCCGGCAGCGGCAAGGACAACGTCCATCTGCTCGTGGTCATGACCACCGACCGCGGCCTGTGCGGCGGCTTCAACGGCAGCATCACCCGCTGGGCCCGCCAGCGAATTCTTGAACTCCGCGCCGACGGCAAAGAGGTCAAGATTCTCATGGTCGGCCGCAAGGGACGCGGCATTCTGCGCTCCGAGTTCGACAGCATGATCATCGACACCCTCGAGGACACGGCGCGTCCCGCGCCCCGCTTCGAGACCGCGGTTGAGATTGCCCAGCGCGTGCGCACCATGTTCGAGGCGGGCGAAATCGATGTCTGCACGATTGTCTACAACAAGTTCATTTCTGCGCTGACCCAGGATGTCACGCCACAGCAGCTGATCCCGTTCGCGCTGCCCGAGGCCGACGAGTCCAACGCCGAGGACGCCAACTCGGATATCGCCGGCAACGCGGCCTATGAATACGAACCCGACGAAAAAGAAATCCTCACGGATTTGCTGCCGCGCAACCTGTCGGTTCAGGTTTTCCGCGCGATGCTCGAATCATTCGCCTCCGAACAGGGTGCGCGGATGACGGCCATGGACAGCGCCACACGAAACGCGGGCGACATGATCAACCGCTTGACCATCGAGTATAACCGAACACGCCAGGCGGCGATCACAACAGAACTCATTGAAATCATCTCTGGCGCGGAAGCGCTCTAGACCACTCGGCTCAAAACGGGCGAGGAGAACACTATGTCCAAGAATATTGTCGGCAAGATCTCACAGGTACTCGGCGCCGTCGTCGACGTCCAGTTCGACAGCGAACTGCCACCGATCCTGAATGCGCTGGAATCCGATAACCACGGGAACCGCCTGATTCTCGAGGTGGCCCAGCATCTTGGTGAAAACACCGTACGCACGATCGCCATGGACACGACTGAGGGCCTCGTACGCGGACAGGAAGCTGTCGACACCGGCGCGCCGATCAGCGTCCCGGTCGGACCGGAGACTCTCGGCCGGATCATGAACGTGATCGGCGAGCCGATCGATGAGCGCGGCCCCATCGGAACATCCCAGAATTTCCCGATTCACCGTGAAGCGCCGGACTTTGTCGATCAGTCGACCGAGACCGAACAGCTTGTCACGGGCATCAAGGTCGTTGACCTCCTGACCCCTTACGCCAAGGGCGGCAAGATCGGCCTGTTCGGCGGCGCGGGCGTGGGCAAGACGGTTCTGATCATGGAGCTGATCAACAACATCGCGAAGGGCCATGGCGGCTATTCGGTGTTCGCGGGCGTGGGCGAACGTACGCGCGAAGGCAACGACCTGTATCACGAGATGATGGAATCCGGCGTCATCCAGCCCGACGGCGAATCCAAGGCCGCGCTGGTGTACGGCCAGATGAACGAGCCGCCGGGGGCCCGTGCCCGCGTCGCGCTGACCGGCCTCGCACAGGCCGAGTATTTCCGCGATGAGGAAGGCCAGGACGTGCTGTTCTTCGTCGACAACATTTTCCGTTTCACCCAGGCCGGTTCCGAAGTGTCAGCCCTGCTGGGCCGCATTCCGTCGGCGGTTGGCTATCAGCCGACGCTCGGCACGGAGCTGGGCACCCTGCAGGAGCGCATCACCTCGACCAACAAGGGTTCGATCACGTCGGTCCAGGCGATCTACGTCCCGGCCGATGATTTGACCGACCCGGCGCCGGCCACCACCTTCTCGCATCTGGACGCGACCACGACCTTGTCGCGGCAGATCGCGGAGCTGGGCATCTACCCGGCGGTCGACCCGCTCGACTCCACGAGCCGTATCCTCGACGCCCGGATCGGTCGGCGAAGAGCATTACAGACGTCGCGCGTGAAGTGCAGGAGACGCTGCAGAGCTACAAGGGCCTGCAGGAAATCATCGCCATTCTGGGCATGGACGAACTGTCCGAAGAAGACAAGATGACGGTCGCGCGGGCCCGTAAGATCCAGCGCTTCTTGTCCCAGCCCTTCCATGTGGCCGAGGTCTTCACCGGCTCGCCCGGTAAATTCGTGGCTCTCGAAGACACGATCAAGGGCTTCCAGCAGATCATCAACGGCGATCATGACGACCTGCCGGAAGCGGCGTTCTACATGGTCGGTACCATCGATGAGGCCGTTGAAAAGGCCCAGACGATGGCAGCCGAAGCGGCCTAACGGCCTAGCAGGAGACGACGCGTGGCGGACAACGCGGTTCAGTTCGAACTTGTTTCACCCGAGAAGCTTTTGCTCTCGGAAGACGTCGAGATGGTGGTGGTTCCCGGTGCCGAAGGTGACTTCGGTGTTCTGCCGGGACATTCACCCATGATTTCGACCGTACGCCCCGGCGTGATCCACGTTTTCGAAGGTGGATCGGTTACATCACGCATTTTCGTGGCAGGCGGCTTTGCTGAAGTCACGGCGGAGCGCTGCACCGTCCTGGCCGAAGAAGCCGTGCCGCTCGACGAGATCGACCGCGCGGGTGTCGAGAAAGACCTGCGGGACGCGAATGAGGATATTCGTGATGCTGCCGGTGACGAGGCCCAGCTGGGCCTGGCGGAAGCGCGGGCAGCTACGGCACGTGCGAAACTCACCTCACTCGACAATCTGGTCTATCAATAAAATCAACGATTTGCCCTAATTCGCACTTCTGTGCACAGGGTTTTGACTGCACAGCATATCCGACGATATATAATGGTGACGTGGACATCGGGTCCGCAGGCCATTCGTTGATGTGACGTCATGATCGCAGACCAAAGCCGACATTGGACGCCCGACGACATCCCGTGGGATCAGTTTGATCCGGCGAAGGTTGATCCGGAGATGCTGAGCATCGTCAAAGCCGCGGCGATGGTCGAGTATAACGGCAACACCTATGCCGACTATTTGTGCAATGTCTTCAATGACGACCCGGATTTCCAGCAGGCCGCACGACGCTGGTCGCTCGAAGAGGTCCAGCACGGAGAGGTGTTGGCGCGCTGGGCGCAGATGGCCGACCCGTCGTTTGATTTCAGAACCCGTTTCACCGATTTCTCGGAGAAGATTCAACTCCCCATGGCGGCTGAAGAATCAGTCCGCGGCACACGCTGCGGCGAGTTGGTCGCGCGCTGCATGGTGGAAGTCGGCACCTCGTCCTACTACACCGCCTTGCGCGAAGCGACCGACGAACCCGTGCTACGCGAAATTTGCCGCCGCATCGCCCAGGACGAAATCCGGCACTACAAGCTGTTCTATATGCATATGGAACGCTACCGGACGATCGAGGGTCTGGGGAAAATCAAGCGGTTGATGGTCGGCATCGGCCGGATTGGCGAAAGCGAAGACGATGAACTCGCCTATGCTTACTACGCAGCCAACAACCATGGTGAGCCCTATGACCGCAAGCGCTGCATTCGCGCCTACATGTCTCGGGCTTACGGCTTCTACGAGACCCACCATGTGGAACGCGCGGTCACATTGATCTTCAAGGCCGTGGGCTTTTCGCCGCACGGAAAGATCGCCAACTGGATTGCCCGCGCGACCTGTTGGTTCATGAACTTTCGCGCCAACGACCGCGATGAGACGCCCCCTGGGCGCCCTCAGGCGATATAAGGCCGAAATATCTCGACCACAGCCTCATACAAGGGGCGTTTGAACTCGACAATAAGCTGCGGTACTTCGTCGAGATCGACCCATCGCCAACGCGCGAATTCGGGTGATTCCACACCACTCACATCGATTTCGGAATCGCTGCCGAGATAGCGAAAGGCAAACCATTTCTGCATCTGGCCCCGCCAGCGCCCTTTCCAGGCCCGTCCCGCCAGTTCCGCAGGCAGATCATACTTCAACCAATCCGGCGCCTCGGCCAGGAACGAGACGTTCGAAACACTGGTTTCCTCGTTGAGTTCCCGCAAGGCCGCGGACCGGGGGTCTTCGCCGGTATCGATCCCCCCCTGAGGCATCTGCCAGGCGCCGGGAAAATCATGGCGCTCACCGACCCAAACCCGACCCTCGGCATTCGCCAACATGATGCCGGCGCAAGGGCGATAAAATCGTGCGTCAGTCTCGTTCGCGATCAACGGTCGGCCTGCGTGTTGACCACCGCAGACACGGGCACCAGGGCGAGCCCCTTGCTCTCCAGCGTCTGTGCCCATTCGCGAACGCGTTCGATCGTAACGGGGAACGCCTGCCCGATCGCAATCGAGACGCCCGCATCCTTGGCGATCCGTTCGAGCTCTATCAATCGGGCATCGATGGTCACGCGAGACACCTCCCGCGAATCCAGGAATCGGTCATTGATCGCACGGGTCATGCCTGCATTTCGCGACGCCAATTTGTCGGTCGCAAGGCTTCGACGCCGATTTTCCCGCGTGTCGACCATACAGCAGGCCGCGACGCCTTCAATCTCCGCCAGGATGGGACTTCATCGCTTCGCGCGTGGCTTCGTGCCGAGCCCGGATCCCATATAGGTCGACCACTCCGACATACCCCGTTCACCCGGCTGAGAACGCCCATTCGCAGCTCGCTCGAAGGTTCTGGTCGATCCGGTGACAGGGTGGCAAGCAGCGTGCGCGGACCCGGATCGCTGGCAGGGATAGTCGAGCAGGCTCCATCGGGAAGATCGATCAAGACCTCGTGCCCTGCCGTCGCGCGCGAGCTCTTGTCGATCCACTCTTTCTGGATTCTTGTCTGCAAGGCGGCTGAAAGGACAGCGTGACTTCGCCCGGCATCGACTCTGATATGGCTGCTTGCGTGGCAGAGATTCCGAGAGGCCGAGCCCGCTGAGAATGACGATGGCGATGCGGGGTCGATCTCGTCTAGCAGGCTGTAGGGCCGGGCGCGCATAGACCCGCCACGGTTCGAACCCGTCCGTCTTTGCCGATCACTCGGCAGCGGGCCGAGACTCGACTTTGCTCGATCAACGCCGGATTCGGAGCCGGCCGTAATCCGCGATGCAGGTTGTATCGGCAACTGCCGGAACTGGCGGCGATTTGTTCGCCTGCTTGGGCGCATCCGTTTCGGGCGCCGGCGGTGGCACGGTTGCCGTATCGCTTGGCTTCCCGGACGCCGGCTCGAGCGACCGGGTCCTGCCGTCGACCGCCGCTGGCGTCCGGCCGGCAACGGTTTGGCAGGCGTCTCGATAGCCTTGTTCAAGGACATGCGTGATCTTTCGCGGCCTCATCGTCCGGACCGCCCGGCTGTATCCGACTGGACCCGGCAAGAAAGCCGCCATGTTCGTCCGCCGCCGGCACATCGGGTGGCGTCGACACACCCTCGCCGGTGAGTGCCGTTTCAGGCTCGGCAATCAGCAACGACCGTCGCCGAAGCGAGTTACTGTCAGGCCGCGTTGTCGCGGCGGTTTCCGGATTCTCGGGCGGATCGGCCGTAATGCCGATGACAACCGCCGCGATCAGCCCGGCCAGCACGACAAAAAGCGTGACGGCAATTGCAGACGGCAGGAGAACGCGCCAGCTCAACCCGAACTTCGCTTCGCCGAATTCCTCGCTCATACCTTGATCCGCATCCCGAGATGCGCCCGATTGCCTAGTTCGTCGCCCGAACATTATAGGTTGCGATACCCTTCAGCAGGTCGAGCGCTCGGGCAAGCTGGTAATCCTGTTGTGCAGACGTCTCCTTGGCAGCAGATGCACTGTCTTCGGCGTCCAGGCCTTCGTTATCACGAGCATTGCGCAGATCACTCTCACGCGGCCCCTGCTGCACATCCTCGGTCTCGATTGTCGCCTGTTCGACCTCGATGTCCGGTGTGATTCCGGTCTGCTGAATGGAGCGTCCGCTTGGTGTGAAATAGGCAGCCGTCGTCAGGCGCATGGCGCCATGGCCCGGAATGGGCATGATCGTCTGCACGGACCCCTTGCCGAAGCTCTCGGTTCCCATAATTACCGCGCGTTTATGATCCTGCAGCGCACCGGCGACGATCTCCGATGCCGAGGCCGAACCCCGATTGATCAGAACCACCATCGGCAGACCGTTTGCCAGATCTCCCTCCCGCGCGTTGAAGCGTTGCGAGTCGTCGTTCTCACGCCCCCGGGTCGAGACAATTTCGCCGCGATCGAGAAATGCATCGGACACTTTCACGGCCTGATTGAGCAACCCGCCGGGATTGCGCCGCAAGTCGAGCACGACACCGATCAATTCGTCACCCAGCTCCTGCTTGATATCGGCCATGGCGGCCTCGAGGCCATCATTGGTCTGCTCATTGAACGTGGTGATACGGACATACCCAACCTTGCCCTCAACCCGGCTGCGCACCGACTTGATTCGAACGACGTCACGGGTGACCGCCACGTCAAATGGGTCCTGACCTTCACGGCGGATGGTGAGCTCGATATCGGACCCGACCCGGCCGCGCATCTTGTCGACCGCCTCCGCAAGGGTGAGCCCAAGCACGGTCTCGCCGTCCAGATGGGTAATAAAATCACCCGCCTCGATGCCCGCACGCGCCGCGGGGGTTTCATCGATGGGCGAAACCACCCGTACAAAGCCCTGTTCCATGGTCACTTCGATGCCCAGGCCGCCAAACTCGCCGCGGGTTTGCACCTGCATGTCGCGGAAATTGTCCTCATTCAGATAGCTCGAATGAGGGTCGAGAGATTGCAGCATGCCGTTGATCGCAGCCTCAATGAGGTCTTTATCCGCGGTTTCATCGACATACTGGGAACGCACCCGTTCGAAGATATCGCCGAACAGTTCGAGTTGTCGGAATGTTTCCTCATCGGAATCTGCGGCAATCGCAGCGGCGGGAACGGCAGTGAGCATCGCCGAGAATGCGAACGCGGTGATCAGTTTGCGCATTAGCCTTGTGTCCTGTTCGTTTGCGCTGCCAACCAGGGCAACGGATTAATCGGTTTTCCGTCAAGGCGGAGCTCCACATAGAGCTTCGATCCGCCCGATCGGTCTTCGGCCCTCACGGCCTGCCCCCCGCTTTTCGTGCCTTCGCCGGAATCCTGAGCCTGCCCGGCATCATCGGTCGTGCGCCCCAGCGGTTCTCCCGCGAGGACCCATTGGCCAACCTCCGCCTCGATACGCCCCAGTCCGGCGATAAGTGTATGATATCCCTCGCCATGATCGATGATCAAGATTTGCCCGAAGCGCCGAAACGGCCCGGCAAACGCGATGCGTCCATCCCAGGGTGCCACCACTGACGCGTCGGCACGGGTTTGCCACGTAACGCCCCGTGCCCGCGGCCCCGCCGTTGTGTCATCGCCAAAGCCCTGAATCACCCTGCCAAAGGCGGGTGGCGTCAGGTTCCCGCGCGCCGATGCGATGGACGGGCCCGCCGGCGCCAACTTCGGGGTGACGAAATCCGCCGGCGGGGCACCCGGCCGAGGCCGCGGTTGCGGCGTCGCAGCCGTCGTACTGTCACGCAGACGTGACAGCAATTCCTCCAGCGTTTGCGCCTCGCGGCGAAGATCAGAGACACGCGCCTCGGCTGCTGATTGTGCGCCACGCGTCTGTTGTAGGATGTCGTTCTTCGTCTTCGAGAGTGTTTCCAGCCGGCCCCGGTCGCGGTTCAGATCGACCGCCGCCTGCTGCAAGGCACCGCGACGAAGCTCGATCCGGTTCCGCAGATCTGCGAGTTCCGCGATATCGTCGCGTAGTATTCGGGCCTGGCGTTCGATTTCCGGCACCGCCGTGCGCAACAGCAGGCCGCTGCGAACAATGTCGTTCGGATCGCCTGGGCTGACGAGCAAAGCCGCCGGAGGTCGCAAGGACAGGCGCTGCAGCGCGCCCAGGGTGCCGCCGAGTTGTGCACGGCGTTCTTCGAGTTCGATCTCCTTGCGCGCGGCGTCACCACGAAGTACGGCAAGTTCGGTTTCGATGTTGTTGAGGGCGGCTTCGTGAGATTGCACCGCGCGTGCCGCTGCACGCAATTCTGCCCGAATGGACTGCAATTCGCGTGCTCGTTTCGCGGCCTCCTGGGCCAATGATTCGGCAGATTTCTGATCTGTCGCGATCGCATCGCGGACCGACTTGAGACGGTTCTGCACCTCGTCGGGCTCGCCCGACTGCGCGATCACACCGGGAGCTGCGATACTCGTTAGAAGAATGGGGACAAACGCGATCGCCACCGCACCCCGCAGGCGGCGGGCGGTCCCGAATATCCGGCTACTCGCCGAGATAGTAGCTCTTCTGCTTGACGCCATCGACGAACTCGAACACCAGCGGCCGGCCAGTCGGCAATTCCACCCCCGGGATTTCGTCCGCCGTGTACTCGCCCAGAATGAGCAAGAGTGCGCGCAGGCTGTTGCCATGAGCGGATACCAGCAGGTTCTTGCCCGTACGGACCATCGGGCCGATTTCAGACTCATAGTAAGGCCGCACCCGCTCGACCACATCGGCAAGGCTCTCACCATTGGGCGGGCGAACTTCAAACCCACGCCGCCAGAGATGGACCTGCTCGTCACCGTACTTCTCGGCCGTCTCCGCCTTGTTCAACCCGACCAGATCGCCATAGTGACGCTCGCGCAACGCATCATCCCGGATAATGTTCCAGCCGTCTCCGTCACGCAGCCCCGCCAGATCGGCACCGGCTTCGGCGGCGGAATCCAGCGCCATCTCGACCGTCCGGCGCGCGCGCTTCAGGGTCGATGAATAGACCGCATCAATCGGGAAATCCTTCAGCAACACGCCTGCATTGCGCGCCTCATCTTCGCCAGCCGGGGTCAGATCAACATCTTCCCATCCGGTAAATCGGTTCTCCAGATTCCACTGGCTCTGGCCGTGGCGCATGATGATCAGATAATTCATCCGCATTTCCTTGTGCCTTTGCGGTTTAACGGTTCGCGTGCCCGTGGTTTTGCCCGATTCGAGCCCGGTCCGCCAGCGTCAAGCACGGCGGTCAATTCAGGCCCGATGATACGGGTGCCGGGCAATGATCTGTTGCGCGCGGTATATCTGTTCGACGAGAAGGGTCCGCATCAGCATATGGGGCCATGTGTTGCGGCCGAAGGCGATCATCCGGTCGGCACGCTTACGCACAGCGTCCCCATGTCCGTCGGCCCCGCCGATCAGAAACACGAGGTCCCGGCAGCCCGAATCCTGCAGATCCGCCATGTCCTGCGCAATCCCCGCACTGGTCGAGATTTTCCCCGTTTCATCGAGAACCACCACATGCGCGCCATCCGGGATGGCCGCCAGCAGCAACGCGCCCTCGGCTTCCGAGACACGGTCCGGTGCGACTTTCTTCTTCACTTCGAACTCACGCAGCGCCAGGGGCCACGCCGTGATTCGTTTCTGGAAATGTTCGAGGAGCGCGGCCTCGGGTCCAGCTCGCAGCCGACCGACCGCACCGATGGTGATCTGCAATGCCAAGCTCCGCTATCAGGCCGGCACAGATTCCTGCGACGCCCGATCCATGAATTCAGCTTCCCACAGCTTCTCAATCGCATAATGCTCGCGGGATTCGGGTCGGAAAAGATGGACGATGACGTCGCCCGCATCTACCAGCACCCATTCTCCCGACCGACGCCCCTCGGCGTGCGTGTCTTTCACACCCGCCGCTTTGAGGCGCGCTATGAGATGCTCCGTGATCGAATCCAACCGGCGTGAAGACGTACCGCTGGCAACAACCATGAAGTCGGCGATGTCCGATTTACCGGCAAGGGGTACGACCTTGACGTCGTCGGCCTTGTCTTCATCGAGGGATTCCTCGACGAGGGCGAGAACTTCCTCCGCTGTGGGCCGCGGAGCCGCCTTTTTCTTGCGTGCTATAACGATTCCCTCGTTCTCAAACTACGCTTCCGGATGCAACCGGGTCTCCCCGCTGCGTTCACTCGTCTTTATCAACGACGTCAGCCGAAGGCCAAACGCCGCTTCTGCGTATCTCCGTCGCCGTCGCCGGGTGCGGCTTTATACGCAAGAACACCCAGGCAGGTGGCGCGGTACCTGGCAGCAACCGCGCTGCACGTTCCGGCAATCGCGCGCGACGAAACCGAACTGCCGCGAGCCCCGACAACGCCTTCGAATCATATGAATCACGCGCGAAGACGGCAATGGGAACCTTGCTAAATATTTGTTCCCAGGCGCGCCACCGCGGTATCTGGACCAGATTATCGGCGCCCATCAGCCAGACGAATTGCGCCGCCGGATACCGGTTTTGCAGGGCATCGAGGGTGTCGGCTGTGTAGCGCGTGCCGAGCTCCGCCTCGATCGCGGACACCCGGATTCGCCGGTCCCGGGCAACCACGTTGGCAGATTTCAGCCGCGACTCGAAGGCGGCCATCCCGTCTTCGGACTTGAGCGGATTCTGTGGCGAGACCAGCCACCAGACCTCGTCGAGGCCCAGCTTGGTTAGCGCCAGCTGGCTGATATGACGATGTCCGTCATGCGCAGGATTGAACGACCCGCCCAACAGTCCGATTCGCCTTCCACGATGGCGAAAGCCGCCGGACCCGAGCACCTGATTCCCCGAAGTCGTCATCCGGGTCAGGGTCGGGTTTGCCCGGCGCCGCGCACCACATACTTGTAGCTGGTCAACTGCTCGGCACCCACCGGGCCCCGCGCATGCATCTTGCCCGTCGATATCCCGATTTCGGCACCCATGCCGAACTCGCCACCGTCGGCGAACTGCGTCGACGCGTTGTGCAGCACGATGCCGCTATCGATGCGCGCCAGGAAACGCTCGGCCACATCATCATCCGATGTCACGATTGCATCGGTGTGATTCGAGCCATGGCTGTTCACATGATCGATGGCAGCCTCGACGTCATCGACCACCCGGACCGAGACAATCGCGTCGAGATATTCCGTGTTCCAATCATCATCGTCGGCCGGGACGATGCGATCATCGATGGCTTGCGCTGCATCATCGCCGCGCACTTCACACCCCGCACCCGCAAGGTCATCGATGATGGGCCCCAGCATGTCCGTCGCGATCGACCGGTCTATCAACACGGTCTCGGTCGCACCGCAGATGCCGGTCCGGCGCATTTTGGCGTTCAGCACGATATCGCGCGCCATCTGTGGGTCCGCTGCGTCATGCACATAGGTATGGCAGAGACCTTCGAGGTGCGCGAACACCGGGATACGGCTCTCTGTCTGTACCCGCTCGATCAGTGATTTGCCGCCGCGCGGCACGATCACATCAATATGGTCGACCATGGTCAGCATCGCGCCGACGGCCGCGCGATCGGTCGTCGGCGGCGCCTGAATCGCCGCTTCCGGCAACCCCGCCGCACGAAGACCGTCCTGAAGGCATGACAGAATGACGTTCGAGGATTCAAAACTCTCAGAGCCGCCGCGCAGCACCGCCGCGTTCCCGGCCTTGAGGCAAAGCCCGCCCGCATCCGCGGTCACATTCGGGCGCGATTCATAGATCACGCCAATCACGCCCAGCGGCACGCGCACCCGCGCGATCCGCAGTCCGTTCGGCCGGTCCCACTCCGCCAGCACGGTACCGATCGGGTCATCCAGCGCGGCAACTTCCTCAAGGCCGTTGGCCATCCCCTCGACCCGCTCATCGTTCAGGACCAACCGATCGAGAAAGGACCCCTTCACACCATTGCTTTCCGCGCGCGCGACATCATTGGCGTTCGCCGCCAGGATCTCATCCTTCCGGGTACGGATGGCGGCCGCGGCAGCGTGCAACGCTGCATTCTTCGATTCCGATGTGGCGACCGCCAGTTCGAGCGCAGCCGTCTTCGCCGCCGCGCCGATAGCTTGCATCGTCGTCGCGATGTCGGCGGTATCCGCCGAGATGTCATGTGCAGCCGTCATGTCTCTTCTCCGACCGTTTCTGCGGCCTGGCGGGCGACGATAGTCAATTTGCCCACAAAATTCATCCCGTTTGCTCCGTCAATCGGCTGTCCCCGGCCCGCACGCCCAAATAGATAGCCGCGAGTATCAACACCCCGCCGATCGCGGTTTCTTCGGCAAACCCTTCGCCGAAGTAGAACCAGCCCAGCGCGGTGCTCAAAAGCGGCTCGGTGAGAAACAGCAGGGCCAGCACCATCGGTGAGATCGCGCGCACCGCCCAGTTGAAACCCGTATGCCCGATGATCTGGCTGACCAGGCCCAACCCGATGAAAGCCAGATAGGTTTCCACAGACAGCCCGGCAAGCGGCAGGCCCAGCGCGAGCACCGCCGACCAAAGCAAGATCGCCGCGCCGCTATAGACCAATGTGACGAATGCGACGATACCAACCGTCCGGCGTGCGGCCTCGGCCAGCAGCAGGAAGCCGACGAAAAGCAAACCGCCCAGAAGCGCGAGACCGTCACCGAGCAGCGTTTCCATTCCGAGCCGCGCGCTGCCCCACCCCATGACGACGCTGCCCACCAATGCGAGGCCGACTGCCAGCCATGTGCGCAGGCCCGGGGGCTGACGCAGCGCCACCACCGCCCAGATGGCCAGCCAGACCGGCGTCAGGGTGACCAGCACGACGGAATTGGCGATCGAGGTGAAGTCGAGGGAAGCAATCCAGGTTGCGAAATGAAGGGCCAGAAACACCGCCCCACCGGCGATCAACTTCCATTCCCGCTTGCTGAGCCGGCAAATCTCCTGTCGCGCCGTCACGACTGCGAGCGGCAACAACACAGCCGATGCGATCAGCATCCGGTAGGCGGCCGTCACCAGCGGATCCGCATCCGCCATCCGCACGAAGATCGCGGCATGGGCAACCGCGATCAGCGCGGCCACCAGGACGACGGTATAGGTGATAGGGCTTTCGGCACGTGCGGCAGCCATCACGAAATGCTCAGCTCTCGACGAGGTCGTCGCGATGAATCATTTCCTCGCGGCCACGGTATCCGAGGATGTTCTCGATTTCGCCGGACTGGCGACCCAGGATGCGCTCCGCATCCGAACGCCCATAGGCCACGAGCCCGCGTGCCAGCTCCTGGCCACTGCCGTCGCACACAATCACGGGATCGCCACGCTCGAAAGCCCCGTCGACGGCCGTCACACCGGCAGGCAACAGGCTGTTGCCGCGGGCCAACGCTTTCGCCGCCCCGGCATCGACGGTGATCGTACCTTCGGGTTTCAGGGTGCCCGCGATCCAGCGCTTGCGCGCCGTGTGCGGCTCGGCCTGAGACACGAACCAGGTTGCCTGTGCGCCGGCCGCCAGGGCGGCGATCGGATTGGCACCGCGCCCATCGGTGATGACCAAACGGCAGCCCGACTGCAACGCCACGCGGGCGGCCTCGATCTTGGTGATCATGCCGCCGGATCCATCTTCACCGGCGGTCTCACCCGCCATCGCCGCAATTTCCGGCGTAATCGCCTCGACTTCCGCAATATGACGGGCTCCGTCATCCACCGTCGGGTCGGCAGTATAAAGTCCGTCAATATCCGACAGGATAATGCAGGTATCCGCCCCCATCATCTGCGCAACCCGCGCCGCGAGCCGGTCATTATCCCCAAACCGAATCTCATCCGTGGCCACCGTGTCGTTTTCATTGATCACGGGAACCACACCGAGACGCAGCAGCGTGCCGATCGTGTTTCGCGCATTCAGATGACGCCGGCGATCCTCGGTATCCTCGATGGTGAGTAGAATCTGCGCGACCGGCACATCGCACCGGCCAAGTGTTTCCTGCCAGGCATGCGCGAGGCGCACCTGGCCGGCCGCTGCAGCTGCCTGGCTCTCCTCGAGCCGGAGCGCGCGGTTGCGCGGTCCACTTGCCAGCCCCAGCAAGCGTCTCCCGATCGCAATCGCACCGGAAGAGACAATCATGATCTCCGCGCCGGACGCACGCAGCGCTGCGATATCCTGCGCCAGCGCATCGAGCCAATCTTCCCGCAACCGGCCATCATCATGGACCAGCAGCGCAGACCCGATCTTGACCACGATCCGTTTGCCGGCCGAAAAAATCCCTACCGACGCTCACTGAACCGACTCCGAATGATCCGCCGCCGAGGTGCCGCTCGCCAGCGCTGCTTCAGCCTTCTCCGCCGCGGCGTTTTCAGCTTCGGTCTCGGCGTCGATAATCCGACAGAGCGCGCGCAACGTTTCGGTCATGCCGTCGCCGGCGATGGCGGAGATTTCGTGGATGTCCTGCACACCCATGTCGGTCAACGCCGCCCGGCATTCCGCAATATCCTCGGGCAAGGCCGCATCACACTTGCTCAACGCGACCACGACCTTCTTGTCGGCCAGACCGCCACCATAGGCGGCAAGCTCTTCACATATGGTGCGATAGGCGTCGACCACGGCTTCGGGACCGGCCGTTACATCCACCAGGTGGAGCAGCACACGGCAGCGTTCCACATGACCCAGGAACCGGTCTCCCAGCCCCTTGCCGTCATGGGCTCCTTCGATCAGCCCGGGAATGTCGGCCATCACAAAGGCCCGGTCGTCGCTCTCGACGACGCCGAGGCCGGGATAGAGCGTGGTGAATGGATAGTCGGCAATCTTCGGCTGTGCCGCACTGACCACGGACAACAAGGTCGATTTCCCGGCATTGGGGAGCCCGACGAGCCCCGCATCGGCGATCAGTTTCAGCCGTAGCCAGACCCACATCTCCTGGGCCTCGCCGCCGGTGTCGGCCCGGCGGGGCGCCTGATTGGTCGAGCTCTTGAAGTGAATGTTACCGCGACCGCCCGCACCACCCTCGAGGAGCACGATAGATTCACCCGGCTCGGTCAGGTCGGCGATCAGGGTCTCGCCGTCTTCGGCAAACACCTGGGTGCCGACGGGTAGTTCGAGGATCGAATCCTTGCCGCCCGCACCATAGCGTGCCTTGCCCATGCCGTCGGTGCCGCGATCGGCCTTGAAGTGCTGACGATAACGATAGTCGATAAGGGTATTGAGACCGTCGACGCAGACCGCAACCACATCGCCGCCGCGACCGCCGTCGCCGCCGTCGGGACCGCCGCGGGGCACGTTCGCCTCGCGCCGGAAGCTGACACAGCCATTCCCGCCGTCGCCGGAGCGCAGATATACCTTTGCCTGATCGAGAAATTTCATGATCCGGTCTCTAAACGAAAAACGGGGAGATCGGCTAGCCAATCTCCCCGAATAATACAGTCTCGCGGCAGACCCTTAGGCCGGCGGAACCACAGATACGAAGTTACGGCCGCCACGCTTGCGGGTGAACTGCACCTTGCCTTCGCTCATGGCGAAGATCGTGTGGTCCTTGCCAATGCCGACATTCTCGCCGGGATGGAACTTGGTACCGCGCTGGCGAATGATGATGTTGCCCGGGATAACGGTTTCGCCGCCATACTTCTTGACGCCGAGCCGACGGCCCGCTGAATCGCGGCCGTTGCGTGAGCTACCACCTGCTTTTTTATGCGCCATGTCTGATTACTCCTTGTCCGCAGCCGGCTTCTTGGCTGCAGGTTTCTTCGCGGCAGGCTTCTTGGCCGCAGGTTTCTTGGCCGCGGCCTTCTTGGCGGCGGGCTTTTTCGCCGCCGGCTTCTTGGCTGCAGGCTTCTTCGCGGCCGGCTTGGCCTCTGCGGCAGGTGCCGCCTCGGCCGGCGCGTCATCGGTCTTCGGATCCGCAGCCTTCGGTGCCGCCTTCGCGGCCTTCTTCGCCGGCGCCTTCGCCTTGCCCGTCACGTCGACGATGCGCAGAACCGTCTGGTCCTGGCGATGGCCATGCGTGCGCTGATAGCCCTGGCGGCGCTTCTTCTTGAAGACCACGATCTTCTTGCCCCGGGTCTGCTCAACCAGCTCGGCGGTGACGGCCGCACCCTCGACGATCGGCGTGCCGACCTGGGTTTCCTTGCCATCGTCGAGCATCAGCACCGGCTCTATCGCCAGGGTGCTGCCCGCTTCGCCTTCGAGCTTCTCGACGGTGATCACATCGCCATTGGCGACGCGATACTGCTTCCCGCCGGTTTGAATGACTGCGTACATGTTCCGCATCCGTTATGTCGTGGCCATCGTGCCACGCCTCAGCGCGGTCTCACGAGTGCCGAATGTTCCAGCAAAAACAAGGCGGACCGCGAATAAATCCGTCGGCCCGGCCAATGCGGGCGGACTATACGCCGCCAGCCACGCGTGTCAACCGCCCTGCGCGCAGGAAAACACCGAATAATCGCCCACCCACAGCGGGTTGCAGGTTTGTCGCCGGGTGCGGTAGAACCCCTGCGCCCGTGCATAATACGGGTCCGTTCAGGATATCGCATGCGATACCCGAATATCGGCGGAGGGGTGCCGGAGTGGTTGAACGGGGCAGTCTCGAAAACTGTTGAGCGTGCAAGCGTTCCGAGAGTTCGAATCTCTCTCCCTCCGCCATTTTTTCCCGCATTGCTCCATTCGAAATGGCGTGAACAGGCTCAAATCGGCCTGTACGCCCATATTGTCGCGCGCCAATCGCCATTTATACTGAACCGGCACACCTAGCGGTCGGCCGGATGCGACCAGTCACATATCGGCGGCCCGTCATCACGAGGATCGGATAAACCATGGCTCGTCCCGTTATCATCGCCTGCGCCGTCACCGGCTCGGCGGATTCAACCGCGATGAACCCTGCTGTCCCGGTCACCCCCGAAGAGATCGCCAACGAAGCCATCGCCGCCAACAAGGCCGGTGCGGCGATCGCACATATCCATGTGCGTAACCCCGAAACCGGCAAGGCGAGCACCAAGCTCGAATATTACGAGGAGGTCGTGAAACGAATTCGCGATTCCGGCTCGCCGGTCATCATCAACCTCACGACCGGACCCGGCGGCCGCTTCATCCCGGACCCGGCGGATCCGATGACGGCGGGGCCGACAAGCGGGATGTTCACCGCCGAACGACGGGTGGAACATGTCGTAAAGCTCAAGCCCGACATTTGCTCTCTCGACGTTGCCTCGATGAACTTCGGCGAGTGGAACATGGTCAACTCGCCCGCGATCCTGCGCGATATGGCACGGATGATTCAGGAGGCCGGGGTTAAACCCGAGCTCGAGGTGTTCGATACCGGCCATGTGCGCCTGGCAGCACAGATGTGTGCCGACGGCGACATCGCCGACCCGATCCCGCTGTTCCAGTTCTGCCTGGGCATTTCCTGGGGCGCGCCCGCTTCAAGTGACGCGATGGCGTTGATGCGCGACCTGGCGCCCGAGAATGCCGTATGGGCGTCCTTCGGCATCTCGCGTCATGAAATGCCTATGGTCGAGACCGCGACCAAGCTGGGCGGCCATTGCCGCGTGGGCCTGGAGGACAACCTTTATATATCGCGGGGCAAGCTCGCCTCCGGCAATGCCGAGCTGGTCGAACATGCCGTGGGGATTGTTCAATCGCTGGGCGAAGACATTGCCACGACGGATCAGGTGCGGGAGATTCTCGGCCTACAAAGCTGACTAGTGGCGCCCCCGATCAATCCGACCGGGAGAACGCATCCGCATAATCGGAGATGAAGGCTTCGAGCGTACGCGCCGGGTGGCCCGCGATGTCGGCGGTTACGTTCGTCACATAGGAATAGGCGCCGTTGGCGGCGAAGCCGATCATTTTTACCTGATGCTCGATCAGCCATGACGGCAGGCCCCGTTTCGTGACGATATCCTCCCAGACCTCGACATCGACCATCTCGTAGCGAATGTCCCGGCCCAGGACCCGACTGAAGGTTGCCGCAACATCGTCGAGACTGACCGCAGCACCGGTCTGGTAGTAACCCTCGCCGTCATGTTGATTGTCCTCGGCAAGGACCGTTGCCGCGAGATCCGCGACATCGCGCGGATCGGTCATGCTCATGGTCACATCGCGCGGGATCGCGCTGGTGAACACGTCTGCGTCTTTCAACCCGGCGGCCACATAGTAGAGATTGGTCATATAGAAGTTCGGCCGCAGGAAGGTTTAGCGCAGCCCGCACGCCGCGATCTTCGCCTCAAGGGCCTTATGGGCCTCCGGGATCGGCGCTGGCGAATCGATATTGCCCGACAGCTTGACGATGCGCCCGCAACCCGCGGCGACCGCCGCCTCGATCGCATTGGTCTGCTGCTCTTCAAGCACCGGGCTATGACCGGAATTCAGATATAATGTGTGGACCCCCTGGAGCGCCTGGTCGTAGGACGCACGGTCGTCCAGATCGGCCGCGACCAGCTCGGCGTCGGGCCCAACTATGGTCCGCGCTTTGTCCAGGTCGCGCACCAGATAGCGGACGTTGAGTCCGCGTTCCGCCAGCAACGGCGCCAGAAGTTGACCCGTCACCCCGGTTACCCCGGTCACCGCGATCAAACGTTCAGTCATCGCCCCGCCCCTGTTCGATCTGCTCAGCTCAGATGCGCCTGGAAGAATGCGACAAGCGGCCCCAGCAGCGCCGGATCGGAGCGGTTGCCTTGGTCGACATGGACGATCTCGATCGTGCCGCCCGCCTTGCGGTAATTCTCCGCAAAACGCTCCGGCTCGTTGAGGTCGAGGGGAGATTCCGGGTCGCGATAATCATGCACCGGGTCCGGCGTGCCCTGGAACCATATGGCCGGCAGTATCTCGACGGCCTCGCCACGCTCCAGCGCCAGCATCGGGTTGCGCCTCCTCCATATTCGCCTCGTTCACCCAGTAGGTGTCGTGGCGCTCGGGCAGATCGGCGACCCAGGCCGGCGGGTCACCCGCCGCGCGCAACCCCACGACGCGGCGGTAGCGCGACAGCGGATTGATCACCGGCCACATCATGCCGACGCAGCGCACGGTCGCGTCCACATCGGGCGCATCGGCGGCTCAAGTGGCAGCGCGGCGTAGCGCTGGATCGTTCGGGTCGCATCGACGGCCAGCATTGCGAGATGACCACCGCTGGACTGGCCCAGAATTCCAATTCGCGTCGGGGTCGAGGCCGCAGTTCCCCGGCATGCGCCTTCAGCCAGCGCAGCGCGTAGTTGATGTCTTCCAGCGAGGATGGATATCGCGTCATCCGCCTGGCGGAAATCCAGCGCCGCGGAGGCCATCCCGTTGCCTCGGCGAAAGACCTCACCGCGTGTGCCGCATTCGCTCGGCCCGCCCTTGCACCAGCAGCCGCCATGCAAATCGAGGATGGCCGGAAACGGACCCGCACCGTCGGGCCGGATCAGCCGGATCGATCAGGGGCCGGTCGCCGTGGCGGATAAATCTCGATGTCCTCGGCGGGGCGTACGAGCGTGTCTGTCGGTCACTGTCATGGCTTCTGATCCCTGTATACTCTTATGCGGAGCTGTCGACACCGATCCTAACCGGGGATGGCGTGGTCCGAAACGCACCGAAAGATTCGGCTAAAACCCGGCCCGCAACGCTGCCGCCGAAGCATGGTTTATTATCTGTCCGGACAATTGTGCACCAAATCTTCATCTGACGAAATGCAACCACACGAGGCTGTTACTTGAGCAACTGTGAGTCATAATCCATTAGTTAAATCGTCATTCTATGAAACGTATCGTCATCGAAATGCCGCCGACACCAAGAGCCAGATCGACGCACAATCTCTGGGAGGAGATTACGCATGTCACTCAAAATTGCACCATCACCGGCACTTCCTGTCGGGCGCACGTCGTCGCAACCGGTTTGCTGTTACACGCACAGCCGGCATCGGCGCACAGACCGAAGTCCTGATCAACAACTACCTGCCGCCGAAGCACCCGTTCCAGACGCAGATCGTCGCGCCGTGGATCGATGAGGTCATCGTTGCGACCGGCGGTTCGGTCACGCCGACGCTGTCGGCCGCCGCTGTCGGCCCGCCGCCGAAGAACTGGCAGACCGTGGTCAAGGGTGTCGCCGACGTGGTCGTGCTGGCCAACCTGTTCCAGCCCAAGCGCATCCAGCTCCCGACGGTCGCCGAGATTCCGCTGAACTCGGGATCGTCCGAGAAAACGTCCGCGGCGCTGTGGAGCACCCACGAGAAATTCTTCGCGGCCGCCAACGAATATGACGGTGCGGTTCTTCTCGGTTCCTTCTCGCTGACGCCGAATGTCATCCACAGTGGCACCGGCCCCATCGTCGGGCTCAGCCGATCTCAAGGGTTACAAGCTGCGTGCTTCCCCGGGCGTTGCCACCAACGTCCTCAAGGAACTCGAACGCGGTGCCGGTCGCATCGGGACCGTCGAAGATTTTCGGCCTGATCTCCAAGGGCGTCGTTGACGGTGTTGCCGTTCCGGCACACGGGCTGCGTGGCGTTCCGCATGGAGCCGTACATCAAGGCCGTCACGACATTCCCCGGTGGCATGTCGAACACGACCTTCTCCTTGCTCATGAACAAGGACAAGTGGGACAGCCTGACCGCCGAGCAGCAGACGCAGGTGATGAGCGTGTCCGGTGCCCATGTTTCGTCCAAGGGACCGGGCATGGATCGGATCGCAAACGGCGCCATGAAGAAGCTGCAGGCGAAGGTGGCGGCCAGGTGGTCGAAGCGGACGCAGAGGTTCTGGGTGTGATCCGCACAGTTCGCCGACAAGATGGAAGCCGATTGGGTCAAGATGGCCGACTCCAAGGGCGTTGACGGCAAGGCCGCGCTGGCCTTCTTCCGCGGCCAACTGCAGTAGCGATCGCCAGCATCAAATCGATGCCGGTACAGCCGCCGTCGGGGACAAACCCGACGGCGGCTGATCCGCTGCCTTCCATTCAAGAATTGCGTGTGACCTCTTGACCGCAGATCCCCTCGAAATCAACGAAGACGCGCTGGCCGAGGACTATGCCGTGCCGGCATCGAAGGCCGGCGGGTTCGCCTGGCCGATCCGTATCCTCACCGGAATCGCGGCAATCTTCATGGCATCGATCGCGGGTGTCACATTCGTCGATGTGACGGGTTGCTATGTGTTCACCGCACCAATACCGGGAGGCGTCGAGATCATCGAGTTCCTGCTCGGGCTTCTCATCTTCTCTTCCCTGCCGCTCGTGGTCGTCAAGAACGCGCACATCTCGGTCGAACTGTTTGACGGATTCATGAGCGAGGGCTTCAAGCGTGTACGTGAGATCATCGTCCTCCTGGGCAACGCGGCCGTGCTGGGCTTCATCACATCGCGCATGTGGGCGACCGGGCT
>CBDHEC010000018.1:0-73141 GCA_965261975.1 Alphaproteobacteria bacterium
CAGATCCCGTTCGAGGACGGGTGCTGGATGTTCCTGGGTGAGTTCGCCGATCCAGCCGCCGAGATATGTCCGCGCGGTGTCCTGTCCCGGGTCCTCGACAAAGCGAATGCGATGGGCTTCGACGTCCGGGCAGGCTTCGAATACGAGTTCTTCGTCTTCGAAGAGACCCTGGCGAGCGCGGCAGACAAGCAATATCGCGACATGATCCCCGTCGCATTGGGAAACACCGGCTACTCCCTGCTGCGTCAATCGACCCTCGCGCCGCTCTACACAGATATCCTTTCGAGCATGTCCGCGATGGGTATCGGGCTCGAGGGCATCCACGAGGAAATGGGGGCCGGCGTCATCGAGGCCGCCATCCAGGTCGATACCGCCCTGGCGGCGGCCGACAAGGCCAGCTTGTTCAAGACATATACGAAAGCAATCATCCAGAACCGCGAACTGATCGCCACTTTCATGGCCAAATGGAATATGGACGAGGCCGGGCAATCCGGGCATTTGCATTTGTCGCTTACAAACAACGATGGCACAGAGAACCCGTTCCACGATCCCATGGCCGATCACGGCATCAGCGACACGATGCGCCATTTTATCGGCGGCCAGCAAACCCACATGGCGGCGCTGACAGCCATGGCCGCGCCAACCGTGAATTCGTATCGCCGGCTGATACCCGGGCTCTGGGCGCCCACCGACGCCACCTGGGGCATCGACAATCGCACCTGCGCGATCCGGGCCCTCCCGGGCAGTCCCAAATCCCATCGGATCGAATATCGCGTGCCGGGTGCGGATGCGAACCCCTATCTGGTCGCCGCTGCCGCCATCGCGTCCGGCCTGCACGGCGTCGAGCGTCGCATCGAGCCGACGGTGGCACAAACCGGTAACGCCTATGACGGCGAACACCCCGAGCATCTGCGCCTGCCGTCAGATCTTTCGGATGCGGGAACGCGCCTCGCCGGGTCCGACATGGCGCGTGAATGGTTCGGCGATGCCTTCGTCGACCACTTCGTCGCATCACGCGACTGGGAAGCGCGCCAGCTGCCGTCAGACCCCACCATCAGCACGGCCGAACTGGACCGATATTTCGAACTGATCTGATCACCAACGGGCACCTCATGATGACCGACGAACCCACCCCCCTTCGCGGCACCTGGAGTTTCCCGACCACGATCTGGTTCGGGGCGGGCAAAATCTCGATGCTTGCACGTGCCTGCAAGAACCTCGGCATGCGCAAACCATTGTTTGTCACAGACCCCGGCCTGGCCGGGCTCGATATGGTGACATCCGCCCTGGCGACGGCACAGGGTGACGATGTGTCGGCGACATTGTTTTCCGACATCAAGCCCAACCCGGTAAGCGCAAACATTGCCGATGGTGTCGCCGCCATGCGCGCGGCGGGTTGCGACGGGGTGATCGCCTTCGGCGGCGGTTCATCCCTCGATGCCGGCAAGACGATCGCCCTGGTGGCAGCCCAGCCCGAAGGCGGCATCAACCTCTGGGATTTCGAGGAAGGACGAAAGGACTGGCAGGGTGCCGCGGCACCTCTTCCCGTCGTGGCTGTCCCCACGACCGCCGGCACCGGATCTGAGACCGGCCGCTCCACCGTGGTCTTGAACGAGGCGACCGGCCGCAAGGTGATCATCACCCATCCCGGCATGATGCCCGGCATCGTGATCGCCGATCCGGAACTGACGCTCGGACTGCCGGCCCACATCACCGCGGCGACGGGCATGGACGCGCTTGCCCACTGCCTTGAGGCCTATTGTTCACCCTTCGACAACCCGCTGTGCGACGGCGTGGCCCTCGAGGGCATGCGGCTTGTCCATGACAACCTGACGGGCGCTGTTGCGAACGGCTCCGATATCGCCGCCCGTTCCAATATGCTTGCGGCCGCGGCCATGGGATCGACCGCGTTCCAGAAGGGCCTCGGTGCTATCCATGCCATGAGCCACCCCATCGGGGCGCTTTATGACACCCATCACGGGCTGACCAACGCCGTGGTGATGCCCTACGTGCTCAAACGGAACCGGCCCGCGATCGAAGCCAGGATTGCCCGTGTCTCGGCCTATCTCGGCCTCACACCGCAGACAGACGACGTCGCGGCGGGGTTCGAGGCGTTCCTCGATTGGACATTGGCGTTGCGGTCGACATTCGACATGCCCCACACCCTGGCCGGGCTGGGCGTCGAGCCGTCGCGCTTCGACGACCTCGCGGAGATGGCGGCTCAGGACCCGACCGCGCTGGCAAACCCTGTCGCCCTGGATATCGCCGGGTTCCGCGAACTTTTCGAGGCCGCTCATGCCGGCGATCTCGGCTAAGGCTCAGCCCTTCTTGTAGGGGTTCGAGAGTTCGTCCACGAGAGCGTGCAACACCTTGCGGAATTGCGCCTCGGACACGTCCATCAGCACCGCGTCTTCCAGCGCTTCCTGACAGACATCCTGGATTTCGACCAGGTTCTCGCGCAACACAAGGATCGAATCCTCACAGCTCACAGCTTCGCCGCTGGGCTGCTCCCACTTTTCCGGTTCGACCTTCGCACGCGGCTTGGAATCGGGCATTGGCCTGATCATTGCTCCCACTGATCCGGGATCGAATCGATCCGTCGGGCATTGAAATATTATTATAGAGCGATCGGACAAGGCATCATATTCCACCTTATCGGGCCGGTTTATCGTCCGGCTTCCTTCAATCTGGACACAAGTCTTTGAAGTTCATTGAAGATTAACGGCCCAGATGCAAAATCGATAGACATGGTTAACGGCTGTTAAGCACGTCAAATGTCTGGAGGACACCATGTCCGTGTTTGCAGCGCCTGCCTTCGACGAGCATGAAAATGTTCTGTTCGGATTCGACCGGGAGACCGGGCTGCGCGCGATCATCGCCATCCACAACACGAATCTCGGTCCGGGCGTCGGCGGGTGCCGGATGTGGCCCTACGGCAATGAGGCCGCCGCACTCGAAGACGCGCTGCGGCTGTCGCGTGGCATGACCTACAAGTCGGCGCTCGCCGGGCTTCCGTTCGGGGGCGGCAAGTCCGTGATCATCGGCGATGCCCGTAAAGACAAGACCCCCGCGTTGATGCGCGCCATGGGACGGATCGTCGACGACGTCGCCGGTCGCTATGTCGCTGCGGAAGACATCGGGATGACCGTCGCGGATATGGACGAGATGGCGAAGGTGACGAAACACGTCACCGGGACCAGCGCCACCAGCGGCAACCCCTCCCCCTACACCGGCTACGGCGTCTTTCAGGGCATTCGCGCCGCCGTCGCACACAAACTCGGCCGCAATGATGACCTCGCCGATGTTCAGGTGGCCATCCAGGGCCTGGGCTCGGTCGGTTTCGACCTGGCGCGGCGCCTGCACGAGGCCGGTGCGCGTCTGCATGTCGCCGACATCAACGGCGAGGCGGTTGCACGCGCCGTCGATGAACTCGATGCCGTGCCTGTCGATACCCATGACATACATGGCGCCGACGTCGACGTGTTCGCGCCTTGCGCGCTTGGCGCCGTGATCAATGATCAATCGGTCGGCGAGCTGGGTGCGAAAATCGTCGCGGGTTCGGCCAACAACCAACTCGCCAACGACCGGCATGGCGCCGAACTGGCCGCGCGCGGGATTCTGTACGCGCCCGACTATGTCATCAACGCCGGCGGCATCATCGAGATCGCCCACGGAGCCGACTTCGGCGGCACCCATGATGACGCGGCGATCTTCGAACATCTCGACCGCATCCACGACACGCTACTCGAGATTTTTGAGCGTGCAGACACGGAACGCGCGGCAACAAACTTCGTGGCGGACCAAATGGCCGAAGAGCGTTTCCGCGCGGCGTAGCAAATTCTCTGCCCGATTATGGATCTCTTTTTTGGGCCAGCTGCGGCTTTTGATCCAGATCAATGCACCCTACGCGAATGCAATTGAGAATGACTTGCAATTGGCCGCGAGGGGCAATAAGGTTCCTTGCAATTGAGAACCTTTCTCATTCGCACTTACACCTCAGGAGTAGAAAATGCGTAAACGTACTTATGCCCTCGCCGTGGCCGGCCTTGCCACTCTCGTACTTGGCGCGGGCGTCAGCGCCCAGCAGCAGGCTGCCGTCGATGCCGGTGAGGTGAATGTCTACTCCTACAGGCAGCCGTTCCTGATCCAGCCCATGTTCGACGCCTTCACGCGCGACACCGGCGTGAAGGTAAACGTCGTGTTCGCCAAGAAGGGCCTCGTCGAGCGCCTCAAGCAGGAGGGCCGAAATTCCCGGGCCGATCTCATTTTCACCGTCGACATCGGCCGCTTGAACGACGCCTATGAAGCCGGTGTCACCGCACCGGTCGAGACCGCCCAGCTGACTTCCAGCATCCCCGCCGAATTCCGTCAGGGCCAAGGGCACTGGTACGGGCTCACCCAGCGCGCGCGCATCGTCTACGCGTCCAAGGATCGCGTATCCATTGAAGATGCGCCAAAATCGTATGAAGAACTTGCCGACCCCAAATGGGCCGGGCGCATCTGCACCCGCGCGGGCAACCACGTTTATCAGGTCGCACTGACGGCGGCGATGATCGCCCATCACGGTGAGGAAAAGGCCGAGGCGTGGCTACGCGGCCTCAAGTCCAACCTCGCACGCAAGCCCCAGGGCAACGACCGCGCCCAGGTCAAGGCCATCAACGAGGGCGAATGCGATATCTCCCTGGGCAACAACTATTACTTCGGTCTGATGCTGCAGAATGAGGAGCAGTTCGGCTGGGCCCAGTCAGTCTATCCGGTCTTCCCGAAGATCGGCGACGAAGGCACCCATGTGAACATCTCCGGCATGGCAATGACCAAGGCATCTCCGAACCGCGACAACGCCGTGAAACTCATGGAATTCCTGACCGGCGACCTGGCCCAGCAGATGTACTCGGAGCAGAATTTCGAATACCCGATCGTGGCCAGTGTCCCGCAGGCGGGCTTGCTGCGCTCGATGGGTGACCTGCATCCCGACACGTTGGCCCTCGACCGCATTGCCGAGCTGCGGGCCGACGCCTTCAAGCTCGTCGACAAGGTCGGCTACAACGACTAGCCGCAACCGCCGGTCCGAAGAATCCCATGTCCGCGACGACCCTCTCCTCCCTGTCGTCAAGCACGCGCTCCGCTCAGGGGCGCGTGTGGATTCTGGGTGGCCTGCTGGTCGCGCTTATCGTGGCCGCACCGCTCGGTGCGATCGCTTGGCTCGCGCTCTTCCCGACAGAGAATATCTGGCCCCACCTGGCATCGACTGTCCTGCCGCGCCACAGCTGGAATACGCTCGTCCTGATGGTCGGCAACGGCATCGGTGTGTTCCTCATCGGGACGGCATCGGCATGGCTTGTCGCCACATGTGATTTCCCCGGCCGCCGCCTGTTCGAATGGGCCTTGCTCCTGCCGCTTGCGGTGCCGGCCTATATCGTGGCCTTCGTCTACACCGACATCATGGAATTCGCCGGGCCGGTGCAGGGGCTGCTGCGTGATATTTTCGGCTGGCAGACATCACGCGACTACTGGTTCCCGGAAATCCGGTCCATGGGCGGCGCGATCTTCGTCATGTCCTTTGTGCTCTACCCCTATGTTTACTTGCTCACCCGCGCGGCATTTCACGAGCAATCATCGAGTGTCCTCGAGGTGAGCCGAACGCTCGGCCGCGGACCCTGGCAGACCTTTCTCACGGTCGCGCTGCCGCTGGCCCGCCCTGCCATCGTCGTCGGGATCGCGCTGGCCATGATGGAAACGCTCGCAGATTTCGGCACCGTCGATTATTTCGCCGTCAACACGCTGACGGTTGCCGTGTTCAATGTCTGGCTCGGAATGGGCAACGCGGGTGGCGCGGCGCAAATTGCGCTGGTCATGCTCGGTTTCGTGGTCCTGCTGATCACGCTGGAGCGGATCGGGCGACACGGCCGACAGTATCATCATA
Organism: Alphaproteobacteria bacterium; assembly: GCA_965261975.1. Classification (GTDB taxonomy): domain Bacteria; phylum Pseudomonadota; class Alphaproteobacteria; order UBA6615; family UBA6615; genus UBA8079. Next base: position 5,924 of record CBDHEC010000018.1, read on the forward strand.
CCTCTTCGCGCTATCAGTCATCTCCGCGCACCCCGCTGCGTGGCGCCCCAAAGCTGGCTGCCGTCCTCGTCTGCGCGTTGCCGATTACGATCGGGTTCCTGATCCCGGCGGGTGTTCTGCTGCGCCATGCCATCGTTTTCTTCGACGAATCATGGAACCAGGCCTTCTTTGCCTTCGCCCGCAACAGCCTCACCCTGTCGGCCACGGCGGCCGTCGTTGCGGTCTCGGTCGCGGTATTCCTCGCCTATGGGCGACGCCTGTCGGGCCGCGGGTTCGGCGCCCTGTCCCGTATTGCGTTACTCGGTTATGCGGTGCCGGGTGCGGTGCTCGCCGTCGGCGTACTCATTCCCTTCGCCCGTCTCGACAACGCCATCGATTCCATCGCACGCGACATGTTCGGCGTGTCGACAGGGCTGATCCTGAGCGGCACCATCTTCGCATTGGTATTCGCCTATGTGGTGCGCTTCCTCGCGGTGGGCTTCGGAGCCATCGAGGCCAGCCTCGGCAAGATTCGACCCTCCATGGACATGGCCGCACGCAGCCTCGGCGCCGGACCGGGGCGCACCTTGTGGCGCATCCACCTGCCCCTCGTGCGCGGCAGCCTGATTGCCGCGGGGACCATCGTGTTCGTCGACAGCATGAAAGAGCTGCCGGCAACGCTTATCCTGCGACCGTTCAACTTCGACACGCTGGCCACCCACGTCTATCAATTCGCATCCGACGAGCTACTCGAACAAAGCGCCTTGTCGGCGCTGACGATCGTGATTGCCGGCATTCTCCCCGTGATTATCCTGAGCCATGCACTACGTCAGTCCCGCCCGGGCACGCGGACGGGTGCTTTGGGCGAGACCTAGATCAGGCCCAACTCGCGCAGTTCGGCAGCCATCTCGGGCGGCGGTTCCTTTTCCGCCGCCGCACCGGCCGGCAGGTCCGACGGTGCATTCTCGATCTCCAGGTAACGCCAACCCTGGAAGGGCCGCGAGCGTTTCGAATGGACACGGATGAGCTTGCGGTCGAGGTGAATTGCGCAGCGCGGCGTTCCATCCGAGGCCGTGGCCGGCTCGATCGCGATGATTTTCTGGCGTACCAGGATGCGCCCCTTGATCACCCAGTAGAGCGATCCGTCGTCGGCCAATAGTTCATCACCACGGCGCGGCGTGTTGCGCGTAAGGATACGTAAAACCGGCCCGTCTCCGGCGGCCTTGCGATCGGCGATACGTTGTGTCTGGCGCTCGCGCAGATGGTCAATGGACTCAATCCCGACGGCGAGTTTTATGAGGTGAACGGACATGGCCGCACAATAGCAGCGGCCTCGATGCAGGTGAACGCCCCCGGGGCTGCCAGCCTGTGGTTAACCGGTCATGCGTGAAACCAGCGCATCGAGCGACGCGACGAGATCGACCCCGACGGCGCCGCCATCGCCTTTGACATCATTCTTGACGACGGCGCGCATGGCATCCGCATGAGCACGCAGCACTTCCGGGTTCAGTTCCGCCGCACCCGAAATGGCCTCGGTGTATCGGAAAAGGCATTCGGAGACATCGGTGATCAGTTCATAGCCAAATGTGGTCCCCTGCCCCCGCAAGTCATGGGCGACCCGGCGGAGGTTTTTCAGAACTTCCGGGGCCTTGGCCGGGTCCGTTTCGAGCTCTAATGCAAGTTCCATGATGTGCAGAATTTCGCGAGACACCGTGTCCGAGAACTCGTCGACCATCGAGCCAATGACGTTCTCGGCGTGCCGTATCAGATCGGGGTCAATACCGCCTGGCCCACCCTTGCCCACCTTCGCCTTGAGAAGATTGGGCGGGGTAATCAGCTGATATGTACCGTTTTCCTGGCCTTCGTCAGCCATGACAGTCTCATCCCGCGAACATATTTCGCAGCGTCACAAGATAGAGAAAGCAGGTTAAGGGAAGGTTAGTCGCCGGCGATCTTGCGGGCGTTGGCCTGGCTTGCCTGGAGGGCTTCGCGCTGCTGCTTGGAAAGGTCGCGTACCGAAACATCGACCTTTTCCAGCTCCGTGGTCCGCCGTTCAGGCCCCGAATAGTTCGCATCCTCTTTGCGGCGCCGGTCCGGGCCGAAATAGGTGTCCGTCCGCACGAATGGCCGCGGTTCCTCGATCACCGATTCCAGCCGCGACATCAGAACATCTACCGTAAACGGCTTTGCCAGGAACTCGGTCACCCCGCGGTCGCGCGCGTTTTGTACACGATCCCCGTCCGAATAGGACGAGATCATGATGATCGGCACATAGGGATTGGGGCTCTTGTGCGACGTGCGGATCATGTCGACCAGATCGAGACCGCTGATCGGCTCCATCTCGTAGTCGGTAAATACGAGGTCATATTCCAGCCGGCAGAATGAATCGAAACCCGTGACGCCGTCCTCGGCAACATCGATCGCGTGGATTCCGACCGCGTAAAGGATCGTCCGCAACAACTGCCGGATGTGGGCGTTGTCGTCGATGATCAGGATACGCAGGCCTTCGAGCTGATAGCTCACACGATTTCCCTCTGAAACCTCGTCGGAAGCACACACGCGGCGGCAAGAACCGCTGCGGTATCAGCCTACTGCCCAGTGGTTACCGAAAGGTTTAGATCCGCCTTTGAAGCCGGGCCTCAGACATGGGTGCGAATGGCCTGGGCCGCCTTCGACGTCGGCGCACGGCCCAGGACATCGCAGATAAACTGACCCGCATCGACGAGCTTCGCCATATCCACACCGGTCTCGATCCCCATCCCGTCCAGCATGTAGACCACGTCCTCCGTCGCCACATTGCCCGAGGCACCGGGCGCATAGGGGCATCCCCCCAGGCCGGCGACGGCCGTGTCCAGGGTCGCGACCCCGGCATCGAGGCAGGACAGTATATTTGCGAGCGCCTGGCCGTAAGTGTCGTGGAAATGCAGGGCCAGCCGTTCTGCCGGCACCACTTCGGCGACCGCCTCCACCATCGCCCGTGCGCGCGCCGGGGTTCCCACCCCGATCGTGTCGCCCAGGCTGACTTCGTAACACGACATGGCATCCAGCTCGCGGGCAACACGCACCACGGCCTCGATCGCCACATCGCCTTCATAGGGGCAACCTAGAACGCAGGAGATATAGCCGCGCACCTTCATCCCACTGGCCAGCGCTGCCGCCGCAACGGGGCGAAAGCGCTCCAGGCTCTCATCGATCGAACAGTTGATGTTCTTCCGGGAAAACGTCTCGGAAGCGGCGCCGAATATCGCGATCTCCTCGACCCCGGCCGCCGTTGCACCTTCCAGGCCCCGCATGTTGGGCACGAGCACGGGATAGCGCGTCCCCGGCCGCCTCTGAATGCCGGCGAGAACCTCGGCCGCATCGGCCATCTGCGGCACCCATTTCGGCGAGACGAACGCACCGGCCTCGACCGACGGTAACCCGGCCTCGGACAGCCGGTCGATCAGCGCTATCTTGTCGGCCGTCGACACCATGCCCGGTTCCGCCTGCAGGCCATCGCGCGGCCCCACATCGACGATCTCCACCTTGTCCGGTCGTGCCATCTCAGTCTTCCACGGGTTCGAGTTGCAACAATTCGGCCCCCTCGGCCACCTGATCTCCCTCGGCGAAGTATACCGACGCTACCCTGCCATCCCCCGGCGCGGTGATTGCATGCTCCATTTTCATCGCTTCGAGGACCATCAGGGTCTGCCCGCGGCTCACCTGTTCGTCCGGCACAACCATCACCCGGGATACCTTGCCCGGCATCGGGGCATTCAACCCGCCGGACGCGCCCGCGCGCTCCGATGCCTCGTCGACGGCGACAATGCGTTCCAGGCGTATTTGGGTGCCTTCCGCAACGGCGAAGAACACGCCGCCCGACGCATACGCCGTCCAGCCGTCACGGCCGGTTTCCAGGTCGACGGCATGGCCTTCCGGCGACGCCAGCAAGACCCGGTCCCGTTCATGGACCACGCGAACAGACATCTCGTCATCACCGTCGCGAAACCGCAGGGTTTCCACGTTCTGGAGGTTCGCACGCCAGCTGTCCGACGACGCCCAGGGAGAGTTCGCTTCGCCGCGTGCGCTGGCCTTGTCTCTCGCCTGTTGCCCGCGTTGCGCCAACAAACAGGCGACAATTGATGCGAGTGCGCCATCGGGCACACCGTCACGTCCCGGGATGAGTAGGTCGCGATGCCTTTCGATGAATCCCGTGTCCACCTTGCCGTCGACGAATTCCGGATGCGTGACGGCCCGGCGCAGGAACGCCTGGTTGGTCACCGGCCCCACGCAAACGAGGTCGGCCAGCAATCCATCCAGCGCCGCGATCGCACCATCACGGTCGGCGCCATGGGCGATCACCTTGGCAATCATCGGGTCATAGGAAACGGCGATATCGTCTCCCGACCGCACGCCGGTGTCGACGCGTACCGATGAACCCATCTCCGGCACCTCGAATGCGACCACATGGCCGGGTGCCGGCAGAAAGTCGCGGTCCGGGTCTTCCGCGTAGAGCCGGGCTTCGATCGCATGACCGTTCAGCACGATGTCCGACTGTGCCAGCGGCAGGGTTTCGCCGTCGGCGACGCGCAACTGCCATTCGACGAGATCCAGCCCTGTGACGAACTCGCTGACCGGATGCTCGACCTGAAGCCGTGTATTCATCTCCATGAAATAGAACGGTCCATTGGCACCATCGGTGGTCGCATCGACTATGAATTCGACCGTGCCCGCACCCGAATAATCGATCACCTTCGCCGCCGCGACGGCGGCCGCGCCGATCTCCGCACGGCGCGCGTCCGTCATGCCCGGTGCGGGTGCTTCTTCCACGACCTTCTGGTAACGCCGCTGCAAGGAGCAATCCCGCTCGAACAGGTGAACCACGTTGCCATGGTCGTCGCCGAAGACCTGGACCTCGATGTGACGGGGAATGGTCAGATACTTCTCGATCAGCACCCGATCGTTGCCGAACGCCCCGCGTGCCTCGCGCTGGGCAGCAGCGAGGGCCTCGTCGAATTCGGCCGCGGTTTCGACGATCCGCATACCCCGACCGCCGCCGCCGGCGGATGCCTTGATCAGCACCGGAAACCCGATTTCCGCCGCCTTTGTCGCCAACACCGCCGGGTCCTGATCGGCGTCGTGATAGCCGGGGACCAATGGTACATCTGCCTGCGACATCACGTCCTTGGACGCGGCCTTGTCGCCCATCGCACGCATCGCCGCGGCACTCGGCCCGACCAGGCGAATTCCAGCCGCCGCACAGGCATCCGCGAAGTCTGCATTCTCCGACAGAAAACCATAGCCCGGGTGGATCGCGTCGGCCCTGGTCTCCCGTGCAGCGTCGATCACCGCTTCGATATTCAGATAACTCTCGGCCGCCGTGTCCGGGCCGACCCGCACCGCCTCGTCGGCCGCCGCCACATGCATCGCCTCCGCGTCGGTGTCGGAATAGATCGCGATCACGTGGACACCCATGCGCCGCGCCGTGCGCGCCACTCGGACCGCGATTTCCCCGCGGTTGGCGATCAGCAGACGCTCGATCATTCATCGGCTCCAGGTTTACGGTCGGCCTCGCGGACGTAGCGCATAATCTCCGCGAACCCGAACAGGAACAGCAGGATACCGAGCATCACCTCGATCGCCGCGACGACCCGCACCGCCTCGCCCGCCGGCGTGATGTCGCCATAGCCGACGGTGGACATGGTGATGAGCGAAAAATACAGCCCATCGGAGAAGCTGATCGCGGACCGCGCGCCCTCGACGAAGAAAATCGGTTCGGATGCAAGCCGGTCCATGATCCGGAAGATCATCGCAAACACAATTACGATGAACGAATAGAGGGTAAAAAAGGCAAATGCCGGACGGAACAATCGACCGGTGCGCACGAAGAACTGGTCGAACAGCAGTCCGGTATCAATCAGGAACAGGCAAATTTGCCGACTGACCGCGGCCACGAGGACAGCAATGACCGCCATCGATCCCACGAGCACAAGGCTGATCGCGCCCCCATCAAGATCGAGACGCGGCAGCGCAAATGTCGCCGCAGCGATCGCAAAGACCGGAACGGTCCAGAGAAACTTCCGGGCGGACAGATGCGCGCGGCGCAACTCCTCAACCCGGGAAAGTTGGTGGATATCGTTTCGCTTCATGGCGACGGCGGCCATGAAAACAAGGATCGGCGAGAGATAGCCGACGGCAATCGCCCAAGGTGCTGCACCTACGAAATTGGTCAGCTGCAGGAACGAGTAGACACTAGTATAGATCGCCAGCGAGTTCACAAAGGCGAGCACGAAAAAGCGGCTACCGGGAAACATCCAGAGGAACAGGCCGGAAGCCCCGAAAACGGCGCCGAGAATGATGATGGTCAGCAAGCCGAAGAAATCGGTTACCCCCACCGCAACCAGCAGCACGATAAGGGCGGAAAACCCGACCGCCCCCAGCCAACCCTGGTGACTGATACCGACGCTCACGCTTTTGTCGTCGTCCGCCATTTCGGCCCCCGCTTTTCCAGAAAGGCTTGCACGCCTTCGCGACCCTCGTCGGTCGCACGGATATCGGCAATCCGCTGCGCGGTATTCTCGACCATCGCGTCATCGACAGCCCCGGACGCGACCCGGCGGATCAGGTCCTTGGACGCCGCCATCGCCGCCGGCCCATTGTCGAGCAGGACATTGATCAGTTCGTCCAGCCGCCCGTCGAGCCGCTCTTGCGGCACCACCTCGTGCACCAGCCCGAGTGCGAGCGCCGTCTCGGCGTCAAACCGTTCGGCCGTCTGGAAGTATCGCCGCGCGGCCCGCGCGCCGATCGCCTCAACCACATAAGGGCTGATGACCGACGGTATCAGGCCCAGCCGCGCCTCCGACAGACAGAAACTCGCGGCCTGGGAGGCCAGCGCAATATCGCAGGCCGCCACCAGTCCAACCCCGCCGCCGAATGCGGCCCCCTGGACCCGCGCGATCGTCGGCCGCGGCAGTTCGTTGAGAACCCGGACCATATCCGCGAGCTTGCGCGCGTCTTCAAGATTCTCGGCGTCGGAATAGTCGGCCATGCGTTGCATCCAGCCCAGATCGGCGCCGGCAGAGAAGCTCTTGCCCTCGCCCTCCAGCACGACCACCCGCACCGCATCATCCTGCCCGGCGGCCTCGAACGCCGCCGACAGATCAGCGATCAGCCCGTCGTCGAACGCGTTGTGTTTCTCGGGTCGCGCCATGGTGATCCGGCCGACCCCGCCCGACACATCCAGTCTGATTGCGTCATCACTCATCGCTACATCCTGAACACGCCGAAGCGTGTCTCTTCTACCGGCGCATTCAAGGACGCGGACAATCCCAACCCGAGCACCCGGCGCGTATCCGCCGGGTCGATGATCCCGTCGTCCCACAATCGCGCGCTGGCATAATAGGGGTGTCCCTGGGTTTCATACTGTTCCTCGATGGGGCGCTTGAATTCCGCCTCATCCTCTTCGGTCCAGGTCTCGCCCCGGCCCTCGATATTGTCGCGCGTCACCTGGGCCAGCACGTTCGCGGCCTGGGGGCCGCCCATCACCGAAATCCGCGCATTCGGCCACATCCAGAGGAACCGCGGGCTGTAGGCGCGCCCACACATGCCGTAGTTCCCGGCCCCGAAGCTGCCGCCGATGATGACGGTGAGCTTCGGCACGTTGGCGCAGGCGACCGCCATGACCATCTTCGCGCCGGCCTTGGCGATGCCGCCGGCCTCGTATTTCTGCCCGACCATGAAGCCGGAGATATTCTGCAGAAAGACCAGCGGAATGCCGCGCTGGCTGCACAGCTCGATGAAGTGCGCACCCTTCTGGGCCGATTCCGAAAACAGGATGCCGTTGTTGGCAATGATGCCCACCGGGTAGCCATGAATATGCGCCACGCCCGTCACAAGCGTCTCACCATAGCGCGCCTTGAATTCGTCGAACTCGCTGCCGTCGACGATCCGCGCGATCACCTCGCGCACATCATAGGGCTTGCGGATGTCGGCATTCACCACGCCGTACAATTCCTCGGCCGCGTAAAGCGGGTCGCGCGGCGCGGCCAGCTCCAGGCCCACATGCTTGGGCCGGTTCAGGTTGGCCACGATCTGGCGCACCTGCGACAGGGCGTGGGTGTCGTCCTCGGCCAGATGATCGGCCACGCCGCTGATGCGCGTATGTACATCCGCACCCCCCAGATCCTCGGCCGAGACGATCTCCCCCGTCGCCGCCTTCACCAGCGGTGGCCCGGCCAGGAAGATCGTGCCCTGATCCTTGACGATGATCGCCTCGTCCGACATCGCCGGCACATAGGCGCCGCCCGCCGTGCACGAGCCCATTACCGCCGCGATCTGCGGAATGCCCGCGGACGACATAGTCGCCTGATTGTAGAAAATCCGGCCGAAATGCTCCCGGTCAGGAAACACGTCATCCTGCTGGGGCAGGTTCGCACCACCCGAATCCACCAGGTAGATGCACGGCAGGTTATTCTCGCGCGCGATCTCCTGGGCCCGCAGATGCTTCTTCACGGTGATCGGAAAATAGGTCCCGCCCTTGACCGTCGCGTCGTTGGCCACGATCACGCATTCGCGGCCCGACACCCGGCCGATGCCCGTCAGGATTCCGCCCGCGGGCACCACATCCTCGTACATCTCCCACCCGGCGAACTGGGAGAACTCCATGAAGGGCGCACCCTCGTCCAGCAGGGTGTTGATCCGGTCACGGGGTAACAGCTTGCCCCGGCCAAGATGCCGCGCGCGGGATTTCTCGCCGCCGCCTTGCTCGATCTGCCCGACTTTCTCGCGCAGATCGCCGACGACCGCGTCCATCGCCGCCGTATTTTCCGCGAACAGCTCGGATTTCGTATCGAGGCTGGATTTCAAAACGGTCATGCTAAACGGCTCCGGGTTGCGGCGAAGGCCCCCTTCAGTGAGAGGCTAGCTGTGGTAGAAACGCGGCAATGAGCAATCTGCCGACCAAATCCGAGATCGAATCCGCCGCCGAGACGGTCTATGCGGGCATGGCGCCAACCCCGCAATATGCGTGGCCCCTGCTGGCCGCGGCGAGCGGCACGAATGTCTGGGTGAAGCATGAGAACCACACGCCCACCGGCGCCTTCAAGGTGCGCGGCGGGTTGGTGCACATGGCCAACCTGCGCGCCCGAAACCCCGGCATTCGCGGTGTCATCGCCGCCACGCGCGGCAACCACGGACAATCCATCGCCTACGGCGCACGGGCCAACGGCATCGACGCGGTCATCGTCGTACCCGAGGGCAACTCGGCCGAAAAGAACGCCGCCATGCAGGCCTTCGGCGCGGAACTCGTCGTTCACGGCCACGACTTTCAGGCCGCGCTCGAATTTGCCGAGGGGCTGGCCGGCGAACGCGGCCTCGAGATGATCCCGTCCTTCGCCGTCGAACTCGCCCACGGCGTGGCGACCTACGGCATGGAACTGCTGACGGCCGCGCCGGAGATCGAAACCCTCTATGTCCCGATCGGTCTCGGGTCCGGAATCACCGGCTGCATTGCCGCGCGGGAAGCGCTCGGCCTGAAAACCGAGATCGTCGGCGTGGTTGCGGAGAACGCGCCGGCATATGCGCTGTCCTTCGCCAAGGGCGAGGCCGTGTCGACCAACAGCGCCGACACCTTTGCCGACGGGCTTGCCTGCCGGGTGCCGGCCGCCGACGCGGTACCCATCATCTGTGAACATGCCGCCCGGGTGATCACCGTCAGCGAGGACGAGATCCGGGCCGCGATCCGGCTCTATTTCAGCGCCACCCACAACCTGGTTGAAGGCGCAGGTGCGGCGGCGCTCGCCGCGCTCATGCAGGAGCGCACCATCATGGCCGGGAAGACCGTGGGCGTCGTGCTGTCGGGCGGGAATATCGACCGCGCGCTCTACCAAGAGATCATCTCCTCCGACTAGATCGACTTACCAGCCGCCCGTCTCGAGCCAGCGCTCGACCATATCGAGCCGGTCCGCACCCCAGAAAGCCTCGCCGTCGACCACCATGAAGGGCGAACCGAAGATCTCCCGCGAGATGGCGTCATCGGTCACGGTCTTGAGTTGCTCCTTCACGGCCGCGTCCTGGAGACCGGCGGCCAGCGCTTCGGCATCGAAGCCCGCCTTCGCCGCGATCGCGACGACCGCGTCGGGCGCCGCAATGTCCTGGCCTTCGCCCAGCGCGGCGTTGTAGAGCGCCAGCGTCATCTCCGCCGCCTTGCCGTCACCCTTCGCCCAGTAAACCGCCCGCGACGCGGCCACCGGCGAGAACGGGAAATCCTCAGGCGGGTTGTAGGTGACCCCGTGAAACCGCGCAGATCGGGCGAAATCATGGCGCGCATAGTCGCCCTTCATGGGCACATGGGGCAGCGGCTGCGCGCCTGTCACCTTGAAGACGGCGCCCAGCAGAAATGGTTTCCAATCAACGGTGCGGCCATGCTTCGCCGCCAGTTCGCCGATCTTGTGGGCCGCGATGTAGCCGTACGGGCTGTTGAAGTCATAAAAGAACTCGATTGGTTCACCGGACATTTTCCATTCCCCCTCTTTCTTGTTCTGGTTGCTTCAGGCCACCGCGATGTCGCGGCCGATGATCAGCCGCTGGATATCGCTGGTGCCTTCATAGATTTTCGTAACCCGGACATCGCGATAGATGCGTTCCACCGGGAAGTCCTGCAGGTAGCCGTAGCCGCCATGAATCTGGATGGCATCCGAGCAGACTTCCTCGGCGATCTCCGACGCGTAGAGCTTCGCCATCGCCGCCTCGGTCAGGCAAGGCTCGCCCGCATCGCGCAACCGCGCGGCGTTATGAGTGAGCTGGCGCGCCGCCTCGAGCTTGGTGCGCATATCAGCCAACCGGAACGTCACCGCCTGATGCTCGATGATGGCCTGGCCGAAGGTCTCGCGTTCCTTCGCATAGGCCAGCGCGTGTTCGTAGGCAGCCCGTGCCATACCGATCGCCTGGGCGGCGATGCCGATGCGGCCGCCCTCCAGGTTCGACAGCGCAATCCGGTACCCCTCGCCTTCCTCTCCCAGCAGGAGATCGGGGGTCAGCTCCATGTCGTCGAAGACGAGCTGGCAGGTATCGGATGCGCGCTGGCCCATCTTCGCCTCGACCGACGCGACCCGGTAGCCCGGCGTGTCCGTCGGAACGACGAAGGCGCTCATGCCCTTGCCGCCGGCCTCGGGGTCGGTCTTGGCGAACACGATCGCAATATCGGCGTTCTTGCCCGAGGTGATGAATTGCTTCGTGCCGTTGAGCACGTATTTGTTGCCGCGCTTCTCCGCCCGAGTGCGAATGGCCCCGGCATCCGACCCCGCACCCGGCTCGGTGAGCGCGAACGCGCCGAGCATCTCACCCGCCGCCAGCGGGCGCAGGAACCGCTCCTTCTGCTCTTCGCTGCCGAAGTTCAGGACGGGCAGACAGGCGACGGAATTATGCACCGCCATGATGGTTGAGCATGCGCCGTCGCCCGCTGCGATCTCCTCAAGTGCCAGCGCGTGAGTAAGCGTGTCGGCACCCGCGCCGCCCCAATCCTCGGGCACGACCATGCCCAGCAGACCCAGCTCGGCCATGCCGGTTACGGCTTCTTCGGGATATCGGGACTCCCGGTCCCAAGCCGCAGCATTCGGCGCGAGCTGCTCGGCCGCAAAGCTCCGCGCCATATCGCGGATCATGACCTGTTCGTCAGTCAGCGGCATTGATCGTTGTCTCTCCCGCCACGAGTTCCGTCATCCCATCACCTTCCGGATCGATGCTGCACAGCCGACCGGCCTGCAGATCGACCCACCAGCCGTGCAGATGCAGCTCGCCAGCCTCCACCTTCTCCGCAACCCAGGGGAAACTCATCAGATTGCGCAATGACACCCTGATGCCGGCATGCTCCACGGTTTCCTGGTCCGGCACATTGCCGTCGGCGTCGCATGGGCAGGCATCCGCCGCAATCTGCATCCAGGGCGCGATGAAATCGCGCGGTAATTCCTCGCCCGCGCTGGTGGCACGAAGCGCCCCGATGCCGCCGCAGGCCGAATGCCCGAGAATGACGACATGGCGAACGCCCAGGTCGCGCACGGCAAACTCCATCGCCGCACTCGTTCCATGGGGGTGTCCGTCCGGGCCGTAGGGCGGCACCAGGTTCGCGACGTTGCGCACCACGAACAATTCGCCCGGCTCGCTGTCGAACAACAGGGCCGGATCGATGCGTGAATCCGCGCATGCGATGACCAACACATCCGGCGACTGCCCGTGCACCGCCAACTCGTGCATGCGCTCTGGGCGCTGCTCATAATACCGGGCGCGAAACCCCCGATATCCCGCGACCAAACGTTGAACTGCCTCTACCACGCGACCTCCTTGCCTCGATAATCCAGAAACCGGCCGCTGTCCGTCGCGGACAGGCTGGCCAATACGTTGCGAATACCGCGTACGCTCTCTTCGGGTGATAGCGACGCATAGCTGCCGGTCATGTCCGTACGCACATAACCGGGATGCAGCGCGACCGCGGTTACCCCCCGTGCCCGCCATTCGGGCTCATTCGCGCGGAACCGTTTGTTGAGTTCACCCTTGGAATCTCCATACAGGTCCTGGCTTCCCCCGCGTGGCTTGCCCGAACCCTGGACGCTCGACATCACGGCCACCTTCCGCTCACGGCTGGCAACGACACTGTCGAGCAGGGCCGCAACCGTGGCGATTGGCGCTTCGGCGTTGATCCGCATGGAGAGCGCGGTCGTTTCCGCGTCGCCCGCACCCCGCCCGGCGTTGATACCGGCATTGTGAATCAGAATATCGATCGCCTCGTCGGACAACGCATCGGCCAGCTCCGCGATCTGATCGTCCTCGACCACATCGAGCGGGTACAGGTTCACGTCCCCATCGATGTCAGCCAGCGCGCCGGGCGCATCCGGCGTGCGGGTGGTCGCGAGCACCCGGCACCCATCGCCCGCATACTGGCGCGCGAGTTCAAGCCCGATTCCCCGGCTCGCACCGATCACCGCGACGGTGGTCATGTCCGCACCTGCCAGTTCGCCCCGTTGCTCACCATGGATGCTCCGCGCCCGTCCAGGTCAGGAACTTGCCGCTGTCAGCGGGTGATAAATCGGCGATCACGCGACGCATGCCGCTCACGCTCTCATCGATACTGACCGACGCACTGCGCCCGCCCATGTCGGTCGCCACCCAGCCCGGGTGGAAGACGACGGACGTAACACCCGCATCGCGCCAAACCGGTTCGGCCTCACGAAACCTGTCGTTGAGGATGCACTTGGACTCTCCGTAAAGATCCGTCGGGATGCCGCCGCCGTGACGGGCCCCCATCTGGCTCGTCAGGACCGCGATCTTCTTTTCGTCACTGCGGGCCACCGCATCGAACAGCGCAGCAACGATATTGAGCGGCGCGTCGGCGTTTACCGCCATCATCTCAGCCCGATCAACACCGCGCAGGACCCCGGCGCTGTTGATCAGATGATCGATAGCGCGATCCGTAAAAAACCCGGCCAGCGCCGCGATCTGGTCTGCATTCCTTACATCCAGCCCATGGATGGTCACGTCGCCACCAATATCGCCCAATTCTCCGGGGCTTTCAGGCGTCCGCGTCGTCGCGTGGACCGTCCAACCGTCCTCGGCATAGGCCTGCGCAAACCCAAGACCAATGCCCCGGCTCGCGCCGATGATCACGACCGACGGCATCACTCGTTTCCCTTGCCGGAACTGCGGTTGCGGTTCGGGTTGGGCCGCCGCGCGGTGGCCTCAATCTCGATTTTGATACGCGGGTCAACGAGCTGTGCGATCAGTGCCGTCGCCGCGGGCGGGTTGGGTCCGAGATATTGCTTGAACACAGGCATCAGCGCTTCGTAGTCGTCCGCGTCGGCGATGTAGTAGGTCACGCGCACCAGATCGGCGAAGGAGACCCGCGCCGCGGCCAATGTGCGCGCGATGTTGCCGAAGGCCTGGTGGGCCTGCTCGACCACATCTTCGGAGATGGTCATCGTCTCATAGTCGAAGCCGGTCGTGCCCGAGACATGGACATAATCGTCGTCGACGACCGCGCGGGAATAGCCGACGGCCTTCTCGAATTCGGAATTGGTGGAAATGCGGCGCATCACGCCGTCTCTTCAAACAGTTCACGGCCGATCAGCATGCGACGGATTTCCGACGTGCCCGCGCCGATCTCGTAGAGCTTGGCGTCGCGCAGCAGGCGACCGGTCGGGAACTCGTTGACGTAGCCGTTGCCGCCGAGGGTCTGGATCGCCTCGAGGGCCATCCAGGTCGCCTTCTCGCCCGCATACAGGATCGCGCCGGCGGCATCCTTGCGGGTCGTCTCGCCCCGGTCGCAGGCCTGTGCGACGGCGTATACATAGGCCTTGCAGGCATTCATGGTCACATACATGTCGGCGAGTTTTCCCTGCATCAGCTGGAAAGTGCCGATGGGCTGGCCGAATTGCTCGCGCTCATGGACATAGGGAACGACGATATCCATGCAGGCCTGCATGATGCCGAGCGGGCCGGCGGCCAGCACCGCACGCTCGTAGTCGAGGCCGGACATCAGGACGTTCACGCCCTTGCCCACTTCGCCAAGCACATTCTCTTCCGGTACTTCGCAGTCCTCGAAAATCAACTCGCAGGTGTCCGATCCGCGCATGCCCAGCTTGTCGAGCTTCTGGGCGGTCGAGAACCCCTTGAACCCGCGCTCGACGATGAAGGCCGTCATGCCGCGCGGTCCGGCATCCGGGTCGGTCTTGGCGTAGATCACATAGGTCTCCGACACCGGGCCGTTGGTGATCCACATCTTGTTGCCATTGAGGATATAGCGATCGCCCTTCTTCTCGGCCCGGGTGCGCATCCCCACGACGTCCGAACCCGCCCCCGGCTCGCTCATCGCCAGCGCGCCCACGTTTTTGCCCGACACCAGATCCGGCAGATAACGCGCCTTCTGCTCATCGGTGCCATTGCGGTGAATCTGGTTCACGCAGAGGTTCGAGTGGGCACCGTAGGAAAGACCGACAGACGCGGAGGCGCGGCTGACTTCTTCCATCGCCACGCAATGCTCCAGATAGCCCAGCCCGGTCCCGCCATATTCCTCATCGACCGTGATGCCGTGCAGCCCGAGCTCGCCCATCTCGGGCCACAGATCGATCGGGAACTCGTTGTCCCGGTCGATAGCCTCGGCGCGCGGGGCAATCTTGTCGGACGCGAAACTGCGAACGGAATCCCGCAGCATGTCGGCGGTATCGCCCAGGTCGAAGCTCAGGCTCGGATATTCGTTGGGAATCATATGTCGTCTCCACCCCGGCGGGTTTCCCACCAATTTCAGTCAAAGAATAGCGGGATTCCTACTCCGCCGCCTCCCGGCGTGATTCAAGCTCCGCCAGGCGTTCCCGGCAGCGGGCCGCATACTTATCCATGTTCGAGATCGCCGCATCCAAATCACGGCGCTTGTCCTCAAGCATCTCTCGTTTCTCATCGAGTTTCTCAAGCATCGTCCGCAGTTGAAACGCCTCCCCCTGGGGTGCGGCATAGAGGTCGATGATCTCCTTGGCCTCGGCAAGAGAAAAGCCCAGCCGTTTACCCCGAAGCACGAGTGCCAGCCGCACCCGGTCGCGCCCGGAATAGATGCGACGCTGGCCCTCGCGCGCCGGCGCGATCAGCCCCTCCGCCTCGTAATAACGGATGGTGCGCGGGGTGATGTCGAACTCCCGGGCAAGGTCGGATATCGAGAAGGTTTGCTCCATGCCCCGTAGTTTACGTTAACGTAAACGTCAGTCAATAGAGATAAGAATCCGACCCCATAACTATCTGTTTTCATTGATTATCCGTGGTCGCGGAGGAGCCTGGCTTTTTGTCGATCCCAGTCACGTTGTTTCTCGGACTGGCGCTTGTCGTATTTGCGCTTGCCCGACGCGATACCGAGATCGACCTTGGCGATGCCGCGCTTGTTGAAATAGATCGACAAGGGCACAAGGGTCACGCCGTCACGATGGATCTCTGCGAACAGTCGGTCCATCTCCCGGCGGCTCACCAGCAACTTGCGCGGCCGACGCTCCTCATGGGGGAAATTTTTCGCCGGTGCATATTTCGGGATATAGCTGTTGAACATCCAGAGCTCGTCGTCACGTTCACCGGCCCACGCATCCACGAGACTCCCCTTGCCCTCGCGCAGGGATTTCACTTCCGGCCCCGTCAGGACGAGCCCGGTCTCGATATTGTCTTCGATCGAGTAATCGTGCCGCGCCTTGCGGTTCTGGGCCGCAATGGTGCCCGGAGGCGCGTGTTTCTTTCCGGCCATCGACCCTGCGATACCGCGCCGCTAGTTGAGCAGCCCGGCCGACACCATCGCGTCGCGGACCTGCTTCTGGGTGTTTTCGTTCGCCGGTGTGAGCGGCAGGCGGACATCCATCGTGCACTTATCCAGCAGCGAGGTCGCATATTTGACCGGCACCGGGTTCGGCTCGACGAACAAGGCCGTGTGCAGCGGAAACAGCCGCGCGTTGATCTCCAGCGCGCCCTTCGCGTTCCCCGCCTGCCACGCGTCATGCATCTCGGCGCAGGCGCGCGGTGCGGCGTTGGATGTCACGGAGATGCAGCCATCGCCGCCATTGGCCAGGAACGACATGACGGTCGCATCCTCACCCGACAGCATGCAGAAATCCTCGCCGATTTCCTGACGCATCGCCAACGGGCGGGTCAGGTCCGCCGTCGCGTCCTTCACACCGATGATATTCGGGCAATCCGCCGCCAGTCGCGCCATGGTGGCCGTGGACATGTCGATCACGGAACGCGGCGGGATATTGTAGATGATGATCGGAATATCGACGGCATCGGCGACGGTCTTGTAGTGGGCATAGAGCCCATCCTGCGACGGCTTGTTGTAATAGGGCGTCACGATCAGGGCCGCATCCGCCCCCGCGCCCTTGGCGTGTTCGGTCAGCCGCACGCATTCTTCCGTCGAATTGGAACCGGCACCCGCGATGACCGGGACGCGCCCGGCCGCAGCCTCGATGCACATCTCCACCACCCGCTCATGCTCCGCATGGCTGAGCGTGGGCGATTCCCCGGTCGTTCCGACCGGAATCAAACCGTCGGTGCCCTCGTCGATCTGCCATTCGACGAGCCCCTGATATGCTTTCTCGTCGACCTTGCCATCACGAAATGGCGTTATCAGTGCGGTCATCGATCCCTTGAACATATCGGCTCTCCTGCCCGCCAAGTGCGGGCGCTGCAACAATTGCGCGGACGATAACGGCTCGGCTTTGCCCGAACAAGGCGCAAACCACGCGAAAAATCTTTCCAAATTGACACGATACTGGTCAGGCGCAGGACGCATCCCTACACTCTCGGGCCTGAAAACAGCCTTGGATTCGCACGTGTTCGTACGCCCCATACCCCGACGCGCTCTCGCACTAGTGGCTGCGGCCATGGTCGCATCCGGGTCGGCCCTCAACACGGCAGATGCCTCCGACAAGAACGCCCGGGACCTGATCGCCGCCGCAGAACAGGAAAACTGGGCCGCCGTCCGGCTCCATCGCGACCGCGGCGTCGAGCCGCTCGTCGCAAAATACGCGGCCTGGCTCGACCATCAACAAACCAACACCAAAAGCAGCTTCAGCGAGATCACCGCGTTTCTCACCGCGAACCCCGACTGGCCGCGCGCAAATGAACTGCGCCGCAACGCCGAGGAAGCCATCGACGAAACGGTTTCGCCGGAGGCCGTGCGCGGCTGGTTCAGGGATCACCCACCCATATCGGGCGCCGGCGCATTGGCACATCTCGATGCCCTGCAGGCCAACGGCGATCGTGAACAGTTGGCCAGCCTCACGCCGCGTTACTGGCGTCAACTCAGTATCGATCGTCATACCGAAGCCGACTTACTGCGTCGGCACGGGACACATCTGGGGAAAGACGACCACCGGGCGAGGCTGGACCATCTGATCTGGACCCAGAATCACGGGGCGGCCCAACGCATGCTGCGGCGCGTCGATGCGCAAACGGCCGCATTGGGCCGCGCCCGGATTGCCTTGCTGCGACGAAGCGCCGGCGTGGATGGGGCCATTGCCAGGGTCCCGGACAAGCTCCGCGACGCGCCGGAACTGTGGTACGAGCGGCTTCGCTGGCGCCGGCGAAAGGGCAAGGACGACAGCGCACGGGATATCCTTTTTGAATTGTCGGGCATTCGCCCGCAGCCCCACAGATGGGCACAGGAAAGCCAAATCCTGGCGCGCCGGGCACTCGCCGACGGGCATTATTCCGAGGCCGCGCGCACCGTCACCGGCCACGGCCTCTCCCGCGGCGCGGCGTTTGCGGAATCCGAATTTCTCGCCGGCTGGATTCAGCTCTCATTTCTCAAAACCCCGACTGTTGCCGAGAACCATTTCGCCACGCTTTATGAGGGCGTGCGCTATCCCATCAGCCGTGCGCGCGGGGCATTCTGGAAAGGGCGGGCAGCAGCCGCCCGCGGCGAACAGGCACACGCACGCGAATGGTGGCAGCGCGCCGCCGAACACCCGTCGACCTTCTACGGCCAGCAGGCGCTCTTGTCGCTCGACACCCAAACGCCGCGATTTGCCTTCGCCCGACCCTCCGACCCACAAGTACGCGCGGCGTTCGTCGCGCACGAACTTGTCGTCCTGGTCCAACGGCTGCATGCGCTGGGCGCCGATGCCAGCTTGCGGACATTTCTTCTGCATCTCTCCGGCCTGGCCGACAATGTCGACGAACGCCTTCTCGTCGCCCAGTTGGCGCAGGAAGCCGATCGGCCGCGTGAAGCCGTGCGGGCGGCGAAACGCGCCAACCAACTGGACAACATCATCGCCGCCGCAGGGTATCCGCTTTGGCCCCTGCCCAAACGTGACATCGACACGCCGCTCGAAGATGCGCTTGTGCTGTCGGTCATCCGACAGGAAAGCGGCTTCGACCGGACCGCCATCAGCCGGGCGGGGGCACGGGGCATGATGCAGTTGATGCCGGCGACGGCCCAGCAAGTCGCAAAGGGGCTTTCGCAACCCTATAGCCGCTCTCGATTGCTTACCGATCCCGGCTACAATATCCGCCTGGGCAGCGGCTATCTGGAACAGATGCTGGAGCGGTTCGACGGATCCGCCCCCCTCGCGCTCGCCGCCTACAATGCCGGTCCGCATCGCGTCGTTCGCTGGGTGCGTGAATATGGTGATCCGCGGTCGGGTGAAATCGACATGCTCGACTGGATCGAGACCATTCCGTTCAGCGAGACGCGCAACTATGTTCAGCGCGTCCTCGAATCCGTGCCCGTTTACCGCCACCTCCTGAGCGACACGCAACTCGCCGAGACCGGCGCCATCCCGATTTTCAAGCAAACGCCAAACCGATGACCGATCAGCGCATAGAGAATGTACAAGCCTGCGTTTTCGACGCTTATGGCACCTTGCTCGACTTCACCTCCGCCGTCATGCAATGCCGCGACGAAATCGGTGATGACGCCGAACGTCTCTCCGACATCTGGCGCCAGAAACAGCTCCAATACACCTGGTTACGTAGCCTGATGGGAACGCACGCCGACTTCTGGCAGGTCACGGGGGAGGCGCTGGATTTCGCATTCGCGGCAACCGGGATCGATAATCCCGATCTGCGCGCGCGGCTCATGGCACTCTACCGCGAGCTCGACACATTCGCCGAAGTCACGGACACCCTCACCCGCCTCAAGGCCGCCGGCATGAAAACCGCAATCCTGTCGAACGGATCGCCGGATATGCTGAATGCCGCGGCTGTCGCGTCGGGCATCGATGTCCTGCTGGACGCCATACTGAGTGTCGAGGACGTCGGCATCTACAAACCCGATCCCCGGACATATCAGTTGGCCACAGACGGGCTCGGCGTGGCTGCGGAAAACATCTGCTTTATGTCATCCAACGGTTGGGATGCCGCGGGGGCCGGCGCCTTCGGGTTTCGCGTCGTCTGGGTCAATCGCTACGGCCAGCCGGTCGAACATCTTCCGGCCAAACCGGACCTCGTTCTGGAAACGCTGACACCGCTTCCCGCTGTTCTGGGCCTCTCATAGACATGACGACACCCGCTCCCCCTACCCTCGCCGATATCGAGGCGGCGGCGGACAGACTGGCCGGCGTTGCTGTCTCCACCCCGCTGATCGAGAGCCCCGCGCTCAACGCGCGCACGGGCGGGCGTGTACTACTGAAAGCTGAGACCCTGCAGCGGACCGGTTCGTTCAAGTTTCGCGGCGCTTACAACTTCCTGTCCCAAATACCCGTAGAAGCGCGCAGGCTGGGGGTCGTGGCCTTCTCGTCGGGCAACCACGCCCAGGGCGTTGCCGCAGCCGCGGAGATTTTTGGCGTGCCAGCGACAATCATCATGCCGGCCGACGCACCGCAGGCAAAGGTCGACAACACCCGGGGGTTCGGCGCAACGGTCGTCTCGTATGACCGTCAAAACGAATCTCGCGAAGACATTGCCGCGGCCATTGCCGAGAAATCCGGCGGCACGCTGGTCCCCCCCTTCGACCACCCCTGGACGATCGAAGGTCAGGGCACCGTGGGCCTTGAGATCGCGTCCCAATGCGCCGCCCTTGGCACCCAGCCCGACGAGGTCCTGGTCTGTTGCGGGGGTGGCGGCCTTACATCCGGGATCGCCATCGCGCTGGCGGACCGCAGCCCTGTGTCCCGGATCAGGGCAGTCGAACCGACCGGTTTCGATGACGCCATGCGCTCACTCGCCGCCGGACAACGCCTCTCCAATGCGGCCGGCCCCTCATCGATCTGCGACGCTTTGCTGTCACCGAGCACGGGCGAGATCACCTTCGCTGCGATGCACGACCATGGCGTTACCGGCCTGTCGGTGAGTGACGACGATGTCCGTGCCGCCATGACCTACGCCTGGCGCACGCTCAAGCTCGTGCTCGAACCCGGCGGCGCCGTGGCGCTGGCCGCCATACTGTCGGGAAAGACCGAAACGAAGGATAAGACAATTGTCGCCATTCTGTCGGGCGGCAATGTGGATGCAGCGCTCTTCAGCGCATGCATCGAAGCCGGCTAGCTCTTCTCGCCGACGACGAGATTGAGCCGGGACTGCTGCGCATCACGGCGCAGTAGCTTGCCTTCCATATAGGCGCCAGCCTCGATCGAAAGTTCTTCATGCTGGATATCGCCAGTAACCCGGGCGCTTGCCGAGAGGCTGACGCTGCGGGCACGAATTTCACCGGTGACCGTGCCGTGCACGTGCACGGTGTCACACTCGACCTCGCCGCGCACCTGAGCGCCACGCCCGATGGTAACTTCCGCACAGCGGATATCACCTTCGACGGTTCCATCGACCTGCATCACGCCGTCGCCGGACAGATTGCCCGACACATTCATGTCTGCGCTGATGATCGAAGGCACACCGCTGCCAGCCCCCGGTCGGTCAGTTTTTGAAAACATACTGCCCTGCCTTCATGAAGTTCGCCGGATCATTCTGACGCCCATCGACCAGAATCTCATAGTGCAAATGCTCGCCGGAGCTGCGGCCCGTGTTGCCGACAAGGCCTACCTTTTCACGAAAATCCACTTCCTGACCACGCTTGACGAAAATTGCCGACAGGTGGCCGTAACGCGTGCGCACGCCCAACCCGTGATCGACTTCCACCATCTTGCCGAAGCCGCCCTTCCACCCCACAAAGGTAACGATACCAGGCGACGTTACACGCACCGGCGCACGCCGACGGCTGGCCAGATCGATACCGGAATGGAATGCCAACCGTTTGGTGAACGGATCGACACGGCGTCCGAAGTTGCTGGTCACCCGAAATTCATCGAGCGGTGCTGCGAGCGGCAGGTGCTCCATCAGGGACTGCAGGCTTTGCAGGTCGTCAATCCGGCGTTCGACCGTGGCCAGTTGCACGGCAAGTCCGCCGCCCGGGCCGCTTTCGATCTCGTCGGCGTCAATCGACAGATAAGGGCCGCCGACGCCACGCCCCTCTCCCGCTGCGCGCGCCATCCGGTCCAGCAGGCGGTCCACATCCAGCCCTGCCAGGTCGAGTGTTTTGCGCAACGCTTCACCGCTTTGATCGGCGGTCTCGCCCAGACGCGACACGATACCAACCTGGGCGGTCTCGAGAGATTCGAGCCTCGCCGACAGGTCTGCCACCTGTTCGCCGAGCGCCTCACGCTGCGTGGCGACTGCAAGTTTCTCATCTTCCGCATTGCGCAGCCGCTGATCGCTCGCGTTCAGGTCCGCCTGAAGATCAGCCCGTGCAATCTCGATCGAGACGACATTCGATTTGAGTTCGGCGAGCGCGTTCCTGGTCTCCGCCAACTGGGCACTGAGCGCCAGGCGCGCCTCCTCCGTGGCCGCGAGTTGATCGGCACGGTCGGCCAATTGTTGCCGCATCTCGTCGCGCGAAAGCGCCAGAACTTCGGACTCCGCCGTGATCCGCGCCTTGGCTTCCACTTCGCTCAGATAGGACAGCGCGAGCGCATCGCCGCGCAGTTTCTGTTCATCGAGCGCAGCCCGGAGTGTTGAAACCTCGTTGGACAAAGAGCGGTTGGATGTTTCCAGGTCGACGGTCGTTTGCTGGGTCGCGGTCAACGAGCGCCTCTGTATATCAACGCGGTCGCGCACCCGCGCCAACTCTTGAGCAAATTGTGCATTCTGGTCGCGGAGTTCAGAAATCTGGGCGTTCCGGTCGGAGACGATGCTGTTGTGCGAGGTGAACTGCACGGTGGAGAAGACCGTCCAGGCAACCGCCGTAACCACCAACATGGCTGCGCCAATCTGGAAATTTCGGCCGACCCGCAGATACCGGACATGGCCGCCGGAGCGCACGATAAGTTCGCGCTGTTCCGGGAACAGTTTGCCCAGCTTCTTTCGCGCTGCGATCACCCCTAAACTCCCCTCGCCGTATCAGGCGCATTCCCCGTCGTATTACGCTGCCAAGTTAAGTCCCGACTTACGCGATCGGACCACTGGCTGGCCAGCCTCAAATGCGATGCATTCGAAATCCAATATCGCCCTCAATCTTCGATATCGGCCGGCTCCAGCACATCACTAACACCGATCATCGCGTCGCGCGTGACCAGTTTCGCGAGTTTTTCCTGGTCCCAACCGTCCGTCCCATCGGGGCGCTGCGGCAGAACCAGATAACGCAAATCAGCATTGCTGTCGTGGACGCGAACCTGTTTTTGATCGGGAATATTGGTGCCGAATTCCTGCAAAACAGAGCGCGGCTCGCGCACCGCACGAGACCTGTAGTCGCGACGCTTGTACCAGGCCGGCGGAATACCGAGGACTGGCCGCGGATAGCAGGAGCATAGCGTGCAAACGACCATATTGTGGACGTCGTCGGTATTCTCGACCACGCACAGCTCGGTCGGGCGCATATCGATGCCGAAATCCATCAGCGCCTGATCGCTATCGGTCATCAGCATTTCCTTGAACGCCGGATCGTCCCAGGCGCGGGCCACGATCTTCGCGCCCAACGCCGGCGTGCGGCTCTCGACCTGGTCAATTGCGCGACGGACATCGTCGGACGAAATAACGCCTTTCTCGATCAGGAGCTCGCGAACCGATGTCTCGAGGATCTGCGCCTCGAGAGACGGCAACGGGTCCTCCTGGATCGGCTTGCCGTCATGGGTGTGCGTCGGATGATCGTGGTCGTGGGAATGTTCGTGCGTATCGCTCATGTCATCACCAATCTGCATGCGCCTAGGCAGGCGCGAGCCAATGTTCGTAAATCTCGATCTCGAGCGTGTCGTCTGCCGGACCCTCATAATCGCCCCACAGCTCGTCCTGCCTGAAGTTCACGCGGTAGAGCATCTTGTAGGGCAATCCCGAATGGCCGACCGCAAGCAGCTCCGGGTTGGGAAACGAGCCCACGATGCGTTCGATCACGCCGGTCTTGCCGCGCACATACATCGGCGTGCGCACATGGCCGGGCTGGTCACGATGCAGTACCTGAACCCGATCGCCGGGCTGAAACCTAGGATCCATTGCCGTCCGCCTCCAGGCGCGTCTGGACCTCGGCCTTCTTGGCTTCGAGTTCTTCCTGTGAATAGACACCCTTCTCGAGCATCAGCCAGGAAATCGCCTGGAGCCAGCGCTCGTAATAGGGATATTTGTGATAGTCGTCGCCCAAGGCCTCCTGCATCCGGCGCGACTCGTCAACGCGCGCCAGACGCCGGCGCTGATCGAAGAGCAACATCATCATCGCGTCGACCGACTTTTCCCAGTGGGTCGGCACATGCTCATGCTTATCGGGATCGACCGGCCCTGCCGGCATCCCTCCGTAATCTTGTGGACCGCGCATTCTCTCCCCTCGCGTGGTGCGGGCGGCATTTTCGGGGTCCTGCCCGGTCAAGGCAAGGACTTCGTTAACGAAACTGCGCAAATGACGCCTGTATCCCTATCCCTTTATATTTCCTCAATAAATACTCATCAGAATGGGCCGGGTCAGAATCTCCGGAGTCCTCGTTCCATGGCTATGAATCGGCAACAACTCGCCCGCGCAATCGATGTCGGTCGCTCATCGACCCTGAATTGCTTCGAAACGACCAAGGATATTGCCGGCATTGCGTCGACAATCGCCGACGATGACCCCCTCGGGCCGCTTTTTCGCAATCGTTACCTGAACGATTCGATCATCTTCAAAGTCGTTGATTCCGTGACCGTGCGCGGCAAGCGCGAGTACGGCGTCGAGACCCTGGTCTATTTTCCCTACAACCACGACAACATGTACGAGGGTGGCGATTCCATCCTGGTCAGCGATCCGCGTCGCGAGGAAAAGCTGCTGAACAAGTGCGGCCTCGACATGAATCGCGAAGACAAAGCCGAAGACGGCCGGTGGGATATCCAGATCATGGACATGATCGACCAGCTGCCCACTCTCGACCCGTTCCTGCTCAAATGTAAGGCCCAACAGTTAGGCATCGAGGAGCGGTTGAACCCGGCCTATTTCAACATCAGCCTCGAGGAATGGAATCGCATCCAGAAACCCATCCGAGAAAAAATCGATGCGCTGGTGCGTAAGGCGCTCGGCATGGAAGGCGATGACGATGCCACCGATCCGGATCTCAAGCTCAAGATCGAGCAGAACATCTCCAAGTTCCTGAAGAAAATATGGGAAGCGCGCGACATCGACGGTATCGAGGATTTCGTCTACGGCATGGAAATGCCGCCCGAGCGCGCGCCGGAACTGTTCTTCGCCTGCAAAGCGATTTGCTACTACCAGGTGCAGTTCTCCGGCGTGGAGCCGGCGCTACGGAAACTTTTCGCCTGGCTCGGCGATGCCAAGACGGCGTTGCCCGTCGATTTCGGTGGTCTGCGCACCGAGGTTCAGGGCCAGATCAAGCGCGACCTCAAACAACTTCGGACGCTGTTTCGCGAGAACTATCTCAGCATCGTCAGCATGCTGGAGACCTACGAGGACAGCTACCGACAGTTCATCGAGGAAAGCAATCCGGCACCGTTCAAGAGTTTTCTCGGACAGGCGGACACCCATTATGTCGAACTGGCGGCCTGCCTGAGCAGCAACTCACACGCCATCAACCTGCTGCAGGACCAGATTGGTCGTACGGGCGCGCAGATCAACAGTGACCAGCACCGCGAACTGCTCGATTGCATGCTCGGTGTGTTCGGTGTCGAGCCGCAATCGGCCGACCTTCTGATAGCCAGCTAGCGCGACTCCAGGTCGGACGTCAGCAGTTTTAGTCGGTGCGCCGCGCGCTCCAGGCGCTCTTCGACCGAGCGCGGCGTGTCGCGGGTCACATGCTCGCCAACATCGTAGAAATACCAGAGCCGCGCACGAAAGGCGGCGTCGGCCTCGTTCAGGCCCGCCTCCTCGAATAAGGCGCACGCGGTCGCCATCCGGCGATCGTCGATCGCGGCCACCGCATCCGCGACCTCCGAATCGAACTGGGCCCATGCGCGCATCGCATTGTCATACTGGTCGGGATCTTCGCGGGCGATATACTCGAGGATGGCCCACATCCGCTCGATCGGGCCGCCCGGCGCGGCCTGGACATGGGCGAGCACCGGGTCCGTCTGGCGACGCACCCAGAACTCCGGCAGCGACTTCAGGAGATCCTGACGGTTTTTGAAGTGCCAGTAGAAGCTTCCCTTCGTCACCCCGAGGCGTTGCGCGAGGGGCTCGACCTTCACATGGTCGATGCCGCGCTCACGCAGCAATTCAAGCGCTTCGGCGAGCCAGGAATCCCTGTCCAAAGTTGGTTCGCGTTTGTCTTTCATTCGCCCGTCACACAATTATGGAACCCATACGTCAACGTATTGACACCCTTTACCCGACACAATACCATACGGTTGCGTATGGAAGGTGAGTCGTAAGGGTCACACCGGGCTAGAGGCTTTCCGAGCTGCGCCTGTTCCGTCTAGAGTAAACAGCCAAACCGCCAGCAACGGCAGGGCAGGAGGAAATTTGCATGACTGAACCAATCATCAAGGTTGCCGATCTCGCTTGGGGACGTATCAAGTCGCCCGATCTGGATGTCCAGGAAGAGTTCCTGACCAATTTCGGGATGATCAAGGTCGAACGTACGAACGACAAGCTGTTCATGCGGGGCACCGGCGCCAGCCACCATATTCACGTGACAGAAAAGGGCGACCCCGGATTCGTCAGCCTCGCCTTCCAGGCAACCAGCGAAGACGATCTGCACAAGATCGCCGCCGAAGCCGAGAGCGCGTCCGGCGTCGAGAACATCGACGAGCCCGGCGGCGGCAAGCGGGTCCGCCTGACCGAGCCCAACGGTTACACCATCGAGATCGTGCATGGCATCGAGGCCGTCGACGAGATCCCGGTCGAGCGCCAACAATATAATCTGGGCAACATCGACAAACAGAAGCGCGCCAACGAGCTCTGGCGCAAGTCACCGGGACCGGCCACGGTGATGCGGATCGGTCATGGTGTCATCGGCACACCCAAGATGCATGAATGTACGGCCTGGATCCGCCACCATATCGGCCTGATCGCCTCGGATGAGGTCTTCGTCGAGGACGACAAGGAAAAAGTGATCGCGAGCTTCAACCGTATTGACGGCGGCGAGCGTTATGTCGACCACCATGTGTTCCTCTATATCGGCAACGAGAATGCCGGACTGAACCACCTGTCCTTCGAGGTCCCCGACTTCGATGACGTGATGATGGGACACGAGCATCTGCGTGATTCCGGCGACTACGACCATGTCTGGGGCATCGGACGTCACGTGCTGGGCAGCCAGATCTATGATTACTGGAAAGACCCGTATGGCCGGGTGCACGAGCATTGGGCAGACTCCGACACGCTCAACGCCGAATTCGAAACACGCTACGTTCCCGCCGACGAGGGTCTCAAATCCCAGTGGGGCGAGCCGGCGCCGATGGAATTCATCCATCACGTCAGCCCGTAAGCGGTTCATAGCTTCAAATCGAGCGGCCCGGCAGTCCCTGCCGGGCCGTTTGCCTTTTATACGCCTTCAATAGCGGCGCCCGACTTGGCGCACCGGCTGTTTTCTGGCAGACAGGGCCTCTCATCGAAGGCCGTGACGATCCATGACAGAAACAGACACCCCCGACGGAAACGAGACGGACGCAACCCCGCGCGATTTCATACGCGACCGGATCGCCACCGATCTCGAATCCGGACAGCATGAAGCGATCGTCACCCGGTTCCCGCCGGAGCCGAACGGCTATCTCCATATCGGCCACGCCAAGTCGATCTGCCTGAATTTCGGTGTCGCAGCGGAATTCGGCGGCACATGTAATTTGCGCTTCGACGACACCAATCCCGCGCGCGAGGACGCCGCCTACATCAAAGCCATCCAGGATGATGTGCGCTGGCTTGGTTTCGATTGGGGCGAGAACCTGTTCCACGCGTCCGACAATTTCGAACAACTCTATGACTGGGCCCGGCACCTGATCGAAAACGGCCTCGCATATGTGGACGATTTGTCGGCAGAAGAAATGCGCGAGTATCGCGGCACCCTGACCGAGCCCGGCCGCCCGAGCCCTTATCGCGACCGAACCGTGGAAGAGAATCTCGACCTCTTCGCGCGCATGCGCGTCGGCGAGTTCGAGGACGGTGCCAGGGTGTTGCGCGCCAAAATCGACATGGCGTCGGGAAACATCAACCTGCGCGACCCGGTGCTGTACCGCATTCTCCGCGCCGACCATCCGCGCACCGGTGACGCCTGGTGCATCTACCCGACCTATGATTTCGCCCACGGCCAGACGGACGCGATCGAGCATGTGACCCACTCGCTCTGCACCCTGGAGTTCGAAGATCACCGCCCGCTCTACGACTGGCTGATCGAAAATCTCCCTGTCCCCGCCCGGCCGCGCCAGTATGAATTCGGGCGCCTGAACCTTGGACACACGGTGCTGTCGAAGCGCCGGTTGATCCAGCTGGTCGAAGACGGCCATGTCGCCGGCTGGGATGATCCGCGTATGCCGACCGTCTCCGGGCTGCGCCGCCGTGGCGTCCCGCCGGAAGCCATTCGCGATTTCATCGGCCGCCTGGGCATCACCAAGGCGGACGGTCTCGTCGAGATGTCCTATCTCGAAAACACGATCCGCGAGCATCTCAACCAAACCGCGCCCCGCCGGATGGCCGTACTCGACCCGGTCAAGCTGGTGATCGAGAATTACCCCGAGGGTCAGACCGAAGATCTGGACGGCATAAACAATCCGACGGACGAAAGCGCGGGCACGCGGAAGGTTCCGTTCGGGCGCGAGCTCTGGGTCGAACGCGACGACTATATGGATGATGCGCCGAATAAGTTCCGCCGACTGACAATCGGTCGGGAAGTTCGGTTGCGCTTCGCCTACTACGTAACCTGTACCGGTGTGGTGAAGGACGCGGATGGTAACGTGACCGAGATTCGCTGCACCTATGACCCGGAAAGCCGCGGCGGCGACACCGCCGACGGCCGCAAGGTGCGCGGCACCATCCACTGGGCCTCAGCCGCACACGCCGAAACCGCGGAAGTGCGCCTCTATGACGAGCTGTTCACCGCCGAGGAACCAGGCAAGGAACGTGACTGGCTGGACGACCTGAACCCGGCCTCGCTGGAGGTTCGGACCAATTGTTACCTGGAACCGGCCCTGGCCGAGGATTCCGGCGTTGTTCAGTTCGAACGGTTGGGCTACTTCGCGGCCGATGCCGACTCCGCCCCCGGTGCGCTGGTATTCAACCGCACGGTCAGCCTGCGCGACAGCAAGCCCAAGGGCTAGAAACAACTTTCGATCGGAGCATTCGCATGGAAATCAACATCCCCGAAGTCCTCGCCGAAGTGACGGCAGCACATGATCGGTATGAGGCCGCGCTGAGGACAAACGATGTCGACGTGCTGAACGAACTCTTCTGGACCAACGATCTCACCCTGCGTTACGGCATCGGCGAGAATCTCTATGGTCACGATCAGATCGCCGGGTTCCGGGCCGCGCGCGACCCCAGCGACGTCGACCGCACGACCGGTCCCGTGATCGTCACCACCTACGGCCAGGATTTCGGCACCGCGAATCTTGAATTCTATCGCGAGAGCATGGGCGACGGACGCGGCCGCCAGAGCCAGAGCTGGGCACGCATGCCCGAGGGCTGGCGCATCGTTGCCGCGCATGTGAGCGTGATCCAGCCGAAATAGAAAAAGGCCGCGTGAGCGGCCTTTTCAATTCCATATCGCAGCCGCTGCTAGCTGGCGACGCGCCAGACTTCCGGTGCCTTTTCCATGCTCTCGAGCAACGCCCGCCGCTGGGCCTCCATGGCCTCCGGCAGACGCCCCGCGAAACTGTCGAACATCTCCTTCTGGGCCTCGGCCTCGTTGCTGCCCGCGTCGCGAGCCAGGTCCATGATCCCGCTGAACGCATCGGCGGTGAAGTCCAGGCCGGTCCAGTTCAGATCATCGTAGCGCGGCATGTTGCCGAGCGGGCCTTCCACCGCGTCGCGATTTTCGTGGACCCGGTCACACACCCATTCGAGGACCCGCATGTTCTCGCCGAAGCCGGGCCAGATGAAGTTGCCGGCGTCGTCCTTGCGAAACCAGTTCACCCGGAAGATCTTGGGCAGCTGGAGCCCTTTCTCCGCGAACCCCAGCCAATGGGTCCAATAGTCGGCCATGTTGTAACCGCAGAAGGGCAGCATCGCCATCGGGTCACGACGAATTGCCGCCTGATTGTCCGCCGCCGCCGTGGCCTCCGACCCCATGGTGGCTGCCATGTAGACACCATGGTCCCAATCCTTGGCTTCGTAGACCAGCGGGAAGGTTGTGCTGAGCCGACCGCCAAAGACGAATGCATCGATGGGCACGCCGTTCGGGTCGTCCCAGGCAGGGTCCAGGCTGGGGCAGTTCACTGCCGCCACGGTGAAGCGCGCATTCGGATGCGCGGCGGGCGTGTCGCTGTCCGGTGTCCAGTCATTGCCGCGCCAGTCGATCAGATGATCGGGCACGTCGCCGTCCTTGCCTTCCCACCAGACATCGCCATTGTCCATGAGCGCGACATTGGTGAAGATCGTGTCGCGCTGGATCATCGTCATGGCGTTCGGGTTGGTCTTGGTCGACGTTCCCGGCACCACGCCGAAATATCCGGATTCGGGATTGATCGCATGCAGTCGGCCATCGTCACCCGGCTTGATCCAGGCAATATCGTCACCAACGGTGCTGACCTTCCAGCCCTCATAGCCCGCAGGCGGGATGAGCATGGCGAGATTGGTCTTGCCGCACGCGCTCGGGAACGCGGCCGCGACATAGGTCTTCTCGCCCTTGGGCGATTCCAGACCGAGGATGAGCATATGCTCGGCGAGCCAGCCCTCTTCCTTGGCCATGATCGAGGCAATGCGCAGGGAGAAGCACTTCTTGCCGAGCAGCGCGTTGCCGCCATATCCGCTGCCATAGGACCAGATCGAGCGATCCTGCGGGAAATGCACGATGTATTTGGTGTCGTTACACGGCCAGACGACATCTTCCTGGCCGTCCGCCAGCGGGGCTCCCACCGTGTGCAGGCATGGCACGAACTCACCGTCATCGCCCAGCACATCGAGCGCGCCCTGCCCCATGCGGGTCATGATGCGCATGCTCGCGGCAACATAAGGTGAATCCGATAGCTGCACGCCGATATGGGCGATGTGCGAGCCGAGGGGCCCCATGGAGAACGGGATCACATACATGGTCCGGCCGCGCATGCAGCCGTCGAACAAACCGTCCAGGGTCTGGCGCATCTCGTCGGGCGCGACCCAGTTGTTGTTCGGGCCTGCGTCTTCCTCATTGTCCCAGCACACGAACGTACGATTCTCGACCCGTGCCACGTCATTCGGGTCGGAGCGTGCGAGGAAACAGCCGGGGCGCAATTCCTGATTGAGCGGAATCAGCATGCCGGACTCGACCATTTGCGCCGACAGGCGGTCGTATTCTTCCTTCGACCCGTCGCACCAATAAATGTCGTCCGGCTTCGTCAGCGCGGCGACCTCATCGATCCAGTTCAACAATCCCTGATTACGGGTTCGACCGTCTGCCGAATTCCCCATCTTGACGTCCCCTCCGGCGATCGTTGTCGCCTGTTTCCTATACGAGAATTATTGAACTATAAGCCAAAGGACTCGGCCCATGTAAACAGCCCAGAAAGATTATTCTGGGGGCGAAATGACGCATATTTCACTGTGGAATTGTTCGCTATGCGCGCGGCCGGCGCGCTTCGGTACCGACGGTCGCAATGCGCAGGATATTGGTGCGGCCTGGCGTCCCGAAAGGCACGCCTGCGGTGATCACCAAACGGTCGCCGGTTTTGGCAAATTCCTCGCTTTCGGCCACCCGGCTGGCCCTTATGATCATGTCCAGGAAACTGGTCGTGTCTTCCGTCTCCACGCAATGCACACCCCAGGCGAGCGCCAGGCGGCGCGCCGTATGGACAACAGGGGTCAAGACCAGGATCGGCACCTTGGGACGTTCGCGCGAAGCACGCAGCCCGGTGGACCCTGAAGCGGTGTAGCAGACGATGGCTGCCGCCTTGAGGGTCTCCGCCACCTGGCGTGCCGCCAGCGTGATGGCGTCCGCCGACGTCGTCTCCGGCACCGTTCGTCCGGCATCGATGGCGTCGCGGAACTGCGGGTCTGCCTCCACCGAACGCGCGACCCGGTCCATCATCTCCACCGCCTCGAGCGGATGCGCGCCCGCGGCCGACTCTCCCGACAGCATCACGGCGTCCGCGCCTTCGAACACGGCGTTCGCCACGTCCGACACCTCGGCCCGGGTCGGCACGGGGGCTTCGATCATGGATTCGAGCATCTGCGTGGCGACGACCACCGGCTTGCCGGCAATGCGTGCCGCGCGCGTGATGGACTTCTGAATACCCGGCACCTGCTCGACCGGCAGCTCGACACCCAGGTCACCGCGCGCGACCATCAACCCGTCGGCCACCTCGATGATTTCGTCCAGAAAACCGAGCGCCTGGGGCTTCTCGATCTTGGCCATGACGGCGGCACGGCCGGCGACGATCTTCTTTGTCTCGGCCACATCGTCCGGGCGTTGCACGAAAGACAGGGCCACCCAATCCACATCGAGCGTCATGGCGAAGTCGAGATCGCGGCGATCCTTGGGTGACAGGGCCGGCACCGGCAGGGTCACGTCCGGCACATTCACACCCTTGTTCGATGAGAGAGGTCCGCCGACGATGACCTTCGTATCCGCATAATCCTTGCCCGCCTCGATCACTTCGAGCCGGAGCTTGCCGTCGTCGATCAACAGGTTCGCGCCGGCCTCGATCGCCTGGAAAATTTCCTTGTGCGGCAGCTCGGCCCCGCCGGCATCTCCCGGCCCGTGTTTGAGTTCGAGGCGGAAGGCAGCACCCTCCTCCAGAACCGTGCCTTCGGCGACCTGCCCAACCCGCAGCTTCGGGCCCTGAAGATCGACAAGGATGCATATCGGGCGCCCGACCTCGGCCTCGACCGCGCGGATCCTGGCGTGCATGGCGCGCACATCGTCATGGGTCCCATGGCTCATGTTCAAACGAAACGCGTCCGCACCGGCTTCAAACAGGGCGCGGATCATTTCTTCCGATGAACTTGCCGGACCGAGAGTCGCCAGGACCTTTACATTTCGAACTCGCCGCATAACGACCCTTCTCCAACTCCCGTTACGCCAAGATCACTTCGCACAATCGACACATTGCGCCGCCGCCGGATCGACCTTGAGGCGCTTCTCGGGGATGTCGGTCCCGCATGTCATGCAATAGCCATACTCGCCTTCATCGAGCCGGGACAACGCCGCCGTTATGAGCCGCAGCCGCTGCTGACGACGATCTTCCTCGGCCTGGGCCATCGCCTGCACCTGTAGCGCATCCATCCGCGACAACCGGCCGACGCTCTGTTGATCCAACGTCACCGGCGAGCGGTTCCCGGACGTCGCGTCGCTCGATTCCGTGAGCGCGGCACGCTCCGCCAAAAGCGTCTCGCGCCAGCTTTCAAGATCCAGTTCCTCTGCCATGGCAACATTGGGGGCCGACTCCCAGGCGAAATCAAGTCATGCGTGAGCGCAAGGCCGCTCCTGCATTGCACCGGTTTTTACGGCTACACTCGCCTTCAATGAAATTTCAGGAGGGGTGAATGGAACGTTTCGACGACAGGGTCTGCATCATCACCGGGGGCGCGAGCGGCATCGGGGCAGAGACCGCGCGCCAGTTCGTCCATGAGGGCGGCAAGGTCGTCATCGGCGATGTCGACGACACGCTCGGCGAGGCGCTGGCCGCCGACATCGGCGAACACGCCCATTATGTCCACTGCGATGTCAGCGACCCGGCTGCGTGTACGGCACTTGTCGCGCGCACGATCGCGACCTTCGGGCGGCTCGACGGACTCGTAAACAGCGCGATCCGCATGGGAGCGGTCCCGTTGGTCGACCTGTCCCTCGACGACTGGAGCAAGGTCGTCGATGTGGGGCTGACGGGCACCTTCCTGATGACCCAGGCCGCCGGGCGCTGGTGGATCGAACAGGGGCAACCGGGCGCGGTGGTGAACATGTCGTCAACCGGCGGGCTCCAGCCCTACAATCTGGCCGGCGCCTACAGCACGACCAAGGCCGGCGTGATCATGCTGTCGAAGCAGTTCGGGCTCGAATGGGCGCGGCACAATATACGGGTCAACACGGTCTGCCCCGGCCACACGGAAACACCGCTGACCGCCTACATGCGCGACCCGGCTGTCAAACAGGCGCGTGCGGATGTCACGCCGGCGGGCCGGGTGGGCCAGCCCGACGATATCGCGGAAGGCATTCTCTATCTGCTGTCGGATGCAGCCAGTTACGTGACTTCGTCCGAACTCGTCATCGATGGCGGCATGTCGACCAGCCTGTTCAACCACATGCCCGGCCGGAAGTGGGACTAGGCCCGCTCGCTAGACGGCCGGTCCCATTCTGAAGGTCACGTCGCCGTCGGCCGCGATCTGGTCAATGAGCGCGATTTCCCAGTCGATATACTCCTGCATCCTCGCCTCGACGTCGGTATTCCGGTCATAGGCGCGCAGGTAGACATCGATGCAGTCTTCGTCGGCGGGATAGGCCGGGTCGGCCTCGGTCGAATGACCCGACGCGACCCAGGCGTTCGTGCCGCCGGATAGAACCAGCACCTCTGCCTTTGTGAGGGCACGCGCCTCGTCGACGGCAAGCGCGGCCAGCCGCCCGTCGTCCGAGGTGAGAACCAGCGTGCCGTTATCCGACAATGCGTCAGGCAGCACCGGACCGGTCTTGGCGATCCGGGAGCGTACGGCCCATTTCGCACCCGGGACGTGTCCCTTTCGGAACACACGACTCTCGCCCAGGTCGAGCACCATCACGTCGCCGCCGGGAAGACGCTCGGCCAGCGCGTCGGAATCGATCACCGGGACGTCCACGGAGAGAAGGTCGGTGCGGGCGCCCGTTTCGAGCTCGCCGGATAGTCCGCCATCGAGCACATACACGTCCGGATAGCCCATCTGCACCAGCCAGTGGGCGGTCATGGTCGCGCGCACGCCCGTGTCGTCGATCAGGACGATCCGTCCGTTCGGCACGCCGATCTGGAAGTCGGTGGCTTGGACCAGCTGCCCACCAGGCGCGGAACGCGAACCCGGCAAATGGCCCGCGGCGAACTCATCGGGGTCACGCACGTCGAGCAGATAAAGCGTGCGGCGGTCGGCCTCGCCCTGCCAATCGGCGAGCCGGGTCCGGTCTATCGTCTCGACGGCATGATCCGTTGCGATCCGGTCGCGCATGGCGATCGCCGCGTCCAGTGTCTCGGGATCGCCAGAGGAAAATCGGTCGGTCCGGCCATGTTCGAGTTCAAGCCCGGCGAGATGCCAGCCCATCGTACCGTTTTCAAGCGCGACGACCTTGTTGGCGATGCCCGCGTTGATGACCGACTGGGCGCCAAGAATGCTGCGAGTGCGCCCCGCGCAATTGACCACGACAAGGGTGTCGGGAGACGGCGCCAGGTCACGCACCCGGTAGGCGAGTTCGCCGCCCGGTACGCTGACCCCCTGGGGGATATTCATGTTGTGGTACTCGGCGAAGGTACGGGAATCGAGGACCACCAGATCGTCGCCGCGATCCTGCATCGCCTTGAGCTCGGATGCGTCCACCGACGGCGTGGCGTAGTGATGCTCCACCGCCTCCCCGAAGGCCTTGCTCGGCACGTTGATGCCCGAATAGATCGTAAAGCCCGCGGCCGCCCAATCATCGGGCGTGTCGGGACAGATCACGACATCCGCATATCCGAGTGCCGCCAGCGCCGCCGCGCCGCGCGCCGCAAGGTCCGCATCACCCGCCGTGACAACGACAACTGCGGTGCTTTTTCGCGGCACAAGCCGGGGCACCTCGAACTCCAGCCGGCTCAAGGGCGCGTTAACCCGCCCAAAAAAGGTGACAGGCGCCAAACTCGCCCTGCTCACGCAGGTCGAGCAGCGCCAGTTCGTCTCTCGCCCCAAGGGCGGTGCGTAAAGTCACTGAATTCATGACGGCCATTCTACAGTAAATACGCGTGTATTGAGATTCGATGCAGGTCCGGTGCATGATAGCGTCAAGCTAGACAAATGCGACCGGCACGACGCCGGTGATCAATAAAGGAGGACCACCAGATGGCGCTCACAGTTGACCAGTTTGCCGAGGATTGCCGCCAAATCCTTTCCAATGATTCGAGCGAAGCCGGGCTGGACCAGGTTCGCCTTGTCGTCGAAAAGTTCCTGGCCGACCAGGAGTTCATTCAAGAGCATCTCGGCCCCGACAATGATGCAAACCGGAAGGTTCTGTATGAGGACCCCGAGCTCGAATTCTGCATCTGCGCCCATGTCTTCAAGGGTTCAAACGAAGCGCCGCCACACGATCACGGCCCCACCTGGGCGATCTACGGCCAGGCCATGGGCCAGACGGTCATGACGGAGTTCGAGAAGATCGAAGCACCCGATGGTGACGCACCCGGCAAGGTGAAGCCGACCAAGTCCTACGACCTCGACCCGGGCATGGCGGTTGCCTACCCGATCGGGCGCCTGCATTCGCCCAAGCGCGCGGGCGAGACACGACTGATCCGCATCGAGGGCAAGGACGTCACCAAGCTGTCGCGCGATTCCTACGAGCGCGCCTAGCGGCTCTCGGGAAACGACATGACAGCCAGCCGCACAAGCGCGGTCGCGCGCGCGGCTGAGTATTTCGATACCGGTGCGTTCGTCGCAGGACTGGCACGGCTGGTCGCACACCCGACCCAGAGCCAGCTCCCCGATGCTCACCCGGCGTTGCGCAGCTATTTCAGCGACGTCGTTGGTCCCGAACTTGGGTCTCTCGGCTTCGAACTGGAGATTATCGAAAACCCTGAGCCTGGCGCGGGGCCGGTCCTGCTGGCCACCCGCCATGAAGGCGACGATCTGCCGTCGGTCCTGATCTACGGTCATGGCGACGTGGTCGTCGGCCAGGACGAACGCTGGCGGCCAGGCCTCACACCGTGGGCCGTCACCGTCGACGGCGACCGGCTCTATGGCCGCGGCACCGCCGACAACAAGGGCCAGCACTGGACCAATATCGGCGGCCTGCGGGCGGTGATCGAAGAGCGGGGCAACCTCGGCTTCAACTGCACCATTCTTCTGGAGAGCGACGAGGAGATGGGCTCGCGCGGCCTGCGGGAATTTTGCCGCATCCACGCGGGGCGGTTACGCGCGGATGTATTGATTGCATCCGATGGCCCGCGCCTCGATCCGGCACGCGCGACCATCGTTTTGGGCTCACGCGGGCTGGTGAATTTCGAACTCGCACTCAAACTCCGTGAGGGCGCCCATCATTCCGGAAACTGGGGCGGCCTGATCCGCGACCCGGGTGTCGTCCTGTCTCACGCCATCGCCAGCCTGACGGACGCGCGCGGCCAGATCGCCGTGCCCGAATGGCGCCCCTCTTCACTCACGCAGGAGATTCGCGATCTCCTGGCCGATGTGAAGATATCCGGCGGCGCCGGCAGCCCCGACATCGACCCCAACTGGGGCGAGGCGGACCTGAGCCCGGAAGAACGCGTCTATGGCTGGAACAGCTTCGCGGTTCTGGCACTCGAACTGGGCAACCCGCAGCGGCCCCAGAACGCCATCGCGCCCGAAGCCCGCGCGGTATGCCAGCTCCGCTACGTGGTCGGTACCGATCCGGACGACATCCTGCCCGCGCTCCGGCGTCATCTGGACGCCCATGGCTTCCAAGATATCAACGTGACCCCGACCCGGATGGCCGGCATGCGCGCCACGCGCTCGGACCCGAACAACGAATGGGTGCAACGCGCACTTGCATCGGTGAACGAGACCCTTGGTGATACGGGAAAGGCTGCGCTCATACCCAACATCGGTGGCGGCATTCCCAACGACATCTTCGCGGAAGGTCTCGGCATGCCCACCGTCTGGATTCCCCACTCCTATGCGGGCTGTAACCAGCATGCGCCCAACGAGCATTTGCTCGCCCCGGTCGCCCGCGAGGGTCTGCAGGTCATGGCCGGGCTGTTCTGGGACATTGGCGCGAAATAGCGGCTGATTATTGCGCCGCCTCGGCGGCCTCCAAGGCCTCGCTCGCCTCCAGCCATGCCGCCTCGGCCGCGTCCAGTTTCTTCTCGATCTCGCCGCGCTTCTTCATCAGGTCGGTCATCGCCTGATCCTTGTAGGGCGCCTCGGCGCTATCGGGATCGAACATGGCCCGGTCAATGGCGGAGCGCTGGTCCGTCAGCTTCGTCATTTCCGTTTCCGCCTTGCGGGCCCGGGCGCGCAGATCCTTCGTCCGCTCGCGCGCCTCGGCGGCGGCGCGGCGGGCTTCCTTCTTGTTGCCGCGTTTTTCCTTGGGCGCGTCATCGCGGGATTTCGCCTGGCCGCGCCCCAGCAGATGATCGCGATAATCGTCGAGGCTGCCGTCGAACTCCCGGGCCGTGCCCTCGTCGATCAGGATCAGTCGGTCCGCCGTCATCTCCAGCAGGTGCCGGTCATGGCTGACCACGACGACCGCGCCGTCGAAGGCATTGAGGGCCTGGACCAGCGCCTCGCGAGCATCCACGTCGAGATGGTTGGTCGGCTCATCAAGGATAAGGATATGGGGCGCGTCTCGGGTGATCAGGGCCAGCGCGAGCCGCGCCCGCTCGCCGCCCGACAACTTGCCGACCTCGAGATGCACCTTGTCGCCGGAAAAACCGAAGCGGCCGAGCTGGCTGCGCACCAGACCGGGCTTGGCATCAGGCAGCAGGCGGGTCATGTGATCGAGGGGCGTCTCCCCGACGCGCAACTCCTCGACCTGATGCTGGGCGAAGTAGCCGACCCGCAGCTTGCTGCTGGCCGTCACATCGCCGCCCATGGGGTCGAGCTGGCCGGCCAGCAGCCGCGCCAGGGTGGTCTTGCCGTTGCCGTTGCGGCCCAAGAGCGCGATCCGGTCGTCGGGGTCGACACGCAGCCCCAGACCGGACAGCACCGGCGTGTCCGCGACATAGCCCACTGCCGCGCGGTCCAGCACCATCAGCGGCGGGCGCAGTTCCTGGGGGCTCGGGAAGTCGAACACCAATGTCGGGTCCTCGGCGGCCGCGGCCACGGGCTCCATCTTCGCCAACGCCTTCATCCGGCTCTGAGCCTGGCGGGCCGTATGGGCCTTGTAGCGCCAGCGATCCACATAGGCCTGGAGCTTCGCGCGTTTTTCTTCCTGCTTGGCGCGCATCGCCGCGACCTGGCTGAGGCGCTCGGCGCGGATCTTCTCGAAGGCGTCATAGCCGCCGGGATAGAGCGTCACCTTGCCGCCCTGCACATGCAGGATGTGGTCGACCACGTTGTTGAGCAGATCGCGCTCATGGCTCACCACGACCATCGACGCCGGATAAGTCTTGAGGAAATTCTCGAGCCAGAGCGCGGCCTCCAGATCGAGATGGTTCGACGGCTCGTCGAGCAGCAGCAGGTCGGGCCGCGAGAACAGCAGTCCCGCGAGCGCCACGCGCATGCGCCAGCCGCCCGAGAAATCCGACAGCGGCCGGTGCTGGTCCGCTTCGTCGAAACCGAGACCGGCCAGGATGCGGGCCGCTCGCGCGGGCGCTCCATGGGCGTCGATCAGCCCGAGCCGCTCGTGAATGTTGCTGATCCGATCCGCGTCGGTCGCGGTATCGGCCTCTTCAAGCAATTCCGTGCGTTCCGTGTCGGCCGCGAGCACCATCTCGAACGGTGACGTGCTACCGCCCGGCGCCTCCTGGGCGACGTAGCCGATGCGCGTGCCGCGCGGCGTCTCGACCGATCCGTCATCGGCCTCGAGCAGCCCGGCG
Source organism: Alphaproteobacteria bacterium (assembly GCA_965261975.1). GTDB lineage: Bacteria > Pseudomonadota > Alphaproteobacteria > UBA6615 > UBA6615 > UBA8079. Next base: position 45,566 of record CBDHEC010000018.1, read on the forward strand.
ATAATCTTGAGCAGGGTCGACTTGCCCGCACCGTTGCGCCCGATCAGCCCGACCCGGCTGCCCGTGGGCAGCATGGCAGTGGCGCCGGCGAGAATGGTCTCGCCGCCCAGACGCGCCGTGATGTTGTTCAGGTTCAGCATGGAAGCGCGGGGGATAGCACAGGCCGCCGCGCTGCGGAACTGGGTGGGTTTTGCTACTCCGCAGCCTGCCGCAATTCGAAGCCGTCGCGGGAAAGCCCCGCCGCGGTCATCGCCTCACCAATGCGTGCGATCTCCGCGTCCGGCAATTTCACCAGCGGCGGGCGGACAACCGCCCGGTCCTGGCGGCCGAGATGGACCAGCGCCTCCTTCATGCGGTTGTGCATGTCGCCAAAGGGATTCGCGTAGAAGGCCTCGGTCGCGTGCCACATGCGGCCCGCCACCGTACGCGCTGTCGCGAGATCATCCGACTGGACGGCGCGGAACAACGCCACCTGCATGTCGGCGATCACCGAGCCCGCGCCGGAGAGCAGGCCGTTCGCACCCATCACGAGGGACGACATGAGCCAGGCGGAGTTCGTCGACAGGATGTTCACCGGCCGCGGCAGGTTCTGCAGCACCTGGATGTGGCGTGCATGGACCTGGGGCGGCGACCAGTCCTTGGCCGCCTTGATCGTCGGGACCTCTTCCGTCAGCGCGACCAGCGTGTCGAGGGAATAGGCGAGCTCGTCGCCATACTGGAAGACGATCAGCGGCAGGTCGGTGGCGTCCGCGATGGTCTTGAAGTGGGCCATCGCCATCTCGGGCCGGTGTTGAATGCCGCCCATGCCCATGGAGTGCGGCGGGAAACACAGCAGCGCCGACGCGCCGCCCGCCTCGGCCATCTTCGCGATCTTCGCAGCCTCATGGCTGCCGTCCGCATAGACGCCGTTGATGAGCGGGACGTCATCGCCGATCTCGTCCATGGCCGCGTCGAGGATCGCGCGTTGCTCGTCGAAAGAGCAGGCGTGGATTTCCGACGAGTGGCCGTTCACGGTTACGGCGGAGATGCCGTCGGTCGCGGCCACGAAGGACAGGTGCCGCCGGGTCTCGGCCTCGTTGATCCCGTAATCCTCGTCGAAGGCGAGGATCGCGGCGGGAATTACGCCTGCGGGTGTGTAGTCCTTGAATTTCGTCATACCGGTTCCTCCTGCTTAGCCGTGATCATAGTCGGCAAGCGTCGTGCCGTCTTCCACATAGACCGTGTTGTTGTAGCCGTCGGGCCGGCCGTTGGTAAGTGATTCCAGCAGCCAATCGGCGATGCCGGGGTAGATCTGATTGGCGACCTCGCCCATGGGGTGGAACACACCCTCGTAGAGCCAGAGCTCCGTCGGCCCGCCGAGCCCGGCGCGGAACGTCGCGATATCGTCGGGCGAGCAGAGCTCGTCCATATCGCCCGCCACCAGCAGGTGGGGCACCTTCAGGTCCTTCGCCACATCCGGCAGGTGCGCGAGGCGAGAGACATATTCGTCGAACTCGGCCTCGTCCGAGTAGCCGGCCATGTACATGAAGATGCGTTTGAAGTTGGGCTGGGCCTGCTCAAAGATCATGTCGAACGTACCGACATTGGCCATCTGGCCGCACACGGCGCTGATGCGCGGGTCCGCCGCGCCGATCAGCACGCCCCAGCGCGATCCCATGGACATGCCGAAGATGCCGATCTTGTCGGCGTCCACATCGTCGCGGGTCACGAGCCAGTCGACGACCGCCGAGGCCGCCTGCTCGTAATTGTTTTCCGTCTGCCAGGTGCCGTCGCGGTTGCACGCCCCTTGCCCGGGCCCGTCGATGGCACAGACATTCATGCCCCGGGGGATGAATTCGTTGTTGAAGGGATTGCAGACGTCTTCCTTGACCTGGTCCATGCCCGGCAGCGCGATGATCGTCGGCTTGGGGCCGTCACCCGACGCCTTGTGGAATGTCGCGTAGGCATACTGGCCGGGCGCGAACTCGATAGCCTTGGATTCCATGGCCCCGTCGGACCATTCGACGACCTTGTCATAGCAACGGTAGAGCCCTTCGAACCACTCGACTTTCTGGGCCTGGCCGTGGATCGGGATCAGATGCTGGGCGCGACCGTAGCAAATGGCGGCACGATGGTTGAGTTGGCGAGCGGTATACAGCCGTCCGCGGGCCTCGGCGTCCTTTGCCATGCCCTCCAGAACGACGGCGCGCTTGGCCCAGGCTTTCGGAAACGACCGGCGGCCGGAAACCTTGGAGTAGACCGCATTCAGGTCCTCGAACTTGGTGCCGCGCTCGAGCCGGTTGCCCATGATGCCGGGATGCAGAACATCCTCGTTGTCCGACAGCATCAGGAAATTATCGAAGATCCAGCCCTGATCGGCGCGCAGTTGTGGTTTCGCCATTGTCGTTATTCCCCCTTCGTTTTCCGGATTCTTACCCCGGTATTACATTCCTTCATAGCCGCCATCGCGCAGGCGATCGACCAGCACGTTCACTGCGTCGGGCGGCAATCCAAGGCCGGTCAGCACGAATGCACCCATCTGAAGGCTCGATTCCGCGAGTTCGGGGATCGTCCGCGTCGCGCCGGCGGCATCGAGCTCTGCGGCATGTTCGAGATCGCGCGCACGGGCATAGATCTGCACGCCCGGCCAGCGCTTGCGGATATCGCGCACCGCGTTCTCGGCGTCCCGTTCCACGTCGAGGGTCAGAACGATTGCGCTTGCACGTTCGGCGCCAACGCTGGCCAGCACCTCGGCGCGGCGCCCATCGCCATAGAAGACCGGTTCACCGGCCGCGCGCAGCTGAGAGACCAGCCCGGAATCCATGTCCAGCGCCACATAGTCGATCCGCTCTTCGCGCAGCAGCGCGGCGATGGCCGCCCCGACTCGGCCGTAACCGGCGATGACGACATGATGGCCGAGCTCCGCAATCTCGTCGGGATCCGGCTCGAACGAGCGGGTATGGCCACGCTCCAGCCGTGTGCCTATCCGTGCGCCCGCCACGGCCAGCGCGGGCGTGACCATCATCGCCAGGCCCGCGACGATGAGGAAGAATTGCCCGTCCGCATGGGGAATCAGCCCGCCGGCCATGGCCAGCCCGACGACCAGCAGACCGAACTCTCCGGCCTGCCCGAGCAGAAGTCCCGCATGGACGGCGCTGGCCAGCGGCAGGCCGAACATCCGGCCTAGAACCGCCATGATGGCCGCCTTCAGGACGATCAGGCCGACGACGGACAGAACGATCAGCACCGCCAGGTCGGCGAATGCCTGCAAGTCGATACTCATGCCGACCGTCAGGAAGAACAGCCCCATGAGCAAACCCTTGAAGGGCTGGATATCGACCTCGATCTGGTACCGGAACTCGGTCTCGGCGAGCAACAGCCCGGCAAGGAAGGCACCCAGCGCCAAACTTAGCCCGGCCGCCGCCGTTGCGGCCGATGCGCCAATGACGGCCAGCAGGGTAATCGCCACAAAGAACTCCGGCGCGCGTGCCGACGCGGCCAGTCGAAACAGCGGCCGCAGGACGATGCGGCCGAGGATATAGATCGCGATGGCGGCGGCGATCGCCACCCCGAAACCGACGGCAAGCGCCTCGAGGATGCTGTCACCCGCCGCGCCGGTGAAGGCCGATACGAGAATCAGGATGGGCACGACCGACAAGTCCTGGAACAGCAGGACGGAGAAGGACGCGCGACCGACCCGGGTCGAGAACTCCCGACGCCGGATCAATTCTTCGACGACGACGGCAGTCGACGACAGGGCGAAGCTGGCGCCGACAAGAATCGCAGCATTCAGGGAATTGCCCCATGCGAGCGCGACCCCGCCGATCACCAGCCCCGTCACCAGCACCTGTGACGCTCCGAACCCCAGGACCAGACGGCGCATGGACCAGAGCCGCTCAATGGAAAGTTCGAGGCCAATCAGAAACAGGAGAAAGACCACGCCGAACTCGGCGAGAATCCGCACGCTTTCGACTTCCGTGAACGTGACGTAGGCGAGCCACGGCAACCGGTCGGCAAATGCGCCGAGCCCGAACGGGCCGATCAGCACACCCGCGAGCAGGAAGCCCAGCACCGGGCTGACCCGGACACGCTGGAAGGCCGGCACCAGGATCGCCGCGATCACCAGAAACAGAACGATTTCGCGCAAGAATGGTATGGCGTGATCGTGCATCGGGCGGAATTCCTTTCCGTACCCAGACTAGGACGTTTTCACCGTCCGATCACCGTGACGAATGCGCGCTAACCGTGGTCGTGGTCGGCGAGCGTCGTCCCTTCCTCCACATAAACGTCCGTGCGGCCACCCGCCGCGCGCCCGTCATTGAGGGTGGTGAGCATCCAGTCGGCCATCGCCGGGTAGATTTCTGCGGCGACCTCGCCCATGGGATGGAAAATGCCCTCGTAGAGCCACAGCTCGCTGAAGTCCGCGAGGTTCCCGCGGAAGGTCGCGATATCGTCGGGCGTACACAGCTCGTCCATGTCCCCGGCAACCAGCAGATGCGGCACGGTCAGTGACTTCGCCACGTCGGGCAGGTGATCGTGGGTCTTCATGTGCGCGTCGAACTCGTCCTCATCGGTACAGCCCGTCATGTACATGAAGATGCGTTTGAAGTTGGGCTGGGCCTGCTCGAAGATGATGTCGAAGGTGCCGACATTGGCCATCTGGCCGATCACCGCCTTCACGCGCTTGTCGTGGGCGCCGACCTGCACACCCCAGCGCGAGCCCATGGACATGCCCATAACGCCGATCCGCTTGGCATCGACATCGTCACGCGCGACGAGCCAGTCGATCACCGCCGATGCGGCCTGCTGGTAATTGTCGGCCGTCAACCATGTCTCGTTGAAATTGCACTCACCCTGCCCCGGCCCGTCCATGGCGCAGACATTCATGCCGCGCTGGGTGTAGTCGTTGTCGAACGGGTTGGCCACGTCCTCCTTGAGCGCATCCATGCCCGGCAGGATCAACACCGTCGGCTTGGGCCCGTCGCCCGGCGCGGCTTGAAAAACCGCATGGGCGCTGTGGCCGGGCGCAAACTCGGGGCGGACCTTCTCCATCGTACCGCCGGACAGCTCGATCAGCTTGTCGTAGTTGCGGTAGAGCGCCTCGTAGCACTCGTCCTTGTGGGGATTGCGGTGGACCGGCACCAGATGCTGGGCACGCCCGAAGCAAAGCGCGGCTCGATGATAAAGCCTGCGCGCGGTGACCAGACGGCCCTTCGCCTCAGCCTCCTTGGCCATGCCCTCGAGCACCACGGCACGCTTCTTCCAGGCCTTGGGAAAGGATCGCCGACCCGTCACCTTGGTGTAGACCGCGTTCAAATCCTGCATGGTGAAGCCGCGGCCCACGCGGGTGCCCATGATACCCGGATGCAGCACGTCCTCATTCTCGGACAGCATCAGGAAATTGTCGAAGATCCAGCCCTGATCGGCGCGCAATTGTGGTTTCGGCATGTTGGTCTCTCCCCCTAAAGCATTGTTTCGGGCCGCTATGCGAGCCTGTTTTTCCAAAACTACAATTAACTCTCAGCCACCGCCAGTCGCGCGGATGAAATTTGGGCAATCGCGTGAACGACGGCATAATCCATGCAAGATCAATCCAGCGGGGACTCATGACCATCAAGACCGACCTTCACCCCGAACTGCGCCTCGACCTGTCGCCGCAGGTCGCGACGATCACCATCAACGCACCAGACAACGAGAACCGGCTGAACCCCGAGAGCCTGCGCAACCTCGGCGCCGTCATCGACGAGTTGCGCACCCGCGACGACATCCAGGTGGTGATCTTCACCGGTGTAGGCGACGAATGGTTCTCGGCGGGCCTGATGAACCCGGCAATCCGTGCGGCCATGACCAAGGACGAGGTGATCGCCTATGTGGTGGACGGCAACCGCATCTTCGACGAACTGGAGGCCCTGCCCCAGATCACCATCGCCGCGATCAACGGCAAGGTCGTCGCCGGCGCATCGGAACTGGCGCTGGCCTGCGACATAAGGATCGCGGGTGAACACTCGACCCTGATGCTGCCCGAGGCGAAGTGGGGCGGCTTCCCGGGTGCCGGTGCACCCCACCGCCTGCCCATGGCGGTGGGGCACGGCCACGCCATCGAACTCATTGCCTCTGGCGCGGAGATCGACGCCGGCGAGATGGCGCGCATCGGTTTCGTGAACCATGTCCATCCCAAGGGTGAAGTTCTGGCAGCTGCCACCGAACTCGCACAAAGCATCGGAGCCAACGGACCGCTGGCAACCCGTGGTGCAAAACGCATCGCGCGCGCGCGTCGGGAACCGGGCTTCCGGGCGGCACGCGAGATGTCGGATACCTTGCGTTATGCGCTCGAATGGAGCCACGACGTGGACGAAGGCATCGCAGCCGCCAAAGAAGGTCGTCCGGCCAACTTCACGGGCCGTTAGGAGACATCCATGACTCGGATCATCACCATCGCAGCCGTCATCCTGGTTCTCGCAGCCGCACCGGTGCGCGCCGATGCCATCGACGGCAAATGGTGCAACCCGGAACTGGGGCGCATGGAAATTCTCGGGCCGCAGATCATGACACCCGGCGGCAACCGTATCTCCGGCGACTATGACCGGCACGGCTTTCGCCATATCATGCCTGACGGAGAAGACGGCGCGGGGGCCGACGTGGACATGGTGCTGGTAGACGACGACACCCTGCACCGGATCGTCGCGCCGCGCGCCGGTGCGAACATCGAGGTCTGGCGCCGCTGCCGCGCCCAGGTCAGCTAGAACGCGACCATCGTGCGGACACCGGCAATTTGCTTTCGGCCGGCAACGGGTTAGCCTGCTTTCAGCAATCATCTGAGTAATTAAGGGGGAATGACGATGGCGGAATTTACCGCTGCGGATCTGGCCGTCGAGGACCAGTACAAACTGATGAGCGGCGCGATCATCCCGCGGCCCATCGCCCTGACCGTGACGATGGGCCCGGACGGGCCCAATGCCGCACCGTTCAGTTTCTTCAACTGTATCGGCGTATCACCGCCCATGTTCATGATCGCCTGCAGCCCGAAATCCGGGCCCAAGTCCGGCGGCAGCACGGGCGAACTCAAGGATACGGTCGCCAACCTGCGTCACCATCCCGAGATGGTCGTCCATATCGTCGACTTCGAGTTGCGCAACCGGATGAACGCCTGCGCGCTGGACTACGGCAGCGACGTCAACGAGCTGGAGATTGCGGGTTTCAACACCGCACCGTCGAAACTTGTCTCGCCGCCACGCATCACCGACTGCCGGGTCGCACTCGAGAGCAAGCTGATCGATATCCACGAGATGGGGACCCTGCCCTATTACGTCATCTTCGGCGAGGTCGTGCATTTCCATATGGACGACGCGGTGGTGAATGATCGGTTGCATGTGGATCCCGAGGCGCTCGATGCGCTGGGCCGCATGGCGGGCAATGGCGGTTACACGAAGATCACCGACAAATTCACCATGCCCTTCCTGCACCCGCCGGGCTCGGCACCGCCCGAGGAGACCATCGCCAAGGCGCAGGAAATCGCGAAATCCGACCGCAGCGGCTGAGCGCCGGGGAGACGAAACCATGACCGATAGCAACACCGCGTTCGAATCGATCGATGCCGAACTGGTCTACGCCGTCGACACCGGCGAGAAACTGATCAACCAGACCATGCCCGCCGGCGACATGTCCCGGGTCGTCACCGGCACCTACGAGATGCATCCCCGGACCATTCGCAACGGGCGGCTGTCCCGGGACGAGTTCTCGCTCGACCGCAACGGGTTCGTGTTCTGCGACCACCCCACGGCGGTGACCGACTTCTTCGACAAGGATCAGGTCACCGACGTCTATTACGACGAAGCCTGCAAGCTGGTGGCAGAGATGAGCGGCGCATCACGGGTCGAGGTGTTCGATCACACCGTGCGTTCCAGCGACGAGGATACCCGCAAAGAGAAGCTGGTCCGCGAGCCGGTCCATTCGGCACACAATGACTACACCGAGAATTCCGGGCCGCGCCGGGTGCAGGAAATTTTCCCCGACGAGGCCGGCGATCTGCTGTCGCGCCGGTTCGCAATCATCCAGGTGTGGCGGGCAATCCGGAAACCGATCGAGCGGGATCCCCTGACCATTTGTGATGCGCGAACGTTCCGGCCCGAAGACCTGATCACCGCCGAACGCCGCTATCCTCACAGGATCGGCGAAACCTACCGCCTGGCCTTCAGCGAGGGCCAGCAATGGTACTATTTCCCGGAAATGACCCGGGACGAGGCCCTGGTCTTCAAGGTTTATGATTCCGACACCAGCCTGGACGCGCGCTTCACGCCCCACACCTCGTTCGCCGACCCGACGAGCCCAAAGGACGGCCCGCCGCGCGAGAGTATCGAGATCCGGACCTTCGCCTTCTTCGACTAGGCCCGCTACCTGGCCAGCGCGGCATCCACGAAAGCTGCGGCGGAACCCAGATAGTTCCCCGGCTCGGCCAATGCCTGCCAGTCCACCGTCGCGTCCGAGCGCGCAGACAGGATTGCGATCAGGTTTTCACCGGTCCGTGAAACCTCGGCACAGGCCTCGCTGACGAGTTTCTGTGCGTCCGCGCGCGGCATATGTTCGGACAGTGCAAACGAGGCCGCTTCGGCCAGGCAAAGCCCATTCGTTGCGTCAATATTGGCGCGCATGCGTGCCCCGTCGACGACAAGCTCTGCGGTCAGGTGGTTTGCATGATTCAGGGCCCCGCTCGCGGCGAGTATCATGTTCGGCACCGTCAGCCATTCGAGCGACCAGGCCGCGCCGCTGCGTTCATGTTCGGCCAACTGCGCCTGGTGCACCCCCGAGACCGCATTTGCGTTGTACCGGGCGAGTGTTACCAGCGTTTCGCTGCGAACCGGATTCGCCTTCTGCGGCAAGGTCGACGAACCGCCGCGCCGGGCTTCCCCAGTCTCTCGCACCTCACCCACTTCGCTCTGCGCGAGCAACCCGACATCCAGCCCGATCGTGCCCAGCGCACCCGTGAGCGAGGAAAGCCAGCTGGCCAACTCACCAATGCCGTCACGCTGTGTATGCCAGGGCGTCGCCGGTACGCCCAGGCCGAGCGCGTCCGCCAGGGCCTTGCGGACCGCGGGGCCATCATCACCAAGCGGCGCAAGCGTGCCCGCCGCACCCCCGAACTGCACCATCAGCAATCTTGGACGAAGCTCCGCCATGCGGGCACGGACCCGCAGCAATGGCTCTCGCCAGCCGACAAGCTTCAAGCCGAACGTGGTAGGCGCGGCCTGCTGCAGACGTGTTCGCGCGAGCATCACCGTTTCGCGGTGCTCGCGCGCGCGCGCGGCGAGCGTATCGATCAGTTCATCAAGTTGCTTGTCGAAGCTATCGAGCACCTCGCGCAGGACCAACACCAACGCCGTATCGATCGCGTCCTGGGATGTGGCACCCCAGTGGAGGTAGTTCGCGGCTTCCCCACCGACCGCCGTGCGCAGTTGCGCGACCAGCGCCGGCACCGGAACCCCCGCGCCTTCCGTGCCGCGCCCGATCGCCTGCAAGTCAGGCGCAAACCCCTCAAGCCGTGCCGCGATATCCGTCGCCGCCGCGCCCGGGATTACGCCACAGGCGGCCTCCGCCTGTGCCAACGCAACTTCGAAGCGCACCATTTCGGCAATGCGACGTTCTTCGGATAGACGCGCGCGCATTTCGCCCGTGGCGAACAGATCGCCATGCGACATCGCGCCAAAGGGATCGCTGGTCATGTCAAACCGCCTGAATGTCGGCACTAAACATCGAAGAAGACCGTCTCATCCGGCCCCTGCATGCGGATATCAAACCGGTAGACCCGTCCGGGCAGGTTCACATCGCGTCTGGCGATCAGGGTTTGGCGCCGATCTTCCGGCACCGACGACAAGACCGGGTCGGCGGCATTGGCCTCACCCTCATCGGAAAAGTAGACACGGGTATAGGCGTGCAGGAGCAGCCCGCGCATCAACACCGTCATGTTCAGATGCGGCGCCTGTTTACCGTCCACACTGCCCGGCTTGATCGTATCGAAGCTGAAGCGGCTATCCGGTGTCGTGCCGGTGCCAACCCTGCCGAATCCCTTGAAAGCCGGATCGAGCAGATTGTCCCGGCGGTCATCGGCAGGATGATTGTATCGCCCGTGACTGTTGGCCTGCCAAATCTCGATCAGGGCATCGGGCACGAGCTCGCCCGCCCCGTCGAAAACCTGGCCGGTGAGACGAATGTGCTGGCCCTCGATCGCTTCGGAGGCCATCTCTGCGCCGGCAATGCTGGCAAAGCCGTAATTGTATTGCTCCGGCACGAGCCCATAGGCAAAGAAGGGCCCGACGGTCTGCGAGGGTGTCTGTCCGCGCTTCATGGTTTAGCCCTCCATCGGCGTCGCTGCCGGGCCGCGCAGCACGATGTCGAAACGATAACCCAGCGCGAATTCCGGCTCCGTCAGTTCCAGATCGAAGGCCGATACCATGCGGTCGCGCGCGCCATCCGGCACACCGTTGAAGATGGGATCGAACTCGAAGAGCGGATCACCCGGAAAATACATCTGGGTCACGAGCCGTGTCGCGATGGTCGGACCGAACAAGGAGAGGTGGATGTGATTGGGCCGCCAGGCATTCGGGTGATTGCGCCAGGGATAGGCACCGGGCTTGATGGTGCGGAACTCGTAACGTCCGTCGGCATCGGTCACGCAGCGCCCCGCGCCCAGAAAATTGAGATCCAGCGGCGCATCATGCTGATCGACCTCATGGACGTAACGCCCCGCCGAGTTGGCCTGCCATATCTCGATGAGCGTGTCGGGAATGGGCCTGTCATTCTCATCGACGACCCGACCTGCCACGATGATGCGTTCACCGAGCGGTTCGCCGTTCACGCACGAATTCTTCGTCAGGTCGGCGTCCAGCGCTCCGAGCGCATCATGCCCATAGACCGGGCCCGTGATCTCGGACAGGGATTCCGGAATCGGAATCAGGGGTTTCGTGGGACCGCGCAGCTGCGTGGATTTATAGTCGGGGTGTTGAAAAGGCGGCTGGCTCGTCCAGTCACGGTTGGCGTCTGTCATATCTCGTCACCCTCCGCATCACCCAGATCGAGACCCATCTCGGTATAGGTTTGCTTCGCCACCGCGATAGCGGCATTCGCCGCCGGAACACCGGCATACATTGCCACCATCAACAGCACTTCCTTGATGTCGTCCATCGAAGCGCCCGTGTTCGCTGTCGCGCGGATGTGCATCGCCAGCTCATCGTGATGGCCCAGGGCGGCCATGAACGCGACGACCAGCAAGCTGCGTTCACGCGTCGTAAGGCCGTCGCGGGTCCATACCGACCCCCAGGCGGATTCGGTAATGAGCTTTTGGAAATCAGCGTCGAACCCGGTCTTGTTGGCCTCGGCTCGATCGACATGGTCCGCCCCCAGCACCGCGCGCCGGACGGCCATGCCATCGCTGTGTCTATCGTCGCCCAAAACGCCTCTCCATTCGCTGTATACCCTCACGATGGCCGGTTGCTCGCACCAAGGCAATTCGCAATCGGTATCGTAAAGATAACCTACTCGCGATCGATCACAATCAGGGCAGATGCGCCCGGTGGCGACGACAGGTTCGACGAGTGATCGCGCGGTGACGGCCGTCGGGCGGTTACTCCCAGCGGCCGCCGATCAGGACGAATGCGACCTTGGCCGGCTTGCCGGACCTGTTGGTCCAGGCATGGTTCGTGCCGCGCTGAATCAGGACATCGCCCGGCCGGAGAACCGTCTCTCCCTTTTCCATGATTGCCGTGAGCTCGCCCTCGATCACGATGGCATAGTCCACCGTCTCCGTCGTGTGCATGCCCGGATGCGCACCGTCACCACCCGGTCGATCCGCATCCTCGAACAACTTGCCGAACATCCCCTCAAACTGGCGCGCCAGTTCCTCCGGGTCTTCGGGGTCGGGCGGATACTCGATCACCCGCAAGACGGTTCCGCCCGGCGGCGGCAGCACGCCTTCATGGTCCTCGATACCGTCCGGCGCGCCGACCACATCGGGCGCGGCGCCGGTAATCCAGATGTTGTTGACGACGTAGCCCGGCCGGGCGTCCACCGTACGCGAGGCCGGGGTCGGCCCGTCTTCCGCGATATAGGACTTCCCGTCCTCATCGATCGCCGTTACGACCCGCCGCGTTATCTTGTGATCTTGCGCCATGTTTCCCCCTTTGCTTCGGATACTGGGCACGTGCCCGCCGCCATTCTACACGACACACGTCGTGTCACATTCTGATAGTCTGGGAAAACCGGAACGGGGGAAAACCAATGAGTCAGACGATGCCGATAGAGGACGCACACGCAACGGACATCACCGTGCGCAAGGTCGGTGCTGCCTGTGGCGCGGAAATCGAGGGTGTCGACCTTTCGAAGGAATTGGACGACGCCAGCCTTGCCGCGATCCACGATGCCCTCGTCGCGCATCAGGTGATCATTTTCCGCAACCAGGACATCACGACCGAAGACCAGAAGTCATTCGGGCGGCGGTTCGGCGAGCTGACCGTTCACCCCTTCGCGCCCAGCGACGCCGAAGCCCCCGACCTCATCGTCTTCGACAATGATGCCGACAATCCCCCATGGGGTACGGATGTCTGGCATTCCGACGAGACGTTCCGTGAAGAGCCGCCGCTCGGCACGATGCTGCGCGCCCTGATCGTTCCCGACTATGGCGGCGACACGCTGTTCGCGAGCATGGCGGCTGCCTATGAAGGGCTGAGCGATCACATGCAGCAGTTCGTCTCCGGCCTGGAGGCGATTCACGATTTCAAGCCCTTTCGCCAGCTCTTCGACGACGACGCCGAGAGCCGCACCCGTCTGCGCCAATTCGAGGATCGCTATCCGCCGGCCGTACATCCTGTCGTGCGCACCCACCCGGTCTCGGGCCGCAAGGTACTGTTCGTGAACCCCCAGTTTACCGTTGCGATCAAGGGTATGGACGAAGCCGAGAGCCGGGCGGTGCTGGAACTGTTGTTTCATCAGGCCGAAATCCCGGAATACCAGTTTCGTCATCACTGGGAACCCAACACGCTCGCCTTCTGGGACAACCGGTCGGTCCAGCATTACGCGATCCACGACTACTATCCCAACCGTCGCAAACTCGAGCGGATCACCATCAAGGGGGACCGTCCCTTCTCCGATATCCCCGCCATCGATACCGACGTAATCCGCACCCGCAAGGGCGCGCGCGCCATCAGCCAGTCGGCCCATGGCGGGCACGCGCCGAAGGACTAAAAGCCCTTAACCCCTGCCGAAGTAGCGCGCCCCGCCACCGGGCCGAAATGATTTGCCATGACACTTCTCTGGATCCCCCTGACGATCGCCGCAGCGTTCCTGCAGAATGTGCGCTCGGCATTGCAGAAACATCTCAAGGGTGAGCTGGGGACAATCGGCGCCACCTTCGTGCGCTTCGGATACGGGTTTCCGTTTGCGATCCTGTATCTCGCCGGCCTGGTGCTGCTGTTCGACTTCGAATTGCCGGGCTTCAACAGCACCTTCCTTTTCTGGGTTGTCACCGGCGGGTTGGCACAGATCCTGGCGACCGCGCTGCTCGTCACCCTGTTCGACGCGCGAAACTTCGCCGTCGGCACCACCTACTCCAAGACGGAAACCGTCCAGGCTGCGGTGTTTGCCCTCGTATTTCTTGGTGAAAGCATCTCCGCGGCCGCGATCATCGGCATCCTCGTCAGCCTGGTGGGGGTGATCGCCATATCTGCGGCCCGCGCGCCGGCAGGGTTGGCCGGCATCGCCAAATCCTGGTTGGCCCGTCCGGCCTTGATCGGTCTCGCTTCGGGCGCGTTTTTCGGCGTGGCGGCAGTTTCCTATCGTGGCGCGTCGCTGTCGCTCGGCGGCGATGGTTTCCTTGTACAGGCCGCCTTTACGCTCGCAGTCGTACTGGTATTTCAGACATTGGTGATGGCGGCTTTCATGGCCTTGCGTGACCCCGGCGAGATTTACCGTGTCATCAAAGCATGGCGCGTGGCCGGCCTGGTCGGCCTAAGCGGCGCGCTGGCCTCGATCGGCTGGTTTACCGCCATGACGATCCAGAACGCGGCGCTGGTGCGCGCCTTGGGCCAGGTCGAACTGGTCTTTACCATCGCGTCCTCGGTCCTGATCTTCCGCGAGAAAATTCTGCGCCTCGAACTGACCGGAATCGTCCTGATCGTTGCCGGGATCATCATTTTGCTGCTGTTCTAGACAGCGTAGGGAGACAAGAGATGAAAGCCGTTCAAATCCAGACCTATGGCGGGCCGGAAGTGGTCGACGTCATTGAAATCGACATACCGTCACCCGGCCCGGGCCAGGTGTTGGTGAAGGCACATACCTTCGGCTTGGGCTACCCCGACGTTTTGTTGCGGACCGGCGTCTATAAATGGAAACCGTCCCTGCCCAGCATCCTCGGCAACGAGATGAGCGGGCATATCGAAGCGATTGGCGAGGGCGTCACGGGTCTCGAAATCGGCCAGCCTGTTCTCGTGTTCGGCACAGGCGGCGGACGACACGCGGAATACAACGCCGTGGACACCGCCCTTGTCACACCGCTACCCGATAGCGTCGACCTCGAGGCCGCAGTCAGCATCCCCAACTACCTCGTCGCCTGGGCCATTCTCCACGACGTGGCGCGCACCGAGGATGTGAAAACGATCTATGTGAACGGTGCCGCCGGTGGCATGGGCACGGCGATTCTCGACATGTGCCGAGACGCAGGCATCGCGACAATCGCGGGAGCAAGCACGGATGAAAAATGTGCCTTCGCAGCCGAACTGGGGACGCTAGGAACGGTCAATTACTCGACGGAGAATATCGTCGAGAAAGTGCGCGACATCACCGATGGCCGCGGCGTCGATTTGAGCTTCGACCAACTCGGCGGGCCGGACCTCGTGAACAATCTCGACATGCTCGCCCCCATGGGCATGGTCGTGCTCTACAACGCACTTGCAGGGGCGCCGGATGAAGACCTGTATGAGGGACTGCGCGCGCGCCGCGGCCTGAGCCTCGGCGTTCAGTGCTTTTCGCTGCACGTTTATGACGAACAACCGGAACGCAAGGCTGCAATCTTCGAAGCGCTGATCGCAAAGTTCGCCGTCGGCGCGTATGCGCCCCCGACCTTCGACCGGTTGCCCCTGAGCGAAGCGCGCCGGGCGCATGAACTCATGGATGACCGTGCCATCCTGGGAAAGCTGCTGCTTAAACCCTGATAAACGATGGCTGTTTCGCGGGAGCGAGGCAGACTAGTCCGATGCGGATTGCCGAAGGTTATTCTCGGGCACACCAATCGGGCGCACGCGTTCGGCCGGGAACCGGACTGTCACGATGGTTCCTTCGTTTACCCCGCTTTCGATCTCGACGTCGGCGTCGTGCATTTCTGCCATCGATTTAACCAGTGCCAACCCAAGCCCGGTTCCCTCGTATTTGCGATTCATGCCGCTGTCGACCTGAACGAAGGGCTGCATGATGCTCTCGAGTTGCTCGGGCGAGATGCCGATACCCGAATCCTTCACCTGGATCACGCAGTCACCGCTCTGGTCGAGCCCCGCACTCACGACGACTTCGCTTTTCTCGAACGAAAATTTGACCGCGTTGGAGAGAAGATTAAGCACGATCTGCCGGACGAGGCGTTCGTCGGCGTAAATCTGCGGGAAACCGTCGGGCACAACGACAGTGATCCGCACATCATCGCCTTCACCGCGATCGGCCATCATTCGCGTGCAACTGTGCAGAATATCCTCGAGATCGACCTCGGCCTCCAGGAGTTCCATTTTACCGGCTTCAATTTTCGCCATGTCCAGAACATCATTGATGATATCCAGCAGATGGCGGCCCGAGCCATGGATGTCGCCCAGATACTCCATATATTGCTCGGCCCCGAGCGGCCCGTGAATCTGGTTCCGCATCAGCTCCGAGAAACCGATCACGGCATTGAGCGGTGTGCGCAGTTCATGGCTGATATTGGCCAGGAAATCCGACTTGGCACGGTTTGCAGATTCGGCCTCCTCCTTCGCCGCGCGCAGGCCGGATTCGCGTTGCGAAAGCTGGTTGACCATGCGGTTGAAACTCTTCGCCAGAACACGCAATTCGCGTGGCGCATGTACCGGCAACTCAGCCACGCGTGTGTGCAATCCATCGGCGGCAACTTCACTCGCTGCCTTGGAAACCGACACGATCGGCGCCGCCATATAGTTTGACAACAACCAGCCGATCACCGCCGCAGCCAAAATGCCGATGAGCGCCAGTGCGACCGCAATTCTGCGCACGCCGCTCGCCGTCTCCTCGAGTTCGCTGAAGGGCTGCGGCACCATGACCCCCCACCCGACGCCGGGAACAGATGTGTGGCCGGCAATCATGTCGGCCGCCATCGGCGGCGAATAGAATGTCGCGACACCTGTCTCGCCACGCATCATCTTCTGGACAACCGACAGGCCCGATGCGTCCTTCGACGTCGCTTCCCAATCCTTGTTCGGATGCGCCACAACCTGGCCCTTGCTGTCGACAATCATCGAATGGCCACGCTCACCGAACACAATCGCGGCCTGCACTTCGCGCAGGAACGCGGTCTCGAGTGCCCCGAGCGCCAGGATTCCGTCGTCGAAGACGCGCATAACAAAAAATATTGGCTCGCCATCCACGCGGATCAAACTCGATATGACGATCCCGTCGGGGTCCGCTTCGGCCATTTCTCGTAAGTTGGCGACATCTTCTCGGGCCATCGTCATGCCGTTCCGCATTTCAAGCGGCGGCATCACATAATTTTTCAGCTCGTTTGCGGGACCGACCAGCGCGACGTAGCGGAAGTTCAAAGTCCGCAGCAGCTGTTCGAAGCCTTTGAGTTCATAGGAATCATGGCCGTTATACGCGGCAACGCGAAAAGCCTCTTGCACATCGGTCACGTAACGTTCGAGGACACCGCTCAGATTTCGCGCAATCAGGAGATGCTTCTCGGTGACCGATTCAACTTCCTTTTCCAGCGCGTTCGATTGCACCCAGCCCGCCAGCAGAAAAACCGGCACGGCCGAGATGAAAACCAGCGCGGTAAAGAGAATCAGTTGAACCCGATAGCCCTTGGCGATCCGTGACGCGAAACGACGCAGCGCACCCCGCGAGCGTTCACCCGCAGTTACCCCGTCCGCGCGGATATCGTCATTCGCCATATGCTGTTTCAGCCCGCAGTTTAACCCCACGGCTAGACTGCCAGAATTCACTGCAAATGTCTGTTCCAACGCCTAAAAATTGATAAAGGCGGGCCAGAAAGCCCGGTCAACGGTCGTCTGTTGTGACACCGTGCCCGGGCGGCACATGTCATCTGACAGATCACTGGGTGTTTGGGATCGGTTCGACGACTAGCTTGCTCTCATAAACTTAAACATCAGCTCCCCAGACTTGGAGAATCAACATGCACATCCGTGTGATTGGCATCGTAATGGCCGCGTTTGTCTTTTTCGCCGCCCCGTTCACCGCCACACCCGCCACCGCCCAAGATAAGTTCGTCTTCACGGCCATCCCCGATCAGGACGAAACACGCCTGCGAACCCGGTTCGATAAGGTCGCCTTGTATCTGTCGGAAACCCTCGGAATCGACGCCGAATATGTTCCCGTCAAATCCTACGCTGCCGCCGTCACTGCCTTTCGCAATGATCAGGTTCAGCTCGCATGGTTCGGTGGCCTGTCCGGCGTGCAGGCACGCGGTGCGGTCGAGGGTTCACAAGCACTCGCCCAAGGCGCCGAAGACCTGGAATTCGTTACCTACTTTATCGCGCACACCAGCACCGGCCTGACGGAAAGCGCCGAATTTCCGAAATCAATTGCCGGGAAGACATTCACCTTCGGCTCGAAAGGCTCCACCTCCGGACGCCTGATGCCGGAGTTTCACATCCGCAACCAGTTCGGAAAAGCACCCGACGATGTGTTCTCGCGTGTCGGGTTCAGCGGCGATCATTCCCGCACGATTGCTTTGGTGCAATCGGGCGCGTTCGAGGTGGGCGCGCTGAGTTTCGCGGTCTGGGAGAGCGAATTGCGAGAGGGCCGGATCGACCCCGAGAAGGTGCGGGTCATTTGGCGAACACCGACCTATCCGGACTATCAATGGTCGATCCGCGGCGACGTGGACCGAAAATTCGGACCGGCGTTTGCCGAGAAGGTGCGCAATGCATTGCTGGCGATCGAGGACCCCGCACTGCTTCAGGCGTTTCCGCGCTCGCGATTCATCCCCGCAACCAACGATGACTATGAACCGATCGTGCGGGTGGGCAAGGATATCGGCCTGATCGACTGATGCACGTCCTCGACCTGGCGGGTGTCCCCGCCGGCTATGCAGGCCGGCGGGTGCTCGAAGACATTCATCTGCATGTCGAACCCGGCGAACGGATCGCAATCGTCGGAGAGAGTGGTGCGGGCAAGACAACCCTGCTGCGCCTGATGCGCGAGCACTGCACCGCCCCGGCGGCGATCATCCCGCAGGATCTCGGGCTCGTACAGGCGCTGACCGTTTTCCACAATGTCTATATGGGTCAGCTCCACAACCGTTCGACGCTGCACAATCTGCGGACGTTGTTCTGGCCCGCCGGGCGCGACATCGAAGCTGTTCGTGATGTCCTGCAGCCGTTGCGCCTGCCCGATGAAATGTTTTCCGCGGTACGGCGTCTGTCGGGCGGTCAACAGCAACGCACGGCGGTCGCGCGTGCATTGTTCAACGATGGGCCCGTCCTGATCGCCGACGAGCCTGTCTCCGCCGTCGACGACCATCAGGCCCGCGAAATCCTGTCCCTTGCCGGCACGCAGAAAGAAACCATCATCGTCGCGCTGCACGATCGCGCGCTGGCCCTGTCGTTTGCGGATCGCATCATCGGCCTGAAGGACGGGAAGGTCGCACTCGACACCCTCACGGCCGGACTGCAGCCGGGTGACCTGGACGGGCTCTACAAATCGTGAGTGCCGCGACGCGCCTCTACCGGCACTCGCCCCTGGCAAGAACGATTTTCTCGTTTATCACGGTCGCGCTGCTCTTTCTCGTCTTCGCCGATCTGGAAATCGCGACTGTCGACCCCTGGGACGAGTTCGGGCGGCTGCTGATCGGCATCGTGACCCCGGATTTCTTCGCAACGGAGAACCTGGTATCGGCGCTCGTCAACACCATGGCCTTCGCGTTCCTGGGCGTCGCGTTCGGCGTCGGATTCGGGTTCCTGCTCGCCCTCGGGTTCCATAGCCGGATCATTCGAATCTTCTGCGTCATCGTGCGGGCAGTCCACGAACTCTTCTGGGCACTGATCTTCCTGCAACTCTTCGGGCTGTCGCCGCTGACCGGTATCCTGGCGATCGGCATTCCCTATGCCGGGATTGTCGCCAAGGTGTTCGCCGAGATCCTCGAAGAAGCCGATGGCCGCGCCCTCGACGCGGCCCCTTCGGGCGCCGGCCGACTATCGACCCTGCTGTTCGTACGACTTCCCGATGTCTGGTCGCATTTTCGCACCTATGCGCTGTACCGCCTGGAGTGCGGGCTGCGTTCGAGCGCGGTGCTGGGTTTCGTTGGCCTGCCCACATTGGGTTTTCACCTCGAGACCGCGTTCCGCCAGGGAGAATATTCCGAGGCCTCCGCACTGCTGATCCTGTTCTACGTGATCATCGCCAGCCAGCGGCTCTGGGCCCGGCGCCGGCTGGTTCCCGTCTACCTGATCTGCGCCGCGCTGGTCCTGCCCTGGGCGACATACATCTCCGGGGCAAACATCGTCCGCTTCCTGACGGTCGATATCGTCCCCTTCCCGTTGCGCAACGGCGACGGCATCGCGGGCCTGATGGACTGGCTATGGCTGCTCACTTCCACCCAGGCGCTCCCCGGCTCCATCGCGACGGTCCAGCTCACGATGATCGCCCTGGTCGCCACCGGGCTGCTCTCGACCTTGATGTTCCCGTTCATCTCACCACAGATGTTCGGCCGCCCCATGCGCGGATTTTCCCATTTGGTTCTGGTCGTGACACGCTCGACGCCGGAATACATCCTCGCCTTCATTTTCCTGCAGCTCTGGGGGCCGTCGATGCTGCCCGCGATCGTTGCGCTGGCGCTTCATAACGGTGGCATCATCGGGCATCTGATCGGCCGACACACCGAAATCCTGACATTGCGGCCCGACGCACCAACCGGTCTCAACCGATACGCGTACGAATTGTTGCCGCGCGTCTATCGCAACCTGCTCGCCCTGCTCTTCTATCGCTGGGAAGTCATCATGCGGGAAACGGCGATACTCGGAATTCTGGGGATCGCGACGCTCGGTTTCTATGTCGACAGCGCCTTCGCCGAGCTGCGCTTCGACCGCGCGATATTCCTGATCGCGCTGACGGCGGCTTTGAACATCGCGATCGATGTTACATCACGTCGGGTGCGCGCCTATCTGCGGCTCCGCACCGCGCTGGAAGGTCGCTAGAACAGTTTCTCGCGGGCCACGCGGGCGGCATCTTCCATGGTCATGAATTCCGCCCCGTCGGCGATCAACTTGTCCACCAGCTTCTCGAACGAGTACATCCGAAAGCCGCGACCGATCACATAGGGGTGCATGGTGTAGGTCAGCACCCCCCACTCCTCATTCGCCTGCATGTAGACGAACTCGTCATACCAGCTGTCCATGACCTCGCGCGCCGGGCGCAGGCCGGGCATGAGGAAGGTCGGTGTGCGCATATATTCGAAATGGGGATGATCATCGAGGGTCCAGCTGATCGGCATCTCGATGATGGAGGAATCCTCGCCATACTCGATCGGCTTGCCGAGCTCCGCCTTGTCGCCGCGGCGCGCCATCATCGGAATGTAGTCGCCGGCCATCAGGCTGCTGTCGTACTCCATGCCCTGAGCCTCGAGCAGGTCGAGTGTGTTCTCGCTCAGATCCCAGGACGGGGAGCGATAGCCGCGCGCCCGCTTGCCGGTCAGCTTCTCGATCGCCTCGTTGGCACGCTCCATGTCTTCTTCTTCCTCGGCCCGGCTCTGCTCGGCAGGCGGGACATGGGCCCAGCTGTGATGAGCCACTTCGTGGCCACCTTCGACAACGGCGTCGCAGGCCTCGCGATGGCTTTCGATGGTGAAACCCGGAATGAACCAGGTCATCGGGATACCGCGCGACTTGGCGAGATCGAGAATCCGCCGCGCTCCGGTGAGCCCGAATTCGCCGCGCGACAACATGGTGGGCGTGGCGAGACCGCGGGCGATGAAACCGCTCTCGGTATCGAAATCAAATGTCAGGCAAACGATATGGCGCGGCATGGTCTTCCCCCCGAAAATCCAGAGCCATTGGTTAGCGCATTCGGACCCGAGAGTGTAGTAAGAGCGAAAAGAAAATACGTAAGCGGGGGAGATCACCATGGCGACGAAAACACTCGGCATCATTCTGAATGGCGCGACGGGCCGCATTTGCAGGACCCAGCATATCCGCGGCGGACTGGCCCAGATTTGCGCGGAAGGCGGGCTGCCCGTCGGCGATGACGTGATCATGCCCCGCCTGTTGCTCGCCGGCCGCAACGAGGCACGCCTTGCCGAGGTCGCGCAGGAGTTCGGGATCGAGGAATGGACGACCGACCTTGATGCGGCGCTGGCGGACCCGGATTTCCCCGTCTTTTTCGACGCCGCAGCGACCCATCTGCGTCTCGACACGCTCAACCGCGCCATCGACGCGGGCAAGCATATCTATACCGAGAAACCCATCGCCCCCAGCGTGGCCGAGGGCCTCGAGCTGATGCGGCGCGCCGATGAAAAAGGCCTGCGCCACGGTGCGGTCGAGGACAAACTCTTCCTGCCAGGCTTTCGCAAACTCGCACATCTCGTCGAACAGGGATTCTTCGGCCGCGTCGTCGGGTTCCGCCTCGAGTTCGGCTGGTGGGTGTTCGATGGTAGCGAGGCGGAATCTCAGCGCCCGAGCTGGAACTACACCAAGGCCGGCGGCGGCGGATTGCTGTCGGACATGCACCCCCACTGGCGCTACGTGATCGAAGGCATTCTCGGGCCAATCTCACGCGTGGCCTGTTCCGCCTGGACCGCGCAACCCGAACGCATCGACGAAGACGGCAAGCGTTACGACGTCGATGTGGAAGACGCCACCGCGACCCTGCTGGAACTGGAGAATGGCGCCCGGGGCGCGATTCTCAGTTCCTGGGCACGTCGGGTGCGCGGCGACGACCTTGTGACCTTCCAGATCGACGGGACCGCGGGATCGGCGGTCGCGGGGCTGCGGCAATGCTGGGCCCAGTCCGCCGCCGATACGCCGCGGATCGAGGGTTTCAACATGGGCCCCGACGCGGCGACCATGGATTTCGCCGCCGATTATGACGCCCAATGGACAGAGGTGCCCGAAACCGCGCCGTACAAGAACCCCTACCGCTTTGGCTGGGAAGGATTCATCCCCCATGTCGTCTCCGGTACACCCTTCGCGCACAGCCTCGCCGCGGGCATTCGCGACGTGCAGATGGCAGAGGCAAGCGCAGATGCATCCGACAATCACAGCTGGGTGGACATGCCGGTGCTCACCTAGAAGCGCACCCATCGTCCAACTGCTATACTCAACAGAACTGAAGACCGCCGGAGCCCCCAATGGCCGACCTTCCCATACTCGATCTTGGTGACGATCCCTATGAACGCGGCCTGGTCCATGGCCGTTCTCAACGCACTCAGATCGCCGAGAATATCGACACCTATCTGGCGCGTTTCGCCGCCGGCGGCCTGAATGCCGAGACCGCCCGTAAGGAAGGCGAGACATGGGTCGATATCATGCGCGCGCAGA
Source organism: Alphaproteobacteria bacterium (assembly GCA_965261975.1). Classification (GTDB taxonomy): domain Bacteria; phylum Pseudomonadota; class Alphaproteobacteria; order UBA6615; family UBA6615; genus UBA8079. The sequence continues at coordinate 68,290 of CBDHEC010000018.1, forward strand.
ATGCCGACTATGCCGAAGAGATGCGCGGTATCGCAGATGGCGCGGGATTGCCGCTGGGCGACATTTCCATGCTCAATGCCCGCTACGAGATCACCTTCGGGCTATTCGGCGATGAGGCCAAGGCCAACGACAACCCGGCACTCGCCGACGACGCCGATGGCTGCTCCACCTTCGGCTTGATGCCGGAAGCATCGGCGAGCGGACACACTATTCTGGGTCAGAACTGGGACTGGCTGGCCGGCGTTCACGGGCGCTGCGTGGTACTGCGTATCACGCGCAAGAACGGAACGAACCTGATCTGTTACACCGAGGCCGGCATCGTCGGCGGCAAGATGGGCGTGAACGAGCATGGGATTGGGCTTGTCGAGAACGGCCTGGTATCTGATCATGACGGTCGCAACGCCTATGAAAAGCCGTTCCACATGCGCTGTCGGGAAGTTCTCGACGCCGAAACCTACGACATGGCGCTGCTTCCCATCGTATCGACCAAGCGTGTGTGTTCGGCCAACTTCGTGGTCGGCCATGCAGACGGCGAGATCATCGATGTCGAGACCAGCCCCGATGCGGTGTCATATCTCTATCCGCGCGACGGGCTCGTGACCCATTCAAACCATTTCATGGACCCGCGCCACGGCCCGTCCCAGATGGAGCGGATTTCGACCAGCACCCTCTACCGGGCCAACCGCCTCGACAGGTTACTGCGCGCCCATATGGGTAAAATCGACGATGCCGTCATCCAAGAGGCACTATCGGATCACTTTGGCTATCCAAACTCGATCTGCCGGCACCCCGACGAACGCCAACCGGAAGCCAAGCGCACCATGACGAACGCGGCATTCATCTTTGATCTGAACGCACGCAGCATGCGCGTGGCTAACGGCCCGCCCTGCTCGACGCCATGGGAACTGCACATGCTGGATGGCGATGCCGTCGAACAGGCAGCGGAATAGCCCTGACGCTAAACCCCCATCGGTGACGGGCCGAGCCGTTCGCGCGGCGTGCCCAGCACGTTCTCGGCTGCCAATGCGACGCCGAGCGCCGTCTCTTCGAACCCGTCGCGGCAGACGATCTGCATACCCACAGGCATGCCCGCATCATCCAGCCCCACCGGGATTGTCGCGGCACACTGGTTCAGCAAGCTGACCGTCACCGTGTTCTGCACGAACAGCGTGTTCGCCTTGAGATGGGTCTCCGGCGTGGCGATGTCCGCCATCTTCGGCGGCGTGATCGGGATCGTCGGTCCGACAATGGCATCGAACGGCCCAAACGCCGCATCGACGGTCGCCGCCATGGTCGCGACGTCACGCACACGGCGCAAATGTTCGGCGGCGGTGTAGTTTTCCGCCGCGGCCAGCCGGATCGCCACCGCAGGGTCCAGGTCGTCCTTGTAGTCGATCATCTCGTGGTTGATGAAGCTGGAGAACTCGCCGATATGCAATCCGCCCGCATCGTTGAGGGCGGTCACATCATCCAGATGGGGCAGCGTCGCTGATGAGACCCGTGCCCCCGCCTTCTCGAGCTCGGCGAGCGCTTCGTGGACACGTTCCGCAACGCCGGGGTCACAGTTTTCGAAATACCAGTCACAGACGCCTATCCGGAAGTCGGCCATATCCACCTCGGCCAGCACACCCAGGAACCCCGACACGTCGCCGCCCAGCAGCGGATCGATCGCCGCGAAGCCAAAGGCGAGATCACCCGCGCTCCGCGCGATGGGCCCCGGTGTGTCGAGCGACGGGACGAGCGGCACAATACCATCGATAGACCAACGGCCCGGGGTCGGGCGAATACCGGCGGTGCCCGTCACCGTTGCGGGCATCCGGACAGAGCCGGCCGTGTCCGTGCCGATGGCGAGCAGTGCCGAGCCCTCGTGCAGGCTCACCCCGGCGCCGGAACTCGAGCCTGCCGGCGAGCGGTGATCCTTCGCGTCCCAGGGATTGCGTGGCGGCCCCCAATGTCGGTTCGCCCCCATGCCGCCGAAGGCAAACTGCACCGTATGCGCCTTTCCCGAGATGACCCCCAACTGTTGACGAATGGCGCGCACGACCGGCCCCTCGTTCTGCCACTTCTCCGGCAACTCGCGGGGACAACCGGCGAAGGTCGGGTATCCGGACACGCCGATCAGATCCTTGATCGAAACCGGGATACCCTGCAGCGGGCCGAGGTCGATGCCCGCAGCAAACGCTGCATCCGCCGCCGCAGCCTCACCACGAAGCTTGTCGGGCACCCAGGTCTTGTAGGCATGCAACGCCTCACCGCGCTGGTCATGGTTATCGATCGCCCATTCCGCGATACCGATCGCGGTCTGGCTGCCGTTTCGCAGCGCTGATGCAATTTCCACGAGCGATGCGGTCGCAAGATCCGGTGTCGATGTCATGCTGTTCTCCCCCGATTTGGTCGCTATTGTTCCATCAAACGCCCCCACGGGGCCACCAGCCATTGCCGCCTACGGACCGACCTCAATGAACGCCGAGAAACCAGTCAAAGAATGCCGGTTCGACACGCTGAGCCAGTCGCAGACCGTGGCGGCCATCGACCTCATCGCGGACGTCTTCAGCCGTCACGAACCGCTGGCGCTAACGGTCGGGCAAACCCATGACGAATTCACCGCGATGCTCGGCGTATTTTTACCCGCCGCATTGCCCGAAGGGCTGACGATGGGAGCATTCGACGTCGACCGGCTGGTGGGAATCGCGCTCACCACCCCGTTCACCTTCACCCCGCCGCCGGAGATCGAGGGTACATCGCCGAACTACCCACCGATCGGTGCACTTATCGAAGCACTGGAACACGGATATGAACACCGGAATGCCGGCCGGCTGGACCGCTGCGCCCATATTCACATGCTGGCGATCGACGATAGGGCGCGCGGGCGCGGGGTCGCCCAGGCGCTGGTGAACGCGACGGCGCAGAACGCGCGCGCAAAGGGGTTCGAGGCGGTCCTGTCGGACGCGACAAACCCCACATCACAGCGGGTTTTCGCCAATCTGGGTTTCGAGACCCGCAACGAAATCCGCTACGACTCGTTCGAGCATGACGGCGTCCGGACGTTCGAATCCATTGCGAATCTGGGCGCCATCAAGCTGGTCGAAAAACGCGTCTAGATTTCCTGTCCGTTCAAGCTGATCTTGACGTCGGCCACCACGGAATCGGCCAGCGTCGCATGCAGATAGCAAACCGTCGCGGCGATCTTCATGAGCTTCTCATGGGTCTCGTCGTCCTCGTCACCCGACAGGAACAGGTGGGTATCGACCGGCTCGATATCGCCGTTCCACGACCCGTCGGCCGGATCACCAGAAAGCATGAAGGGCGTGTACTGGACCAGTCGCGCGCCGCGAATGTTGAACTTCTGGTGGATCGTGTAGCGCTCGACCTGCGTCAGGTAACAGAACGCGATCCCCGCTGCGATCAGGGCCAGGCCGCTCGGCGCACGGTCTCCATCTTCCCGTTCGTCGGTCTTGAACTTGAAGTTGCTCATCCCCGGCAGACCCAGGACGGCATCCGTTTCGACCACGCCTGCGGGATCCAGCAACTCGCTGTTGCCCGCGATCGTACGCACGATGCGTTTGACCTTGTCGTCCGTACCGTTGATTGCGGGCTGTATCTCGCCCTCGTTCGCCGCGCCGGTCTTCCAGATGATGTCCGTCAGTTCGTCCGAACCTTCCAGGGGTGTCGGCACTGCACTGTAAGTCTTGTAGGGATCAGGCACATCCGGTGTGTCGGAGTTCGGCAGCGACGCGACGACCCGACGGCGGCCGTTCACGTAGATCGCGAAGGTGCTGGTCACCGGTGTCTGCATGGTCGCCATCGCCGGCGACGCCTTGATTGCATCATCGACCAGCTTCGAGATCACATCTGCCGGTGCCGGCGAGGAAATTTCGGCATGGATGCGCGACGGCTCCACATGCCCCTTGGCGTCACCGCGCACGAATGAACCGATGATGTAGTAGCCGTTCTTGAGATCCAGCTTCAGGTCATCGATCTGGATACCGCGCACCGCCGCGATTCTCAGGAGACGTCCAATCAGATCGGAATCCAGGCCTGCATTGAAGAAACCCAACGGGAACGGTGCGACATCGGCGCCGCCGAGGTGAAGCCCTTCATCAGTCGCCAGCCGCCAGACGCTTCCGGTTTCTCCTTCATGGACGATGCCTTCCTTCTGGTAGCCCGAAAGCGCGCGCCTCGGTCACATAGACATCGCGCGCGGGACCCGCGCCGATAATATCCGGGCGCGCCGTGCCCTGCCGGAATTTGAAGCCAATCGGGTATCCCGACCCTTCGATTGTTTCCACGGTTTCGGTCGCTTCCATCGTGCTCATCTGTCGCCTGTCCTGTCTCTGCTGGCTTGGTTTCCAGTCTGATCGCATGAAACCCGGACCGTGTCGACGCATGGCCGGATTGAACCTGGTGCATGGCGGGCGTCAGTCGACGGGTTCGCGCTTGCTGAACCAGTCCGGCAAATCCTCTTCCGCGGTGCCCGAGAAGATGCACTGCCGGATCGCTTTCGCCTCCTCTGCCGTGACCGTCCCGACATCCTTGGCCGCATCCGTACCAGACGTGAAGGCGGGCGGGGGTGCGAAGCAATCCGCACATCGCCGCTTGAGCAACTTCAGGGGCGGCTCACCCTTGAACGTTTCCACAAGGTCGATGGCCGCGCGCACCGCCGCATCTTCTCCCGTCACCGAAATCACGACCGTGCCTTCCGAGCCTGACACCCCGCCGCCGCCGACATGGACCGCCGTCAGGCCGAACAGGATGTCGAACGCCTGGATTTCCGTGATCACCATCGCGTTCATCAACGGCAGCATGCCGATCTTGGTACCGTAGAAGTAATCCGCCTTGGCATGACCGAGCT
>CBDHEC010000019.1:0-50548 GCA_965261975.1 Alphaproteobacteria bacterium
ATAACGCACGAGAGGCCGTTCGTGTCGGCCGCCTTGGCGAGGCACAGGAAACCTGCCGATCACTCATCGAATCCCACCCCGATCAACCCGACACCTGGTTCCTGTCCGGCCTGACAGCCCTGCGCGACGGTGACGCCGATGGCGCGCATGGCTATTTGTCGCGCGCGGTTGATATGCGACGGGGATTCGCCCCCTATCGGATCGCGCTCGGGCAATCCCTTCATCGCAATGAATGATCTCGAGGGCGCCGACCAACAGTTCCGCGACGCCTGGATGCTCGACCCGCGTGGTCACGAGGCCGTCTTCGGACTTGCAAGCATTCACTCGGCGAAGGGCAACCGGCCCGAGGCCACGCAGCTACAGCGGGTCGCGTTGCGCTTGCTATGGCGGAATATCGGACGTCACATCAGCCGACTGGCGTTGACCCGGATTGCCACAGTAAGCACCTTCTTCCGGTCCCTTCCCGGTTCCGGGCCGTCACGAGAATATGCGTCGGCGATGACCCTGGCACGCTGGCTCACGAAACGCGGCGATCCCAACGCCGCCTTCGCCGCATTTGAGCGTGCGCAGCGCGCGGCTCCCGACGACCCTCGTCCCCTGATCGAGCTGGGACGACATGCCTTCGACGCCGAGAATTTCCTCCTGGCCCTGGATTTCCTGACGCGCGCCCACAAGGCCGACCCCGACAATCTGGATGCGCGCTGCGAATATGGCCGCGTGCTGAGCCGCATCGGACGACACGAAGAGGCCTTCGCGTTACTTGAGGACGCACACCTGAAGAACCCCGACACGATCAGGTATCTCTTGCTGCTCGGTTGGGCGCGGTATCGTGCCGGCCAAAGCCAGCGCGCAATTTCGGATTTCGATGCTGTTCTCGAACGCCAACCGACCTCGGTCGAGGCACATTACGGGCGCGCCCGCGCACTGATAGACGCGGGCGACATGCCGGACGCCAAACGGTGGTTGCACCGGACCATCGCGTTGTCTCCCGGCCATGCCGGCGCCCTGCGCGAACTGGCCAATCTCAAGGACCTTGCGCCCGGCGATGCAAACTATGGGGGCCTGATTTCTGCGATCGAAGACGAGCATGCCCCCGCACAACGCCGCGCCGTCCTTCACATGGCCGCCGGTGCAAGCTGCCTCGCCGTATAAAGGCCTATGAGGATGCGTTCGATCACTACCGAACCGGCAATCTCCTCAAGGACGTCGTCTTCGACATATCCAGTTATGCCGGACATATCGACGACCTGATCGACCGCTTCGGTCATCAACATTTCGAACGCACCAAAGGCTGGGGCGACCCGTCCGACGTGCCGGTGTTCATCCTCGGGATGCCACGCTCGGGAACGTCTCTGGTCGAGCAAATCCTGGTCAGTCACTCGTGCGTGCACGGATCCGGGGAACGAGAGGAGATGCTTCAGCTCGCCGACCAGTTGCCCGAGCTTCTGAATGACAGCCGCGCTTACCCCGCCTGTATCGAAGGTCTTTCCGGCAGCTCAAGCAAGGATATTGCCGCGCGTTTTCTTGGATCGCTGAAACGCGCCGACCCGCACGCTGCAAGAATCACGGACAAGATGCCGGGTAACTTTCATCATGTCGGGCTGATCGCAACCCTGTTTCCCAATGCGAAAATCATTCATTGCCGCCGGGATCCGCGCGACACATGTCTGTCCATCTTCTTCGGCGATTTCGTCGGGAGCCACCCCTATTCCTACGACCTCACCAATCTGGGCCGCTATTACCGGCAGTATGAGCGATTGATGAACCACTGGCACGAGGTGCTCCCCGGGCGAATCCTGGATGTCAGCTACGAAGACCTGGTCGAGGAACAGGAAGACTGGTCGCGCCGGCTGGTGACATTCTGCGATCTGGAATGGGAGGCGCGCTGTCTCGAGTTCCACAAGACATCACGAAATGTGAAAACACGCAGCAATGCGCAGGTCCGCCAACCCATCTACCGCTCGTCGGTCGCGCGCTGGCGCCCTTTCGAGGCGCAACTGGGGCCGCTTTTCGCAGCCCTGCCGGCCCCGGACGAGGCTTAGCGCTAGTCGTTCGCCAAGAGATGCAAAAGACTGGACGTGTCCCAGCGACCGCCGCCGCGTGCCTGGACCTGCGCGTAGAATTGATCGACCAGCGCCGTCATCGGGAGGCGCGCATCATTCCTCGCGGTCTCGGACAGGCAGATGCCAAGATCCTTGCGCATCCAGTCGACGGCGAAACCGAAGTCGTACTGGCCATCGACCATGGTCTGCCAGCGATTCTCCATCTGCCATGACTGGGCGGCCCCTTTCGAGATGGTGCCGATAACCTTTTCCATGTCGAGCCCGGACTTCATCCCGAAGTTCATTGCCTCGGACAGGCCCTGGACAACGCCGGCGATGCATATCTGGTTGACCATCTTGGCAAGCTGTCCCGAGCCGCTCGGGCCGATCAGCGTGCATGCCTGGGCATAGGCATCGATCACGGGGTTTGCGCGGTCGAACGTTTCCGCCGTCCCGCCGACCATCACCGTGAGTGCGCCGTTCTCCGCACCGGCCTGGCCGCCAGAAACGGGGGCGTCAAGGAAGCCAATATCGCGCCCGGCACAGGTTTCGGCGAGTTCGCGCGCCAGATCCGCCGACGCCGTCGTGTGATCCACGAGTATTGTCCCCGCGGCCATCCCGGAAAGCGCGCCGTCGTCACCCAACACCACGCTGCGGACGTCATCATCATTGCCGACACACACAAAAACGATATCGCGGCCCTCAGCCGCCTCACGCGGTGTCCCATGCGCCGACCCCGCACCTTCCGCGACCCAGGCCTCCGCCTTTGCACCGGTTCTGTTGTAAACGGACACCGAGTAACCCGCCGCGCGCAAATGTCCGGCCATCGGATAGCCCATCACGCCAAGGCCGATAAACGCTGCTTTCACCTGATCTGCCATCTGGTCCCCTTTCCTGCCGCCCGTCGCGGCCGTTAATCCTGCGCGTCGTTGTCGCCCGATGCGATTACGGATTGTATTTTTTGCCATACCTCATGGCTACGTGCCGTCAGCATATCGCCTTTCGGCTTCGTCAAATCATACCGTCCGCCGTCCAACAGCGCGTTATGCCCACCCGCCCTCGCGAACGAGAAAGCTTCCCGCCGCATGATCCCATGGCAACAGTTTCGTGTAGGCCGAAAACGCCCGCTCGCCCGATAATATCTGCACATACTCATGGCCGGCACAGCCGCGGCGGGAACACTTCGCGGACAGTTTGCGGGGCCTGCTCGGCGCGCTCGCGCAGATAACGGGCCGCTGTGCCGACAAAATCGGTCTCTGTTTCTGCCTGCCCGAGCACGACTTCTTGCCCGTCCAGGTGCACGCCATCACCGCGCGCGCCCCACCGCAAGGGTCTCCGAAACCGGCTCATAGATCCAGCCGGCCTCGACCTCGCCGGCAATGACGTAGGCGATGATCACCGCAAAGGTCGAACGACCGTTTGCGAAGTTCCAGGTACCGTCGACGGGATCGATCACCCAGACAGGGTCATCCGCCGAAAGACGCTCGAACACGGCTTTGTCGGCAAATACAGCTTCCTCGCCGACCACGGTGCTGCCCGGCACCAGGTCCGGCAGCCGCTGCGTCAGCCATGCTTCCGCCTCGATGTCGGCGATGGTGACAACCTCCCCGCCGTCCTTCTCATCGATCTCACCGTCTTTCAATGCGCGAAAACGCGGCAAGATTATCTCCGCCGCCGCGGTCACCATCAGATCCGAGACCTTTTCCATATCGGGTCGTTGATCGCTCATGGCGAGGTCGCCCCCTGCTCCAGACGCCGACGAAACCGCGCGACGTCGCGCGGCGCCAGGCGCACCGTAATCCGGGCGTTCTCGCCCGTATCATCCCGTTCAATGACCTCGCCCTTTTCGTACAACCAGGCCAGCGCCGCACCATCGGCGAACGAAACATCAAAGGTCTCAACGCTCTCATCGGCTGCGAGGATCTCGTCGATCCGCGCCAGCAATGCCGCGCAGCCTTCCCCGGTCTCGGCCGACAGCATCACCACATCGTCGCTATGGCGCGCCCGGTCCGCCAGAAATGCACGCTCGTCTGCATCGATCAGATCGATCTTGTTCAGAACTTCCAGCTGCGCCGGCGGCCCCTTCTTCTCGCTGTCGTCGTCGGGTCCGCGCTCGACACCCGCGAGCAAATTACCGAGGATGGCCTCGACATCCTGTTGCTGCGCCTCGGTATCCGGGTCCGCGCAGTCGCGCACATGCACGATCACGTCAGCTGCTGTCACTTCCTCCAGCGTGGCACGGAAAGCGGCGACCAGGTCTGTCGGCAGATCCGATATAAACCCGACCGTATCCGAGAGGATCGCCGTCCTACCCGACGGCAGTTCGAGTTGCCGCATCGTCGGGTCGAGCGTCGCGAAAAGCATATCCTCGGCATACACCTCCGCGTCCGTGATCCGGTTGAACAATGTCGATTTTCCCGCGTTGGTGTAGCCCGCAAGCGCGATCAACGGATACGGGACTCGGGCCCGGGCGCGGCGATGCAGCCCGCGCGTCCGGCGTACCTGTTCGAGTTCACGTTTTAGGCGGGCGATCCTGTCATCGATCAGGCGTCGGTCGATCTCGATCTGACTCTCGCCAGGACCGCCGACGAAACCGAACCCGCCGCGTTGCCGTTCGAGATGCGTCCAGGAACGCACGAGCCGACTTCGCTGATAGCTGAGTGCGGCCAACTCGACCTGGAGCTGACCCTCGCGTGTCCGCGCACGTGCGCCGAATATCTCGAGAATGAGCCCGGTACGGTCGATGACCTTGCACTTCCAGGCGCGTTCCAGGTTACGTTGCTGGACCGGCGTCAGCGGGCCGCCGACGATAACGAGACCTATTTCATCGGCATCGATACGGTCATGTACTTCCTCGACCACGCCGCCACCGAAGAGGGTCGCTGGACGCGGCCGGTTCAGCAGTACCGCCCGCACACTGACGATATCGAGCGCGATCGCCCGTGCGAGACCCGCGGTTTCTTCCAGAAGCGTATCGGCGCTGCGCCCACCATGAGGATCTGCGGCACCGCGAATGACGGGCTGGAGTACCAACGTCCGTGTCGGCAGCGCGCCGGTTACTTCGGCCGCTGAATACTCTTTGTTTCCCAAGACGCGTCGTTACTCTGCCGCTTCGACGTCAGCCTCGTCCGTCTCCGGCTCGAAGAGCTGGATCGGCATCGACGGCATCACCGTCGAGATCGCGTGCTTGTAGACAAGTTGCGAGTGCGCATCGCGGCGCAACAAGACACAAAAATTGTCGAACCAGGTCACGACGCCCTGCAGTTTTACGCCGTTGACGAGAAAGATCGTGACCGGAGTTTTGTTCTTTCGAATGGTATTCAGGAATACATCCTGAACATTCTGTGACCGTTCTGCAGCCATCTTGATTACCTCAGCTTTGTTCTTGTGTTGGTTGTTTTATGTGCTGTGTGGGTTTTGTTTTACGTCACATATTTCCGGCGCATAACGACGCCTCGAACACGTGATTATATACGTTAGGCTTCCTGCACCGGATTTCCAGCCCTTGTTGCGACGATTTCGCGGTTTTATCCCCGGCCGAGGGCGCGCGGCGCCGAATCCATGAATTCCGCATACCGTTCGTGCAATGCCGTGCTCAGCGAACCCGGTTTCCCGTTCGCGATGACCGTGTTGTCGATGCTCGTCACCGGCGTCACGAAATGGGACGAGTTGCTCAGGAAAGCCTCGCGCGCCTCAAGCGCCTCTTCGCGAGAGAACTTGCGCTCTTCGATCGCCAATCCCATCTCGCCGGCAATCCGAATGATCGTCTCACGCGTAATACCGCGCAGGATATCCGGTCCGGCGGGACGGGTGACAAGTGTCCCCTCGGCCGTGACGATCCAGGCGTTCGACGACGTCCCCTCCGTCACAAACCCATCGGCATCACACATCCAGGCCTCAAACGCATTCGCCTCCGCCGCAGCCTGTTTGCCGAGAATGTTCGGCAGGAGCGACACGGTCTTGATGTCACAACGGGCCCAGCGCAAATCATCGATCGTGATCACCTTCACCCCGTCATCCCGCATCTCCGCGGGAAACTCGGGGATCGGACGTACGGTCATGACCAAAGCCGGGCGGGTATCGCCGGGGAATTTATGATCGCGCGGCGCGACTCCGCGGGTGATCTGGATATAAACCAGACCCGTTGCATAGCGGTTGCGCCTGACCAGTTCCCGCATCGCCAACGCGAGCACCGGGCGTGTTACCGGCCAGGCAATCCCCAGTTCACCAAGCGAGCGATCCAGCCGATCGAGATGCGCGGCCTCATCAATAAGGCGGCCGCGGAACAGATGAATGACTTCGTACACACCATCGGCGAACTGATAGCCCCGGTCCTCGATATGTACCGCGGCATGACGATGATCGATGTAGCGGCCGTTCACATAAGCAAAACGCGGCACGGTCAACTCCAGTCATGTCCGGCGCGCGGCAGTTCGCCACCGGACGTTTGGCTTTCCTAAAAGAACTCCAGGCGAACCGCGAACATTCGTTCGACCTTGCGAACGGCATCCTTGGTTGCGAACAGGACAATCCGGTCACCGACATTGATCACCGTATCCTTGGTGACCATCAGCACCTGGTCATCGCGCAGGATGGAGGCGACGATGACACCCGCCGGCAGCTTCGCGTTCTTGATTGTCTTGCCGACGAGGCTCGATGTCTCAAGCGCTTCGGCCTCAATGACCTCGCCGAAATTCTCGCCGATCGAATGCACCGAACGAATGCGGCCCCGGCGCACGATCTGCAGGATCGTCGAGACCGTGATGACTCGCGGATTGACAACCACATCGATCCCCAGGGGCGCCAATAGCGGGTTGTAGGTGTTGCTGTTGACGAGCGTGACCGCGCGTTCGGCGCCGTAGCGTTTGGCCAGCAACGACGCCAGGATATTGACCTCGTCATCGTTGGTGATAGCCACGACCGTGCTGGCCTTGCTGACACCGGCTTCTTCCAGAATTTCCGGATCGAGCGCATCTCCGTGGATGACGTTCGTCTTGCTCAGGGCGTTGGCCGCCTCTTCCGCGCGTTCCTTGTTCAACTCGATGACGCGCGCGGTGATGCCGGAGAAGCGCTCCTCGATATCGGCCGCGAGGCTCTGGCCGATATTGCCACCACCGATGATGATGACACGGCGCGCTTCTTGCTCCTCATGGCCAAACGCCGCCATGGCGCGTGGGACATGCTCGGCATCGATGACGATATAGACTTCGTCACCCGGCTCCAGATGATCATCACCGCTCGGCACCATCGGTTTGCCTTCGCGGATAATGCCGACGATCGACAGCCGCAGATCCGGAAACAACGTCGTCAGCTGACGCAACGGCGTGTTGAGAATCGGGCAATCTTCTTCACAGCGAACACCGATCAGCCGCAGCCGGTTGTTGGCCAGCGGGATCATCTCGAAAGAACCCGGCACCGTGAAACGTCGGCTGATGGCCCGGGCCACTTCGATTTCGGGCGAGATGATCACATCGATCGGCATATGATCGCGCGAAAACAGGTCGGCCCAGATCGGGTTTCGATAGGCCTGTGAGCGAACACGGGCAATTTTCATCGGCACGTCGAAGAGCGAGTGCGCGACCTGACACGCGATCATGTTCACTTCATCGGCGAAGGTCACGGCTACGATCATGTCGGCATCACGCGCACCGGCCGCCTCAAGCACGTCGGGGTGCGAGGCGAAACCAATCATCGTGGTTACATCCAGCGTATCGCGAATGCGCCGGATCAGCTCCGGGCTTTGATCGATAACGGTGACATCGACACGCTCCGAGGCCAGCTCGCGCGCGATACTCGATCCAACCTGACCGCCACCACAGATAATAGCTTTCATGGGAATCCCCTGAAACCAGCCGCGCCGGGAGGCGCAGCACTCAACAGTTCGACCGTCCGACTACTCCATGCCCCGAACGGTAGGCCCTTTTACGCCAAGCGACTTCAATTTGCGATGAAGTGCTGAACGCTCCATACCGATAAAAGTTGCCGTCTTCGAGATATTGCCGCCGAACCGGTTGACCTGAGCCTCGAGATACTGACGTTCAAACTCTTCGCGCGCGTCGCGCAGCGGCAACCCCAAAAACTCCGTATTCGATGAGCTTTGGAGAGCTGTCGGCGTTTTCTCCATGATCTCAGGCGGCAGCATTTCGGGACGGATGGAATCGCTGTCATCATTCGATGACATGATCAGCAGCCACTCGATCACATTCCGAAGCTGGCGCACATTGCCGGGCCAGTTATGCGCCTGCAACGCGGTCATCGCGTCGGGCCCGATGCGGCGTGGCGGCATTCCTGCCTGCTCCGACGCGCGGCGCATAAAGTGCTCGGCCAGTTTCGGAATGTCCTCACGACGTTCCGTCAGGTTCGGCACCTCGAAAGGCACAACATTCAAGCGGTAGTAGAAATCTTCCCGGAACTCGCCCGATTCTATCTCCTCGAGCAGATCACGGGTGGTCGTCGCCACCACGCGCACATCCACTTTTATCCGCTGACCACCGCCGACCCGCTCAAAGGTCTGGTCCTGCAGAACACGCACGATCTTTCCTTGTGTCTCGATCGGCATGTCGCCGACCTCGTCGAGCAATAGCGTTCCGTTATGCGCCTGTTCGAACAAGCCGATCTTGCGGCCCTCGGCTTCGCTGGCTCGGCCCGACTCAACGCCAAACAGTTCGATCTCCATCCGATCCGGTGCCATCGACGCACAATTCACGACGACGAATGGCTGATCGGCACGCCGCGAACTCGCGTGCAACATGCGCGCCGCGACTTCCTTGCCCGCACCGGCCGGCCCGGTAATCAGCACCCGACTGCCGGTGGGCGCCACCTTCTCGATCCCCTGGCGCAAAGCGACGATACTGGGAGAATCACCCACCATCTCCGTTTCGGGTCCCGCGCGAAGACGGAGTTCACGATTTTCGCGTCGCAGACGCGCCGCTTCAATGGCGCGGCTGACGATCGTGATCAACCGGTCGGTCTTGAAGGGCTTCTCGATATAGTCATATGCCCCGACCTTGATCGCCTGGACTGCGGTCTCGACGGACCCATGCCCGCTGATCATGACGACGGGCACATTGGGGTGTTCGCGACGAATGAGATGCAGCAGCTCCATCCCGTCGAGCCGGCTGTCCTCAAGCCAGATATCCAGCACGACCAGGCTCGGCCGACGCGCGGTGATTTGCTCGATTGCCTGCTCGGCATTCGCAGCTTCGCGGGATTCGTACCCCTCATCCTCGAGCACACCCGAAATCAGAAGACGAATATCGTCTTCATCGTCAACTATGAGAATATCTTCAGCCATGCCTGACGTATCGTCCCTAATTCGCCGTCGACTGTTCGTCGTCCTCGGTGCCCGATCGCGGTAAATCGACCTGCAGGGTCAACACAATGCGCGCGCCGGGAAGATCCTTACCCCGATCCTCGAGGGTCAGGCTTCCACCATGTTGTTCTACGATTCGCGAGACAATCGCCAGCCCCAACCCCGTGCCCTTGGAACGCGTGGTGACATAGGGCTCGGTCAGGCGATCGCGCTCCTCAACGGGCAACCCGCGTCCGTTGTCCTCGACGAGGATCGACGCTGTATTGCCCTTTTCGGTCAATTGCATCCGCACCCAGCCTTCTTCACGCTCTCCATCCCCTTCCGCATCGGGGCGACCAACAATGGCGTCGACCGCGTTCTGCAAGAGGTTGGTGAGCGCCTGACTGACAAGCCCTGAATCGCAATTCGCCAACACCGCGTGGTCCGGCATCTCGATTTCAAAAACGATATCCGCGCGCGCCTGATCTTGCAGGAACACTGCCTCGCGACAGGTCTTTACCAAATCCACCGGCTGCATGACCGGGTTGGGCATGCGCGCAAACGCCGAGAACTCATCGACCATCCGGCCAATGTCCCCGACCTGACGGACAATCGTGTCGGTACATTGCGCGAAAACATCCGGGTCGCTCTGCACCTCGTCCAGATACTTGCGTTTCAATCGTTCCGCCGACAACTGGATTGGGGTCAACGGATTCTTGATCTCATGCGCGATGCGCCGTGCAACATCCGCCCAAGCTGCCTTGCGTTGTGCGGATTGGAGTTCCGTGACGTCGTCGAACGTGACAACGAAACCGATCACGTTTTGCTGCGCGTCATGCTCCGCAGCGATCCGCACATGAAGGGTCTTTGTATCCGTGCCGGTTTGAATCGAGACCTCGTCCTCGACGAGCCGCTCCGGGTCGCCAATCGCGCGCGCGATGAGGCCCGCCAACTCCGGCACACATTCACCGAGCTGGCGGCCCATGAGCTCGTCCATCCGCAACCCCAGCAACGCCGTCGCGGAACGGTTCGGCAGGCTGACGCGACCGGTGCTGTCGAGGCCGACCACGCCCGCCGACACACCGCCAAGGACCGCCTCGGTGAACCGACGCCGGTCTTCAAGTTGGCGGTTGGCTTCGGTCAACTCGCTGCGTTGCTCATCAAGCTGGCGGGTCATTCGATTGAACGCACGGGTGAGCATGCCGATCTCGTCATCAGACCGACTTGCCTCGGCAAGACGCACTCCCAAGTTTCCCGAACGTACCATTTCCGCGGCATGCACAAGGCTGGCGATCGGCCGGGTCAAACGATTGGCGAAAACAAAGGCGAGCCCGACTGCCGTCATCAGCAACAACAGCGTCACGATGACGAAGATCGCCGCGAGTTCGATCTGCAAATCGGTCAACTCGGTTTCCACCAACGCGTAGTCATTTGCCGCGCGGCGGGTCGTCTCGCGAAGCTCCAAGACGTTGGGGTCGATGAAACGACCGACATACAAGAACGCCTTCGGGCGTACGTCGAGTCCAACCAGGGCGCGCACCCGGTCGCGACCTTCCGCCACCAGGACCACCGGCTCGCCATTGCTCGAATCTCCGTAGGCCCAGGCCGGCGGCAGGTCGAAGGTCAGCGACGATGTGAAGCCGGCTTCCGACAGAATACGGCCCGACCGGTCAAGCAACAGCGCACCATGCACGGAATGGCGCTCCGCCAGGACATCGAGGCTGCGCTGGGTGCGTCGGCCGTCCGTCGCGATCTGCGGCCAGATACGATTGAGCTCCTCGGTCATCGCAAACGCGTCGGAGCGGAAAGTCTGTTCATGCTCGCTCAGATAGGCTTCCGACACACGCACCGAGCTCTCGACGGCCTGGCGCACTCTGTCGCTGAACCAATTCTGGATCGTGACATTGAAGAACAGGGCCGCAAGAACAACAGCCAGGATCGCCGGGACGATCGCCACGATCGAGAACAGACCGACAAGACGAACATGCAGCCGCGCCGCCGCAAGTCCCGCGCGTCGTTGTCCCCAAAGGCGCACCAGTGCCTGTACGACAACACCGCCAAGCGCCAGGACAAGCACCAGATCGACCGCGACCAGCACATCGAGCGCGGAATCACCCATCCCGAAATCGCTATTGCCCGTCAGGGTGAGGATCGTCGCGACAGCTGCGGTGACACCGACGATCATAAGCACGAATGCAAGGCGTCGCCCGATGTTCGCGCGCCCGGCCCACATGGCCACGCGCCGCATCGCGGCGGCGTCCCGGCGGCCCGAACCGCCCGCATATTCCGGGGTCGGCTCGGACGTCACCTGCAAGGGTTGTCCGTGCGCCTTCCCGGGGCTTACTTCATCGGTCATTCGATGCTCGATAGTGCACGTGGTTCCTTCAGCCCCGTTTGGGGTCGTTCCCATATGGGGTCACACGGGTGAAAACGCACGATGTCCTATTTTACGCCTCGCACAACATCAATGTCTAACTCACGGATTTTCTTACGTAATGTGTTTCGATTGAGCCCCAACAATTCGGCTGCGCGGAGCTGATTGCCACGGGTCGCCTCAAGCGCCAGCGAGATCAGCGGACGTTCCAGTTCGTGCAACACGCGTCCGTAAAGGCCGGGTGCCGGCAAACCATCCCTGTGGGTCGAGAAATACGTTCGCAGATGACGTTCGACGGCATCCGAAAGCGATTCTTCCTCACTACCGGCTTCGTGTACGGAACCCGGCGCGGACTGCGCCAATTCCGCCTCCACCGTCTCGACGCTGATAACGTCCTGGCTGTACAACGCGGTCAACCGCTGCACGAGGTTCTCGAGTTCACGAACATTGCCCGGCCATCGATAGTCCTGGAGACGCTGCATGGCCGCGGGGACAATGCTTTTGGGCGCTGTGTCCCTACCTTCCGCGTTGACCAGAAAATGGGCGACCAGTTCCGGGATATCCTCCGACCGCTCGCGAAGCGGTGGAATGCGCAACGGCACCACATTCAAGCGGTAATACAGATCTTCGCGGAACAGGCCCTGGCGGACGGCCAGGCGAAGGTCGCGGTGGGTCGCGGCAATGATCCGCACATTGGTCGAGATGGGCGTGCGGCCTCCGACGGTCGAGTATTCGCCCTCCTGGAGCACCCGAAGAAGCCTGGTCTGGGCCTCGATCGGCATATCACCGATCTCGTCGAGGAAAAGTGTCCCGCCCTCCGCCTGCTCGAAACGCCCGGAATAACGGTTCGTGGCCCCCGTAAACGCACCCTTCTCGTGACCGAACAATTCGCTCTCGATGAGTTCGCGCGGGATCGCCGCCATGTTGATCGCCACGAAGGGGCCGAACTTGCGCTTGCCATAGTCATGCAGCGCGCGCGCAACCAGTTCCTTGCCCGTGCCCGATTCACCGGTCACCATCACCGTGAGGTCGGTATTCATCAGGCGTGCCAGGACGCGATAGATATCCTGCATCGCTGCGGAACGCCCGATCAGCGGGAGCTCCTCGTCTTCGCCGGGCAGCCCATGATCCGGCGCTGCAGCTGGTGAGGGACTTTCCGACAACGCGCGCTGGACGACTTCGACCACTTCCTTGAGATCGAAAGGCTTGGGCAAATACTCGAAAGCCCCGCGCTCTGTCGCACGAACGGCCGTCAGCAGGGTGTTTTGCGCGCTCATCACGATAATCCGAAGGTCCGGGCGGATCTTGCGGATGCGCGGTATCAGGTCCAGGCCGTTTTCATCCGGCATGACCACATCTGTGATCACCAGATCCCCCTCGCCGTCGGATATCCAGCGCCAGAGGTTGGCGGCAGTTCCCGTCGAGCGAACTTCATGCCCCAGACGCCACAGGGCCTGGCCCAGAACCGTCCGTATGCTCCGGTCATCGTCGGCAATCAGAATTGTCGCGGCGCTCATGCGCTTGCTCCTTCGACGGTCTCGTCGACCGGCAGCATCACCTTGAATGCGGTCCCGGTATTGTCGCTTTCCAGATCAATGACCCCGCCATGATCGCCAACAAGCTTGGCAACGAGCGCCAATCCCAGGCCGCTCCCGTTTTTCTTGGATGTCACGAAGGGATCGAACAGGTAGGAACGGACATCCGCCGGCACGCCCGCACCATTGTCGCGGACGGTGATCTCGATCGGCAGATCCACCCGTTCGCCGGTACCCGGAAGTGCGAGGCGCAAGCCATTGCGGTAGCGGGTTTCTATCCGGATTTCGCCGGTGTTTTCATCGACAGCCTCCGCAGCGTTCTTCACCAGGTTGAGAAAGACCTGGATGAGTTGATCCCGGTTGCCAAATACCATCGGCAAAGACGGGTCGAACAACGGCACGAAGCGGATATTCCGGGCAAATCCGCTCTGGGCCGAACGCTGCGCACGATCCAGCACCTCATGGATGTTGACCGCAGCCCGTTCCGGCAATCGCTCATCGGAGAAAGCTTCCATCCGGTTCACCAGCGAGACGATCCGATCCGCTTCATCACAGATCAACCTGGTCAGCTCGCGCCCGTTGTCGTCGGTATCGTCTTCGAGCAACTGTGCCGCGCCACGAATACCTGAAAGCGGGTTTTTCACCTCATGGGCCAGCATCGATGCCATCGCTGTTACCGATCGTGCCGCGCCGCGATGTACCAATTGACGGTCGATATGACGAGCCAAGGTCTGTTCATGCAAACTGATGACCACCACGCCATCGCTCTCGGACAGGGGCTGCGCCTGGACGGACATTTCACGCTCGTCCAGTCTCGGACCCACGATCGTGACATCTCGTTCGGCGTAACTCGCACCGGCGCGCCGTGATTTTTCTATGACGAAAAACAGAGGGTTGTCGGAAGTTATGAATCCATCCAGTGAATTTCCGACGAGGCTGTGCGCCCCGATGCCGAACATCTGTTCGGCGGCGTAATTCACGTATCGAATGTCATTGTCCGCGCCCACCGCAATGACCGCATCGGAAAGAGAGTTCAGGACCGACATGGGCTCGACACCGGCAAACAGGACCTCGGCCGCATCCTGAGATCTGTCATCGGCAATCGACATTACGTGGCCTCCAGCGAAAGGTCGTGGAAGCGTCGCATTTCATCGAAAATCACAGCCTCATCGAGCGTGTTGTTGACGATATTGCGAAACTCGGCCGCACCCGGAATGCCCGTGATGTACCAGCCGATGTGCTTGCGCGCATTCCGGATCCCCGTGCTCACGCCATAAAGGGTGAGCATCCCATCGAGATGTTCGCGCAGGATCTGCCATCGCTCGGCGATATCGGGTTCGGGGCGCACTTCGCCGGTCGCGAAGTGATGCGCAACATCGCCGGGAAACCAGGGGCGCCCCTGGGCCGCGCGACCGATCATCACCGCATCGGCACCCGAGCGGGCCAGACAGGCGTAGGCATCGTCGATCGAGCGAATATCGCCGTTCGCGACCAGCGGGATCGATACCGCGTCCCTGACGCGGGCGATGAAGTCCCAGTCCGCCCTTCCGGTGTAGAACTGGCAGCGGGTCCGGCCATGCACCGTAACCATCTCGACGCCGAGGTCTTCGGCAATGCGGGCCAGCTCCGGGGCGTTCCGACTGTCGTCGTCCCATCCGGTGCGCATTTTCACGGTCACCGGTATATCGACGGCGTCCACCACGGCCGCCATGATCTCCGTCGCCAGCGGGATGTCGCGCATCATTGCCGAGCCGCTGGCCTTGCGAACGATCTTCTTGGCCGGACAGCCGAAATTGATATCGACGATGTCGGCGCCACGGTCGACCGAAAGCCGCGCCGCGTCCGCCATGATGTCCGGTTCGGTCCCCGCGAGCTGGATCGATGCGGGTCCGTCGGCAGGATATAACAGCATGCGGCGGGCCGACTGGCGCGTGTTCAGGAGCATCTGTCGGCTGGCGACCATCTCCGACACGACCAAGCCGGCCCCGAAACGCGCGGCGAGATTGCGGAACGGCTGGTCGCTGACACCGGACATAGGCGCCAGGATGACCCGGTTCTCGAGGCGGACAGGTCCGATTTCTAACGGTTTTGCGGTGTCGACGGCCATGATGCCCAAAAAATATGCAAAAGATACGACTGACTACTGAATGGGCACTTTAAGGCGTATTGTGCGGTGCAACAAGACCTAACTTGCACTCTAGCCGATAAGCACATCGGTCACGAACTTGACCCCCGGAAACGCCAGGGTGATCAGCAGGTAGGCGAACAGAACGATCCGCGCCGCGCGGCGGCCACGCAGCCCGCTGCCACGATGAAGCAGCAGAAGCACCCCGATTATCACGAATGTCGCCACCGACAGGACGGATTTATGGTCCAGTTCGACGATGGCACCCGACGCGGACAACTGCGCCGCCACACCGGTCAAAAGCCCTGCCCCCAACACGACTTCAGCCGCCACAAGGAGCCTGACCTGTAGATATTCAGCATCGGTGACCGCCGGCAGAATTTCGGTCCACCCCGAGACCTTGTGGGCGCGTAAGGCCCGTTCCTTGACCCAGATCGCCAGCGCGGCCACGGCGGCAATGCTGATCAATGCATAGGTTATCAACGAGACGCCAATATGGACCTGCAGCCACGCCGTCAGCAGGTTTTCGGACAATGGCTGTTCCGGTACGGACGACCAGGCCAGTGCGACGAGCGCCAGCAACACGAGATAGGAAAGCAGCACGCCGCTGAGCCGACGCGCGGCCGGCGACAGAATACAAACCAGCATGTAGATGACCATCGTCGCGGCAATGATCGTCCACAACGTTGCACTGAAACCCGTTCGCCAGATTCCGCCGGCGACGGATATATCGAGCGCCAACGGACCGACCGTTGCCACCGCCAGCAAGAGCCAGAACAGGAGGCCTCCCCTCGGCGTAAGCGCGTCGCGACGCCCGAACGGCAACAACGCCGCGGGCAATAGCGTCAGAAGCGCCGCCAGCCCCAATGTGATCGATCCACCCATACCGGCATCATACGTGCCTCGTCCGCGCCGGTCACTGGCAGGTACTGGTGAACGCTGCAATTACCAAGCATCCGATTTGGGCGCGTTACCTTGGCAAGCCAAAGGCGGGCGACTAACGTGCGCCCAGAATTCGTCTGGAGTGGCCCCACGTGCCCGAAACCGTAGCTCTCATCGTCGCCGCCGGCCGCGGATCCCGCATGCCGGGGGACGTGCCCAAACAGTATCGGCACCTGCATGGGCGCAGCATTCTTCGTCATGTGCTCGAGACATTCCTCGCACACCCCGCCATCGGCGACGTGCGGGCCGTCATTCACCCCGACGATCGCACCCGGTTTGCCGATGCCAGTCAGGGCCTGAACATCGGGACACCGATCCTCGGAGGGGACACCCGGCAGGCCTCTGTACACAACGGCCTAGAGGCCATTGCATCGGGGTCCGCACCAGAGCGTGTGCTGATCCACGACGGCGCCCGCCCACTCGCCTCGCGCGACCTGATCGACCGCGTGGTCGGGGCACTCGACGGTGCCGACGGTGCCGTTCCGGCCCTGCCACTGACGGATACGGTCAAGCGGGTAGACCAGGATGCTGTCATCGAGACGCTCGATCGCAGCGGGCTGTACCGGGTACAGACACCCCAGGGGTTCGGATTCCAGGCACTGCTGTCGGCGTATGGTCGCACGGCCAACACCGAACAATTCACAGATGATGCGTCGATTGCCGAGGCCGCGGGCCTGCGCGTTGCGGTCGTTGAAGGCGAGGAACAGAACATCAAGATCACCCATGACGAAGATTTGGCTCGTGCGGCTGCGTGGCTGCATGGGGTTCGCGAAACCCGTGTCGGTACCGGCTTCGATGTGCATGCCTTTGGCCCAGGCGATCACGTGCGTCTTGCCGGCGTCGATGTCCCGCATGACCGCGCGCTTGCCGGCCACTCCGATGCCGATGTCGCGCTTCACGCGCTGACCGATGCCATCCTGGGCGCCATCGGCGAAGGCGATATCGGATCCCACTTCCCGCCAACGGATTCTCGATGGCAGGGCGCAGACTCCGGCCATTTCCTGGCCCATGCAATCGAGCTGCTGCGTCAGCGTCGAGGGGCTTTTGTGCATGGCGACCTGACGATCATCTGTCAGCAGCCGCGCATCGGCCCGCATCGCGATGCCATGCGCGCGCGGATCGCCGACATACTCGCCGTCGACGTCAACCGCATATCCGTCAAGGCAACAACAACCGAAGGGCTGGGATTCACCGGGCGCGCCGAAGGGATTGCGGCACAGGCCAGCGTGACGGTTAGCATCGAGGCGAACGGATGACGTCTGACCCGCAAATCGAACCGCGCGAGCCGAAGTTAGCGCGCATGATCGCCACATGGTTCGGCGCCGGCGACCTGCCGGGTGCCCCGGGCACATGGGGTTCGCTCGCCGCGCTCCCCTTCGCCGTGATCGCCGTCATGATCGGCGGGCAATTCCTCCTCATGGCGCTGATCCTGATCGGTTTTGTCGTCGGTGTCTGGGCCAGCGGCCGACTGGCTTCCTTTCATCGCCTCGAAGATCCCCAGCGCGTGGTGATCGACGAGGTGATCGGACAGTGGCTGGCGATCCTGCCGGTGGCGCTCGACTGGCGATTTTATGTGGTTGCATTCGTCCTGTTCCGGTTCGCTGATATCACCAAGCCATGGCCGCTGAAAAACCTCGAGAAACTGCATGGCGGCGTCGGCATCATGGCCGACGATATCGGCGCGGGCGTCTATGCCGGCGTCCTGACATGGCTCATCGCTGTCTGGCTCGGAACGGCCGGCACCCTTCCCACCTTGTTTGGATAACCCGATGTTCGACGCCCAGCTCCTCCACGACGCCGCCGAATTGCTGGAACTGTGCCGACGCGCCAAGTTGAAGGTCGCGACGGCGGAATCCTGCACCGGCGGCCTGATCGCCGGCTGCATGACCGAGATCGCGGGCTCGTCCGACGTGGTCGAGCGCGGCTTCGTGACCTATTCGAACGAGGCCAAGATGGAGATGCTCGGCGTCCCGAAAATGCTGATCACGCTGCACGGCGCCGTGAGCGAGCAGGTCGCCCGGGCTATGGCCGAGGGCGCGCTGGCCAAGTCGCTCGCGGATATCACGATTTCCGTCACCGGTGTGGCGGGGCCCGGCGGCGGCACCAAGGACAAGCCGGTCGGCCTGGTGCATTTCGCCTGTGCGGGGCGTGGCCGGCCGACGATCGCCCACCATGAAGTCTTCCCCGGCGATCGCGCCGCGGTCCGTGACGCCACGGTCCAGACGGCGCTGGCAATCCTCCGCACCACGGTCACCAGCGGACACTAACGGGAGATACGTGATGGCGACGAAGGAACTCAACCAGGGCGCATACGAAAGCCGCGATTTCACGGCGATCCTCGATCATGTCTCGATCGGTGTGCCCGCCATCGAACCCGCCATGGCGTTTTATCGCCCCACCCTCGCCACGCTCGGCCTCGTGGTTGTTATGGACAAGGGCTTCGCCGTGGCCTTCGGCAACGGCACGGGCCGCCAGTGGCTCTGGGTGAGTGAGCCGATCGACAAGGACCGCGCGGTAACACCCAACAATGGCGCACACTTCGCGTTCATCGCCGAATCTCGGGCGGCCGTACGTGAATTCTACGAGACAGGCTTGGCCAACGGGGGAACCGACGCCGGGCCGCCGGGCCTGCGTCCGGAGTACACCCCCACCTACTATGGGGCATTCCTGTTCGACCCCGACGGCAACAAGATCGAGGCCGTCTGCCGCAAGGCGGAAGACGACTAGGCGGTCTGCGTTCCCACCGGCTCGTAGAGATCTGCGGCGCGTTTCTCGAAGGCCCCAACCATTCGGGTGATGGCTTCATGGAACAGCACGCCGATCATTTTCTCGAGAATACGGCTACGGAACTCAAACTCCACATAGAAGTCGATCTCGCAAGAACCGTCCTCGCGAGGCACGAATATCCAGTGATTGCGCAGGAATTTTAGCGGCCCGTCCACATACTCGACATCGATACGGGCGTCCTGTCCCTCTTGAACAGGGGTCAGGGTGACCTTGGACGTGAACCGTTCCCGGATCAGTTTGAACCCGACCACCAGGTCCGACCAGACGATCTCGCCGCCGGGTATACTTTCCCGCTTTCGGTTCCGCGCGGCGAGGCACCAGGGCAGAAAATCAGGATAGGTCTCGATATCCCCGACCAGCGCAAACAGCTGTTCGGGGGTATAGGGCAGAACTTTGATTTCCTTGTGGGACGGCACGCGAAACGAAGCTTTGGAACTAGCCGGCGGCGGCCAGTTTGGCCTCGCGGGCATCGCGCAACTTCGCGAAATCATCACCGGCGTGATAGCTAGACCGGGTCAGCGGCGTGGCGGAGACCAGAAGGAAGCCCTTGCCGCGGGCCATCTTGGCGTAGCCCTCGAATTCTTCCGGGGTGACGAACTTGTCAATCCTGGCATGCTTCGGTGTCGGCTGCAGATACTGGCCGATGGTCAGGAAATCGACATTCGCCGCGCGCAGGTCATCCATCACCTGCCCCACTTCCTCGCGGGTCTCGCCCAGGCCGACCATCAGGCCGGACTTCGTGAAGATGTTCGGCACCTTCTCCTTGATCCGCTGCAGCAGATCGAGGCTGGTGAAGTAGCGCGACCCCGGACGGATCGTCGGGTAGAGGCGCGGCACGGTCTCCAGATTGTGGTTGAACACGTCCGGCGGATCCTGGGCCAGCACGTCGATCGCACCGGGCTTGTCCTTGAAGTCGGGTGTGAGGATCTCGATGGTCGTCGTCGGCGCCGATGCTCGCAGCGCCCGCACGACCTGCCCAAAGTGGTCCGCGCCGCCATCGTCCAGGTCATCCCGGTCAACGGACGTCAACACCACATGTTCCAACGCCATCCCGCCGACGGCCACCGCGACATTCGCCGGCTCGTTCGGGTCGAGCGGTTTGGGCACGCCGGTCGCCACGTTACAGAAGGCACAGGCGCGCGTGCAGGTGTCGCCCATGATCATGATCGTTGCGTGTTTCTTGGCCCAGCATTCGCCGATATTCGGGCATGCGGCTTCCTCGCAAACCGTGGCCAGGTTGAGATCGCGCATCATCTTGCGGGTCTCGTGATAGGCCTTGCTGGTCGGTGCCTTTACGCGAATCCATTCCGGCTTGCGCTGGATGGGATTGTCGGGCCGATTGCGCTTCTCCGGATGCCGGAGCGCGGGGTCGGTGCTTTTGTCGCGAACGGGTGTCGAGGTCATAACCTAGAAATGGATCGTGCGCCCGTAAGCGTCAAGCACGGACTCGTGCATCATTTCGCTCAGGGTCGGATGTGGGAAGACGGATTCCATCAATTCATGCTCGGTCGTCTCGAGGGTCTTGGCGATGCCGTAGCCCTGAATCAGCTCGGTCACCTCGGCGCCAATCATATGCGCGCCCAGGAACTCGCCCGTGTCGGCATCGAAGATCGTCTTGATCAACCCCTCGGGCTCGCCCAGCGCGATCGCTTTCCCGTTACCCTGGAACGGGAAGCGCCCGACCTTGATCTTGCGGCCCGCCTCTTTCGCGGCCGCCTCGGTCATGCCGATGGACGCGACCTGGGGGCTGCAATAGGTGCACCCCGGGATGCGGCTGGTGTCGAGGGGATGAATATCCTTTTCGCCGGCCATTTTCTCGACCGCGATAATCCCTTCATGAGACGCCTTGTGGGCGAGCCAGGGCGGACCGGCCACATCACCGATAGCCCAGATGCCCGGCTCGGCGGTCTGGCCCCATTCGTCGATAACGATATGGGATTTCTCGACCACCACCTTGGTGTCCTCGAGGCCGATATCCTCGACATTGCCGACGATCCCGACCGCCATGATGACGCGCTCTGTCTCGATGTTCTGAAACTTGCCGTCCTTCTCGATTGTGGCCGTCACCTTGTCCGGCTGCTTGTAGAGGGATTTCACCGACGCACCGGTGATCAGCGTCATGCCCTGATCCTCGAACGCCTTCGCCGCAAGACCGGAAATTTCCTCATCCTCGACAGGCAGGATTCGGTCGAGAACCTCGACCACGGTCACCTCTGCGCCCAGGGTCCGATAGAAGGACGCAAACTCGATCCCGATCGCCCCCGAGCCAACAACCAACAGTGATTTCGGAAACTCCTCCGGCACCATCGCCTCGCGATAGCTCCAGATCTGTTCACCATCGGCTTCCATTCCAGGGATGTTTCGCGCCCGCGCGCCCGTGGCCAGCAAAACGTTCTTGGCGGTGACGTCGGCGACTTTTTTGCCGTCCTTCTCCACGACGACCTTGCGCGCGCCCGCTTTGCCGCCCGCAAGTTTGCCCCAACCATCGATCACCTCGACCTTGTTCTTCTTCAACAGGAAGCCGACCCCCTGGTTGAGCTGGTTGGCGACGCCGCGCGAGCGTTCCACAACCTTTTTCAGATCGAACGACACATTGTCGGCCTTGAGCCCATAGTCTTCGGCATTCTGCATGTAGTGATAGATTTCCGAGGTACGCAGCAGCGCCTTGGTGGGAATGCAGCCCCAGTTGAGACAGATGCCACCGAGGTGATTCGCCTCGATCACCGCCGCCTTCATGCCCAACTGCGCCGCACGGATCGCCGCGACATAGCCCCCGGGGCCACCGCCGACCACAACCAGATCGAAATTCTTTTCCGCCATAGGTTTAACCTCGAAAAATGCGGCGCGCGCAGACGCTTCGCCGGAAAAACAGGACTACAGGAGAAGCCCGAGCGGCTCTTCGATGAGGCTCTTCAGCGCCGCCAGATACTCGGCACCAATCGCCCCGTCGAGCGCGCGATGATCGACCGACAGGGTCAGGGACATCACCGTCGCTACGGCCAGCTCCCCGTCATGCACCACCGGACGCTGTTCGCCTGCGCCCACCGCCAAAATCGCACCCTGCGGCTGATTGATGACCGCATCGAACTGCTTCAGGCCATACATGCCGAGGTTGGAAATGGAGAACGTGCCCCCCTGGAACTCTTCCGGCGCCAGCTTGTTGTCGCGCGCCCGTGCTGCGAGATCCTGCATTTCTGCCGAGATCGCCTTCAGGCCCTTGCCCTCCGCGCCGCGCACGATCGGTGTGATCAGTCCATCGTCGATCGCCACAGCCACCGAGATATCCGCACGCTTGTACAGACGTACACCTTCCTCGGACCAGCCGGCATTCGCGCGCGGGACCTCGATCAGTGCCGCAGCGGCCGCCTTGATGATCATGTCGTTGACGGAAATCTTGAACTCGCCATCCTTGGCCCGCGCGTTCAAATTCTTGCGCGCTTCCAGCAACCGGTCGATCTCGCAATCCACCGTCAGGTAGAAATGCGGCACTTCCTGCTTGGACGATGTCATCCGCTGGGCAATGACCTTGCGCATGTTCGACAGCGGCAACACCTCGTACGGCGCATCACCCTCTACCGAAACAACGGCCGCCGGCGCACCGCCGGCTGCGGCGGGTGCACCCGAGAAATTCTCAATATCCACTTTGACGATCCGGCCATTCGGGCCCGTGCCCGTGACCTGCGCCAAATCGATCCCTTGCTGAACCGCGAGCCGTCGGGCCAGCGGACTGGCGATCACCCGGCCACCAGATGCAGCGACCGGCGCGGGCGTTGCAGCGGGAGCCGGCGCCGCAGCAGGTGCTTCGGCAGGCGCGGGGGCCGGTTCTTCGGCTGCCGGTGCCGCGGCACCGCCCGTATCGAAGCCGTCGAGGGCTGAATCATCCTCGCCGTCTTCCAACAAGATGGCGATCGGCGTGTTGACGGCAACATCCTCGGCCCCTTCCGCGACCAGGATCTTCGCAAGAACCCCTTCGTCGACGGCCTCGACCTCCATGGTCGCCTTGTCGGTTTCGATTTCGGCAATGACATCGCCCGGGGCGACAGAGTCACCCTCGGCCTTGAGCCAGCGCGCGAGGTTGCCTTCGGTCATCGTCGGCGACAATGCGGGCATGAGAATGGATATTGGCATTAGTGCTTCCCCTGGGTCCTGTCTGCCGGGATCATATCCCCGGTCCGGCTTGCGCGTGTTGCGAGTTGATTGGTCTTCAAAGCCAGTCCCGCAACGTTCTGCTTCAATTGCCCCGGTTCCTGGCCGTTTGTGCCAATCACCGGACGTATCCGACGCGCGATGCGTCAGTCCTTATAACAAACACGTTTGGCCGCAGCGGCGATCTTCTCTGCCTGCGGTAGAGCCAGCTTCTCGAGATTGGCCGCGTAGGGCATCGGTACGTCTTCGCCCGTCACGCGAACGACCGGTGAGTCGAGATAGTCGAACGCGTCTTCCATCATCCGCATGCCTATTTCCGAGCCGATGCCGGCAAACGGCCAGCCTTCCTCGACAGAGACGATCCGGTTGGTGCGCTTTACGGACTCAACAACCGTCTCGGTATCGAGCGGGCGGATGGAGCGTAAATCGATGACCTCCGCCTCGATTCCCTCCGCCGCCAGCATTTCTGCGGCCTCCAGGGCCTTGCCGACCATCAGCGAGAACGCGGTGATGGTGACATCGTCGCCGGCTCGCACGACCTTGGCCCGGCCAATCGGCACGGTATAGTCATCGTCGTCCGGCACATCGAAGGTCGAGCCGTAGAGCAACTCGTTCTCCAGGATCAGGACCGGGTTGGGATCCCGGATCGCCGATTTGAGCAGCCCCTTGGCGTCCGCCGCCGTGTACGGCGAGACAACCTTGAGACCCGGCACATGCCCATACCAACTCGCATAGCATTGGGAATGCTGCGCACCGACGCGTGACGCCGCACCGTTCGGGCCGCGGAACACGATGGGCACATCCATCTGGCCGCCGGACATGTAGAGAGTTTTCGCCGCGGAATTGATGATCTGGTCAATTGCCTGCATGGCAAAGTTAAAGGTCATGAACTCCACGATCGGGCGCAGGCCATGATAGGCAGCCCCCACCGCCATGCCGGCAAAACCCTGTTCGGTGATCGGCGTATCGATTACCCGGCCATCGCCGAATTCCTCGAGCAGTCCCTGACTGACTTTGTAGGCACCCTGGTACTGCGCGACCTCCTCGCCCATCAGGAACACCTTGTCGTCCCGGCGCATTTCTTCCGCCATACCGTCGCGAAGCGCTTCGCGCACCGTGATCTCGACGGTCGCACCGTCATAATCGGTCTCGGCCGGCGGCGCGGCGGCAACCGGGGCCGACGGCGCGTCAGCTGCTTCAGCAGGCGCGGGGGCCGGTTCCGGCGCGCTGTCCGCTGCAGGGGCCGCGTTGCCGATGTCAGCCGCGCTTTCGCCAGCCTCCAGAATCACGGCGATCGGCGTGTTCACCGCCACGTCTTCCGCCCCTTCGGACACCAGGATCTTGCCCAGCGTCCCCTCGTCGACAGCTTCGACCTCCATGGTCGCCTTGTCGGTCTCGATCTCGGCGATCACATCTCCCGGTGAAATGCTGTCACCCTCGGATTTGAGCCAGCGTGCGAGGTTCCCCTCGGTCATGGTCGGCGAAAGCGCCGGCATTAAAACCTGAATCGGCATGTCTATTGTCCTCCCCGTCCCGCGCTTGGGTCAGGCTTCAATCAAAATGTCGGTGTAAAGCTCGGACGGATCGGGCTCCGGGCTTTCCTGGGCGAAGTCTGCCGCCGCATTGACCCGTTCGCGCACGCTCTTGTCGATCGCCTTGAGGGCATCTTCGTCCGCCATCTTGTTGGTGATCAGCACGTCCTTGAGGGTCTCGATCGGGTCCTTCTCGGTCCGCATCTTCTGGACCTCTTCCTTGGTCCGATATTTCGCCGGATCGGACATGGAATGGCCTCGATAGCGGTAGGTCTGCATCTCCAGGATGAACGGCCCCTTGCCGGACCGCACATGATCGACGGCTTTTTTGCCGGCCTCGAGGACCTTGACCACGTCCATCCCGTCGACCTGGGCCCCGGGAATTCCATAGGCACAGCCGCGGTTAAACAGGTCCGGCTCCGCCGAGGCGCGCTCGACCGACGTTCCCATGCCGTACCGGTTGTTCTCGATGACGTAGATGATGGGCAGGTCCCACAACGCGGCCATATTGAAGGATTCGTAGACCTGGCCCTGGTTCACCGCACCGTCGCCGAAATAGTCCAGGCAGATGCCGTTATCGTTCTGGTACTTGTGGGAGAATGCGAGCCCGGTGCCCAGCGGCACGTTGGCCCCGACGATGCCGTGGCCGCCATAGAAGTTCTTTTCCTTGGAGAACATGTGCATCGAGCCGCCCTTACCGCGCGAATAGCCCCCCTCGCGACCTGTCAGCTCGGCCATCACCCCGTTCGGATCCATGCCACAGGCCAGCATATGGCCATGATCACGGTAGGTGGTGATCACTGAATCCTGAGACTGGAGGTTCGCCTGCATGCCGACGACGACGGCTTCCTGGCCGATATAAAGATGGCAAAAACCACCGATCAGGCCCATGCCGTACATCTGGCCCGCTTTTTCTTCAAACCGGCGGATGAGAAGCATCTCGCCATAGAGTTCGAGGAGTTTTTCGGCACCGTAAGACTTGTAGTCCGGTTTGCCGGATGCGACGGATTTCTTTCGCGGGGAAGCCCCCTTTGGCGCCGATCGTTTGCTTGTTCGTGACGATTTCGCGGCTGGCTTTCGTGCCATCACACTCCCCCCTACAACATTAATCGGCGTCCTTCGCCTCTTCGACAAGTAGGCGATACGACCAATGTGGACAAGTGTGGAAACGGAAAAAGACGTGTAATTTCAGGGAAAAAGCCGATATTTACCAAAAGTCGGTTAATTCACCAAAAATGCCGTGAAATATTCGAACCCTGCGCGTCCATCAACTTCGCGGATGTTGCGCAGCCCGGACTATTCGAGGATGACGATCTCGTTCGGATGGGCGAAGTTGAGCATCACGCGGGCCCGTTCTTCGAGCATATCGGGATCGAGATTGTCGGGCCGCAGCAACGCCACACGGGTATCGAGCTGCAACCGCTCGGCCTCGAGGGCAGCATGTAGTGTGTTCGCCTGCTCGACCTTCGCGCGAAGCTGCAACAACGACAGCAAACCGTGATCACCCTGGACCATGTGGTAGGAAAAATAGGCGAGCAGCAGCGCACCTATGATGGGCCACAGGGCACTTCGGGCGCGGATGCGTATTTCCTCGAGTACTGCCATGCCTTCAACGAATCACAGGCCGAGTCGCACCGTCAACTCCGGATTGTCCATTGAATTCAATTCTTTGCCGCGAATGGGGTCAGTGTTGCAAAAGTGACTCAGAGTTCTCGTTTTGGACTCATCTAGCCCTTCTGCGCAGCAGGAAACCCAGGACGCCTCCGGCCGCCAAACCCACCACCAGGCCAACGCCCCAGTCCGGCGGTTCCCCGATCATGTAGTCAACGCCGCCGCCGATAACGGCGCCGACCAGCATCCAGAATTGAATGGATCGCAGCAGGACCTCAAACATTCCGTAGTCTAGCGTAGAATCGAGCGCCCCGCATAAGTCGCCGCCGGGCCGAGCGCCTCCTCGATCCGGATCAGCTGGTTGTACTTGGCCAGCCGGTCCGAACGGCTCAGCGAGCCGGTCTTGATCTGCCCGCAATTTGTCGCGACCGCGAGATCGGCAATCGTCGAATCTTCGGTCTCGCCGGAACGGTGCGACATCACCGATGTATAGGACGCCTTATGGGCTGTCTCGACCGCATCAAGGGTCTCCGACAACGTGCCGATCTGGTTCACCTTGATCAGGATCGAGTTCGCCGCGCCTTTCTCAATCCCGTCGCGCAGGCGCGTCGGGTTGGTGACGAACAGGTCATCGCCGACCAACTGGACCTTGCCCCCGATCGCTTCGGTCAGTGCGACCCAGCCATCCCAGTCGTCTTCGGCCATGCCATCTTCTATCGAGATGATCGGGTAGCGGGCGCAAAGATCCGCCAGATATTCGACCATGGCAGCAGAATCGAGCGACTTGCCCTCACCTGCCAGGTTGTAGGCGCCGTCGGCGTAGAATTCGGTCGATGCCGAATCAAGCGCCAGCACGACGTCATCACCGGGTTTATAGCCGGCAGCCTCGATCGATTTACAAATAAATCCAAGTGCTTCGTCCGCACTCTGCAGGTTCGGTGCAAAGCCGCCCTCGTCACCTACATTGGTACCGTGCCCAGCTTCTGAGAGTTGCTTTTTAAGTGTTTGAAAAATCTCGGAACCTACGCGCACCGCATCGGCGATATTGCTCGCGCCGACGGGCATGATCATGAATTCCTGAATGTCGATCGGATTGTCGGCATGGGCGCCGCCGTTCACGATGTTCATCATCGGGACCGGCATGCTTCGGGCGTGGCTGCCACCGACATAGCGATAGAGCGGCAGGCCGGCGTCTTCGGCCGCCGCCTTGGCCACCGCGAGGGAGACCCCGAGGATCGCGTTCGCCCCGAGGCGCCCCTTGTTGTCGGTGCCGTCCAGGTCGCGCATCAGCTGATCGATGTGCTCCTGTTCATCGGCATCCAGTCCCGACAGGGCCTCGAACAGCTCGGTGTTGACCGCTTCGACAGCGCCGAGCACGCCTTTGCCGCCATAGCGTGCCGGATCGCCATCACGCCGCTCGACAGCCTCGTGGGCGCCGGTCGAGGCCCCAGAGGGCACCCCGGCGCGGCCAAAGGCGCCGCTTTCGAGCATGACATCCACTTCGACGGTGGGATTTCCGCGGCTGTCGAGGATTTCGCGGCCGATAACATTGACGATGGCACTCATCGTGAATTCCGTTTGTTTGCAGGTTGAATCAGGTAATCGAAACCGGGTTCGCCTTGGCGATACGGTCAATTTCGAGCAGCGTCTCGACGATCCCGGGCAGATCACGAAGATGGATCATGTTCGGGCCGTCACTGGGCGCGTTGTCGGGGTCTTCATGGGTTTCCAGAAACACCCCCGCGACACCGATGGCAACGGCCGCGCGGGCCAGCACGGGGGCAAACTCACGCTGGCCACCGCTGGTCGCACCCTGCCCGCCCGGCTGCTGCACGGAGTGGGTCGCATCGAAAACCACGGGACAGCCGGTCTGCGCGGCCATGATTGGCAGCGACCGCATGTCGGCCACAAGCGTGTTGTAGCCAAAGCTGGCACCACGCTCGCAGACCATGACGTTTTCGTTGCCGGCCTCGAAAGCCTTGGTGACCACGTTCTTCATGTCCCAGGGGGCGAGAAACTGGCCCTTCTTGATGTGCAGCGCCCGCCCGGTCTGGGCTGCAGCGACGACGAGATCCGTCTGGCGGCACAGGAAAGCGGGGATTTGCAGCACGTCGGCAACTTCACCGACCTGCGCGCAATGGCTCGGGTCATGCACGTCGGTCAGGATCGGCAGACCGGTCGCCTCACGGATTTCGGCCATGATCGGCAGGCTCTGCTCGATGCCGAGGCCACGCGCGGTCTTGATCGAGGTCCGGTTCGCCTTGTCGAAGCTGGTCTTGTAGATCAGGCCGACACCCAGCCGGTCCGCCATTTCCTTGAGTGCGCCGCTTATTTCCAGCCCGTGGGCCCGGGATTCCAGCTGACAGGGGCCGGCGATGAGGGTCAGCGGCAAATCGTTGCCAAAGGACACGTCACCGACACGCACATGCCGCGTTTCAGCCATCACTCAGACCAGCCGTGATTGGTCGAGCGCCGCCGCCACGAAAGACTTGAACAGCGGATGAGGCTCGAACGGTTTGGACTTCAATTCCGGGTGAAACTGCACGCCGATGAACCACGGATGGTCCTCAAGCTCGATTGTTTCGGGCAGCAGCCCGTCAGGCGAGGTGCCGGAGAATGTCATGCCGGCTTTTTCCAGCACATCACGGTAGTTGATGTTGACCTCGTAGCGGTGGCGATGGCGTTCCGCAATCTCGTTCAGGCCATAGATCTCGGCGATATGGGTCCGCTCGCCCAGTGCCGCGGGATAGGCACCCAGGCGCATGGTACCGCCCAGATTGTCCCCCGCCGCGCGCTGTTCGGTCTCGTCGCCGCGTTGCCACTCGGTCATCAGGCCAACCACCGGGTCGCCGCACGAACCGAACTCCGTCGAACCCGCACCGGACAGACCGGCCAGGTTGCGCGCCGCCTCGATGACGGCCATCTGCATGCCGAAACAGATGCCAAAATACGGCACCTTGTGTTCACGGGCGAACTGAACCGCCCTGATCTTGCCCTCGGCACCGCGCTCGCCGAACCCGCCGGGGACGAGAATGCCGTGGACGCCGTTCAAATGCTCGACCGTGTCTTCCGTGTCGAACAGTTCCGAGGCAATCCAGTCGAGATTGACCCGCGCATGATTGGCGATACCGCCATGCGCCAGCGCCTCCGACAGCGATTTGTAGGCATCGGGAAGATCTGTGTACTTACCCACGACGGCAATGTTCACCTCGCCGTCAGGTTCGCGAATACGCCCGACGATCTCCCGCCAGGTATCGAGATTCGGCTGCGCGCCCGGCTCGATCTTGAAGTGATTGAGAACCTGGGTGTCGAACCCTTCATCGTGATACTCGATCGGCACCTGGTAGATCGTGTCGATATCCAGCGCCGGCACAACGGCTTCGGGGCGAATGTTGCAGAACAGCGCGATCTTGTTGCGCTCTCCATTCGGAATGGGGCGGTCGCAGCGGCACAGGAGCACATCCGGCCGGATACCCACGCGCTGGAGTTCCATCACAGAATGTTGCGTGGGCTTGGTCTTGAGCTCACCCGATGCCGACAGATACGGCACCAATGTCAGATGCACGAACATCGCCCGCTCGGAGCCCAATTCGTTGCCGAGTTGCCGGATGGCCTCGAGAAACGGCAGGCTTTCGATATCGCCGACCGTGCCGCCGATCTCGCAGATCACGAAATCCTCGCCGTGCAGATCGGCCGTCACGAATTTCTTGATCGCGTCGGTGACGTGGGGAATGACCTGGACCGTGCCGCCCAGATAGTCGCCACGGCGCTCGCGACCGAGCACATCGGAATAGATCCGCCCCGTCGTGACGTTATCGGACTGGGTCGCCGCCACTCCCGTGAACCGCTCATAGTGCCCCAGATCGAGATCGGTTTCGGCCCCGTCGTCGGTGACGTAGACCTCGCCATGCTCGAAGGGGCTCATCGTGCCCGGATCGACGTTCAGATAAGGGTCCAGTTTGCGCACCCGCACGCTGTAACCGCGCGCCTGCAAAAGCGCACCCAGAGCCGCGGACGCAAGCCCCTTACCCAGAGAGGAAACGACACCACCCGTGATGAAAATAAACCGTGTCGCCATGGCTAACTTGTACTCAATTGACGGCGGCCCGCCAAAGGGGATTCATCCACAGTCAGCAAGCTGTTGAGATACCGGCATTTGGCAGAGAAAAAGGCGGCTTGAAAGCCGCCTTTTGAATTCGACTCGGGACGCCGCGCCATCTACTCGGACGTCGGAACCGATGGGGTGGTCGGCACCGCAGGCTCCGTCGGGGCCGGGGTCATGGCATCACCATGCGCCGGTGGCGCTTCGTTGATGATCGAACCGGTACTGCCGCTATCGTTGGCGAGAATGGCCAGGCCGATACTGGTGACCATGAAAGCCAGCGCCAGCAGGCCCGTCGAACGGGTCAACAGGTTTGCCGTCTGGCGATTGCCCAGCAGACCGCCCATGCCGCCACTGGCACCGCCGCCGCCGCCACCGCCAAGGCCGCCCAGGCCGCCTTCGGACTTCTGCATCAGCACCACGCCGACGAGCGCGACGCCGATCAGCATGTGAATGACCAGTATGATGGTTTCCATATTCTCGGCCGATTCTCGTATACGCGGTGCCGCCGGTTTGCCGCACCGCAACTTCTTGGCGGGTATTTAGTCGGTTGTGCGCCGCAATTCCAGTCCCAATCCTGTCAAAAGCTTATGACGCGCCCGCCGCAGCAATGGCGAGGAAGCTTTCGGCGTCCAGGCTCGCCCCGCCAATCAGTCCGCCATCAACATTCGCCACGGCCAGGAGCGATTGGGCATTTTCCGGTTTCATGGAACCGCCATACAGGAGGCGCACCGCGCCGGCCTCGCTCCCCAGTGCGGATTCCAGGGTGGCGCGAATATGGCGATGCGCGGCCTCGACTTCGTCCAGGGTCGGGGTCCGGCCCGTGCCGATCGCCCAAACCGGCTCGTAGGCGATGACCGTGTTCGCACCGGACACGCCTGTATCGGGCAGAGACCCGGCAAGTTGCGTACTCAGGACCTCCAGCGTCTGCCCGGCGTCCCGCTCCGCCTCCGTCTCGCCAATACAGACAATGGCAACCAGGCCCGCCGCATGGGCAGCCTGTGTTTTCGCGCGGACTCGCGCATCGGTCTCGCCCAGCCCATGGCGGCGCTCGGAATGACCGAGGATCACGTGGCTCGCACCCGCATCTCCGACCATCTTTGCCGACACGTCGCCGGTAAATGCGCCGCTCTCCGACTCGTGACAATCCTGGCCGCCGACCGCGACCTCGCTCCCCGAAAGCACCTCGGCGACCTGGCCAAGGATGGTTGCAGGCGGGCAAACCAGCAGGTCGCAGGTCGCGCCTTGCGCCTTCGCCGCAATATCGCGCGCCAGCCCGACACCATCCGAGGCGAGCATGTTCATTTTCCAGTTCCCGGCGATAAGTTTTTCGAGCGCGGCCATATCTTCACCAAATTGTTGCTTTTCATTGTGTTAGCAGGCCACTACATGGGCCAGGTGGTCCTCTAGCATAGCGGCGAACGTGCCGCCAACCGGCCCCTCGCAAAAGGTCCGGCGCGGTGCTTGAGACACCGGATCGCGATCACTATCATGCGCCGCCCGCAGCCGGGCTGCGGCCCCGAACCAACTGGTGACAAACTAATGCTCGAAGCGCTGAGAAATAGCTCCAAAAGCTGGGTGATGAAAGTCATCCTGGGGGCACTCGCCCTGACCTTCGTACTGTTCTTCGGAACCGATTTCGGCGGGGGCGGCGGGCATGGTGGCGGCCATTCGGCCACGACCCCCGTGGTCGAGGTCGGCGAGACGAACTTCACGGTCCATCAGATCAGCCGGGAGTTGAACGATCAGATTCAGCGCGCGGCACAATTTACCGGTCAGCAGTTGGACACCCAATCGGCCATCCAGGCCGGGCTCCTCGAGCGCGCCATCTCCCAGTTGGTCAACCGCAGCCTGTTTGATCAGGCAGCACAGCAGTTGGGGGTGACCACATCACTCGACGCGGCCGCAACGGCGATCCGCTCCCTGCCCCAGTTCCAGGGCCCCAGCGGTCGTTTCGAGCGCGCCCAGTTCGAACGTTTTCTGCTGCACAACAATCAGACGGAAGAGGATTTCGTGAACCAGGTTCGCATGGACCTCCTGCGCACCCAGTATATCGACACCATCCGGAATGCCGTCGCCGCACCGGCGCCGCTAACGGACACCATCTTCAAGCGCCGCGGTGAACGCCGGGTGGCCGAGCTCGTCGTCGTGCCACCGCGTCCCGACGCTCAGGTCGGCGATCCCGATTCGACCCAGTTGCTCGGTTTTTATGACGACAACAAGGACGCCTTCGAGACGCCCGAGTTTCGCGTGGCGAGCGTCGCCAGTATGGATGCGGAAACCCTGGCACGGGAGATCGTGATCCCCGAAGAAGACCTGCGTGAGGAATATGCGGTCCGGGGTAACGAGTTCGTCCAGGCCGAAGTCCGCGATGTTGCGCAAGCCACCTTCCTGTCACGCGAAGACGCCCAGCGCGCCGCCGACATGATCCGGGACGGCAAGAGTTTCGAAGAGGCCGCCGAAGAGGTCTCCGGCCTGCCCCCGGTCGATCTGGGGAGCGTCAAACCCTCCGACGTGCCGGTCACCGAGCTGGCCGATGCCGCCTTCCGGCTGGACGCCGACGTGGTCAGTGACCCGGTCGAGAGCGACCTTGGCTGGCACCTCGTACGCGCAGGCAACATCAAGCCCGGCCGCACGATCCCGTTTGAAGAGGCCCGCGATGCCTTGCGCACCGAGCTGGCACTCGAGGAAGCCCGCGACGCGATTTTCGACGTCCTGAATGACGTCGAGGACGGGCTGGCCGGCGGCGCTTCGCTCGACGAAGTCGCCCGCGACAGCAACCTGATACGGACCCGGATCGATGGTGTGGCCCAGGCCGGTCAGCTGCGATCCGAACAGGCCGACCCGGATGGCGCCGTCACCGCCGAACTGGTGCAGCGCCTCTTCGCCATCGACGAAGTGGGCGTGACAGAGACGATCGAGGAGCGCAATGGCGGTTTCGTCGTGGTCCGCCTCGATGAGATTGTGGCGCCCCGCATCCCGTCCCTCGACGAAATACGCGAGCTTGCGATCCGGGCCTGGAAGGCCGATCGCGTGGCGACACTGGCTGAAGAAACCGCGCAGAAAATCGCCGACCGGGCGCGCGGCGGCGAGAGCCTTGAGACCCTGGCCGGTGAATTCAACGCACAGTTTGAACGCACACCGGCCTTCGATCGGACCGGCGACGGGTCGACCATCGCCACCGAGTTGATCGCATCTGTGTTCGAGATCAATCGCGGCGAAATCGTCGAGCAACCGCTGTCCAGCGGTGCCGCCGTCGCCAAGTTGATCGACATCGAACCCGCTGCCATGTCCGACCCGGCCCGCGGGGAAATGGCCGCAGCATTGACCGGCCAGATCGCCAACGACCTGGTCACCCAACTGTCGGTCGCGTTACAGGAAGAGATCGGTGTCGAAATCAATCAGAATGCGCTCGAAGATGCATTCCTGCCGC
Source organism: Alphaproteobacteria bacterium (assembly GCA_965261975.1). GTDB lineage: Bacteria > Pseudomonadota > Alphaproteobacteria > UBA6615 > UBA6615 > UBA8079. The sequence continues at coordinate 33,921 of CBDHEC010000019.1, forward strand.
AGAGATGAACCGGTACACGTAACGTGACCCTGCAAACCGCCACCGACACCGAATCTTTCGCCGCCCGCTACGCCAATGGCGAACCCCAGCTTGTCTGGACCGAACTGGTTGCCGATCTCGAGACCCCGGTCTCCGCGCTTCTCAAACTCGCTGATGACGAAAAGCATTCGATCCTGCTGGAATCGGTCGAGGGCGGTGCAGTGCGCGGTCGCTACTCCATCCTCGCCTTTTCGCCCGACCTGATCTGGCGTTGCACCGGCGAGAATGCCGAGATCAACCGGAACGCCCGCACATCGCCCGACGCTTTTGAGCCCATGGAGGGCAAGAGCCTCGATCTACTCTCCGCACTGGTCGACGAATGCCGGATCGAGATCCCGCCGGAACTCCCGCCGATGGCCGCCGGCCTGTTCGGTTATTTCGCCTATGACGCCGTGCGCCTGATGGAACGGCTGCCTGACGACAACCCGGATTCGATCGACATTCCGGATTCGGTGTTCTTCCGGCCGACGATCATCGCCGTGTTCGACAATGTCGCCGACAAGGTCACGCTGGTGACACCGGTCTGGGCCGATCCGGCCATCGATTGCGACAGCGCCTATGCCGACGCCTGCGCGCGGCTCGATGCGGCCGTCGAGGATTTCGACCGCGGCGTGCCCCGTATCGCCAGCGTACCCGAAGGCTCCGAGGTCGAGATCAACCCGGTGTCGAACCGCACCCAGGGCGAGTATCACGCCATGGTCGAGGCGGCGAAGGAGTATGTCCGCGCCGGCGACATCTTCCAGGTCGTCCCTTCCCAGCGTTTCAGCTTCCCCTTCGATCTGCCGCCCGCGGCGCTCTACCGTTCGCTGCGCCGGCTCAACCCGTCGCCGTTCCTGTTCGTGCTCAACGTCGGGGGATTCTCGCTCGTGGGGTCGAGCCCGGAGATTCTCGTACGCCTGCGTGACGACACGGTCACGGTGCGGCCCATCGCCGGCACCCGGCCGCGCGGCGCAACGCCCGACGCCGACGAGGCCCTTGCCGAGGAACTGCTCGCCGACCCCAAGGAACAGGCCGAGCATCTGATGCTGCTCGATCTGGGCCGCAACGATGTGGGGCGGGTCTCCGAGATTGGTACCGTCGAGGTCACGGAAGAGTTCACCATCGAGCGCTACAGTCACGTCATGCACATCGTCTCCAACGTGCAAGGCCGGGTGAAGCCCGGCACCCGAGCGGTCGATGCCCTGGCCGCGGGCTTCCCCGCCGGCACGGTGTCGGGCGCGCCGAAAATCCGGGCGATGGAAATCATCGATGAGCTCGAGGACGAGCGCCGGAGCTTCTATGCGGGCGCGGTCGGCTACTTCGCAGCCGACGGCAGCATGGACACGTGCATCACCTTGCGCACGGCCCTCATCAAGGACGGCATGATGTATGTGCAGGCCGGCGGCGGCGTGGTCGCGGATTCAGACCCCGAGGCCGAGTATCAGGAAAGCCAGAACAAGGCCCGCGCCCTCATCCGCGCGGCCGAACAGGCCCACCGCTTCGTGAACTAGCCGCCCCTAGTTGGGGAGCTCGATCCCGATCGCCTCGTCATACGCCACGAAGGCGTTTTCCATGCCGATCAGCACACGGGTGATGTGGAAATACGGCGTCATGAACAGCGGGCCGTCCTTAATCTCTTCCCACATGCAGTGATAGTCAAACAGGTTCGCGAACCGGCAGATCACGAAGTCGGAACACTCGCCGCTGAGCGCGTCCGCGTCGTGCCAGACCACGCTCACCTTGGGGTGGGCAGCGACAATCTCCTGCAGCGCCAGCCAGTGGGCGGCACGTTCCTCGCGCGAGAGCTGCAGATAGGTCGCCTCGACCTTCAGCTCGACCACGGCGACGGTGACGGGTTCTTCGGCCATCGCGTTTCCTCCGATTTACCTATCAATCGATCAATTAGGCGCCCGCCTATCACCTGGGTCTTCACCAGAGGATGTATGGTGCAGCCCAAATGGTACAAAGCGGACGCCAATGACTTTCGACTGGGACGAACACGCCGGCGGCTGGGACGAAAACCCAGACGTCAGAACCTATGCGGACCACGCCTTCGCGTCCCTCGCCGCTGTCAGAGACATTGCGGGTGCGCGGGTCTTTGACTTCGGCTGCGGCACCGGCCTGCTCTCCGAAAAGATCGCACGTGACGCCGCTGCGGTCGTCGCCCTCGATCCGTCGCAAAAAATGCTCGACGTGCTGGCCCGAAAGGGCATCGCGAACGTCTCACACGTCGCGGGCGAACTCACGGCCGACCTCATTACCCGCGAGCCCGCGCTCAAAACCGAATTCGACCTGATCGTCGCGTCGTCGGCCCTGGCCTTCGTGCCGGACTATGCCCAGACCCTGCGACGTTTGCGCGGGCTGCTGTGCCCCGGCGGCATGTTCGTCCAGTGGGACTGGCTGGCGACCCCGGACTCGCCTGATTTCGGCTTTACCGAACCCGACATCCGGGGCGCAATGATCGCGGCAGGATTCATCGAACCGACCATCACGCGGCCGTTTGTGATCACGCGGGGCGACGATGGGCCCATGGCGGTCCTGATGGCAGTGACGTCGGCCTAGTTTCCGGCGGTCTTTCTGTCAGCTCCGAGGCGCAAGGCCACGGCACTCACCGGCACCAGCGCGAACCCCCGCGCGCGCACGTCCGGCAACCACTCCTCCAGCGCCTCGATCGTCGCGTCCCTGGGGTGGCCAATGGCAATCGCATGCCCCCGGCGCCGCGCGATCTCTTCGACCTGGTCGAGGGCCGCCCGCACCGCGATCGGCGACGGGTCATGATCCAGGAAAACATCTCGCTGCAGCGCCGGTATCCCGTGTTTTTCCGCCTCGGCATGGGCCACGGTCGCACCCGAGGTACGGCTGTCGAGGAACAACAGACCCCGGTCGCGCAGCTTCGACATCACGGCGGCCATGGCCGTCGGGTCCGACGTCGCCTTGCTGCCCATATGGTTGTTGATCCCGACGAAACGGTTGAACTGGGATAGGTTCCAATCGATCCGGCGGCCGAATTCCATCGGCGTGAGGCTGGTCAAAAGTGCGTTGGGACCCGGATCGACGCCCGCACCCGGTTCCATGGGTACATGCACGAGCAATTCATGGCCCGCCGCACGCGCCGCACCGGTCTGCGCGTCGAGGTCACGCCCGTAGGCCAGAAAGGCAAGGGTTAGCGGTGGCGGCAAGGCCGCGGTCCGCTCGGATCGCGCACGGTCGAGCCCCATATCATCGATCACCACCGCAATCATCGGCTGGCCCGGTGTGACGGTGACCGGCATCGCGTTACGCCGCCATGCCGGCTCAGGCGGCGGCGACGGAACGGCTGCAACCTGCGGGGCGACCGGCGGCGCGGGCGCCACCGCCACCTCGGGCTGAGGCGTGGGTCGGGATGTCATCGCGGGTATCTGGGTCGTGGCGATGCGCGGTGCCGGGGTCTCGCGCGCGCCGGGGCCGAACATCAGGATCGCCACGAGCGCCAGGACGGCAACGCTCAGCGCGCCGGCCGTAACCCACACAAGACCAACGAGACGCGAAGGCTTCGGCTTGAGCTTCTGCGTCTGTTTGCGCGCCGGTTTGCGCGGCTTGGTCCTGGTTCTGCGGGCCGGTTTGGCCATGGGGTGACGACTCGTTTGCGCGATAGCCTGATAGAAAGACAGGTAATTGGGGCACGCTTATGACAGATTCGCCCGTGATCGGTCCCGTTTCGGCGCGCGCCCTGCTTTGCCGCCCCGGACAACGCTGTTATAAGTCTCCGCCCCGCGGCCCAGCAGCTGCAAGGTCGCGGAACGAAACTCAAGGTCGCCGGACAACCCATTGAGATGTTTCTCTTAATCGACAACTACGACAGCTTTACCTACAACCTCGTCCACTTCCTGGGTGAGCTTGGGGTGACCTGTGATGTCCGGCGTAACGATACCCTGACACCCGAGGAAGCGATCGCGATCGCACCCGAGGCGATCGTGATCTCGCCGGGCCCGTCCGATCCGAATCACGCCGGCATCTGCCTCGACCTCGTCGCGAAGGCCGCGGAAGCGCGCATGCCCACGCTGGGTGTATGTCTGGGACACCAGACCATCGGCCAGGCCTTCGGCGGCACGATTATCCGAGCGCCCGAGCCGATGCACGGCAAGGTCGACCGGGTACGCCACGGCGGTCAGGGCCTGTTTCGCGGCCTACCCAACCCGGTAGACGCGACCCGGTATCACTCGCTCTGCGTCGAGCAGGCCACCCTGCCCGACTGTTTCGAGATCACCGCGCAGACGTCCGACGACGTGATCATGGGCCTGAGCCACAAGGAACTGCCGATCCACGGCGTGCAATTCCACCCGGAGAGTATCGCCACGGAGGCCGGACACGACCTGCTGGCAAATTTTGTTGAACTTGCCACCGGCCAGCCGGTGGAGGCGTATGGCGACGACACGCGCGCCGGAGAGATGATGGCGTTATGACTTCTGATATGGACGATCTGAAACCACTCCTCGCGCGGGTCGCAGACGGCGGCACCCTGGGCGAGGACGAAGCCGAGACGGCCTTCGACATCATCATGTCCGGCAACGCCACGCCCGCACAGATCGGCGCCTTCCTGATGGCGCTGCGGCTGCGTGGCGAGACCGTGGGCGAGATTACGGGTGCCGCACGCGCCATGCGGGCCAAGGCCCACATCATCGACGCCCCTGATGGCGCGATGGACATCGTCGGTACCGGCGGCGACGGCACGGGCACCCTGAACATCTCCACGGCCTCGGCGATTGTCGTGGCGGGCTGCGGTGTGCCCATCGCCAAACATGGCAACCGCGCGCTGAGCTCCAAAACGGGCGCGGCGGACGTGCTGACAGAACTCGGCATCAACATCGATGCGGATTTCGACCTGATCCGGGAATCGATCTGGGAGAACAATCTCGGCTTCCTGATGGCGCCACGCCATCACAGCGCCATGCGCAACGTCGCCGGGCCGCGGGTCGAACTGGGCACCCGCACGATCTTCAACATTCTCGGGCCGCTGTCGAATCCATCGCTGGTGAAACGCCAGATGACCGGTGTGTTCGCGCCGCAATGGACTGAACCGATGGCCCATGTGCTCGGCAATCTCGGCCTGACCCGCGCCTGGGTGGTGCACGGCTCCGACGGAACCGACGAGTTGACGACCACCGGGCCGTCGCGGGTCTCGGAACTCAAGGACGGCACGGTGACGACCTATGAGGTCAATCCCGAAGACGCGGATCTGCCGCGCGGCACGCTGGAAGACATCAAGGGTGGCGACGCCGCCTATAATGCGGCCGCCGTGCATGAATTGCTCGACGGCAAGCAAAGTGCCTACCGCAACGCCGTGATACTGACAGCCGCCGGATCATTGATGATCGCCGACAAGGCAGACAATCTGCTGGACGGCGCGAAGATCGCCCGCGAGGCAATCGATTCGGGCGCTGCACGTGATTGTCTTGCCCGCCTCGTCGAGATCACCAACCGGGGCGCGTGACATGTCCGACGTGCTTACAAAGATCAACAACGACAAGCGCGAGCATATCGCCGCATGCAAGGCCGCGACGTCATTGGCCACGCTTGAGGAGCGCGCAAATGCCGCCGGCGAGACCCGGGGTTTCGCGCAACGGCTTGGCGAACGCGCGGCCGCCGGGCGCTTCGGCCTGATCGCCGAAATCAAGAAGGCCAGCCCGAGCAAGGGGTTGATCCGCGAGGATTTCGATCCGCCATCGATCGCGAAGGCCTATGAGGACGGCGGGGCGACCTGCATGTCGGTGCTGACCGACACGCCGTATTTCCAGGGCCGCGACGAAGACCTGGTCGCCGCCCGGGCTGCCGTATCCCTCCCCGCCATCCGCAAGGACTTCATGCTCGACCCCTACCAGGTCGTCGAAGCCCGCGCGCTGGGTGCCGACTGTATTCTGCTGATCATGGCCGGACTGGAAGACGGCCAGGCCGCCGAACTCGCCGCCGCCGCCCATGACTGGGGGATGGACGTGCTGGTCGAGGTGCACAGTGCGGAGGAGCTCGACCGGGCCCTCGAAATCGATGGCGACCTGATCGGCATCAACAACCGAAACCTGAAGACGCTCACAGTGGACCTGGCAACAACGGAAGAACTCGCGCCGCGGGTCCCGTCCGACCGGGTGCTGGTTTGCGAGAGCGGGCTGTTCACGCCGGATGATCTGGTGCGCATGTCGGGTGTCGGCGCGCGGTGTTTCCTGATCGGGGAATCCCTGATGCGCCAGGACGACATCGCCGGCGCAGTGCGCGACCTGCTTGCACCCGGCGAGACCCTGCAGGAAAGCGCCTGACATGACTGACGACAAGCTCACCCATCTCGACGCGGACGGGAATGCCCGGATGGTCGATGTGTCCGACAAGGATGTCACCCGACGCACCGCCACGGCGGGCTGCCGGGTGATCATGCAGGCCGAGACCATTGCGCTGATCCGCGACGGCGCGGTGAAGAAGGGCGACGTCCTGTCGATCGCCCGAATCGCCGGCATTATGGGTGCCAAGAAAACATCCGAACTGATCCCGCTCTGCCACCCCCTGCTGATCACCAAGGCAGATGTGGAGCTTTCCATCGATGGCGATGCCAACGCCGTGGTCATCGAAGCGACCGTGCGCGTTGACGGCAAGACCGGCGTCGAGATGGAAGCGCTGACGGCGGCAAGTGTCGCGGCGCTGACGGTCTATGACATGGTCAAGGCAGTCGATCGGGGCTCGCAGATCACCGACATGCGCCTGCTGCACAAGGCCGGCGGCAAGTCGGGCACCTACGAGGCGCAATGAGCAAGACGCTCTCCCTTGTCCTGCTGATCATCGCCGCGCTCGTCGCGCCGGCAGTGCTGGTGGGTATTGAATGGCTGCGAACGGTTCCGGGCTATTTCAACCTCGCACCGGGTGTCCCTTACATGCCCAACGGGTTCCTGCAGTTCTACCTGATCGTCACCGGCGCAATGCTGGTCATCGCGGTGCCGTCGTCGCGCGGGTTGCTGAAGTTGGGTGAGCTGCGGCCCGCCCGGTATATCCGCAACGCCTTGATGATCCTGATCTTCTGGAAAATCATCGACGTCACCATGCTGTCAGGCGGCGTCCCCGACCTGGATGACATGAGCTCCACGCTCGTACTTTCACTGGGCACTTTCATCTACGGCGCCGTCGCCGGGCTGGTCTTCTGGCGCATGGCCATCCGGCCTCATCGTTTCGCTCCCCCGCTCCAAGCTTCCGCGGAGCCCGACGCATGACCCAGACGCTCATGCCCGTCGCCGACGCGCGGCAACGCATCCTCGCCGATCTGCCGGTCATGGCATCCGAGCAGGTCGCGCTCACCGAGGCCCATGGCCGGGTGCTGGCTGCCGATTTGGCCGCCCGGGTGACCCAGCCGCCGCTCGCCGTCTCGGCGATGGACGGCTACGCCGTGCGCGCGGAGGATGTCGCCGACACGCCTGTGGATCTGACAGTCACCGGCGCGGTGCCGGCCGGCGGCCTGCACGAAGGCAAGGTCGGCAAGGGCGAAGCCGTGCGCATCTTCACCGGTGCCGCCCTGCCCGACGGCGCCGACGCCATCGTCATCCAGGAAGACACGAGCCGTGATGGCGATACGGTGACGGTAAACGAGAGCGTCACCGCGGGCCGCTACGTCCGGCCGGCAGGGCTCGATTTCCAGACAGGTGACGTGCTGCTCACCGCCGGCAAAATCCTGACATCCCGGGACATCGGGCTCGCCGCGGCCATGAACCATCCCTGGCTGCAGGTACGACGCAAACCCCGCGTGGCCCTGCTGGCGACCGGCGACGAGATATCCCTGCCCGGCGAAGCGCTCGGCCCGACGAGCATCGTCAGCTCCAACACCTTCGCTCTCGAGGGCCTGATCCGGGCTGCGGGCGGTGAACCGGTCACACTCGGCATCGCGCCCGACGACAAGGCCGCCATCAGCGCGATGGCCGAAGGTGCCCGGGGCGCGGACATGCTGGTCACCACCGGTGGCGCGTCCGTGGGCGAGCATGACCTGGTGCAGGACGCCCTGGCCGACATCGGGCTGGAGCTCGACTTCTGGCAGATCGCCATGCGCCCCGGCAAACCGCTGATGTTCGGGCGCCTCGGCTCTGTCCCCATGCTCGGCTTCCCGGGCAATCCCGTCTCATCGACGGTGTGCGGCGTGCTGTTCCTGAAACCCGCACTGGCGAAGATGCTCGGAACCGGCGAGACCGAACCCGTCTTCGAGACCGCGACCCTGGGTGTCGATCTGGGGGAAAACGACCGGCGCGAGGACTATCTCCGCGCCACCCTCACCCGCGACGGCGACACGCTGGTCGCCACGCCGTTTCCCAAGCAGGATAGCTCCATGTTCTCGCGGCTCGCCGCGTCGAACTGCCTCGTGGTCCGCCCGCCCCACGCGCCCGCCGCCAAGGCCGGTGACCCTGTCGCGTTCGTTCGTTTGGGCACCGGCATGCAGGTCATCTGACGCCTGCAAATCAACCGATCGGTTGACGAGTCAAAAGAACATCACTAGAACATGCGTCGATGTTTGCGGTTTGTTCCATATCTTGTGGTACTGCCGCATTTGGAAATCGTCCTGAATCGGACCGGGTTACGGGGGCCCAGACACCATGTTGACGCGCAAACAGCACCAGCTTCTCACCTTCATCAACGAACGGCTCAACGAGACCGGCGTGGCGCCCTCGTTCGACGAAATGAAGGATGCCCTCGGGCTCAAGTCCAAGTCGGGTATTCACCGGCTGATCACCGGGCTGGAGGAGCGCGGGTTCATCCGCCGCCTCGCCCACCGGGCCCGTGCGCTGGAGGTCCTGCGGCTTCCCGATGAGAGCGGTGTCGGCGCACAGGCAAACCAGTCCGGCCAGAACGCCGCATTTTCACCACAGGTCATCGAGGGTGGCCGGGATACCGATTCCGAGCCGGTGATCGCGCCTTCGGAAATGACCGGCCCGGCGGCATCGGAGGCCGCGTCGGGCGGCGGCGAAATCGAGCTGCCGTTCCTGGGCAAGATCGCCGCGGGTACGCCCATCGAGGCGCTGCGCGACCCGACCCGCCACATCGGCGTGCCGCCCTCCATGCTCGGGCGCGGCAACCACTACTGCCTCGAGGTCGAAGGCGATTCGATGATCGATGCCGGCATCCTCGATGGCGACACGGTTCTTATCCGTCGTACCGACACCGCCGATAACGGTTCGATCGTGGTGGCGCTCGTCGACGGCCAGGAAGTCACGCTGAAGCGGCTGCGCCGGCGCAACGACTCCGTCGCGCTCGAAGCCGCCAACCCGGCCTATGAAACCCGCATCTTCGGCCCGGACCAGGTCGCGGTGCAGGGCGAACTCGTCGGGCTGCTCCGCCAGTACTAGTTCCGCGTTTTTGGGGTCGGTAGCTGGGTTCCCCGCATCCAGGGGCGACCCGGATCGCGTTCGCGCGCGCGCCAGACCGTGATCGGCCGCTTGTCGTCGGGTAACCAGACCGCATGGGCACCTGATCGCCAGACGTCAAACCGCCCTATGGCCACAGCCGGCCCATTCGCCCCCCGGCAGATTCTCGGGATCGGCTCACGCGAGACCAGGATGTCCGCCCGGCGGCATTCCTCGGCGAACCCAAGCGGATTCTCGACAACAGACACCACCTGCCCACCGAAGCGGCCGGTACAACCAAGCCCGTCGCAATCCAGGCCACCGCCGCCGAAGGTCGTGAACTCTTCGATACCCAGACGACGCTGCCAGACACCCTGCACGAAGGGTGATGCATGGGGATTAGAGAGCTGCATGACGCCGTCGCTCGTCCGCACGGCGATCAGGCTGGCGTTCGCGGAGATGAGAATATCCGGCGGGTCGTCACCACCCGCCGTGGCCAACCCGGCGGCGATCAACGGGATCCCCGCATAGCGCCAGCCGCGACGCCATAGACACAACCAAAGACCGCCGAACGCCGCGAGGATCATGCCAGCGACCGTCGGCTGTACCAGCGTGATGGCCGCGCCGGGCCATGACGCCACGGTTCGCGCAATCCACAGGACGGCCTCCACCCCCCAGCCGAGCACCGGCAACACCACGCCCTCCAGCCCCAACGGCATGAGCAGCAGGGCCAGCACCTCCAGCGGCATGACCCAGAGCGCGGTGATCGGCACCGCCAGCAGATTGGCCGCCAGGCCCATGGGGGCAAACCGGTTGAAATGGAACACCGCGAACGGTGCCGTCGCTAGGCTCGCGATCAGCGAACTGAAGGCGATCGCGGCGAAATACATCAAGATGCGTCGTTGCCAGGAACTGATGGCAGCCGCGCTCCTGAAACGACCAGCCAGGCCTTCATAGGCCGCCACGAGTGCGATGACGGCCGCAAACGACATCTGGAAGCTGACGCTCAGCAGGGCCTCGGGGCGCAACAGCAGGATGATCAGCGCAGCCCACGCCACCAGCCGCAGAGAAATGCCCGTGCGATTGACCAGGATGGCCACGAGCACGATCGCCGTCATCACGAAAGCGCGCTGGGTCGGGATCGTCGCCCCGGCCAGCAGGAGATAAACTGCCGCCGCAGCGAGCGCCGTAACGGCCGCGATCTTCTTGAGGGGCCAGCCCAGTGCCGCACGGGGCCAGAGCGCCAGGCCGCCACGGACCAACGCGAACACAAACCCGGCCACGAGACCGAGATGCAGGCCCGAAATCGCCAGCAGGTGCGCGAGGCCGGAATCCCGCATTTCCGCGCGGACACTCTCAGGGATACCGCCGCGCTGTCCCGTCGCCAGCGCCGCGGCCACGCCGCCTGCGGCCCCGCCGATACCGTCGGCGATGCGCGTCGCGATGCCCACCCGTGCGCGCTCGATGGCCGATCTGAACCCGGCAATCGGCCCGTCGCTGGATATCCCCGGCGATATGCCTGCCGGTGCGATGGCGAAACCGACCGCACCGATCTGGCGAAACCAGGCCACGCGGGAAAAATCATACCCACCGGAATATGACGCGTCGGGCGGCGGTGATAGTCGCGCGCGGACCCGCAATTGATCCCCCGGCCTGACCCCTGCATCGAGTGCCCTTAACCGAAGCCGTACGCGGTCTGGCGCAGGCGTCTCGGCACTGGTTAAACCAACCCGGTCAAGTACCACCCGGGGGCCGCGCGGGGCCGGCTCCACCGTGACCACCCGCCCGGTCAGGACTGTCGTGAGTTGCGCTTCCGCGAGGACCGGCGAGGCGGCCTCGTGGGTCCGCCACTGTGCGGCCGTGAAACCCAAGGCCGCGAACAGGATCACGACCAACAGGAGCCGCTGGGACGTGCCGCGCCACCGCATGGCCAGGCCGGCGAGCGGGGCGAGCCCGGTTAGCGGCCCGACAAACCAGGCGGGCTCCGCAGGCAGCGCGAAATAAACCGAAATGCCGATCCCGAGTGCGACCGGCAACCACAACACCCAGCGCTCCCGCTCGGCGAGAAATGCCGACCAGAACCGGTCTCGCAACCCTGACAACGAACCAAAGGATGCGACATATGTCACAGCATGGCGCATGGTCTTTCCGCGCAGCGTCCCCCGCGATGAGGTCGGCGTCAACCGCGGGCATCTTGACCTGCAGGCTCCACACGGCCATACGAACGGCAGATTTCCCAATCCCATAGAGCCAGCCGCCCATGTCCGTCGTCACTCGCTTCGCCCCCTCACCCACCGGTTTCCTGCATATCGGTGGGGCGCGGACGGCGCTGTTCAACTATCTGTTCGCCAAACATCACGGCGGCAAGTTCCTGCTCCGGGTCGAGGACACGGACCGCAAACGCTCCACGCAAGAGGCCATTCAGGCCATTCTCCACGGCATGACATGGCTGGCGCTCGACTGGGACGGCGCGGAGACCTACCAATCCCAAAGCGCGGACCGGCACCGCGAGGTGGCGGAGAAGCTGGTCGCCGACGGCAAGGCCTATCGTTGCTATTGCACCCCCGAAGAACTCGCCGAAATGCGCGAAAACGCCAAGAATTCGGGTGGCGGCACCCGCGTCTACGACGGCCGCTGGCGCGACCGCGACCCGTCCGAGGCGCCGGCGGGTGTCGATCCGGTCATCCGCATCAAGATGCCCCAGGAAGGCGAGACCACCATTTCCGACCTGGTCCAGGGCGACGTCACAAAGGCCAACGACACCCTGGACGACTTCATCATCCTGCGCTCCGACGGCACGCCGACCTATATGCTCGCCGTCGTGGTCGACGATCATGACATGGGCGTCACCCACGCGATCCGCGGCGACGACCACCTTAACAACGCGTTCCGACAGTTGCAGCTTTTCGAGGCCTGCGGCTGGGATGTGCCCGAGTTCGCGCATATTCCACTGATTCACGGGGCCGACGGCGCCAAACTCTCCAAGCGCCACGGCGCATTGGGGGTCCAGGCCTACGAGGAGATGGGCATCCTGCCCGAGGCCATGTGCAACTACCTGCTGCGCCTCGGCTGGTCGCACGGCGACGATGAGACCATTTCCCGCGAACAGGCCATCGAATGGTTCGATCTCGACAGCGTCGGACGGTCGCCGGCACGATTCGATATGGACAAGTTGCTCAACCTCAACGCCCAGTACATAAAATCCGCAGATCCTGCGAAATTGGCCGCCGGTGTGCTGGCTGATGCCGCCGCCGCCGGAATAACTGTTTCTCCCGATGCCGAGAAAAGAATTGTTGCCGGCATGCCGGGACTCGCATCGCGCGCGAAGAATACCCATGAACTATTTGATTTATCACAACTTTATCTCGTCGACGCCCCGATCGAGATGAACGAGAAGGCAAGCGACAATCTCGCCGACCCCGAAGCCCGACAAACCCTCGGCGAACTTGCCGATTTGCTCAGAAAAGCTACATCATGGGGTGAAGACGAACTCGATGGAATTGCTCGGAAATACGCGGAATCCAAGGGTTTGAAGCTCGGCAAGGTGGCCCAGCCCCTGCGTTCGGCGTTAACCGGAAGTAATGTCTCGCCGAGTATCTTCGAGGTCATGGCGGTGCTCGGCCGGGATGAAACCCTGGCCAGGCTCGACAACGCCGCGGAATAGGTCTCACGACGTGAAACCGGCGGCCTGCAATATTGCCCAATGGCCCCTCGCCGACTAGAGTGCGGCGCAACATAAGTCTGGATCGCCGGATATGCCGAACGGCATGTCATGGGCGAATTTTTGGTGGAGAGTTATATGAGTGACGCGAAAGTCGTAGATACCGCGACCCTGACCATCGGCGACAAAACTGTCGAATTGCCAATCCTTGAAGGCACGGAAGGCCCCCGCGTCATCGACGTCCGCAAGCTTTACGCCGAAACGGACATGTTTACCTACGATCCGTCCTACACATCGACGGCGAGCTGCGATTCCTCACTGACCTATATCGATGGCGAGGAAGGCATTCTGCGCCACGGTGGCTACTCGATCGAGGCGCTGACAGAGAACAGCTCCTTCCTCGAACTCTGCTATCTCCTGCTGCACAAGGAACTGCCGAACCAGGCAGAGATGACCGAGTTCGAGACGACGATTACCAACCACACGATGATTCACGAGCAGCTGCGCAACCTGTACAGCGGTTTCCGGCGCGATGCCCACCCGATGGCCGTGATGATCGGCGTCGTCGGCGCCATGTCGGCCTTCTATCACGACTCCACAGACATCAATGATCCGCAGCAGCGCCTGATCGCGTCCCACCGGTTGATCGCGAAGATGCCGACGATTGCCGCCTGGGCCTACAAGTACACGGTCGGCCAGCCTTTCGTGTATCCCGACAACAGCCTGAGCTACGCCGAGAATTTCCTGCACATGACGTTTTCGGTACCGGCGGAAGAATACAAGCCAAGCCCGGCGATCGTGCGCGCGATGGACAAGATTTTCATCCTGCATGCCGATCATGAGCAGAACGCCTCGACCTCGACGGTCCGCCTGGCGGGCTCCTCGGGCGCCAACCCGTTCGCCTGCATTGCCTCGGGCATCGCGACCCTGTGGGGGCCGGCCCATGGCGGCGCCAACCAGGCCGTGCTGGAGATGCTCGCGCAGATCGGCGACAAGAAGAACATCCCCGAATTCCTCGAGCGGGCGAAAAACCCCGACGATCCGTTCCGCCTGATGGGCTTTGGTCACCGGGTCTACAAGAATTACGACCCGCGCGCCGGCGTGCTCAAGGCCTCGGCCGACGAAGTCCTTGCGGAAGTGGGTGCGGAGAACGACCCGCTGCTCGAGCTCGCGATGGAACTCGAGCGGATCGCCCTGGAAGACGACTACTTCGTCGAGCGCAAGCTGTTCCCGAATGTCGACTTCTACTCGGGCACCATTTTCAAGGCGATCGGCTTCCCGACCAGCATGTTCACCGTGCTGTTCGCCCTGGCGCGTACCGTCGGCTGGATCGCCCAGTGGAAAGAGATGATCGAGGATCCGGGCCAGCGCATCGGCCGCCCGCGGCAGCTTTTCACTGGCCCGACCGAGCGCGAGTACCCGCCCATCGACAAGCGCTAGTCACAACGATTTCGAATTGTGCGGCGGCCGGCCGTTTGCTTTTGGGGCCTACTCGTCGAAGGACGAACCATCCTTGCGCAGGAAGTTGGGCTTGCCGTCACGCACGGCATTGGACATGTCGATGTCCGGATAGGTCACGTCTTCGGAACGGGGCCTGTCGCCGACCTCCATCGCCAGCACGTCGGTGTCAGTGCGGTTAGCAAGCGTATGGCCGTTGGGATTGCCCGCCGGGAATCCTGCAGCCATGCCCGCGGAGAGGGTCGTCTCCCCCTCATCGGTCACCAGGGTCGCCTCGCCCTCGAGGATATAGACGAACTCGTCCTGTTCCGAATGCCAGTGGCGCGCCGACGATTGGGCCCCGGGCTCGATGCGCACGATGTTCACCCCGAACTTCGTGAGACCAAGCGCAGGTGACAGCCGCGAACGATGCCGTCCCTTCACCTGTGCGTCGAAGGGCGGCGGATACGGCGTGCCAGATTCCACCGGAAGCGTCGCCGGATCGACGATCAGTTCGTTTGCAGTGCGCTTGTCGTCGACCATGGACCTACCCCTGCTCGATCAGTTCGATCTTGTACCCGTCGGGATCCTCGATGAACGCGATCACCGTCGTGCCATGCTTCATCGGGCCGGGCTTGCGGGGAATGCTCACCCCCTCGGCCTCCAGCGCCTCGCAGGTCGCGTAGATATCGGGCACGCCGACCGCGAGATGACCAAAGCCGGAACCGTGTGAATAGGGCTCGTCCTGATCCCAGTTGTAGGTCAGCTCGATGACCGCCTCGCTACTCTCGTCGCCATAGCCGATGAAAGTGTTGGTGAAGCGGCCGCCTTCGAACTCCTTCTGGCGAATGACCTTCATGCCGAGATGACGGGTATAGAAGTCGATCGATTTATCCTGATCCTTGACCCGGATCATGGTGTGAAGAAGTCGATACGCGTCGGTCCCGGCCATGGCGGCCCCCTTTTCTATGCGGAAATCATGGTTGTCCGGTTTTACCGGTTGCGATGGGCCGCGACAATATCGAGTACGGCACGGGCCGCGCGCGCGCTGGGCCGCTCACCACCAGGCTCCATGCCGCGCGAAATATCGCGCGCCTCTCCACCGACCTCCGCCCGGCGTTGCGGGTTCGAGATCAGCTCACGCAGCGCATCAGCGATCAGTTCCGGCCGGCAGCGTGCCTGCAGGAATTCCGACAACACCTCCCGCCCGGCGACGATATTGACGATCGAGGCAAATTTGACCCGGATCATCCGCCGGGCGATCTCCCCGGTCAGCCAGGGCACCCGGTACATGACAATCGTCGGGACCGCCGCCCATGACAGCTCGAGTGTGACCGTTCCCGACGCCGCGAGCGCCAGATCGGCGGCTGCAAACGCGTCGTAGCGTTCCGTGCCGCCATCGACCACCGCGACTGGCCAGGGCCAGGCGGCAACCTCCTTTTCAACCAGCCCCCGCACATTCCTTGCCGCCGGCATGACGAGCGCGACATCCGAGCGGCCGGGCATCACCCGCTCCAGGGTCTCACGTGCGATCGGCAACAAGCGGGTTACTTCACCCTGGCGGCTTCCCGGTAAAACACACAGCAACGTCGATTGCGTCCGAATGCCGTGTCGCGCCCGAAACGCCGCGCCATCACCGGCATCGACATCGCCCTCGGCGACCGGATGGCCGACAAATGTACTGGCCAGCCCTGCCGTATCGAACAGCGGCACTTCGAAGGGAAACAGTGCCAGGAGATGGTCGAAATGTTTTCTGAACTTCCGCACCCGGCCCGCGCGCCATGCCCAGATCGTCGGCGCCACATAATGCACACGGGGGCAATCGTGCGACCGCAACCGACGAATTACGCCAAACACAAAACCGGGTGAATCAATCGTCACGATGACGTCGGGCTTAAGCCGTTCGACGTCGTCCGCTACAAGGCGCATCCGGCGCAACAACCGGGGCACGCTCGGCAGCACCTCGAACAGGCCCATGATCGCCAGTTCGCCATATGCGAACAGGCTCTTGAGCCCGGCGGCCTCCATTTCCGGCCCGCCAACGCCGGAGACGCGAAGATTGGAGACTGGCGCTGCACGCAACGCCTCGATCAGGCGACCACCAATGACATCGCCGGACGGTTCACCCGCGATGAGATAAATGTGTAGGCCATCTGTCGGCCCGTCCGCCCCGA
>CBDHEC010000020.1:0-17382 GCA_965261975.1 Alphaproteobacteria bacterium
GCGGATCGGGGAACGGTTCGGCAATTCGAAATACTCGTTAAAATAGAATCATATATAGTAACAATCGCTGTGAGATTGCTGACTTAATGTCGTGAGCCCTCGAATGTCAGATGAAAGATTCGGGCGATCTGGTGCACGCCTGCTCTACTTTGACGTGGAGCCCGTCTCGTGCATGCGTGCGATCGATGCGGCCGAGGATTTGCGTCTTCATATCGAGACGGCATCCCACCCCAAGGCGCTGCATGACGCCTGCCGGACGTTCAGACCATCGGCTGTCCTGGCGGTATTGCACCCGGGCGACTTGCAGGCCCTTCGGGTCATCGCTGTCATATCTGTCGCTGGGCCCCGGATTCCCGTCCTGGTTGCCGGCGATATGGACATTGGCCTGGACCGGGTGCTTCGGGGGAAGGTGAAGTCGCTCGGCCTCGACGTGCGCGGCAGCGTGCAACTGGGCGGAAGCCAGCGCGATCTTCAACTTGCGCTGTTGTGCGCCGTTACCGGTCTGGATAGGGAACCGGTTGTCTAGCCGGCTGGTCGCATCGCTTTACAGCGAATTGCCAAAGTCCCTAAGCTTCTCGCCGAAGTCACGATGAAACAATGACAACGCCGAAACAGGCGTGGCGAGGGGGGCAGGATGAATTTTCCACCAGGCGAGACATACACATCGAATATCGATGTTATCGGGTATGACGACGTCGACGGGCGCCCGGCCTTCAAACTAGCCCTGCACAAGTCCGGCGATCGCTGGTACCTGTACACCGGCCAGTTCTGGTGCTCCGGCTTCTCGATCGTCGAGGTCACCGACCCCGCCAATCCACGCTTCGTGCGCTATATCGAAGGGCCGCCGAACACCTGGACGCTGCAGGTGCAGGTTGCCGACAACATGCTCGTCACGTCCCAGGAAAAGATCATGGACGGCTGGGGCCATATCGACGGACAGCCCTGGGGCGAGGGGTTTCTGCTCTGGGATCTGACCGATCCGGAAAACCCCGAACAGCTGAGCCACTGGAAGACCGGCGGGTATGGCACCCATCGCAATTACTATGACGGCGGTCGCTATGTTTATGCGACAGGCCTGCCCGAAGGTTATGAAGGCAATATCCTCCAGATCGTCGATATCGACGACCCCCGGAATCCGGTCGAGGTCGGACGCTGGTGGATGGAAGGCCAGCACGTCGGCGGCGGTGAAGCGGGGGCTGCCCCGGGAACGATGCTCCATGGCGGCGCCTATGTGAAAGGCGATCTGGCCTATCTGCCCTACAGCGCCGGTGGGTTCGTCGTTCTCGACATTTCCGACAAGACCAATCCCACCCTGGTCGGAGATTTGCCGTTCTCGCCGCCCTTCCAGACCTTCATCGCGGTGCATACGGCCGTTCCCTTGCAGGGGCGCGACGTGGTGATCGTCAATTCGGAAGCGATCAAGGAAAACTGCGAGGAGCCGCTGGGCTACGCGGGGATCGTCGATGTCAGCGACAACGCGAACCCGCGCCTGATGTCGCTCTTCCCGTTGCCTGTGCCGCCCGAGGAGGCGCCGTATCCGACCTTCTGTGCCCGTGGTGGGCGCTTCGGGCCGCACAATCAGCATCAGCCCCAGTATCAGGATATCCTCTACCAGGGCGAAGACCTGTGCTTTCTGACCTACTTCAATGCCGGATTGCGGGTCTACGATATCTCGAATGCGGAGCAACCCCGTGAAGTGGGTTACTTCCTGCCGCCCGATCCGCTGGAACGCAGGGGCTTGCTGCCAGCCTCAAAGCTCGTGGCCCAAAGCGAGGACGTGATTGTCGACGCGCGCGGCAATATCTTCGTGTCGGACAAGAACCACGGGATTTATGTGCTGCGATATGACGGCCTGAACCCCTGATTCAGCCGGGCCTTGCGGACCATCAAGCAACGAGGGCGACGCGGGATGCATCCTGCGCTGCGCCATGGCCTGTTGCTCGCGTGGCTGGTCATCGTCGTGTTTCCGCTGTTCTGGATCGTCGCAACATCATTCAAACCACCACAGGATTGGAATGCGCGCCCCGCTGTCTGGTGGCCGTCTGAACCCACCCTGTTCAACTATGTCCAGGTCTGGGTGAATGATTTTGCGACGGGTATTGGCGTTCCCGGCGGCGGGACCGAGGTCATCGGGCCTTGGGGGGCTTTGATCAACACCTTCACCATCGCGCTGATATCGTCCAGCATCGCGACCGTGTTCGGCGCCGTGGTCGCCTACGGTGCGTCCCGGTACAGAATTCTCAGCGATTCCCAGCTGTTGTACTTCCTGATGCTGCGCATGATCCCGCCATTCGTGGTCGCAGCGCCCGTGTTTCTGTGGTTCTCGGCCTTGGGGATCGAGGACACGCTCATCGGCCTGATCATGCTCTACACGTTGATCACCGTGCCGTACGCCATGCTGGTCATGAAGAGCTTTATCGACGATGTGCCGCGTGAATTCGAACAGGCCGCGGAGATTCTCGGCGCCGGGCGCTGGCGAATAATCTGGGAGATCGTTTTTCCATTGTTGCGCCCGGGTCTGGCAGCGACGTTCCTGTTTCTCTTTATCCTGAACTGGAGCGAATATTATTTCGCCCTGATCCTTTCCAAGACCGATGTCTCGACCCTGCCGGTGCATCTCAACCGTTGGGTGGGAAATAGTGGCGCGAACGGGTTTCAGGCTGCGCTGTCCGTGGGGGCAACGCTGCCGCTCCTGGTGATCGGTCTGCTGATCCGCAAGCATCTTGTCCGCGGCTTGAGCTTCGGTTTCGTGCGGCGGTGAAGATGACGACGTTTCACGTCTCATTCAGTGATCACCATGTTCGATGATAGTCCCAAAGGGTTCTGATAGACGCTCTATTGCGGTAGGTTTCGGTCGTAGGACAACCCAGAGAGAGTGCAATGAAGTTTGGATTGTTTGGCGGTGCGCAGGCCGTCCCCGGAGAGGTCGTGACGGAAGCCGCGCTCGGCTATCACGAGTATGGCGAATATATCCAGACTGCCGAGAAGCTCGGATATGAGAGCGCCTGGATGGTGGAGCACCATTTCACCGGATTTTCCCAGCTCTCAGCAACTCTTAACTACATCTCTTATCTATCTGGAATTACATCTAAAATAAGACTTGGAAGCGCCGTGGTTGTGGTGCCTTGGCACAACCCGGTACTCCTCGCCGAACAGGTCGCGACCATCGATCAGCTGTCCAAGGGACGCTATGATTTCGGCATTGGCCGCGGCTACCGTGCGAACGAGTTCAATGGCTTCGGAATCGACATGTCCGAGGCCGAGGATATCTTCCAGGAATCGATTGCGTTCATGCGGCGCGCATTCACCGAAACCGAGCGCTGGACCTACAAGTCCGACCGGTACAGCTTCAATGACATCATCGTTGAACCGCCGGTGGTGCAACAGCCGCATCCGCCCATGTGGGTCGGGGCAGGCAGCGAGAAATCCATTCGTGCCGCAGCGCGCAACGGATTCAACCTTCTGCTCGACCAGATGACACCCTTCGGGGGTATTGGCGAACGGGTTCAGCAGTATCGCGATGAGCTCGAGAAGATGGGTAAGGATTTCGATCCCTACAGCATCGGTGTCACGCGTGGGCTGATGGTGGCCAATAACGATAATGAGCGCAAAGACGCGCACATCCTGCGTGGCAAGTTCATTACAGAGGTGCAGGTCCTGTCCACGGACAAGCGGTACCAGGCCAAGGCGTTCAATCCGGTCGACGATAACGACGCCGAGGCCAGCGGAACGGACACGGTTTCGGAGAATGGCGCCGTGCTTGGAAATTCGGATGAAATGATCGAGCGTGTTCAGAAGCTCTACGACCTGGGTGTGCGGAATATCCTGCTGCACGATCTCAGCGGAAATTTCGAGGCGTTGCATCAGTTCGCCGAAGAGGTGATGCCGCACTTCGTCGAAAAGAATGACCCGGTGATCGCGGCAGCGGAATAGTCGCCTGCTGAATCTGGCTGGCAGCGGAGGTGAATAATGAAGTTTGGCTTGTTTGGCGGAGCACAGGCGGTCCCGGGTGAAGTCATCACCGAGGCGGCGCTCGGCTATCATGAATATGGCGAATATATTCAGGCAGCCGAGCGGCTGGGATACAGCAGCGCCTGGCTGGTCGAGCATCATTTCACCGGCTTTTCCCAGCTTTCCGCGACGCTTAATTACATTTCATATCTGGCCGGCATCACATCGAAAATCCGGCTTGGCAGCGCGGTCGTTGTGGTGCCCTGGCACAATCCGGTTCTGCTCGCCGAACAGGTTGCGACGATCGATCAGTTGTCCAAAGGACGCTACGACTTCGGTGTGGGTCGCGGATACCGGGCGAACGAGTATCACGGGTTCGGGCTCGAGATGGCCGATGGCCAGGATATCTTCGAGGAATCGATCAATTTCATGCGGCGTGCGTTCACCGAAACCGGGCGCTGGACCTACAAGTCGGACCGCTACACCTTCAACGACATCATTGTCGAGCCGCCTGTCGTCCAGAAACCCCATCCGCCCATGTGGGTCGGGGCGGCCAGCGAAGGCTCTATCCGCGGCGCGGCGCGCAACGGATATAATCTCCTGCTCGCGCAGGTGCCTTCGTTCGAGGCGATTGCGGAGAGCGTCAACTACTATCGCGATGAACTCGACAAGATGGGCGAACCGTTTGATGCCAATCGGATCGCCGTCACCCGCGGTCTCATGGTCGCCAACAACGATGCCGAGCGCGCCGAGGCGCATGTGCTGCGCGGCAAGTTTCTGACCGAGGTGCAGGTGCTGGCCACCGATCCGCGTTTCCAGTCGAAGACCTTCGTGCCCGCAGCGCGCCACAAGAACCGTGGAGATCCGACCGAGACATCCGAGGCCGGCGCGATCATCGGCAATTCCGAGGAAATGATCGAGCGGATCGAGCGGCTCTACGAGATCGGCGTGCGCGACGTGGCACTGCACGATCTGAGTGGCAACTTCGATGCGCTTCAGCAGTTTGCGGAAGAGGTCATGCCGCATTTCGCCGGTCGCGACGACGACAGTGTCGAGGCCGCGCAGTAGGCAGTTGCGTTCGAAACACGCCGTTCAAGCGGGCAAGCCAGAGTTTGCGCGGGACGCTCGCATTCCGGATGCGTTATCATCGGCACACAGTCGCTCGCGGCTACAGGGATTTTTTTATTGGGGGGAGTACGTCCCGTGGAAGATAGGATCTTTGGTACCGGCCCCTACGCCGTCAGCCAGCCGGTATCCCGAACCGAGGACCCGCGATTGCTGCGCGGCGACGGTGTCTATACCGACGACCGGAACCTCGATGGGCAGGCCTATGCGGTGTTCGTCCGTTCTTCTGTCGCCCACGGGGAGATCGCCAGCCTGGATGTCACGGCGGCGAAATCTGCACCGGGCGTCCTTTCTGTTCTTTCCCATGAGGACATCTCGGCGGCGGGGCTCGGCACGCTGCCGAATAATCTTCCGGTCAAGAGCCGTGACGGCAGCGCGCTGATCAAGCCCGCCCGCCCGATCCTCGCGACGGACCGCGTACGCCATTTGGGCCAGCCGATCGTCGCGGTAATCGCGGAAACCGTTGCCCAGGCGCGCGATGCGGCGGAGCTTGTGGAGGTCGACATCAAGGCCCTGCCGGTGGTGAAGGGCCTCGACGCGGCCGTATCCGGCGGGGCGCCACAAATTCATGACGAGGCGGCCGGCAATGTGTGTCTGGACTTCCAGATGGGCGATGCCGATGCGACGGCGGCGGCGTTTGATAAGGCGGCCCACGTCACGCGAATGCATCTGGTAAACAATCGCTGTTTCGTCTCCGCGATGGAGCCCCGTGCGGCGGTTGCTGACTATGACGGTGATGCGGACCGGCACCTGCTTTATGTCTGCTGCCAGGGCGTGATGGGAATGCGCAACATCCTGGCGAACGCCATTTTCAACTGCGAGCCCGAGAAGATCCGCGTGATCACCGGCGACGTCGGCGGTTCCTTCGGCATGAAGGCGATGCCGTATCACGAATACCCGGTGATCATGCTCGCCGCCCAGCAACTCGGTCGCCCGGTGAAGTGGACGGCAGACCGGAGTGAGAGTTGCATCTCCGACCATCAGGGGCGTGCCAGCCAGTTCGATGCCGAACTCGCCCTGGATGCCGACGGCAAGTTTCTCGCCGCCCGCGTCCACGGCCTCGCCGACATGGGCGGCTATCTGACCGGCACCGGTCCGCTCGCCCAGTCGGTCAACATCGGCAAGAACCTGCCCTGCATGTATGGCACCGCGGCCATCGACGTGAACATGAAATGCGTGTTCACGAACACGGTCTATGTCGGCGCCTATCGCGGCGCGGGGCGCCCCGAGGGCAATTTCATCATGGAGCGCCTGGTCGATACGGCCGCGCGCGAGATGGGGATCGACCGGATAGAACTGCGGCGCCGGAACCTGGTGCCGCCGTCGGCCATGCCGTTCACGGCCGCGAGCGGCCAGGTCTATGACAGCGGCGATTTCGAGCCGATGCTCGACAAGGCGGTTGCGGCATCCGACTGGTCCGGTTTCGCCGCCCGCAAGGCGGAATCCGAATCTCGCGGCATGAAGCGCGGCCTCGGTGTCTGTTCCTATCTCGAGGTGACTGCACCCCCCGGCAAGGAAAATGGCGGCCTGCGCTTCGGCGATGATGGCCGGGTGACGATGGTGTCCGGCACGCTGGATTATGGCCAGGGTCATCGCGCCACCTACGCGCAGATTGTCAGCGCGCGGCTCGGCATACCGTTCGACAAGTTGGACCTGTTGCAGGGCGATTCAGATGAGTTGCTGGTTGGCGGCGGGACCGGCGGGTCGCGTTCGGTCATCGCGGCCGGTGGCGCCTTCTACGAGGCCGCGGCGGCGGTCATCGAGAAGGGCAAGGCCGTCGCCAGCCATGTACTCGAGGCGGCGATCCAGGATATCGAATTTGCCGATGGCGAGTTTCGCATCTCCGGCACCGACCGCTCGATCGGTCTGCTGGAGCTGGGCGGCAAAACCCGCGAGCTGGGCGGCGCCGACGGCCTGCCGGATAGCCTCGACGTCGACCTGATCCATGACACCGCACCGTCATCCTTCCCGAACGGCGTTCATGTCGCAGAGGTCGAGATCGATCCGCAAACCGGCGAGACCGAGGTCGTGAAGTATACGGTTGTCGATGATTTCGGGAACGTCATCAATCCGTTGTTGGCCGCCGGGCAGGTGCATGGCGGGGTGGTACAGGGGATCGGCCAGGCCTTGATGGAAGATGTTGTCTATGACGATGACGGCCAGCTCATCACGGGCTCCTACATGGATTATGCCCTGCCACGTGCCGATCAGGTGCCGGACATCGTCTTCGACGAGCATCCCGTGCCGGCGAAAACCAACGTGCTGGGCGCCAAGGGCGCGGGAGAGGCCGGCGTGAGCGGAGCGTTGCCGGCGATCATGAATGCGATGGCGGATGCACTTGCCGAATATGGTGTCGACAACATCGACATGCCTGCGACACCCGAGAAGGTCTGGCGCGCCATTCATGGCTAGATTCGGTCCGGCGCGATGACGCTGGCAGCCCTGAACGACAGGATCGCGGCCATACCGGCCCCGGTTCGCGGTCTCTTGTTGATCGTGTTGGCGAGCGCATTTTTCGCCAGCATGCACAACACGATCCGTTTCCTGACCCAGACGTCGGATATTCACCCCTTTGAGATGGCCTTCTTTCGGGTCGTCTTCGGGCTGATCGTGTTCATTCCGTTTTTCATTCGGTCGGGGGTCGGCATCCTGCGCACCGAGAAGCTGACATGGCATGTCGGGCGCGCCTTCATCAACGCAACATCCATGTTGTCCTGGTTCATGGCGCTCAAGCTGATGCCGGTTGCCGATGCGACGGCCGTCAGCCTGATCGGCCCGGTCTTCGTTGCGATCCTTGCCATGGTTTTCCTCGGCGAACATGTCGGCCGTATGCGGTGGCTGGGGATTTTCCTGGCGATTGCCGGCGGATTGATTGTCGTCCGGCCGGGATTCACGGAGATCAGTTCGGGAGTCTGGCTGGTCCTGTTCTCGGCCGTTGCCGTCTCAAATTCCAAGCTGATCGCCAAGATTCTTACCCGCCACGATGGCCCGACCACGATCGTCGCCTACATGACGATCCTGATGATCCCGATCACCTTTGTTCCTGCCTTCTTTGTCTGGCAGACGCCAACGCTGGAACAGCTCGGATTCATGGCCTTGATCGGGGTTTTCGGGACCCTCGGTCATCTCCTGTTCGTCCAGGCTTACAAGCTGGCTGATATGAGCCTCGTCGAGCCGGCGATGTTCACCCGCATGATCTGGGCGGCGTTGATCAGCCTGATCCTGTTTTCCGAGTTTCCCACCCCCTGGACGTGGGCCGGCGCGGGCGTAATTGTCATCGGCACGACGTTGCTGGCACGCAACGAGGCCCGGCGCGAACCGCGGCGGGCCGACCCCAATGCCTCGACAGTCGATCCAAGTCCGAGTGATTGATTGGGCGCGCGGAAAAATCCCTGTAAAGTGCGCGCGAAGGCGGTCAATCGACCTTCTGAATACTCACTAGATAAAAATCCAGTTTTTGGGAGAGTTTTGAATGGCAGAAAAGAAGCAGCTCGGCCTGGCGGTCGTGGGGTGTGGTGTCGTCGGGCGGATGCGCGCGGAACTGGCGCGGGATTTCCCGGGGATAGGCTGGATCGGCCTGAGCGACGTCAACGAGAAGGTTATGAACCAGCTCGGCGAGGACATCGACGCCGATTTCACCACCAATGATTTTCGCGAGCTGATCGCACGCCCGGAAGTGGATGCCGTGATCGTCGCCACTTCGACCTGGGCCCATGTGGAGCCCACACTGGCCGCGGTCGAGCAGGGGCATATGCTGTTCATCGAGAAGCCGCTGGCGACGGACGCGCGCGAATCCGCACAGATTCTCGCCGCCATCGAAGCGGCCGGCGTTGATGCGGTTGTCGGCTACACCCAGCGTTTCCGCCGCCGTTTCCTTTCGGTCAAGGAACGGATCGAGACCGGTCAGATCGGCGACTTCACGGCCGCCGTCGTGCGCGCCTTCATGAACCGCATGGCCCCGACAGGCGAGACGCGCCTGACCCAGGACCGCCGCTTCCTGTCCCCGATGGTCGTGTCCGGCACCCACTCGCTCGACATGGCCTTCTGGCTCATGGGCGAGGCGGGCAATCCTGTCTCGGTCTACTCCAAGTCGACGGACAAGATTTTGCATGACGAGCTGGGCATCAAGGACGCGACGTTCGGCATCTTTCATATGGCAGATGGGTCGATGTTCTCCATGAACATCTGCTGGGCATTGCCCAAAGTCTGGCCGGGCGCGGTCTATGGCTTGGAGATCGGCATCGTCGGCACCGAGGGCATCATCGACATCGAGGATACCCATCGCGATGTCGTCTTTGCCTCAGACCATCATGCACAGGGCCCCGCCTACCAGCCCGACGGCCTGAGCATCGAGGCCAGGCGCAGCGTGGAATTCATGACCAGTTTCCCGCCGGGCGATACCCATGGTGGTGAGCTCTGGGGACCGATGCGAGAGGAGACCAACACCTGGTTCCAGCGCATCTACAACAAGAAGCAGACGCCCCATGCCACCGCGGCCGAGGGCCATCGTAACCTGATGCTGACCATGGCCATGGATCTCTCATCCAAGACCGGCAAGGAAATCAAGCTGCCGATCTCGCCGGAAGATCTGATGGAAGGCCTCGAGGCCTAGCGGGGGTAGCGGATGTCGGAAGACTTGCCAGCCTGGGTCGGGCGCAGCGAGAC
This sequence comes from Alphaproteobacteria bacterium, assembly GCA_965261975.1. Lineage (GTDB taxonomy): Bacteria > Pseudomonadota > Alphaproteobacteria > UBA6615 > UBA6615 > UBA8079. The sequence goes on from CBDHEC010000020.1 coordinate 9,742, forward strand.
CCGGGAGGACATTGTCGGCGTGGAGCGCTGCGTGGCCATGCAGGCAGCGCTGGATTCGTCCGTCTTCGGCGGTGCGGATCAGCTGGCGGCGGGCGATGCCCTGCCACCGCTCTGGCACTGGCTCTATTTCTGGGACATCGCCGCGCGGTCGGGCCTCGGCCGTGACGGCCACCCGGCCCTCTCGGGCGAGTTCCTGCCGCCCGTCGGGCCCGCGCGGCGCATGTGGGCGGGCAGCCGTGTGTCGTTTCCGGGCACCCTGACGCTCGGCGAGCCGGCGACGCGGGTCTCGACCATCGACAAGATTGCGGAGAAAGAAGGCCGCAGCGGTCGCCTGGTCTTCGTCACGGTGCGTCATGAGGTTTCCGGCAGCGGGGGGCTCGCTGTCGTCGACGAGCATGACATCGTCTATCGCGAAGACACCGGCGAGGCCGGTGCGACGGCCCGGCCGGGCGAGCCGGCTCCCGACGATGCCGACTGGAGCGAACCCGTCGACCCGGACCCGACCCTGCTGTTTCGTTATTCGGCGATCACCTTCAACGGTCACCGTATCCACTACGACCGCGACTATGCGCGAGACGTGGAGGGCTATGGCGGGCTCGTCGTCCATGGGCCGTTGCTCGCCACATATATGTGCGGACTGGCAGGTCATTCATGGTCGGACCGTCCGGTGGCGGGGTTCGAGTTTCGTGGCATGCGGCCGGTCTTCGATACCGAGGCCTTCACCGTTTGCGGCAAGGCGGACGGCGATGATGCAATCGATGTCTGGGTCGCCAACGGCGACGGGCATCTGGCGATGAAGGGACGAACAACGTTCGCGTAACGGGCTAGATCGCGACAAGCTCGCGGATCAAATCCATGTTGCACGCGCCGGGCTCGATCTCGCCGGCATGTATCCGGCGGGTCACCTCGACGATCGCCTGGCTGGCCGGGGCTGTTTGTCCGGCCGAGACTAGCGTCTCCGCAACGATACCGTTGATGCCATCGGTCTCGCTCATGCGGCCCTTCGAATGGTCCTGCAGGATGGTCGTCGGCGTGTCGGGCAGGGTGAAGGATTCGAGTTTCTCGACCAGCAGTTCGAGCAGGTTGTTGGCGTTCTCGATCTCGGATTGCTTCAGCCCGACGATGGGCACCGGCTTGTAGCCGCGCGCCTCTCCGGCCGCCAGGGCCTCGGCACCGGCCTTGAGCATCAGGCCGCGCATGCCGGGGATCTCGTAGGACTCGTTTAGTCCTGAGCCCAGCAACGCGGCGGTCGCCAAAGTCATGGAATTCATCACCAGCTTCATCCACTTGGCCGACAGGATGTCGTCGACGATCTCGACCTCGCCCACATGACGCAGAAGTTCCGCGACTTCTTCCTCGCGGCCGTTCGTTGCCGGATGGACGCTGCCGAGCGCGAACCATGATCCGTTGTCCGGCGGCGAGCGCCGGATCACCACGCCCGGGCCCTCCAGTTCGCCCGCCAGCTCGATGACGCAGGGCAGGGTGCGTTCGGGGCCGACCACCTCGGCGATGGTCTCCGCCGTCATCCCGTTTTGCACCCCGATGAGCAGGCCGTCCGGGGCGAGGTGAGGCTTGATGAGTTCTGCCGCCCAGCGGGAGTCGTAGGCCTTGAACAGCATCAGCACGATGTCGAAGGGCTCGGTGAATGTCGCGATGTCGCACAGGTGATAGGCGTCGACATTTGTGTGAATGGTCTCGCCGGGCATTTTGACCGTCACGCCATTGGCGCGCATGGTTTCTACATGTTCGGGCCACTGGTCGATCAGCTTCACGTCGAGCCCTGCGCGGGCCAGGTCCGCCCCGATGGCCGCCCCGTTGGCGCCGGAGCCCAGGATGGCGACGCGTTTGGTCACTTGTGCGTTCTCACGCCAACGACTTCCCGAAACGCCAGCGGTGGATGTTGATTTCGCCGAATACGCCGCCCGCCGTCATGGGTTCGTTGGCGACGAGCAACTCCGCCGTATTCCGGTCGGCGACCTCGATAAGGAACAGGCTCCCGAGCAGGCCGGTCCCGTCATCGCTGCGCAGCGGGCCGTGGGCAAAGTAGCGCTCGATGAGCGAGCCCTGATAGTCGTGATGGTCGGCGGCGGTTTTGGGGCGCAGGCTCGCGGCGTCGGGCCCGTCGAGGCATTCGCAAACGAACAGCTGTAAATCCGGGTCGGGGTCCCGGTCGTAGTATTTCAGGCGCTTGGAACTGACGAACCGGGTAATGGTCGCGGGCTCCAGCATGCCGGCCTTCGCGTAGCCGTCGCCGGAGACATATTCTTCCGCCGCGGCTCTATCCGGCAGCTCGATGATGCACATGGTGCCGAGCGGTGTTGCCCCGTCGTCGCTCAGGATCGGCCCGGCGAAATGAACATGGTCGCGATATCCGGCCTGGTAGGCGAGATGCGCCGCCATGGCCGCGTCGCGCTTTTCGGCAGCACCCGGGGCGTACATGGACCGGATGAACCATTGGGGCGGCTGGGCCAGGTAGTAGTCCTGCAACGCCTGGCCCGACAGGCCGTAACGGGGGTCATCGGGCCGGTAGCCGCCGGGATTGGCGGGGTCACCAACCATCCTATTCGGCCGCGACCGTGTTCTCGAAGAATTCCCGCGCGTAGAGTTCGCGGCGGTGCAGATTGCCGATGAACTCCGCCTCGAAGTTGTCCGGCACCGCGCCGGTCACCCGTTCGTCGGCCATCAGTGTCTCTGCCCAGGCGCGGATCAGCGGGAAGTCCCGGAGCACGTCGTTCTTCAGCCCGTCGTCGATCAACAGATAGCGTTGCAGGAAGGGCGCATAGGCCGCGTCCACCAGCGACAGGTCCGGTCCGTTGAAGAACGGCCCGTCATTGCCGCGCCCGGCGAGCGCACTCTCCACCTTTTCCAGCACGGCCGGTGCGGCCTCGACCGCTGCCTCCATGTCTTCCCGGGTCTTCGCGTAGTGGATCTTGCTCAGCGCGCCCGCGAAGGTCGGCGTGAAGTCCGTCCATGCGCGGTTCTTGGCCCGGGCGATCGGGTCTTCCGGGTGCAGGCGCGGCGATACCACCTCGTCGAGATACTCGGCGATGGCGCTAGACTCGAACAGGATCTCGTCATCGACCTTGAGGACGGGAACCTTGCCGTGGGGCGAGATTTCGAGGAACCAGTCGGGCTTCTCGCGGAGATTTATATAGGTGACATCGAACTCGACATCTTTGGCGCGCAAAAGGATCACGGCGCGCTGGACCCATGGTCAGGTGAACGAGCTGATCAGGTGATACTTGACGGTCATGAATTCCCCCTTGGAAGCGGTGTAAATCATAGGCCGCCAGTCGGCGACGGTCAAAAATCGTCCGTGTTCCACCGCATGAGCTCTGACGATGTTGTGAGCGGTCAATTGATTGGTCGCGGCCTGCAACCCGGCTAGCCTAATGGGAAATCGAACCTGCGGGAGAAGATCATGAGCAAGAGCCTGAAACTTGCACTCATCGGCGCAGCCTCGCTTGCCGCCATGGCGGTGCCGGGGGTTGCCGGCGCCCAGCAGATTTCTGCCGTGGCCGACGGCATTCACGTCATCATGGGGCGCGGGGGCAATATTGGCGTCTCGGTCGGTGAGGACGGCGTCTTCATGATCGACGATCAGTTTGCACCCGCGACCCCGGCGATTCTCGAGCAGATCAGGACCGTCACCGATCAGCCGGTGCGCTTCCTCGTGAACACCCATTTCCACCGTGATCACACCGGCGGCAATGAGAATCTCGGCAAGGCCGGGGTGCTCATTTTCGCCCATGACAATGTCTGCGCGCGCCTGCTCGCCGCGGATGCCCCCAAGGCCGCGTTGCCCGTCGTGACCTTCAACGACGCCACCACATTCCATATGAACGGCCAGACGGTGCGTGTGTTTCACACGGCGAACGCCCACACGGACGGCGATGCGATGATCCATTTCCAGGAGGCCGATGTCATCCACATGGGGGACACCTTCTTCAACGGTTTCTACCCGTTCATCGATTCCCGCTCGGGAGGCTCGGTAGAGGGCGTATTCGCGACCATCGACACGGTCCTCGCCCTGGCCGACGACGACACGGTCATCATCCCGGGTCACGGGCCGGTTGCAAACCGCGCCGACCTGATCGTCTACCGCGACATGCTGATCAAGGCGCGTGACGGCATCATGCCCCTGATCGCGGACGGCAAGTCGGTGGAGGATATTATCGCGGCGAAACCCCTGGCCGATCTCGATGCGGATTGGGGCGGCGGGTTCCTGAACCGGGAACGGTTCCTGCGGGTGATGCACGCGGCCCTGACGAAATAGGCCGCGCTGCCCGCGATGAGTTCAGGCACGGTTAACTCGGGCAGTCTCTAAACCGCTGCAATGCGATGAGCGTGTCCCATCGCTCCTGAATGGCATCGAGGCGACGCTTTTCACCGGGGTTTTCCTTCGCCGCCACCAGGGGAAAAAGGAAGAGTCCGCCGAGGTAGCCTGCGACCTGGTTGCGCTTCCGGTTTCCCTTGATAACGCCGGTGAGTTTTCCGGCCTCGTCGGTGAGGGCCGCCTGCTCCGACACGATGGTAACGCAGGATTTGTCCAAATCCGCGCGTTCGAACTGGTCGGCGGAAAGCTTCGCGCTGGCGTTCACCGAGCCATAGTCGGGCGGTAGGTCCGGGGCGGACCGGGCACAGGCGGCCAGCAGCACGCCACCGGCAATGAGCAATATGAGACGCATGCTACTGGACGAAGTAGACCGCGCGACCCTAACCGTCGAGGGACCCCCCAGCTGAACACCGAGACCCCGACGGACCCATAACGGGTGAGGATGACGGCATCGGCACCCAACTCCGCGGCTTTATCGCGCAGGCGTTCGTCGACCATCGCGGGGGTCGGGTCGGCATTGAAGATCGTCGTCTTGTTGACCGTGACCTTGATGTCCCCGATCACCTCATATTTGCGATCCTTGATGTCGTCCTTGGTGATGATCACCGCCGCGGCATTCGTGGCGGGGCGGTTGCTGGTGACTTGCTTGGGTTCATCCAGCGTCGATGTTTTGCTTTCGCCGGGCGCGCTGACGGATGTCGACGAATAGCTCGCGCACGCCGACAGGGCGAACGCCATGGCCACAACTATACCGAGATTGCGAAACTTCATCGGATAGCTCCCCAGGTTACGTGTCCGCTAAACTATGCCAGAGAAAATAGCATATCGACCAGAGCGTAACCGAACCCGAAGATAACCTTTGCGTGCATGGCGGCCTTGCGCCTGAAGCAGGAACTAGTCGCCGGATTCCGAGGGTGGTGTTTCTCTCGGAATGCCCGCCATCGCTTCCAGCACGGCGAGGATCGAGGCGGCATCCTGCTGTTGCCAGCCCTGAGCGCCGGCGGCGATATAGTAGGGCATCGCCGCGTCGAACATCGGCGTGGGGCAGTCGTGGGCCGCGGCGAAGTCGCGGATCACGTCCTTGTCCTTGAGCTGGATGGCGAGCTCCGCCGTCGGGTCGTCATAGTCCCCCTTGATCCACTTGTCGGCACGGATATCGAACACCCGGGACGCCGCTGCGCTTTGCTTCACGGCATCCGCCATCAGCTGCAGGTCGACCCCGGCCTTGCGGGCCAGCAGGAATGCCTCCGCGCTCGCCATGTTGTGGATCGAGATCATCAGGTTGAGGATGTACTTGATCTTGGCGCTTTCGCCGAACCCGCCGACATGCAGCACGCTCTTGCAGAAACTTTCGAGCGCAGGTCGTACACGGTCGAATGCGTCTTCTTCGCCGCTTACGAGCATGGCCAGTTCGCCTGCCTGAGCCTGGGGACGTGCGCCACTGACCGGGCAATCGAGAAGGTCGATACCGGCGCGCGCGAGTTCCTCATGGGCGCCGCGTTTTTCCTCGATAGGGAATGTGCAGAGATCGGCAACCACGAGGCCCCGGCGGCCGGTGGCCGAAATGGCGGCGAGGGACGCCCGCCAGGCCGTCAGGGTGGCGACCGCGAGGACGATCAGGTCCGTGCGCGAGGCCACATCCGCCGCGTCGACACCTGCCTCGATACCCGCGGCCGAGATCCGCGCGGCGTCGGTGTCGTAACCGATGACCCGATGACCGGAGCCGGCGAGATTCTTCGCGACGCCGCCACCGATGTTTCCGAGTCCAACGACCCCAGCTGTCAGTGCCATTACTTTTTCTTGCGGGCCGGGCGCTTCTTGCGCGGGATCCCGGCCATCTGTTCGTAGACGCGGGTGACCACGCCGGGGTCCTCCTGTCCGTAACCCTGGGCGAGAGCTGCGTAGGCGCTGAACATGCTCGCCTGGAACACGGGCACCGGGACGCTGAAGTCCTTGGCGTAATTCTCGATCAGGTTGTTGTCCTTGATCAGGACCGTCAGGTCGGCGGTCTTGGTTTTCGGGTTGTTGTAGTCGTCGGCCAGCATCAGGGGGCCGCGATATTCGATCACCCGGGAGTTGCCCGCCGAACGGGTCAGCGCCTCGGCGAACACATCGAGATCGATGCCGGAGGCGCGGGCGAGTGTGATTGCTTCGGCGAAGGCCGCGCCGTGCACGCTGATCAACATGTTGATCAGCAGCTTGAGCCGCATGCCGTTGCCGAAGGGGCCGACGTAATACTGGACCATCGAGAAAGCCTCGAGGATCTCATGGACGGTCTTGAAGTCCTTCTTCGTGCCGCTCGCCATGGTCGTGATCTGGCCGGAGGCGGCCTGCTGGCCGGCGCCGGAGACGGGGCAATCCACCATGCTGGCGCCCTTTTTGGCGAGGGCTGCCTGAGCGCGTTCCTTGTCGGCGATATCGAGGGTCGAGGTCTCGATCAGGATCATGCCCTTATGCGCGCCCGCGAGGATCCCGGCCTTGCCCGTGACCACAGCATCGAGAATGGCTGCCGAGGTGAGGGAGGTGATCACGACGTCGGATTTGCGTGCCACGTCGGCAGCGCTCTTGCCTGCCTTGCCACCTGCCTTCACCAGGGCGTTCATCTTGGATTTGACCGGATCGTATCCGGTGACCTTGAATCCGGCCTTGGCGATGTTGGCGGCGAACGCGCCCCCCATGATTCCCAGACCGACCACGCCAACGCGCAATGCCATGTTCCTTCTCCCCGATTTTGTTTTGTCGTTGCGGCGACTATAGCGGCTGGGCTGAAGGCCGCCTACACTTCAGCGGCAAGGGAACCGGGAGAAGCGGGCGATGGCACAAACCCAAGCTGCGAGTGAAGACGTAATTCTGATGCGCGATGATGCCGACGGCATCGCAACCCTGACTCTGAATCGGCCGGGGTCCGGCAACAGTCTTTCGCATGCGCTGGTCGATGAACTTTCATCGATGCTGCGGCAGATCGCGAACGACGAGGATGTGCGGGTGGTGGTGCTGGCCGCGACGGGAAAGCATTTCTGCACGGGCCATGACCTGCAGGAATCCATTGCGACCGAAACTGGAGACGAGAAACGCGCATCGAACGCGGCGTGTAACGCCATGATGCAGGCGATTGTCGCCCTGCCACAGCCGGTTATCGCCAAGGTGCATGGCACTGCCACCGCTTCGGGTTGCGAACTCATGGCGAGTTGCGACCTGGCCGTTGCCGCGCGCTCGGCGCGTTTCGCAACGCCGGGCGTGAATATCGGTTTCTGGTGTTACACGCCGCAGGTGGCCTTGAGCCGGGCCGTGTCGCGCAAGCATGC
>CBDHEC010000021.1:0-29490 GCA_965261975.1 Alphaproteobacteria bacterium
CGACGACGGCAACCCCACCATCATCTTCCTGTCGAGCGATCCGAGCGAGCATCATGAATTCGTGCTGGCGTCGCGCGACGACATGGAAACGGTCGACGTCCAGCAGATGTCGTTCCTGCTGGATGATCTCGACCAGCTGCGCGAGATGCACGGCAGGGTCGTCGATGCGGGCATCACCATCGACCGGATGATCACCCACGGCAACGCCTGGTCGATCTACTTCCAGGACCCGATCGGCAACCGCATTGAGTGCTACGTCCACACCCCCTGGTACGTCCCCCAGCCCCATGCCCATCCCTTCGATCTCAGCCTGTCTAACGACGAGATCATGGAAATGACCGAGGCCCATTGCCGCGAGGATGCGGGCTTCATGATGGCGGCGGACTGGGAGAAGAAGATGGCCGCGAAGATGGGTGCTAACTAAGGCCGCAAGGCCAATCGTCTAAAACTTTCCGAATTGTTAACGCTCCTCTAAGGCTGCCTGCGTGAGGCTGTGCCCTGCGATGTCGCGTGGTGATTCCGTCTGGAGTTTCCGCGCCTGAATGACACAGGGGAGACAGGTTCATGACCGATCGGGCCACAGGCTGGCTGGCCGCAATTGCAGGTGCGGGCGCCGTTCTGGCCGCGCTGACGGCCGCACCCGCCGCGACGGCGCCGGCGCCGACCGATGCGCAGCAACAGGCACGCGTGATGCGGCCAAACCCGTCTGCGGCCGGTGTCGCCGGGGGCGCCGGGAGCGCCGGGGCCGTTGGCGCGTATGACGGCCGCACGCTCGATGCGTTTGCCCGCGCCACACGGATCGTCGGGGCGTTGCGCAACGAGTATTCGCCCAAGATCGCCGCGGCGAATATCGCCGGCCGGCCGGACCGGGCCGAGGCGCTGTTCGACGAGATGCGTGCCCGCATGCACGACGCCATCGACGCGACGGGCCTGATTATCGAGGTTTATGAAGCCATCGCCTCGCGGGCCGAACATGACCGCGCCCTGCGCGCCCAGATCGAGGCGATCATGACCGGTGCGCGGCCGCCTGCCGATCCGGGCCTGGGCGTGGAGGCGCCGCGAAGCGCACCGATCGCACCGGTGTCGCGCCTGCCCGACGCGCCCGAAGATGAACTCGCGGCGGCGAGGGACGAGATCGAGCGCTTGCATCGGCGGCTCGATACGGAGCGCACCCGCGCCTGGGTGGCGCAGGAGCGCGCCCGGGAGGACTCGGCGGTGCTGCGATAGTCCCTCGAAGGGGCGATCGAACGGCTCAGTGTCGAGCTGAAACAGCGCACCCCCGCCGATGAGGTTGAATCACTCCGGGTCGCGGCGGCGCGCAAGGACCTCGCCCGCGCCACGCTGATGCGCGAGATCGCCGGATTGTCGCGAGCGTTCGCGTCGGCCGGTGAGGCGATGGCGTCGCTGGGGACAGACTTGTCCGAAACGCCGCCGCCGGACGTCGTGCCGCTGGCTCGGCTGGAGGCCCGCCCGGTACTGCTCGCAGGTAGTCTGCCGACCCTGGCCCGGGACCTGACCGCGGTACAGTCCCGAGACGGCCTGCGCGCGCGGCTGGAGGCCGAACAGACCCGCAGCCTGACCCTGCGCGCCCGGCACGCGGCTGAACGCGTGGCGCTTCGCCGGGAGATCGAGGGGATCGGTCGCGATCTGGCCGCCGCGACGGCAGCATTGCGGGCGCTGTCGGACGATGCGGCGGATTCCGAAATGTCGGCGCCGGACAGCGCGACGATCGCCGCGCGGGCGGTGGAGACGGTTGCGGCGCGCGAGGTATCCGACGAGGTGTCTGATCCCATGCACGATCAGGAGAGCTACGCCGTCGCGACGCCGGCGATTTCGGGGAACCCAAACCCGATAATGGTAGCCAAGGCTCCGCCCGCGCTCGAGATTCCCGTCATGGCCGCGCCGGCGCTGGAATATCCCGCCGTGCCGGCAGCGCCGGTGATCCGTGCGGGTTCCGTGCAGGCCGGTATTCGGGCCTACGAAGCGAAGGACTACGTCCGCGCCTATAACGTCTGGCAGCCGCTCGCCGAGGCGGGACAGGCCAGCGCGCAGTTTCATCTGGGTGCGCTCTATTTCGAGGGACGCGGGGTCGCCCGCGACCTGGCGCGGGCCCAGCGCTGGTTGCGCGCAGCACTCGGCCAGGGCCAGGAGCGCGCGCGCTTCCTGCTCGGCCGGGTGGAAGCGCAGCTCGCCAAGACGGGTTGAGGCATGCATATCGGCGGTTTGCACGTTCATATCTCCGCCTTAATTGACGTGAATACTGCCGCCCATGCGGTGGGCATGGGCAAAAACTCTGACCTTGATTGGCGCTGCGATCGCGGCCCTGGGTGCGGCCTCTGCCGCCCAGGGGCCGGCGTTCGTGCAAGCCTATCTGCAGCGCCTCGGCGGCCATATCGATGAGGCCCGGCGCACGCTGGGCGAGCTTTCAGGCGGTGATGCGGCACGGATTGTCGGTGACGGGCAGGCCCGCGACCAGCTGGTCGATGCGTTCGCCAGCCGCCTAGCGGATCTCGAGGCCGCCCGCAACGCAATCGAGAGTGCGACGCCCCTGTGGCAGCCGGTGGTACTTGGATTGCACGGCGACAGGGACATCGCATCTGCGACGGCTCAAGCATTTACCCCTGCCATGCCCTTCGATGCGACCAGCCTGGCCTATGCCTTCGTTGGACTGTTGATCGGCTGGTCTGTCTGGGAGCTGTGCCAATGGCCGGTGAAGGCGAAGCTGCGCCGGCGCAGGGCCCGCAAGCAGCGGCTCGTGCGCTGATGAGCGGCTAGCGCGGCCGCAGCAGAATGGCGCCGGCGTGAATCAGGACGAAGCCGAGGAACGCCGCAACCCAGAAGGCCGCCGAGACCATCAGGTGCACGGTGTAGGTATCGCTGTGGAACGGCGCGCCGACGCGAACGAGGGCGGCGATGGTGATGGCGATGAAAACCAGCGTCGCAACCGTGCCGGCCGTCAGCGAACGCCCGGAATGGCCGCGAATTGCGCGGCTCATCACGGCCAGGGTCATGGTCGCGATCGCGCCGACCGTCAGCGCATGGATGCCCGCGCTCGGTGGAACGTATCCGGGCCAGACGATGCCGGCGGCCATCAATCCGAAGGCAAATGGAATCCAGCCATAGCCGATATGCAGCACCAGGAGCAGCGGTTCGCGCCATGTCGGCAGGCCGCGCCAGCGCGACAGGCGCATCGCATGGGCGATCGCGGCAATGGCGACGAGACCGGCGGTGGCGAGTGCCTCGGGTGCCAGGACCCAGGCCAGCATGGCGATCACACCGGTGGCCAGCGCGACCTTGTCGGTGGGCCCGAAGGGAGCCGGCAAGCGCGTGTGCCCTGACTTGGCCAGCTAGTTGCGCGTGAAGCTGGGGACCACGCGCCCGCCAATCAGCGTGATCAGCACCGCGAAGAGTGCCAGCGCCAACCGGGTGCCGACGGGTTCGGCGTCAAGACCGAAGGCCGCGACCCCTGCATGACCGGTATGGCTGAGTGCGTTGGCCAGAATCAGGACGCCGATGGCGCCGACGAGCGGCAGGTTCCGCCAGTTCTTGCCGGCCGTGATTTCCCGCAACACGATGGCAAAAAAGGCGACCGGAAAGGCGAGGTCGATCAGCGCCGTCACGACCGGGCCGAGCCCGTTCGAAAACCAGATGGCGAGACGCCCGGCGACCCACAGCCCGGCGAGTGCGGCGAGCGGCCAGCCCTGCAGGGGGAGCCGCCCCGTCCAGTTGGGAATGGCCGTTAACATGAAGCCGGCAACGACGGCGGTGCCATAGCCGAAGAGCATCTCGTGGATATGCCAGTCCAGCGGTGCCAGCGCGCCCGGGCTTTCAATGAGTCCCAGGAAGGCGTGCATCCAGATCAGGAGGGAGACGATGGCCCATAATCCGGCAAGCAGGAAGAAGGGACGGAAGCCCTGGGACAGGATCGGCCAGCCCTGCCAGCGCCGGTAGCGGGGCACGGGCTCGTGGTCGGGGATGCGTTTGCCGGCCGGGCTGTCATCATTGGTCGATGTGGACATCGTCGTTCCCGGATTGTGTTGGCAGCGGCGCAACGTGATTTGCGACACCGTAGCGCTGGTGGTGCCGCTCCGTAAGTGACGGATTGTCGCCGGGGTGCTGGCGTTGGGCCAGACGACACCTGTATCATGCGCTGCAAATCACGGTTTTCGGGGGGAAGTAACATGCGCGCAGCGTTCTATGATCGATTGGGTTCGGCCGAAGATGTATTGACGGTCGGGGAGCAGCCAACACCTGAACCAGGTCCCGGAGAGGTGCGGGTGCGGCTCGCGACATCGGGCGTCAATCCTTCCGATTGGAAAGCACGGTTACGCGGACGCGGTGGCGCGATTCCATTCCCGCTGATCATTCCCCAAAGCGATGGTGCGGGCACGATCTATGCCGTCGGCGACGGTGTGGACGGGGGTCGCGTGGGGCGCGACGTGTGGCTGATGAATGGCCAGTGGCAGCGCCCCTTCGGCACGGCGGCGGAATATATCTGCATACCCGAGAAATATGTCATCGATCTGCCGGCGGGCACGGACATGGCCGAGGCGGCCTGTTTCGGCATCCCGTTTCTTACCGCCCACCGGGCCGTGATGTTTGACGGTGATGTGTCCGGGCAGACGATCCTGGTCCAGGGTGGCGCCGGCGCGGTGGGTGACCACGCGGTCCAGGTCGCCAAGGCGAATGGGGCCCGGGTCATCACCACCGTGAGCTCGGACGAGAAGGCCGACTATGTGCGGCAGGCCGGCGCCGACGAGGTGGTGAACTATCGCACCGAAGATGTGACGGCGCGGATTCTCGACATGACCGACGGCAAGGGTGTGGACCGGATCGTCGAGTTGAACCTGTCGGCAAACGCGCCGAGTTACGGCCAGATTCTTGCGCCGCGCGGGACCGTCATCATCTATGGAACGGTCGACCCCATGGCGAGTGTTCCGGCCCAGGATTTCATCGTGAAGGGCGCGAACCTCAAATGGTTCATCGTCTATTCGATCACCGATGCCGAGCGCGACGAAGGGGTCGCGGCACTCAACAAGATGCTCGCCGACGGGACATTGAACACGACCATCGCTGCGCGTTTTCCGCTCGAGGAGATCGTTGCAGCACATGAGATGGTCGAGGCGGCGAAGCATATCGGCAATGTGGTTCTCGATATCGGCTAGCTGATGGCAGGGAATCGTTCCCGGACGCGATCCTGTTTGTCGTCCGCAGAACGCCTCATAACTGTCTGGTTTATATAGAGAAAATTTTGGTATATTGACCGACCATAAAAATCTCATAAAGCGTTGAAAATAAACAACAAAACTGGTTAATTCTTCGTTCGCGACCAGTCGATTCGGGCAAAAAAGTCAATAAATTTAGTATTTTATGGGCATCTATTAATTTTTTCCTATGCAACGCGAGTCGCACCGGGGCAGTATCCGGTCGAGCTTTGGGAGGCTTGCGATGCGAATGAACCTGGCTTTGATTGGAATACCGCTTTTCCTGGGCGGATGCGGGCTGCCGCCGGCGGTTTCGGTGGCGTCCTGGGCGTTGGACGGGATCAGTTATCTGGCCTCGGGCAAAAGCGTTACGGACCACGCAATCTCGGAAGTCGCGCAACAGGATTGCGCCTTGTTTCGGGTTGTCCAGGGACGTGAGCTCTGCGAGGCGAACATCGACGACACCCAGACGGCCGAAGGCCCGCAGATCGCCGATGCGACTGTGACCGTGGAGGAAAGATGGCAGGACAGCAGCGATATCGCGCTGTTTGACGACCCGCTTGTGGTGCCGGTTGAGGTCGCGGGATTCGTCGAAGGGTTCGGCCCCGGAACGGTGGCCGTGGATGACCGTCAACCGGCGGCAACGTTTGCGCCTTTGGCGACTGCACCATTGGCCGCGACAAGGGTCGAGGCAGAGATCTCCGCGGGGCGTTTCGATGATGCCGCCCCGAAGTCCCGTCCGGCGTATTTGAATACGCCGATATACGAAATCGCGTTATCCCGGCCGCAGGCGCCATCCCCGGTGCCGGCCGCCGTGCAAGGGTCTGACGAGCCGACATCGTCCAACCCATTCGAGGTGATGTCTGTTGTCGGCAGTTTCGGATCCATCGACAACGCCAGGAAACAGGCTGGCCGGTATGCGTCCCTGGGCGCGGAGGTGCGTTCGACACGTGTTGACGGCCGGACCTGGCACCGGGTTTTGGTTGATGCTCCATTGTCGACTGTCCGGCAATTGGGCGCCGTGGACGCCTGGGCTCTGAGGGTTTGTAACGCAGATGGCACCCTGCCGCCGTGCGGTCCGATGGAACTCACCAGCGCCGGTGTGACCACGCCGGCCGACAATGGTGCGGTTACCCGGGTCAAATAGCCGCAATCAACTCACCGCAATCAACTCACTGTGTAATGTGAATCCGCCGTAATTTTCCGGTTACAATGGGTTCATGGTGACCCTTCACATCAAGACCGTTCGAAATGCGCTCGCCGGCGGGTTGTTGGCCATATTGCTGGTTCCCGACAGCGCCGGGGCGGTCGTGATCCATGCGTCTCATCGTGCCTTCTATGAGATCAGTATCGGTCGCGTGGAGACCGGCTCTCAGATCGTCGATGCGCGCGGTCGCATGGTGGCGGAGTGGAACCGAGCTTGCGACGGCTGGACGTCTAGCCAGCGCCTCGTCGTCAGCATGGCCCCGGGTGAGGGCGAACCGATTAAATCGGAAGTCGTGATGACTAGTTTCGAGGCACTCGACGGCACCCTATTCAGTTTTGATTCCGAAACCCGGATCGGCGGGGAGACGGTCGAGGCGGTCAAGGGGGCCGCCGAGAGGGCCGGGCCCGGGAAGGCGGGGCGCGCGACCTACAAGGAGCCACGCGGTGTCGCGGTGGATTTGCCCCCGGATACGGTATTCCCCTTCGAGCACACGATTGCCGTGATCGAGGCCGCGGAGCAGGGCGAGAAGCGTGCCTTCAGTCATTACTTCGACGGTTCCCAGCCGGAAAATGCGCCGATGGCGGCCAACTCACTCATTCTCGGCAAGGCGCGGGACGCCGCGGACGGCACTGAGAACGGTTTTGGCGAACTGAGCGCACATAAATGGTGGTCGGTACGCCTGGCGATGTTCGCGAGCAGTGCCGGCAGGGGGCTCAATGAGGAGCCGGAATTCGAGATGACCCAGATCCTGCAGGACAATGGCGTCGTGCGCCGGTTCGAGTTCGATTATGGCGAGTTTTCGCTGGTTGCCGCGCTTGTCGAGATCGAGGAAATCGCGCCGCCCCGCTGTAATTAGCCAGTGTCCAACCGCACATTCATTACTCTGTCGGAACTCATCGGTTTTCGGATAGAGTTTTCCTATGAGAATTTTTAGCCGTATTTGTTGGGCGCTGGGTGCGCTGTTGTGTGGCTCGGTGTTCACAGGTGCCGCGCTGGCTGATGTCGAATTAGCACCACATCGCGCGACCTACGATTTAAGGCTCGTTCGCGCAGACCCCGAACTAAGCATTGTTGACGCCACTGCGACGGTGAAAACGGAATTTCACGAAACCTGTGATACTTCGAGACGCAGGGTTCAGAGCAGAATCGAGTTGCTGTTCGGGCAGGGGCAAAGCTTGTCGGTGACCTCGACAACCAGCTTGCTAGAGTCACACGACCGAAGGGTTCTTTCCTTCCAAACTGTGCATCAGAGGGACGGAGAGGTTGAAGAGCGTATCCAAGGTGTTGCTGCCAAGGGCGATCCAGGAATGCCTGGCCGGGTCATCTACCAAGTTCCGAGTGGGAGAGTCGGCGACATTCCTAGCGGTACCATGTTTCCGGGTGAGTACGACAAGGCGCTCATTGACCTAGCTAGCCGGGGTGAACGGTCGCTGATAGTGACGGAGTTCGATGGGACCGAAGTTGAACCGATGTTCTACTTGTCTAAAGCTACAGTCATCGGCAGCGCGCGTCGCCCGGATGAGGGGCTGGCAGGCGGCTTTGGTCAGTTGAGCAATCATAGATGGTGGCGGATTAACCTAGAGTTGTTCGATGATACGGCTCATCTGCAGCCTGGTCGCACGCCTGATTCCGAGATGAGTCTTGCCCTACAGGCGAACGGCGTTTTGAGAGACATGAGCATAAGTTTCAAAGGTATTACCTTCGCGGGTACGCTCACCGATCTCGAGCTTATTCCGCTGCCGGACTGTAACTAGTCTTTGTTTAACGGTCGCCACGAATGGACCGTCCTTTTGCGATCGAGTCATGCCCCAGCTTGTCGCGAACCTCATCGATGACGGCTTCGATGCGTTTGCGATGATCGGCGTCCGGGTCGGCGAGGTCCGGCGGATCGGCCTCGAGCGGGTCGGTAAAGTTCGAGAGGCCGATACCGATGAGCCGAAACTTGCTGTCTGTTGGCGCCGCGGCAAGCGCGCGGTCGAGCAAGGGCACGGCCGCGCGATAGAGGGTCTCGGCCAGTTGGGTCGGTGCCGGCAACGCCTGGGAGCGGGTCAGGGTTTTGAATTGGGAGGATTTCAGTTTGAGCGTGGCCGTTCGCCCGGCGAGATCGCGCGCCTTCATGCGGTCCGTGACTTTTTCACACACCGGCCACAGGCGTTTTCTAAGGCTTTCGGGGTCGCCAATGTCTTCCGAGAAGGTGGTCTCGTTCGACAGGTTCTTGGGCAGCGAGTGGGGTGTCACGACACGTGAATCCTCGCCATGGCTGAAGCGCGCCAGGCGTTGACCGATGGCGCCATAGCGCTTCATCAGCCGGGCTTCATCATGGGCGCGTATCTGGCCGATGGTGTGCAGCCCGTCGGCGGTCAGTTTGCGGTGCAGGGACTTGCCCACACCCCAGATCCGCGTGACCGGCAGCGTGTCGAGAAATGTAAGGGCTTCGCCCCGGCCAATGATCGCGAAGCCCCGCGGCTTGTCGATGTCGGAAGCGAGCTTCGCAAGGAACTTGTTGTAGCTGAGCCCCACCGATGCGGTGACGCCGATCTCACGTTCGATTTGATTGATCAGCCGCACGAGCGTTCTTGCCGGGCTCGCGTGATGGAGTTTCTGCGTCCCTGTGAGGTCGAGAAAGGCCTCGTCGATCGAGAGCGGTTCGACGAGGGGGGTGATTTCACGCATCAGGTCACGGATTTCACGCCCGACCGCGCTGTATTTATCCATGTCCGGTCTGATGACCGTTGCGTCGGGGCAGAGCTTGAGCGCCTTGAACATGGGCATCGCCGAGCGCACACCGTTGATCCGGGCGATGTAACAGGCCGCCGAGACGACGCCGCGCCGTCCGCCGCCCACGATCACCGGTTTGTCCCGCAGGGAGGGGTCGTCGCGTTTCTCGACGCTGGCGTAGAACGCATCGCAGTCGATATGTGCGATCGACAATGTGTCGAGCTCCGGGTGAGATACGATCCGCGGAGCGCCGCACGCCGGGCAACGTTGCGTCCCATGAGGGACCTCGGCCGCGCAATCGCGGCACAGGCCCGTAGGTGCGTCCTGGCTGTTCTTGCTCATGCCGGGGTGTCGACCGCAGGCCAGAGCCATGCGGCACCCCGCACACCGCTTGAATCGCCATGTTTCGCCTTGCGGATAGGGGTCGAGATCATGTCCGAGAAGATATGGTCGTCGATGAGGCCGGGCAGATGCGCATAGAGGCGATCGATATTCGATAACCCACCACCGAGGACGATCACATCCGGATCGATGATGTTGATGATCATCGCGAGGCTGCGCGCGAGCCGGCTCTCGAGGCGTGCGAGGGATGCCGCGGCGTCCGGGTCGCCCGCGTCGCACGCCGCCACGATGTCCGCGGCCGGCATAGACTTCCCGGTCTGCGCCGCGTGATCGCGTTCGAAAGCGGGGCCCGAGACAAAGGTTTCGATACAGCCGCGCCGACCGCAGAAACAATCGCGCCCGGGGTATTCGTCTTCCGTCATCCAGGGCAAGGGGGTGTGACCCCATTCCCCGGCGATGGCATTGCCACCGACCAGGATACGGCCGTCATGGACCAGGCCGCCGCCCACGCCGGTTCCGATAATCACACCGAAGACCGTTTGGGCGCCTTGTGCCGCGCCGTCGGCCGCTTCGGAAATGGCAAAACAGTTGGCGTCGTTCGCGACCCGCACCTTGCGACCGATATGGCTTGCGAGATCGCGATCGAAGGGCTGGCCGATGAGCCAGGTCGAGTTCGCATTCTTGATCAATCCGGTGGCCGGGGAGATGGTTCCGGGGATACCGATCCCGACGGGTGTGGCAGAATCCGGCGCGGGATCGATCTGCGCGACCAGTTGAGCAATCGCATCCAGGGTCGCCGTGTAGTCGCCGCGCGGGGTGTCGCGGCGTGCGCGTGCGATCTCGGCACCGGAAGCATCGAGCACGATGCCCTCAATTTTCGTGCCGCCGAGATCAATTCCGA
Source organism: Alphaproteobacteria bacterium (assembly GCA_965261975.1). Taxonomy (GTDB): domain Bacteria; phylum Pseudomonadota; class Alphaproteobacteria; order UBA6615; family UBA6615; genus UBA8079. The sequence goes on from CBDHEC010000021.1 coordinate 10,373, forward strand.
TGCGCATGTCGATGGGGCTCGAGGCTAGCTGTGGACTTTTGCAGCATTATTATCCATTTTTCATAGCGAGTCCGCGCAACGTCGGGGGAACGGACGGCTCATGGGGAAAACTGTGGGGGAAGGCCCGGCATTTTTTAAACTATGTCAGGCTGGGCATGTCCAAGACCGTACTCATCGTCGAAGACAATGAATTGAATATGAAGCTCTTCCACGATCTGCTGGAAGCGCAGGGATATGACACCCTCCAGACAAAGGATGGCCGCGAAGCGCTCCAGCTGGCTCGCGAACATCATCCCGATCTTGTCTTGATGGATATCCAGTTACCGGAAGTCTCGGGGCTGGAAGTCACGAAGTGGATCAAAGAGGACGACAAACTTCGGGATATCCCGGTGATCGCCGTGACAGCCTTTGCCATGAAGGGCGATGAGGAAAAAATCTGGCAGGGTGGTTGCGAGGCATATATCGCCAAGCCGATCTCGGTTTCCGAGTTCCTCGAAACGGTACAGAAATTTATCGACGCCTAGTTCGATGGCCGCGTGCCGTGGCTAACATCGCGCCATGCAAAAAGCCGCCCAAAGGGCGGCTTTTTGCATCGTGACTGCCCGGCATGGCCAGGCGTGCCAACTTGCTATTTCATCTTCTCTTCCTTGAATGTCACATGCTTGCGCACGACCGGGTCGTACTTGCGCATCTCTAGCTTCTCCGGCTTCTGTCGCGGATTCTTCTTCGTGACATAGTAGTAACCGGTGTCCGCCGAACTGACGAGTTTCACAAGGATGGTAGCGGGTTTCGCCATGGTTTTTGTCCTGAGGCTTTAAATCTGGCCGGGAAGATACCTTGCAACCCGCTCAAGTCAAGCGGTGAAGGGAATTAGCGGTGCGCCACGGACGTATCGCCCTGGTGCAAAAGCGACGCGTAAAGTCCGGGATCGCCGATTATCGCCGTTGCCAGGGAGACATCGACATCGGGTGCGCCCCCGTCGGACGGGCAAATTTGCCGCAGGCCGGCCCGGTCGGCAGTATCGGCGTTGCCTGTTGCGCGCCAGTTTCCGAACTGCCCGGCGAGAACATTTTGTCCATCGCGAACGGCCGGCACCAGCGCATCGGCGGATTTCAGGTCACCGCCACCGTGGGTGCAGACGGTTGGCAGGACCCCGAGTTCATGAATCCTGTACCCGGATGGTGCGAGGATTCGTGACCATGTGAGGGTGATCTCGCCGTTGTTGGGCAGGCGCAGCACGGATTGCACCGTGCCCTTGCCGAAAGAGTTGGTGCCGATAACGACCGCGCGGCCGTGGTCCTGCATTGCCGCGGCAACGACTTCAGCCGCAGAGGCCGAATTGCCATTGATCAGGATCACGATGGGTCGCTGGCCGGCTGCGTCTCCTTGGGACGCGGAGAACGCCTGCTGGCTGTTGGGGTGCCGACCGCGGGTGGCAATGATGTTACCGTTTTCGAGGAAGATGTCCGCCACGTCGATAGACACATCCAGCCGACCGCCCGGGTTCGAGCGAAGGTCGAGAACAAAACCCGTCGGCGGGCCGTCGGGGCTGCGCATCTCCTGTTGCACGAGGCGGCGAAGATCCTTGGCGGAATCGACATTGAAGCCGATCAGGCGAATGATCGCGATGCCGTTTTCGCGCCGGGTTTCTGCGGTCTCGGGCACCACATGCTGTCGTACGACCACGACCGGTATCGGTGCGGGGCTTCCCTTGCGCGCGATCGTGAAGCTGACGGGACTGTTGACCGGTCCGCGAAGGGTCTCGATGAGCTGGCGCTGCTTCCAGCCCGCGATCGACTCTCCCCCGACATGGGTAATCCGGTCCTGATCGCGTATGCCGGCCTTTGCCGCCGGGCCTCCCGGGGTGACAGACAGGATCAGCGCGTCGGCTTCTTCCTTGGCGATCGTCACGCCGATCCCGCCGAACCCGTCACGAAAGGCTCGTTTTTCGTTGGCGGTCTCCGCATCGTCATATCGCGAAAACTTATCCAGCGGGGATAGCACGCCATCGAAGACAGCCTTGAAGACAGTCTCGGCGCGCGCGTCGGCAAGTGAAGGAGAGGCTTTACGGGCGATCGATATTGCTTCGACGGTCGTCTGGCTCCAGACCTCCGGGTCGTCACTTCGGGGCGTGGCGAGACGGCCGACCGCCCGGTTTCGATAGAGGACTTCGATGTTCTGGTCTGTGCGGCGTATATCGAGATTGGAATCGATCTGATGCAACCCGGCCAACCCGCTCAGGCTCAGATCCCGAAGAGACACATCCGCGATGTATCGGTCGTTGATAAAGCTGTAACCCGTGTCGAACATTTCGCGGCTATAGCTGTCCGAATATCCGGCATCTACATCCGGACCGGCCTGGACACAGGCCGCCAGAACAAGCGCGACGACCAGCAAGCCGGTCCTTCGGGTCAACATGAACTTTTTCTTCAAGTCGTTCATATACTTCACATATCGCGCGCGTGGTGTTCGGGTAAAGGGCAGATGTCGGCGGGCTACATCGTAACGGAAACCGGTACCAATCGGTTAACGCCGCCGCTGCCGCTTCTTGTGGCGCTTGTCGGGACGTTTGCGCCCGGACCGGCCCTTGCGCGCGGCGTGTCTGCTTTTCTCGTGAGACGACGAGCCGCTGTCCATCAGGTCAAAGATGGATGCGCCGCGCAATCCGTCGGCTTCGGAGACCCGAATTTCGACGGCATCTCCCAGCCGATAGGTGCCGCCACCGGGGGATTCGATCGTTTGCGTGCGCGCGTCGAAGCGAGGCCGCCCGCCCGGTAGCCGTGATGCGGGAACGAAACCCTCCGCACCTTTGTCGTCGATGGCAACGAACAACCCGGAGCGCGTAATCCCGCGAACGGTGCCGGAGAAATTGGAACCGATATGTCCGGCGAGGTAGGCGGCCGTGTAGCGGTCATTGGCATCGCGTTCCGCGACCACCGCGCGACGCTCGGTTTTTGAAATATGATCACCAAGCTCCTCGAAGCGATTGGCCTGATTGTCGTCCAGACCGCCATCACCAAGACCCAATCCCCGGATCAGGGCGCGGTGTACCAGCAGGTCGGCGTAGCGACGGATCGGTGAGGTAAAATGGGCGTAGTCACGCAAACCGAGCCCGAAATGACCGACATTGTCGGGGCTGTAGGCAGCCTGCATCTGGGCACGGAGAATGAGCTCGTTGACGGAACCTTCATGCGCCTCGCCCCGGACCCGGGCGAGAATGCCGTTGAAATCGCCCGGCCGCGATATGCCGCCGCGATTCATCTTGATCCCGAATCCCGCCAGGGCTTCGCGCAGGTCTTCGAGTTTTTCCAGTGACGGTTCGTCATGAATACGGAACATCACCGGCTGCCCGCGTTTTTTGAGCTCGCGCGCTGCAGCGACGTTCGCCGCAATCATGAATTCCTCGATCAGCCGGTGACTGTCGAGCCGGATGACCGGCACGATGTCCGAGACCCGACCCGCGTCGTCGAGGACAACCCGGCGTTCCGGCAATTCGAGATCCAATGCACCACGGGTGCGCCGCGCTTCCGACAATGCCTTGTAGGCACCGTACAGATTGGCGAGATGACCCGGCGCGACCGGGTCCGTGTTGGCGTCGCGGGCGGCTTGTACCTCTTCGTAGGTCAGGCGTGCGGCGGATCGCATGAGGCCGCGGCTAAATTTGAACGATCGCAGATCGCCGCCGGGACCGATCCACAGGTCGGCCGCCAAGCAGGCGCGGTCTTCGTCGGGGCGGAGCGAACACAGGCCGTTCGAGAGGGCTTCCGGCAACATGGGAACGACGAGATCGGGGAAGTAGGCGGAGTTGCCGCGTTTGTATGCCTCGCGGTCGAGCGCGCTGTCCGGCGTGACATAGGCGGCGACATCTGCGATTGCGACGACGATGTGCCAGCCGCCATCCGTGCTTCGGGTCGTGTCCGGCTCGGCGAAAACGGCGTCGTCGAAATCCCGCGCATCGGCGCCGTCGATCGTGACCAACGGTAAATCGCGCAGGTCCACGCGGTCGCCCAGAACCGGCGGCAGGGCCGCCTCGGCGTCGGCGACGACAGCGTCGGGGAACCGCACCGGAATGCCCGCCCGATGGATGGCAATCCGGCTGATCGCGCCGGGTGCATCGCCGGCGCCGAGGTTTTCGACGATGCGCGCCTGGGTCATGCCCTGGCGGCGGGCCGTGAGAATCTCGATGACGACCAGATCTCCGTCCTGTGCCGCGACGTCGCTCGTGGGTGCCACGGCAAACTCGTCACGCCGGCCGCGTTCGAGGGGAAGAATGCGGCCGCCGTCCTGACCGATCCGATGCTGGCCGACGATCGTCTCGGCTTCGCTCTGGGCAGCGCGCAGGGGTTGCGCGGTGTAGCGGTTGTCGCCGCGGGGCGACATCCGTGCGAGAAAGCGGTCGCCGGGTCCGGGCGCGGCCATGCTGCGTGGTGCGCGAAGGACCTCGATCTCGGGTGGCGCCGTGTCAGCGCGGTGATCGACGGGTTTGACCTGCAGCTCGCCGTCGGCATCGATAGCCACGACCTCGAGCACCGCGACCGGGGGCAGGGCGTCGGCAAGCCGCCAGCGCCGTCCCTGAACCCGCTCGATGCGACCGGAATCCTCGAGTTCACGAAGGCGGTGGCGCAATTCGGTACGCTGGGCGCCCTTCAGCGAGAAATGGCGCGCGATTTCACGAGTGGGCTGGGCGTCGGCGCCGGCACGGAGGAACTCCAGAATCGCCTGTTCATCGGGCAGGCTGCCCGCTTCCGCCTCGCTTGATTTGCGTTTGGCCAAGCCGTTCGGCTAGTCCGCGCTCGGCGCGGGGTCTGCCTTGGTGGCGGCAGCTTTCTTGGCGGCTGGCTTTTTCGCCGTGCTCTTTTTCTTTGCGGCCGCCTTTTTCTTGGTGGGTTTCTTCGCCGGTTTCTTCTTTGCCGGAGCTGCCTTGGCTTTTGCCGCCCGGGCCGCAATCAACTCGACCGCCACTTCGAGGGTCACATCCTGCGGGTCGACCGCCTTGGGGATCGTGGCGTTGATCTTGCCGTGCTTCACATAGGGGCCATAACGGCCGTCATGCACGGTAACCGGCTTTTCGTCGTCGGGATGGTTGCCCAGCTCCTTGAGTGGTGCTGCGCGACCGCGACGTCCCTTGCCCTTTTCCGCAAGGACCGTGACGGCACGATTGAGGCCGACGGTCAGAACTTCCCGCGGATCGGGTAGCGAGGCGTAGACGGTGCCATGTTTAACATACGGGCCGTAACGGCCGATCCCGGCCTGGATGACGACCGCATCCTCGGGGTGGGGGCCGATGTCACGCGGCAGGGCCAGCAGGCCCAGCGCGAGCTCAAGCTCGATTTCATCCAGCGTGTAGCCGTCGGGGATCGAGGTGCGTTTTGGCTTGGTCGCCTTCTTGCCTTCGCCTTCGGGTTCGCCGAGCTGCACATACAGGCCATAGGGGCCCTTGCGCAGGGTCACATCCTTGCCGGTCTCAGGGTCCTTGCCGAGTTCGCGGGGGCCGTTGGCCAGATCGGCTGTCTCGTCGTCACCGCCGTCGACGGCGAGTTTGCGGGTGTACTTGCACTCGGGATAGTTGGAGCACCCCACGAACGGGCCATGCTTGCCCAGACGCAACCCAAGCCGACCCTCGCTGCAGGCAGGGCAGACACGTGCATCAGTGCCGTCTTCGCGGGTCGGGAAAAAATGTGGCCCGAGTTCTTCGTCGAGCGTGTCCAGTACGGATCGGACTCGCAGCTCTGCGGTGCCGTCGATGGCACTCGAGAAATCCTGCCAGAACTCGCGCAGGACGGCTTTCCAGTCGATGCGCCCGCCGGAGATGTCATCCAGGCGTTCTTCCATCTGCGCCGTGAAATCATACTGCACATAGCGTTCGAAGAAGCTGCTCAGGAAACTGGTGACGAGGCGGCCCTGATCTTCCGGCATGAACCTCTTGCGGTCGAGCTGGACATATTTCCGGTCCTGCAGGACCTGGATGATCGACGCGTAGGTCGAGGGGCGGCCGATTCCCAGTTCTTCCATCGTCTTGACGAGGCTTGCCTCGGAATAACGCGGCGGCGGCTGGGTGAAATGCTGTTCCGGCGTGACCTCGCGGACGGCGGCGGCTTCGCCTTCGTCGAGCGGCGGCAGGCGGCGTTCGTCGTCGCTGTCGCTGTTTTCGCTGTCGCCGTTTGTCGGATCGTCCTTGTCTTCGCGGTACAGCTTCAGGAAACCGTCGAAGGCAACGGTCTGACCGTTGGCCCGCAGCGCCAGCTGCGAGTCTGCGGAGCGCAGATCCACGGCGACGCGGTCGATCTGGGCTTCGGCCATTTCCGAGGCCATCGTCCGGCGCCAGATCAGTTCGTAGAGCCGGAACAGGTCGCTATCGAGCGTGTTTTTCAGGCTTGCCGGGCGACGGGACAGATCGGTTGGACGAACCGCTTCATGGGCTTCCTGGGCGTTTTTCGCTTTGGTGCGGTAGACGCGAGGTTTCTCCGGCAGATAGTCGCCGCCGAAATCCTGATCAATTATGTTTCGACAGGATGCGATGGCTTCCTGGCTCAGCGTGACACTGTCGGTTCGCATGTAAGTGATAAGGCCGACGGTCTCGCCGTCAATCTCGACACCTTCGTAGAGACGCTGGGCCACCCGCATGGTCTGGGATGTGCCAAAGCCGAGCTTGCGCGAGGCTTCCTGCTGAAGAGTCGATGTCGTGAATGGCGGTTGGGGATTGCGCCGGGTGCGCTTCTTCTCGATCGAGGCGATCTTGAAGCTGGCGGCCTCGACGTCACTCTTCGCGGCGTTGGCCGCACCTTCATCGGCAATGTCGAAACGTTCGAGCTTCTGGCCGTTCCGTTCGACGAGGCGCGCCTGGTAGGGTGAACCCTGGGCGTTGTTCAAACCGACCTCGATGGACCAGTATTCGCGCGCCTTGAAAGCCTCGATCTCGGCCTCGCGCTCGCAGATGAGGCGCAGTGCCACCGACTGCACGCGGCCGGCGGATCGGGAACCCGGCAATTTGCGCCAGAGCACCGGCGATAGGTTGAAGCCGACGAGATAATCGAGCGCACGCCGCGCGAGATAGGCCTCGACAAGTTCGTTGTTCAGGCTGCGCGGATGGTTGAAGGCATCCTGAACCGCACCTTTCGTGATCTCGTTGAACACCACGCGTTTGACGTCGATGTCGTCCAGCAGGCCCCGGTCGCGCAGGAGTTGCTCGATATGCCAGGAGATCGCCTCGCCCTCGCGATCCGGATCGGTCGCGAGATAGAGGATCTCGGCGCCGTCGAGTGCGTCGACAATGGCACTGACCTGTTTCTCGGAGCGGGCATCGATCGCCCAGTCCATATCGAAATCTTCATCAGGACGGACCGAGCCGTCTTTCGGCGGCAGGTCGCGCACATGTCCATAGGAGGCCAGCACGGTGTAGGCATCACCGAGATACTTGTTGATGGTCTTGGCCTTGGAGGGCGATTCGACGACGACGACGTTCATGCAGAGAGGATTCCGCTTAATCTTCGTTTACTCATAAGGGCGTTTATGCGCGGTCCGAATTTCGTCAGCAGGCCGCAACACGGTTGCCCGGATGCCGTTCCAAACGCCCCGCCAATTCGAGTTCGAGCAGGATTGTCCGGATGACAGGGGCGGTTAATTGGCACCGCCGCACGATTTCGTCAACCGCGACGGGCTCGGGCGACAAACATGAAATCACTGTTTCGCGGCTGTCGGTGCCCGGCGAATCCAGGTCGAAGACCGGCGTTTGGGGCGCGGATGCCCGTGTTTCGGTCCGCTCTTTTGGCGCTGTCACCATTGGCCGCACCGCCTCGAACACATCGTCGGCATTGCGGACCAGCACGGCGCCATCGCGGATCAGATGGTTCGCACCGAAAGAACGTGGATCAAGCGGAGAGCCGGGGACTGCGAGCACCACGCGGCCTTGCTCACCGGCCAAACGCGCTGTGATCAGCGAGCCGGATCGTTGTGCCGCTTCCACAACGATGATGCCGAGCGAAAGGCCGGACACGATGCGATTGCGTCGGGGGAAATGATGGGCCTTGGGTTTCAGGCCTGGCGGCATCTCGCTGACGATGGCGCCGGTGTCGATAATTTTTTGATAGAGGGCTTCGTTTTCCGGCGGGTAGACGATATCGACCCCGCCGGCCATGACGGCGATTGTCGCACCACCGTCGGCGATCGATCCGCCATGTGCGGCCGTATCGATCCCCCGCGCCAGGCCCGAAACGATGACGACATCCCGATCACTCGATAATTCGGATGCGAGAAGTTCCGCGAGCCTGCGGCCGTTCGCCGATGCGTTGCGCGCGCCGACAATGGCGATGCCGGTTCTGGCGAGCGCCGAAATATCGCCGCGTACGGAGATGACAGGTGGCGCGTCATCGATGGCCGCGAGCGCGGATGGGTAGTCGGGTTCTCCCAGGGTGATGGTCCGGGCACCCAGTTCGGCCAGCCGTGCCAGTTCCGCATCCGTATCATCGTTACTGCTGATGTGAATCTTCTGTTTGCCCGCGCGGCGCGCAAAGTCGGGCAGAGCGTCAATCGCGTTGCCGGCGGACCCGAAATGATCCATCAATTCGCGCCAGGTCACGGGCCCGATGCTCTCGGTCCGGATCAGGCGCAGCCGGTCGCGGCGTTCCGTTTGTGATATCGGCTTCTCGTCCACGCCCGCGAGGATGACCCCCGCGACGCGGGACGGTCAACTCGCTGTGCCGGAGCGCTTGAGTTTGATGCGCGATTCCTCGCCCTTCACGAGCCGCCGGATGTTACCGACATGGCGGATCCAGACCAGCAGGGCCAGGAAGATGGCAATCCCGCCGGCTTGCGGTTCGCCGAGCCACCAGGCATAGGCCGGGGCAAGCGCGACGGCGAACAGGGCCGAGAGTGAGGAGTAGCGGAAAATCAGCGCCACGAGAATCCAGGTGCCCAGCGCGGCCATGCCCAGCGGCCAGGCCAGGCCGAGGAGGACACCGAGTGTCGTGGCGACGCCTTTACCGCCACGAAACCCGAGCCAGACGGGGAACAGATGGCCGAGGACGACTGCCAGCGCGGTAAAGAATGTGACGTCGGGACCAAAAAGCATGTAGGGCACGAGAACGGCGATATAGCCCTTCGCACCATCCAGAAGCAGCGTCGTGGCGGCGAGTTTCTTGCTGCCTGTGCGCAGGACGTTGGTTGCGCCGATATTGCCTGAGCCGATCTGGCGAAGGTCACCCTTGCCGGCCAGCTTGGCCAGGATCAGGCCGAACGGGATACTGCCGAGTATGTAGGCGCCCAGGATCGGCGGCAGAAACACCTGCCAGCCATAGATCAGGTTCTTCCAGTCGGGGACCGAGAAGGTCGCCTGGAAAATACTCCAGTAGAAGATGATCGGACTGGCGCCGTCTTCGACCATGCGTGTTTCCCCGGGCTGGGTTTAAGACGCGTCAGTATAGATGGTTCGCCCGTCGACGATGGTGCGGATCACGCGGCCTTGAACGAGCCGTCCGTCGAAGGGTGAGTTTTTCGACTTGGAAACGAAGTTGTCCGGCTCGATGCGGCTGGGGCGCTCGGGGTCGAATATTGCGATATCGGCGGCCCCGCCCACATGCAGCCGCCCGACCGGCAGGTTCAGGAGCTCGGCCGGGCGCGCGGTCACCTTGGCCAGTGCTGCCGACATTTCGAGATGGCCGTTGTGGACCAGCTCCAGGGTAAGGGCGAGCAGGCTCTCGAGGCCCGCGGCACCGAACTCCGCTTGCTCGAATGGCAGCCGTTTGGATTCCTGGTCTTGGGGCAGATGGTCGGAGGCGATGCAGTCGATCGTGCCGTCGGCAAGTCCCTGGACGATCGCCTGCCGGTCGTCTTCCGTGCGTAGCGGCGGCGAAAGCTTGGAGAAGGTCCGGTATTCGCCGACGGCCAGCTCGTTGAGCGCAAAGTAAGGTGGTGCTGTATCGCAGGTTACCCGCATGCCGTCGGCCTTGGCCGACCGGATCTTCGCCACTGATTCCGCCGTGGAGATGTGGGCGGCGTGGTAGCGCCCGCCGGTCATTTTCACCAGCGCGAGGTCCCGGTCGATCATGATCGTTTCCGCCTCGCGCGGAATGCCGGGAAGGCCGAGCCGCGTGGCCAGCTCGCCGGACTGCATCACGCCGCCGTTCGAAAGGCTCGCTTCCTCCGGATGCTGGACAATCAGCGCGTCGAAGGCCTGTGCGTATTTGAGCGCGCGCGACAGGGTCTTGGCATTGGCGACCGCACTGCGCCCATTTGTGAAGGCGACCGCGCCGGCCTGCTTCATCAGCCCCATCTCGACGATCTCGTTGCTGTCGGCGTTGCGCGTCACGGTCGCGTAGGCGAACACTTTGACCAATTTCACATCGCGCGCGCGCCGGGCCACGAATTCGAGGACCGAGGCATCGTCGATCGCCGGGTCGGTGTCGGGCAGGGTGACGACCGCGGTGACGCCACCGGCTGCGGCGGCGTGGCTGCCGCTCTCGATGTCTTCCTTGTGCTCGTTGCCCGGTTCGCAGAAATCGACGCGCATATCCACGAGGCCGGGGGTCAGGACCGCGCCCTCGCAATCGACAACCTCCGTGCCGGCCGGTGTACCGGTCGCGAATATGTCCGGCCCGATCGCCATGATGCGGGTGCCGTCGGTCAGGACCCCGCCCTTGGCAGTGGCGGGCGCATCAAGGCCCGACGCCGGGTCGATCACCCTGGCGTTGATATAAGCAACCTTGCCAGTCATGGGGTGCCCACAAGCCTTTTGCGTGTGAGGACATCGAGACAGGCCATGCGCACGGCGACGCCCATTTCGACCTGTTCGCGGATCAGGGAGCGGTCGAGGTCGTCGGCCACATCGGAGTCGATCTCCACACCGCGGTTCATGGGGCCGGGGTGCATGATCAGGGCATCGGGCTTGGCATGGCTCAGCTTGTCGTAGTCGAGACCGTAGAACTGGAAATACTCATGCACCGACGGCACGAAGGATCCTTCCATGCGCTCGCGCTGGAGGCGCAGCATCATCACGATGTCGCAGCCTTCCAGGCCGGCGCGCATGTCGTGGAACACCTCGACGCCGAGCCGTTCCATGGCCGACGGGATCAGGGTCGGCGGGGCGATGACCCGCACCCGCGCACCCATGGTTTGCAGCAGGTAGATATTCGATCGTGCGACCCGGCTATGGGCGACATCGCCGCACAGCGCCACCAGCAGTCCCTGCAGACTTCCCTTGTGGCGCCGGATCGTCAGCGCATCGAGCAGCGCCTGGGTGGGGTGCTCGTGGCTGCCGTCGCCGCCATTGATGACCGCGCAGTTCACTTTCTCCGACAAGAGCTTCACCGCCCCTGCGTTGGAGTGCCGGACGACAAGCGCGTCGGCATGCATGGCGTTCAGGGTCATCGCCGTATCGACGATCGTCTCGCCCTTCTTGATGGAGGAGTTGGCGACGGCGATATTGATGACATCCGCGCCGAGCCGCATGCCCGCCAGCTCGAAGCTGGTACGGGTGCGCGTCGAATCTTCAAAGAACAGGTTAATCAGCGTCTTGTCGCGCATCAGGTCGAATTTTGGCCCGCGCGCGCGGTTATGTTCCGCGTAGCTGTTCGACAAATCGAGCAGGTAGGTGATCTCGTCCGGAGACAGATCCTGGATGCCCAACAGATGACGATGTGGAAATGGGGATTCCGCTGGCTGATCGGGAGCGGAGAGGCCTGTGGTGGCTGCAGTCATTAAAGCGGGAATATAGGGACGAGACTCACGAAATTGCAAGGCGTTGTTATGCACCGGGGCAAGAATGACGTCCGATTTCTGGCGACGCACCCGCCGCTCTGCTAGAAGGCGATGACGGAACCGGGCGGCCAACGGGCTGCCGAGTGGGAGACCGGATGATGAAAGCGGTAATACTGGCGGGCGGGCGCGGGACGCGCATTGCCGAGGAAACAGAGGTCAGGCCCAAGCCGATGATCGAAATCGGCGGCCGGCCAATCCTGTGGCACATCATGAAGATCTACGGCCATCACGGGATCACGGATTTCGTGATCTGCCTCGGCTACAAGGGCTACCTGATCAAGGAATATTTTGCCAACTACGTGCTGCATTCCTCCGATGTGACGGTCGATCTCGCGACCAATGAGATCCGCTATCACAACATGGCCGCGGAACCCTGGACGGTGACCCTGGTCGATACCGGGGCGGACTCCCAGACCGGCGGACGTATCGCTCGTGTGGCCGAGCATCTGGACGATGAACCCTTCTGTCTGACCTATGGGGACGGCGTTGCCGACGTCGACGTGGCGGCCAGCGTGGCCTTTCACAAGGCGCAGGGCGCGCGCTGCACCATGACCGCGGTGCGCCCGCCCGGGCGCTTCGGGGCGGCCGAGATCGACGGTGACCGCGTGACGCGTTTTGCCGAGAAACCGCGCGGCGACGGCGGCACCATCAATGGCGGGTTCTTCGTCTGCGAGGCGAGCGTGCTCGACCTGATCGCGGACGACACCACCGTTTGGGAGCAGGCGCCGCTCAACGGTATGGCGGAAGCCGGGGAGCTCGCCGCCTGGCAGCATGAGGGCTTCTGGCAACCCATGGATACCCTGCGCGAGAAAAATCAGCTCGAGGCGATGTGGGATGCGGGCGACGCGCCCTGGAAAGTCTGGGATTGAATTCCGGCGGTTCGCGCATAGGTTCCGTTGAGGAGCTTTGCATATGGAAGTGAATGCCGATTTTTCCCAGCGGGTGCTGGTCGATACCAATGCGCTGGACTGGATAGCGTCACCGTTGGCCGGCGTGGACCGGCGTATGCTCGACCGGGTCGGCGACGAGGTGGCGCGCGCCACCAGCATTGTACGATACGCGCCCGGCAGTTCTTTCTCGCCCCATACCCACACCGGCGGTGAGGAGTTCCTCGTCCTCGAAGGCGTCTTCTCTGACGAGCATGGCGACTACGGCCCGGGATATTATGTGCGCAACCCGGTCGGCTCGGCCCACACCCCGTCGAGCGAGGGTGGCTGCACCATTCTGGTGAAACTCTGGCAGATGGACCCCGACGACCAGGATTTCGTTCGCGTCGACACGGCGAACGGGGACTGGCAGCCGACCAATGTGGAGGGAGTCGATATCCTGCCGCTGCATGAATACGGGCCGGAGCGGGTGATGATGTTCCGCATGGCGCCGGGCACGTCCATGCCCCTGCACGGCCATGCCGGGGGCGAGGAAATCCTGGTCCTCGAGGGCGAGCTTGCCGATGAACATGGCCGCTACCCCCAGGGCACCTGGCTGCGCAGCCCGCCGGGCACGCGCCACGCGCCGTTCAGCGACACGGGCTGCGTTATCTATGTGAAGCTCGGCCATCTGGCCGAGGTGCGTGGGCTCGATATCGGCGCCTAGCCGAATACCTCCACCCGCCAGGCGTCCACGAGGTCGGTGAACGACTGTCCGTATATTTCATGCCACCGCTTGGGCAGGCCCGCGAAGCGGCCGCGCTCAACCAGCGGCGTCGTGGCATAGAGCGCGCGGAACTTTTCCAAACCATGAGTCTCGATCAGGAAGCGCACGAATGACCCCGCGACGAGGTAGGCGCCCTGGGGTTGCAGGTCGGGCAGTTGCAGCCGGGCCGGAACCGGCAGCCGTTCGAGTGCGGGCATGTCCGCATCTGCAACGAAGGGACGCGCACGGGTGTGCAGGTCGTTGCCGAAATTGGGGAATGCCGCCTGGCCGCCCAGCGCGTCATGGGCATGGGTCGCCAGGCCTTCGGCGAGGAACCTGTTGCCGTTGGGGGCCACGGCGTGGACGATCTCGTGGGTGATCGGCGAGATGCCCTGGCGGATCGTGCGCATCCGGAAGATCACCTGGCCGTGGTTCCCGCGCCAGGCCGGGATCAGGGCCATCGACGTGCCCCGGCTGTCCTCGATCTCGATCCGGTAGGGCCCGGCGAAGTCGCCGTCCCACCACGCGCAGAAACTGGTCAGCGCGGCCCGGAACTTCTCGACGAAGGCCCGCCTGTCGCTTGCCGATAGTGGCGGCGCGCTGATCGTGATGTCGGCCTCGGCGCAGGCGTTTGCGTGGGCGGGTGTCGTGAGGAAGGCCGCGGACAGGGTCAGGATGACCGCCGTGCGAATCACGCCGATCTTCCAAACTTGTCATGATAGCGTTCGACCTCGTGCTGTACCTCGTCCAGTCGGCGGCCGAGGAAGGTGGCCGGAATGTTGATCGGCGATTGGGAGACCCCGGCCAGCAGGCGCACCAGCCAGCGCCGGTGTGGCGGCACGCGGGCGAACATCGCGCCGGAATCACGGGGCACCACGCCGATCAGTCGTGCCAGATAGGTACGCCGGGGCGCGATGCGTTCGATCTCGGACCAATCCATCCAGCCGACGGCGAAGGGCGAGGCGTTGTCGAACAGGCCGTCTTGGTTGAGCACCACCACCGGCGCGTTCGAGATCAGGCGATAGGTGGCGTAGACGGTGCTCGCCCCGAAGGCGATCAGGGCGGCCGCCCCGACCAGGCGGGCGTAGACATCCGGGGTCAGCAGGAAAAACACCGCCGCGACGGAAAACATCAGCGAGCCGAAGACGGTTGCCAGTGTCTTCGACCGGGTCGGGTGGATCACAAGCTCCGGGAAGTCATTGCCTCGGCTCATGGCCGCGGGTTTCCGAAACGGCGGTGGTAGTGCGCCAGGATGCCCAGCAGGTGGTCGCGGTTGATATCCAGGCGCCAGGTGTTGAGCTTGATGATGTTTTTCGCGAAGGCGGAATCGAACCAGATGACCGCGCGGCGCAGGGGGTGCATCCGCGCCATGATGGCCTTCTTGTCGTCCACCAGCACCCAGACCACCTGCTTGTGGGGCATGCCGCGCACGTCGCGGATCTCGTCCCATGAAATCGCGCCCATGGAGAACCGGTCTGACGGGTCCGAAATGCCCGTTTTATCGATCCTGAACTGAGGTTGTCCGCACATCCGTGCGTGCAGGCCCAGCAATATCCAGATCGTCGCGACAATTCCCCCGACGCCGCAGATCAGGAGGGGCAGCGCGGTGACGTCCTGCCCGCTCGCGCCGGTCAGAATGCGGAACACCACCCAATAGGCCCCGCCGGTCATGGCACATGTGAACAGCATGGTCGTGGCGAATTTCGACCCCGAGGGGCCGATGGTAATCTCCGGGAATTCTTCGGTGTCCGCTTTGTCGCTCATCAGCTGTTCCGCAGGAAATCGAGGAAGTTCTGGAGGATGATCGAGGCGGCCATCTTGTCGATCACCTCGCCGCGGCGCTTGCGGTTCATGTCCGCCTGATCGATCAGCACCCGTTCGGCCTCGGCCGTGGTCAGGCGTTCATCCCAGAAGGTAATGGGCAGGTCGACCTTGCCCGCCATGTTGTTGGCGAACGCGCGGGTGGATTGGGCGCGGGGGCCTTCCGAGCCGTCCATGTTGCGGGGCAGGCCCAGGACCAGCCCGCCGACTTCCTTTTCGGCGATCAGCGCCAGAAGTTTTTCCGCATCGGCGGTGAACTTCGTGCGGCGCAGGGTCTCAAGCGGCGAGGATACCATGAGCATGGAATCCGAGACCGCCAGCCCGATGGTCTTGGTCCCGAGGTCGAAGCCGAGCAAACGCCCGCGGGGCGCCAGGGCGGCTTTCATGTCACTGGGCTCAAGGATCGGCATGAAAACTGTTTAGGCGGAGAGCGCCGATGTGTCCATTGGTGGACGGATGCTTTTCCGGAGATGGCGGGGAAAGTACTGGTTTCCGCGGTCCTCGGGTCGAGCGGTCAGGTTTCGTTAACGAACACAATGATACCTTGAATATAAGAATTTTCTTAGATACAATTGAGGCACCTCGGGGGAGGCGCAGCAATCCAGTTGTAGGAGTGTTTTGCCGCCATGCGGTCCCTGAGCTCCAACCCATCAGGCGTCTCACCACGCCGCCTAGCCGGTTTTGTTCGTTTGGGGCGATTCGGCATCCCGATCGGCTTTGCGCTGATTGCCGCGCCGGTTTTCCTGATTATCGGGTTTCTGGTTTTGCGCGCCGAACAGGCGGGCGCGACCAACGCGCTCGTACGTGCCGCAGAAGTTCAGAATGCCGGGATCGCGCGTACGCTGGCGAACGCCCATGCCGACCCGATCTCCTATCTGCTGGCGATGGGGGTCGGCGACGCCCCGGAGTTGCTGCCAATCGCGCTTCGCCGCTCGGGTTTGCAGCCAAGTATCGAAGCCAGCCTGAAAGACACGAATGTCGTGAATGTCAAAATTTACGACAGTCAGGGCATCACGCTGTTTTCGATGGATTCCGAACAGCTGGGGGAAGACGTCTCGGCCTGCGAGTGTTTCGCCAAGGCGCAGGCGGATGGTGCTTTCAGCGAGCTGATACATACGGGTTTCGGGGGCCACGGTCCGGGTGATGCGGGGCACCCGCATGGCAGCGGCGACATGGACCTCCTGTCGACGATGATCCGGGTCGATGCTTTGACGACGGATCTGGGCGCTGCCGGCGGCGTTTTCGAGGTGCAGTCGGATGTGAGCGGCCTGATCGCGCCGATCATCGCGACGCGGCACAACACGGCTCTCGTCGTGGGTGTGCCGTTGTTTGTCCTCTATTTTCTGATGGTTGCGCTTGTGACGTTTGGTCATGCGACCATCGTCCGGCGCGACCGCCAGGCAGCGAAATTCGCGGCGCGCGCGGCCGAGAGCGAGGCCTCCGACCAGGCGAAGTCCGAATTCCTGTCCCTGATGAGTCACGAGCTGCGGACGCCGCTCAACGCCATCGTCGGCTTTGCCCAATTGATTTCAGATGGCAGTCGAAATGCGAAGGACGATGAAACCGCCGATTGGGCGGATGCCATTCATGACAGCGGACTGCATATGACGCGGGTGGTGTCATCAATTCTCGACCTGACCGCGCTCGAACTCGGCGAGTTTGAGATGGAGCACGAGCCCCTGCATTTGCGCGACGTGGTGCGTTCGGCCGTCACAACGGTTCGGCCTGCGTTCGACAAGAGCCTTATAACCTTGTCTGTGCAAGACGAACCCCGCCAGGATCCGGTTCGGGGTGACAAGGAGAAGCTGGGCCAGGTGTTCGAGAACCTGTTGTCGAATGCCGCCCGATTCACGCCTGCGGGCGGGAGCGTGAGTGTCACATTCGAAGCCGCGGCAGCTGGCTTCGTGTCCGTCATAATCAAAGACTCCGGCATCGGCATGACTAAGGATCAGATCGAACAGGCACGTTTACCCTTCCATGCGAATTGGAGCGGTTTGTCCCGCGAGGCCGACGGTGCCGGGCTCGGTCTCACAATCGCCGACAGGATCGTCACAAATCTGGGTGGGACGCTGAACATCGAAAGTGAAGCCGACACGGGCACATGGATCACCGTCTGCCTGCCTGTCTGCGAGTCTGACGGCGCCAACATCACGGAAGTATCGTTGTCGCGGGACGTCGATCGGGCGAATGACGCGCCACCACCGGAATCCGTGCCGGACCAAACGGTGCAGACGACGGCCGCAATCAGGTGATTGCCGCGTTCCCGTCGCGGTGATAGCTTCCGCGCCGTTTCCGAACTGCAACGCACCGGTCTTTTATGGCGCTCGATACCGACACCGTTCGTCGCATTGCGCGGCTCGCCAGAATCCACGTCGATGACGGGGAACTGGCGCCGCTTGCCGACGAGCTCAACAACATTCTCGGCTGGATCGAACAGCTTGAGGAAGTCGACACGGAAGGTGTCGCACCCATGACCAGCGTGGTCGATATGGTGCAGCGCCTGCGCGCCGACGAGATGAATGACGGCAACCTCCAGGAAGAGGTGCTGGCCAACGCGCCCGATCCGGCGGACGGCTTCTTCACCGTGCCAAAGGTGGTCGAATAATGGCTGCGCTGACCGACCTTACCATTGCCAAGGCGGGCGAGGGCCTGGCCGCGGGCGAGTTCACCGCACGGGAACTCACCGATGCGTATCTGTCGGCGATGGCCGACGCGAAGGCGCTCAACGCCTACACCGCCGAGACCCCGGAGCGCGCGCAAGACATGGCCGACGCGTCGGACGCGCGCCGCGCGAAGGGCGAAACTGCGGGGCCGCTGGACGGCATCCCGCTGGCGATCAAGGACCTGTTCTGCACCGAAGGCGTGCTGTCGACGGCCGGCAGCCACATCCTCGACGGCTTCGAGCCGCGCTATGAATCGACCGTCACGCAAAACCTGTGGGACGCGGGCGCCGTCATGCTTGGCAAGGTGAACATGGACGAGTTCGCGATGGGCTCGGCGAATATCACCAGCCATTACGGGCCGACGATCAACCCGTGGAAAGCCGAGTCTGGCGATTCGGCGGGCAAGGATTTGGTGCCCGGTGGATCGTCGGGCGGCTCTGCATCGGCCGTCGCCGCGCGGATCGCGGCGGGCGCGACCGGCACCGATACGGGCGGGTCGATCCGTCAGCCGGGCGCCTTCTGCGGCATCGTCGGCATGAAACCCACCTACGGGCGCTGCTCGCGCTGGGGCGTGATCGCCTTTGCCAGCTCCCTCGACCAGGCCGGGCCGCTCGCCCGCACGGTCGAGGATTCGGCCCTCATGCTTCAGGCCATGGCCGGATACGACCCGAAGGATTCGACCAGCGTGGATCAGCCGGTGCCCGATTTCGCCGCTGCGCTGACCGGGGATGTCAGGGGTCTACGCGTGGGCGTGCCCGCCGAATACCGGATGGACGGCACCCCGCCCGAGATCGAGGCTTTATGGCAGCAGGGGATCGACTGGCTGCGCGATGCGGGGGCCGAGATCGTCGACATCTCGCTGCCACATACGAAATACGCGCTGCCGGCCTACTACATCGTGGCCCCGGCGGAGGCCTCCTCGAACCTGGCCCGTTATGACGGTGTGCGTTACGGCCTGCGGGTCGAGGGGGAAGACCTCGCCGACACCTATGAGCGGACCCGCGCCGAAGGCTTCGGTGCCGAAGTCCAGCGCCGGGTGATGATCGGCACCTACGTGCTGTCGGCCGGTTACTACGACGCCTATTACCTGAAGGCCCAGCGGGTGCGCACGCGCATCGCCGATGATTTCCGCGCCGCCTGGGCGAGCTGCGACGTGATCCTGACGCCGACGACGCCGAGCGCGGCGTTCGCCATCGGCGAGAAGATGGACGACCCGATTGCCATGTATCTGAACGATATCTTCACCGTGCC
>CBDHEC010000022.1:0-96800 GCA_965261975.1 Alphaproteobacteria bacterium
GAACAGCCAGTTGCCGACCACGAAGGGATGGCAGTTGGCCCGGGTGGTGGCGGTGCCGGTCGAGGCCCGGACATGGGCAAAGAACAGCGGCGAGCGGATCTGCTGGCACAACGAGCGGAGATTGCGGTCGTTCCAGGCCGGCAGGGTCTCGCGATAGACGCCGGGGACCTCGCGGTCGCCATACCAGCCGAGGCCGAAGCCGTCGCCGTTGGTCGGCACCGTGCCACGCTGGGCGTTCAGCGACTGCCGGACCAGCGAGTTGGCCGGCTCGGTGACCAGCGATTCGAGATAACGGGGGGCACCGAGATAGGCCAGCCAGCGGCACATGCGGTCCTCGACGGCGGTCGGACAAGGGACTGCACGATACCAGAACCGCCGGCGGCAAGCGGTGGGATTTCGCCGCCGGCGCGATGCCTTCAGGCGGCTGTGGCGGCCGGCTTCGGCAGGGCACGAAACCCGATCAGGCGCTCGGAATCCTCGTCCCACAATGCCAGGCGAAGGCATCGCAGACTGCCGAGCAGGGTGAGCCGCCCGACGTTCCGCATCTCCGGGTTGTCTTTCAGGCACTCGGCAAGGCGGTAGTTCGGGATCCGGCTCGACAGGTGGTGGATGTGGTGGATGCCGATGTCGGCGGTCAGCCAGCGCAGCGGCTGCGGCAGGTCGTAGAAGGAACTGCCGTGGACCGCGGCCTCGTGGAAGTCCCAGGCGCCGTCGTGGCGCCAGTAGGTGGTCTCGAACTGGTGCTGCACGTAAAACAGCCAGACCCCGGCCAGGGCCGACAGCAGGATGATCGGGGCATGCACCATGGCGACCTCGAGGAAGCCGATCCACAGGCCGAGGACAACCGCCAGGCCGCCGATCGCGATGTTGGTGGCGATCACGCCCGGGATCATCTCACGGTGCCGGCCCAGCAGGTCGAGCGGCAGGCGGTACTTGAACACAAACACGTAGATCGGGCCGATCCCCAGGAACACCGCCGGGTGACGGTACATCCGGTAGGCCAGCCGCCGCCACCGCGGCAGCGCCTGGTATTCTCGGACCGTCAGCACAGAAATATCGCCGATCCCGCGCCTCTCCAGGTGGCCGGAGGTGGCGTGGTGCATGTTGTGGGCCTTGCGCCAGTAGCCGTGCGGGGTCAGCGTCAGCACCCCGATGACCGTCCCCAGCATGTCGTTCAGGCGCGCCGACCGGAAAAACGACCGGTGGCCGCAGTCATGCTGGATCATGAACAGCCGGATCAGGAACGCCGCCGCCGGCACCGCCAGCAGCAGGGTCAGCCAGTAGGCGCCGTCGGCGGTCAGGCTCATCGCCACCCACAGGGCGACGAACGGCACCAGCGTGACCAGGAGTTGCAGCAGGCTGCGCCGCAGCCTGGGCTCGCCGTAGCCGGCTGCGATCTTTCGCCAGCGCAGGGCGCGCTCGCGGGCGGACTCGATCCGGCCCGGTCCGGGCGCGGTTTCGACACGGGTCATGACGGTCGAAATGATGAACCCCTCGTCAACAACGTGCTGGAAAGTCTCTTGCGGCAGGATCGCGGCCGAACGATGGCAAGGCGATTACCCTGTCCCCTAAACTTGGAGTTTGCCACGACTGGCCGTTCGGCGCGATGATTGCAGCAACGGCCCACCGATCGGGGTCTATACATGATCGGGCCGTCCGCGTCGACGACGTGCCTGTCGTTCTGGACACCGAGACCCCCGGATTTCCCAGGACCAGGGCGACGCACGTCGCCGGCACCATGGCGGCCCGCCAAGCGAGATGGACGGGAGAGACGTCATGTTGGTTTCCGACATCCTGAAATCCAAAGGCAACACCGTGGTCTCGGCGCCGCCGTCGATGCCGGTTTCCGAGGCTGCCCGGCTGCTCGCCGAAAAGCGCATCGGGTCGATCCTGATCCTGAAGGGCGACAAGGTCGCCGGCATCCTTTCGGAGCGCGACATCGTCCGGGTGCTCGCCTCCGAGGGTCCGTCCTGCCTCGACGGCCCGGTCTCGCGCCTGATGACCGCCAAGGTCGTCACCTGCACGCCGACACAGACCATCGCCGACGTCATGGAAATGATGACCACCGGCCGGTTTCGGCACGTCCCGGTGCTCGACGACGGCAAGGTCGCCGGCATGATCTCGATCGGCGACGTGGTGAAGTGGCGGCTGGAGGAGGCGCAGGAGGAAGTCCGGCAGATGGCCGCCTACGTCGCCGGCGGATGAGTTTCGCGGCCGGCCCGGGTCAGACGAACTTGCCCAGCAGGCCGATCAGCTGCACCGCCCCGGCCAGTAGTTGCTGGGTGTTCGCGGCCTGGTCGATGTCACCCTTGATGCGGCGCATCGCCGCCACGTCGGCATCGGTCGCCAGCACGCCTTCCTGCAGCAGCTTCAGCCGGGCGTTGCTGTAGGCATCGAACGCCGCGTCAACCTGCGGCTTCAGACTGGCCATGGCGTCAAGGTCGTTGTTGTTCAGCGCCTTGCGGTAGGCCTTGGCCAGCATGAACGCCGCATCGTTGGCGTCTTCGAGAACCAGCGCATCGTTGTCGGCCATGGTCGTCGCCCTCCTTGGCGCGGGAACGCGCGTGCGGTCAAGAACCCGTCGCGGCCGCGACGACGCCCTCGCCGGCGCGCTTCAGGGCGTCGTCGAACAGCGCCTTCAGCTCCGGTGTCGCCGTGAACTCGGCGATCACCGACTCGGTCCTGGACTCCAGGCCGCCGAAGTCGCGCCCGGAAACCGTTCCGGCGACCTGGAAAGCCGTCGCCAAACCCTCCATCAGGTCGTCGACCGTCAGGCTGTCATAGGCCGCCAGCAGCTTGCGCAGTTCCAGGCCCAGGCTTGCGGCCTTCAGGCATTGCGCAGCGGTCTCGGCGGTCATCCGCTGTTCGGCTGCCGCGACATTCACCAGCCGCTCGCGCAGTTGCAGCAGGGCCGTCCGCTTCTGGGCCGGCGACAGCTGGGTGTTGTCGCGCGCCGATTCGATGTCGGCGGCAAGGTTGGCACGCTCGGCGATGAAAACCGCTGGATGCGTCTGGACGGTCCTGGCGAAGGCGGCCATCTGGGCGGTCAGCTTGTCCAGCGGCGCGATGGCGCGCTTCACGTCCGGCGCGGCCAGCAGGCTGCCCTGGTCGAGGGAATCGAAGATCGACGCGAATGTCGCGTATTGCGCACGCAGCCCGTCCAGGAATGCCTGCCAGCGCGCCGACGTTGCCGGCGTGCCGATCGCGCCGGGGTTCAGCAGCAGTTGCAGGGTCTGCTGGTCGATCGGCCTGGTCGAACCTTCGACCAGTGCCACGAACTTGTCGGCCGCCTGTCCCGGCGGCAGCGGCGGCGCCGTGATCTCGGCGGCCTGCAGGGCACCGATCTTGTCGATCGCCGCGAACGACTCGGCCTTGAACTGGGTCGCGCCGAGCTGGACGGTCTTCGCCTTTTCCGCGCAGCCGGCCAACAGCAGTGCGACCGCGAGCACGACGGCGACCCGCATCCGATGTCGACCTGCGACGTCAGTCATTGGATCCCCCGATCCGCTCCACAGGCTGGTCTGCAACCAACGCTACAGAAGCCTCAAGGCCGGATCAATGCGGTTCCAGCTCCGAAACCCGCACGTCCGGGCCGCCTCTTCCGCCAGGGTTAGTCTGCCGGGCCCGCCTATAGCGCCTGCACCGCGTCGCGCATCCGAACCAGGGCGTCGTCGAGCAGGGGCCGCGGGCAGGCGATGTTGATGCGCTCGAAACCCTCGCCCTCCGGCCCGAAGATGTAACCCTCGTCGAAGTAGATCTTCGCCTTGTTCAACATCAGGTCCTCAAGTCCGTCCTTGTCCAGGCCGAGGCTGCGGCAGTCGAACCACAGCAGGTAGGTGCCTTTGGGCTGGACGACCTCGAACGCCGGCAGCTGATCGGCGAAGAACTCGGTCATACGCCGGGCGTTGCCGGCGACATACTCCATGACCGCGTCCAGCCACGGCTCGCCTTCGCGGTAGGCCGCCTCGGTGGCGACGATGCCGAACGGGCTCATCCCCGGCAGGCTGTGGGCGGCAAGCGCCTGCTGGAACCGCTCGCGGATTGCCTTGTCGGGAATGATCACGTTGGAGGTGTGCAGGCCGGCCAGGTTGAAGGTCTTCGACGGCGCCGTGCACACGATGGTGTTGCTGGCGGCGACGTCGCCCAGGGTGGCGAACGGCGTGA
Source organism: Alphaproteobacteria bacterium (assembly GCA_965261975.1). Classification (GTDB taxonomy): domain Bacteria; phylum Pseudomonadota; class Alphaproteobacteria; order UBA6615; family UBA6615; genus UBA8079. The sequence continues at coordinate 4,165 of CBDHEC010000022.1, forward strand.
ACCGCACCCCGGGGTGCAGGAGGTCGCCGTGGATCTCGTCGGCGACCACCAGCACCCCGTTGCGCGCGCAGATCTCGGCAACCGACCGCAGTTCGTCGGCACCCCAGACCGTGCCGGTCGGGTTGTGCGGCGAGCACAGGATCAGCAGTTTCGCCTTCGGATCGGCGGCCTTGCGCTCGAGGTCCTCCAGGTCCATGCGGTAGGTGCCGTTTTCGTAGATCAGCCCGTTCGAGACGATCTCGGCGCCATTGTTGTTGGTCACCCGGAAGAACGGGTAGTAGACCGGCCGCTGCACGATGACCCGGTCGCCGGGTTGGGTGAATCCACGCACCACCACGTTCAGCGCCGGCACCACCCCAGGCACGGTGACGATCCAGTCGCGCTCGACCGGCCAGGACTGGCGCCGGGCGAACCACGCGGCGACCGCCTCGAAATAGCTGTCGGTCTTGTTCGAATACCCGAAGATGCCGTGCTCGACCCGCTCGCGCAGCGCCTGGATCACCGGCTCCGGGCAGCGGAAATCCATGTCGGCGACCCACATCGCCAGGGTGCGGTCGGCGCCGTGACGGCGGCTCGCCTTGTCCCAATGCTGCGGGACACCACCGTGATTGTGGTACTCCCATTTGATCGAGTTGGTGCCTTCCCGATCGATCTCGGTGTCAAAGTCGACATACATGGGGCGCGGCCTTGGGGTTGATGTTCCTGGCGGGAGGGAATTTTTAGCGTGCTGGCGGCGGCCGGCCAAGGGGGGCCAACGACAATACCGGCCCCGAGGGGGCGCAGCGCCTGCAGGCTCATGGATCGCAGAGCGCATCTGTGGCTGACTAGTCGGCCTGTCGTCGGCCCCGCCGGAGCCCGAAATGCCAGCCGAACCACCGGTACTGGAAACTCGGCGACAGAGAGCGTGTGAATGTATCCCAGCACGGTCTGCGCCGGCTTCCCGCGCCCGTCCGCCAGGAGGGCGGCGCGGCGCGATGCCGTCGCATCGCGCAAGCCGGCCGACGCCGCGGACGGACGCGCGACTGGCCGGCCCTTCGGGTAGCGCTCAGGAGGACCACGCTGGACAGCGTCGCGACGGCTCGCCGATGCGCCGCATCGCCTTCGCCGCCGCTCCTGGCCAGCGGGCTTACTGACGTGACGCAGGCCATGCTGGGATACACTCACACGCTCTCAGCTCGACTTTGGCCACCCTGTCGATGGTGTCGACCGCGGTGGTGTCCGGAGTTTCGATGGGCATCGGGAATTTCGTGCGGTCCCGAGCCTGCCGGGACAGGAAACTATCGAGGTCGGGTCCGATCACCGGGCCTGCGGCAGCATCCCCCACTTTGACGTCATTCTGGACGCCTGCGCGCCGGCGCAGGCGGTCCAGAACCCAGGCAGCGACCTGCGGGGTTCACACATCTCGCAGCGGCGGGTGGGTTCCGGAGCCGCCCCGGATCAAGTCCGGGGCCCTCCGGAATGACGAAATTGGGGATGATCCGGGCAGCTTCCCTCCTGAATCCCACCCTTCCTCCGTCATCCCGGAGGGGCTGCGGGAGCAGCCGGCTCCGGGACCCACGAAGTGACGGGTGTCAGAACGCAGCGGCATGCGGGTGGTCGCGACCGGGGACCGGAACTACGTCTCGGGCCGCCTGCCATCGGAGCTGTGGGAGATCACCCGCGAGGAATGGTGCGCCCGGCTACGTACGTAGCCGTCGCCCCGGTGTTGCGACTTACCCGTCGACTCGCCCGCACACCCACAGCACCGCATCATTCCACCAGCCTTCCAGCCGGTCTTCTGACAGCTGCCAGCGGCGCTTGGTATCGCGCCAGCGCTGCACATATGCGCAACGATAACCCCAGGCCGGCGGCAGCCAGGACAGCGGGTCGCCGTCGACCTTCGAGCGGTTGGCCGAGCGGTCGACGGCGATCAGCGTGTCCGGGTGCGTCAGGTCGTTGGCGAAGGCCTGCCGGCGGGCCCGGTCCCAGCGGTCGGCGCCGGAGCGGTGTGCTTCGCCCAACGGCACCCGGTGGTCGACGTCGAGGTCGCGCGGGTCGGTGAAGCTGCGGTCGGTGTAGGGATCGTACCAGCGCCCGGCCACCACCTCGCAGCCATCGGCCGACAGCGTCGGAGGATCCAGGCTCTCCTGGATCAGCACCTCGGTGCGGGTGTCCCGGCAGTCGGCATCGGCGTCGACCCAATGCGGGTAGTCGGCCCGATCGAACGTCCGTGCAACTGGAACCAGCCATGGCGACTGCCGCAGTTCGCCGACCCCCGCGACCGTATTTCACCGGATGGGCGATCACGCCGTGCGTGCCGCCGGTCGCGGCGGGCACCCGCTCGATCATGCCGCGCGCGATCGTGTGGGGGTCTTCGCTCATCTCCTTGACGTCGTAGACCGGACCGGCCGGCACGCCTGCCGCCTCGAGCCGCTCCAGCCACTCCCCGGTCGTGCGGTGGCTGAGGATTTCCGTTAGCGTCTCGACCAGCGCATCGAGATTGGTCATGCGCATGTTCGACGTCTCGAAGCGCGGATCCTCGGCAAGCTCGGCCGCGTCGATCGCCTCTACGAACTTCAGCCACGTGTTCTGGTTCGCGGCCCCCACGACCAGCGACGTGTCCTTGGTCGGAAACGCCTGATAGGGCGCCGATAGCGGGTGCGCCGACCCCATGGGCCGGGAGATTTCGCCGCTCGCCTGGTAGATCGCCGTCTGCCAGAAGGTGTGCATGATCCCGGCCTCATAGAGGGACGAATCCACATACTGCCCCTCGCCGGTCTCGTAGCGATGGGCCACGGCGCCGAGAATGCCGACAGCCGAGAGGATGCCGGCGGTGATGTCGGTGATCGGCGCGCCGACCTTGACCGGCGGCCGGCCCGGCGCCTCGCCGGTGATGGACATGATGCCAGACATGGCCTGGGTAATCAGATCGAAGCCACCGCGCTCCGCATACGGCCCGGTCCGCCCGAAGCCCGACACGGAGCAATAGATCAGCCGCGGGTTGAGTGCATGCATCTCCTCCCAGCCGATTCCGAAATGCTCCATGGCGCCCTTGCGGTAATTCTCGATGAAGACATCGGCCTGGGCGATGATCCGACGCAACGCGGCACGGCCCTCGTCGCTCTTGGTGTTGACCGCGAAACCGCGCTTGTTGCGGTTCATCATCGCGAAGGCGGCAGAATCTCCCTGCTCACCCTCGCCGAACCGGCGCGTGTCGTCGCCGCCGGGCACCCGTTCGACCTTGATCACGTCGGCGCCCATATCGGCCAGCATCTGGCCACAGGTGGGGGCGGCCATGATGTGGCTCATCTCGATGACCTTCAGGCCATGCAGCATTCCTGTCGTCTTGTCGGTCATGTCTCTACTTCCCCTTGAACGCGGGCTTTTCCTTGGCCAGGAAAGCCTTGTAGCCCGTGTTGAAATCTTCCGTGTCGAAACAGGCAAAGCCCTCCTTGGCCTCAGCGTCGCTCAGCGGCGCGCCGCCGGCCAGCACACGGTCCACAAACTTCTTGTGCCAGCGATTGACCAGCGGTGCGCCATCCGCGATCCGCCGCGCGGTCGCATAGGCTTCCTCTTCCACCGCGTCGTCAGCCACCACGCGATTGACCAGGCCCTTGTCCTTGGCCTCTGCCGCGTAGAACACGCGTGCCTCATACAAAATCTCCAGCGCGACCGACCGGCCGACGAGCCCGACCAGCGCTTCGACCTCGGGATAGGCCATCACCAAGCCGAGCCGGTTGATCGGCACCCCGAAACGCGATCCCTCGCCGCAGATGCGCATGTCGCACATCAGGGCGATCTCGAGCGCGCCGCCGACACACAACCCCTTGATCAGCGCGATCACCGGGTGGGGGCAGTCGCGAATCGCGTGCATTGCGTTGTGCATCAGGCCGCCATAGCTCTCGGCCTGCGCGGCATTCGATCGCTCGGTCGGAAACTCCGAGATATCGGCGCCAGGCCCCATGGCCCGGTCACCAGCACCGCGCAGCACCACGCAACGAATGGTCTCGTCCCCGCCCAGCTCGTGCATGACCTCGCCGACGCGGGTCCACATTGCCTTGTTCAGTGCATTCAGCTTCTCGGGGCGGTTGAGCACCACGGTGACGATGTCACCCTCGCGCTCCACCAGCACAACATCTCCGCTTGCCGCGGTATCGTTCATATCATCATCCCTGACTGCGCCGGTGACACCCCGGTGCATCTGTTTTCTCATCGCCTGCCACAGTATAGTCCTTCCCAATCAAGAACGCGCGGCGTGAATCCAAAACTGCCGCGACGGGGAGGAACAAATGGACGGAATGAAACCGGGCGATCGCCTGCCTTTCTCTGCTATCACGGACCGCAAGCCGCTGGTCCTGCCGGACGGTGCCAAACTGGTGCTCTGGCCAATTCTGGCACTTGAAGTGTGGGATATCGTTCGCGCCATGGCCCGCATGGTCATTCCGCCGCCCCAGGGCGTACCGATGATTCCCGACCACCCCAACTGGAGCTGGCACGAATACGGCATGCGGGTGGGTTTCTGGCGCATCAAGTCCATGCTCGAGGATCTCGGCGTGCGTCCCACCGTGACCCTCAACGCGCGCACGATCGAGGAATATCCACGCACTGCCGAGGCCGTGCTCGAAGCGGGCTGGGAATTCAACGCCCACTCCTACGAACAGATGCCGATGCACAAACTCAAGGATGAGCGCGCGGTCATCGACAAGTCGCTCAAGATCATCGGTGATTTCTGCGGCAAGCGTCCGCGCGGCTGGTTCGGCCCGGGCCTGACCCAGACCTACCAGACCATCGATCACCTGGCAGACGCCGGGGTCGAATATATCGGCGACTGGGTCCTCGACGACCAGCCGGTGCGCCTGAAGACCACCGGTGGCAAGCCGATGGTGGCGCTGCCCTACAATTACGAGCTCCATGACATCGTGATGATGGCCATCCAGCATCACCAGTCCCAGGAGTTCAAAACCCGGTCGCTGGACTATTTCGACACCGTCTATGCCGAGAGCCACGAGCAGACCCGGATCATGGCCGTCGCCATGCACCCCTACCTGTCGGGCTCACCGCACCGGATTCGGTATGTGCGTGAAACGTTTGAACACATTCTTTCCCAGCCCGGCGTCGTGTGCTGGGACGGCGAGCAGATTCTCGACTGGTTTAACAAGGAGCGCCCCGCGCCCAAGTCCCGGAAGAAAAAATCTAGCGGCAAGAAGAAGAAAGGCTAGCCGATCATGACCGACGTGAAGATTCCCGAGGACCGGGCGGCCGCCTTCGTACCCCACAACATCACCGAGCCGATCCTGGGGTCCGGCAGCGGCCCCCTCGCCGGCAAGACCTTCGCGGTGAAGGACCTCTATCACATCGCGGGGCGCAAGCTCTCGAACGGCAACCCGGATTACTATGACTGGGTCGAGCCGAAGACCGAGACATCGGTTGCCGTGCAGCAGCTCCTGGATGCGGGCGCCGACATCGTCGGCATCACGATCTGCGACGAGTTCTTCTACAGCCTGTCCGGCGACAACGCCCACTACGGCGCGCCGAAGAATCTCCGGGCGCCCGGCCGGATGCCCGGCGGCTCGTCTTCGGGCTCGGCCGCAGCCATGACGGCGGAGATGTGCGACTTCACGCTCGGATCCGACACGGGTGGCTCGGTGCGCATCCCGGCCTCGTTCTGCGGACTCTATGGCAATCGCCCGACCCATGGTCGCGTCGCCCTGGAGAACGCCCATCCGATGGCGCCCTCTTTCGACACCGCCGGCTGGTTTACCAATGATGCCGCGCTGTTCCGCGACATCGGGCCGGTGCTGCTCGACGACAACGGCACGCCGGGCGAGGTCACCCGCATGCTGGTCCTCAACGACGCCTTCGACCGGGCAACCCCCGAGGTGCGCGCGGCGTTGGAATCCGTGTTGGCGGCCGCCGCGGATGTGCTTCCCGCCGGTGAGGCCACGGATGTCGCCGGGGACGACACGCTGGATGTGTGGTGGGACGCCTTCCGCGTGATTCAGGCAAGCGAGGTCAAACAGACAAACGTACCCTGGGTCGAGGCGCATCAGGCCAAACTCGGACCGGGCATCCGTGAGCGTTTCGCGATGGCCGCCGCCATCACCGACGAGGAAACGATAGCCGCCAATGCCGTCCGGGAACGGGTCCGGGCGCGTCTCGCCACGCTTGCCACCCCGGGCACCATTCTTTGCCTGCCGACCGCCCCGGTGATCGCACCCCCGCTCGATGCCAGCGCGGAAGATCTGGAATTCTTCCGTGCCAACACCATGGCGCTGACCTGCATCTCCGGCCACAGCGGCCTGCCGCAGGTAACCGTACCGGCAGCGGAAGTGGATGGTTGCCCGATCGGCTTGTCCTTCATCGGCTGGGCCGGCGGTGACGAGGCCCTGCTCGAACTGGCGGTCACACTCCAACCCTTCTGCACCCGCTAGCCGCACGCATGCTGGATGCCATTCATCCAGACCTGCTCGGGGGCGTGGCAGCCGTCTTGACGACGATCGCATTTGTGCCACAGGTACTTAAATCTTGGCGCTCCGGTTCAACGCGGGACGTCTCGCTGGGCATGTTCGTGATCTTCACCACCGGGCTTTCGCTCTGGCTGGTCTACGGCTTCATCATCGAATCGCGGCCGATCATCGTCGCGAACATCGTGACTCTTGCGCTCACCAGCATCATCATCGCGCTGAAGCTGCGGGACGTCTTCGGGCGAACACCCCGTCGTCCGGCGGCAAAGTAGTTCCCGCGCAACCTGGCAAGCGAGGATCAACATGACCGGCACCCAACCCGACCTCCAGGGCGTCTGCGACCCGCGCTTCAACGGCGTCCGCGATGCACTCGCCCGAAACTTCTCGGAACATGGGGAGATCGGCAGCGCGGTGGCGGTCTATCACGAGGGCCTGAAGGTTGTGGATTTGTGGGGCGGCCACATGGACGCCGCGCGCAGCAAACCCTGGGGCGACGACACGCTGTGCATCATGTACTCGATCGCCAAGAGCATCTGCGCCACCAGCGTGCATATCCTCGCGGACAGGGGCCTCGTCGATCTCGACGCGCCGGTCGCAAACTATTGGCCGGAATTCGCCCAGAACGGCAAGGCGGACATCAAGGTCCGGCACATCATCTCGCACAATTGCGGCGTGTGTTTCGCCGACGCGACCGAGGCCGGCGACATCTACCACTACGACCGCATGGTCGCCGCGCTGGAGGTCCAGGAACCGGCCTGGCCGGCGGGCTCCAAGGGTGCGTACAACACGGTCAACATCGGCTATCTCGCCGGCGAGGTCGTGCGCCGGGTCACGGGCACGCCGATCCAGCAATTCGTCCAGGAGAATATCTGCGCACCCCTGGGGGTGGACTACCAGATCGGTGTCCGCGACGAGGATCTCGACCGCGTGGCCGACCTGCAGCCCAACTCCGCCGGCAGCGCCATGGCCGCGCAGGCCGCGGCGGGCGAATCGCCCTTGTCCCGCGCCTGGCGACCCAACCCGAAGCCCATGAACACGGATGTCCAGAACAGCCGAGAATTTCGCACGTCGGGCATCCCCTCCTTTGGAGGCTTCGGCGAGGCCCGTGCCATGGCCCGCATCTATGCCATGCTCGCCAACGGCGGCGAGATCGACGGCGTGCGTGTTCTGTCGCCCGAGGCCGTCGCCCGCGCCACGGTGACCCAGTGGACCGAAGAAGCCGACGGCATGACCGGCCGTCCCATGCGCTATGCCATGGGCTATGCGAAGAACCCGCCGGGCGTGTCCTATATGGGGCCCAACGAGAACGCCTTCGGTCATCTCGGGTCCGGCGGCGCCCGCGCGATCGCCGACCCGGACCGGAACCTCGCTTTGTGCTTCGTCTCGAACCTTCACAGCGAGGGGTTCGCCGTCGGCGTGCGCACGGAAGCGATCGTCGACGCCGCATTTTCCGCTCTCTAGGCAAACCCCGGCACCGGATTCGTTTTGACCCACCCAATGAGCACCCTGCGGCGACGCATTCGGGACTTTACCCTTTTCGCCTGCGGGGGCCTGTCTGCCATGTCCGTGGCAGCGGTCGCGCCATCACTCCCGGAGTTGAGCACGCATTTCGGTGACGGCCCGAACATCGATCTGCTGGCCCGGCTGGTCGTATCGATCCCGACACTGCTTCTCGCCTTGTCGGGGCCGATCGTCGGCACTCTCGCCGATCGCATGGGACGTCGGCCGATCCTGATATTCGGAATCTTCCTTTACGCCATCGCCGGCGCGCTGCCGTTCTTGCTCGATAATCTCGTGGCGATCCTCCTATCGCGTGCGGCACTCGGTCTGGGCATGGGTATTCTCTTCACGCTGCCACCGGCGTTGCTGGCGGATTACTACGAGGACATCCCGCGTCGCCGTCGCGCCATCGCGGTCTACGCCACCGCGACCGCGAGCGGCGGCGTCATCTTCGTGCTTGCCGGCGGGCTCGCCGCCGACACCCACTGGCGCGCACCCTTCCTTCTGTACCTTTCCGCCCTCATGTTTCTGCCGAGCCTGCTCGCGACCGTGAACGAGCCCGCGCGCGCGGCCCCCGCACGATCACCATCTGGCAGTTCGGCCCCGACCATGCCCACACCATGGCTAGCCCTGATCGCCATTTACGCGATGGTCGTGGTCACCGGGGGCGCTTTCTTACAGATGCCCCTCAACCTGCCCTTCCTGCTGGTCGACATCGGCATCACCCAGGCCAGCATCGCCGGGTACGCGATCGCCTGGCCCCTGCTGTTGATGGCAATCGCCGGGCCACTGTTCCCGCATTTACGCAAGCATCTGTCGAACGCCTTGATCTACACACTGGTCGCGGGCGGGCTGGCCATCGGCTATGGGCTGCTGACCGTGGCCAATGATCTGACGCTGGTGATGATCGCCCTGTTCTGCTTCGGCGTTGGCATGAGCCAGATGTTCGCCAACACCAGTACCTGGCTGCTCGGCCTTACGGACCCGGCGATCCGCGCGCGCGTCCTCGGCAGTCTGACGATGGCGATCTATGCCGGCCAGTTTGTGCTGCCCTTTGTCGCCCAGCCGATCATTCGGGAAGCTGGAATTCGCACCTCGTTCGCCGCGTTATGCGCGGTCCTGGTGTTCATGGCGCTTGCCACACCGCTCGCAAGCGCGATCGCGCGCCGCCGGGCCGACAGAGTGCGAGCTGATAACGATCAGCCGTCGTAACAGCCGGCCAACCGCGCGCGCTGGCGCACCAATCCCAGAACGATATCGATCGCGGGCGTTGCCACATCAACGATGCGGCCGAGTTCCTGAACGGATGCAACGAGCGCGTCGATTTCCATGGGGCGACCAAGCTCAAGATCCTGCAACATGGAGGTCTTGTGTTCACCGACGTCACGTGCGCCGGCAATCCGCTTGTCGACATCGATGGCGAATTTGACACCGAGTGCCTCGCCGACAGCTTGCGCCTCGACCATGACCTCGCGGATCACGGCGCAGACATCCGGATCGTCGACCATCTGCACCAGCGTGCCGCCGGTGAGCGCCGAGATTGGATTCAGCGACACGTTGCCCCAGAGCTTGACCCACATCTCATCGCGAATTCGTGGCCGGACCGGCGCGCGGAAACCCGCGTCCGAAAGCAGCTTCGCCAGGGCCTGCACCCGGTCAGTCTTCTCGCCCGACGGCTCGCCGAGCGTGAACCGGTTTCCGTATTCGTGCCGAATAACCCCGGGCTCGATAATTTCAGCAGCCGGGTAAACCACGCAGCCGATCGCGCGCTCCGGCCCGATCACGTCCCATTGCCGGTTGCCGGGATCGACCGACGCCACGCGCGTATCCTGGTGCGCGCTATCGTGCTTGTAGAAATACCACCAGGGCACCCCGTTCTGGGCAGTCACTACCGCGGTTTCCGGCCCGAAAAGCGGTGTCATCTGGTCGGCGACAGCCGCGGCCGAATGAGCCTTGAGTGTGACAATCACGATATCCTGGGGACCCGCCTCTTCGGGGCTGTCGGTGCACCGGACTTTTGCGATCTTGTCGTCCTCACCCTCGCGTACAAGCCGCAGGCCGTTTTCGCGCATGGCCGCGAGATGCGGACCGCGGGCGATGCAGGTAACTTCAGCATTCCCGGCATCCGCCAGCTCGACGGCCATATATCCGCCAATCGCGCCCGCTCCGAAGATACAGACCTTCATAACCTGCTCCTAAAGTCCCAGCTTCTCATGCAGGCCGATGCGTTGAAGCTTGCCGGTCGCCCCCTTGGGAATTTCCTCCAGAAAGATGACCTTGCGCGGCACCTTGAAGTCGGCGAGCTGCGCCGCGGCGAATTCCCGCACCGACTTCTCGTCGGCCTCCGCCCCTTCCTTGAGCACGATCACGGCGCCAACCTCCTCGCCCAGCTTGTCATGGGGATAGGCAAACGTCAGCGCCTGATCGACCGCGGGATGATCCAGCAATATTTCATCCACTTCGCGGGGGCTGATCTTTTCACCACCCCGGTTGATGATTTCCTTCAGGCGGCCGGTGAGGCTCAGATAGCCTTCGTCGTCGAACTGACCCTGGTCACCCGTGCGGAACCAGCCATTCGTGAAAGCCTCGGCGTTGGCCTTGTCGTTGGCCTCATAACCCGCCGTCACGTTCGGGCCACGAATAACGATCTCACCCGTCTCGCCTTGTGCGAGAATATTGCCGTCGTCATCCATGATCGCGACCTCCGGACCCGCGCCAACCCCCACAGAGCCCGGCTTGCGGGCGGCCGGCGGCAGCGGGTTGGACGCCATCTGATGGGCGGCCTCGGTCATGCCGTAGGACTCGATCACCGGACAGCCGAATGTGTCCTCGACCGCAGCCATCACCTGGGGCGGCAGCGACGAAGACGAAGAACGGATGAAACGCAGATCCATCGCGGCCAGGGTGTCGGCATTGCGAGCGGCGCGCGAGACGATCGCCTGATGCATCGTGGGCACGGCCGTGTACCAGCTCGGCGCCGCATCTTCGAACCAGCGGAACACCCGCAGCGCATCGAAACCCGGCGTGCAGTAGGTGCTGCCCCCGGCCGCCAGGCTCGACAGCACGGCGGCGATCAACCCGTGAATGTGGAACAGCGGCATGATGTTGACGCACCGGTCGGCCGGCGTGAGCGCCAGCGTCTCACCGATATGCTGCGCGGATGCACAGATATTGGTCTGACTCAGCGGGACGATTTTCGGTCGTGAGGTCGTCCCGGACGTATGGAGCACCAACGCGATGTCATCCGCCTCGGCGAGACCCGATGACTGCGCCGCATCACCAGTCACCGTCGTGCCGCCGGTGATTTCAAAGGTCCCCGCCGCAGAGTCTCCGGGCGTTGTCAGTTCCAGCACGGGAACGTCCATCGATCGGGCCACGTCGATCGCCGGCGACTCGCTGCCCGCTTCGACGAACAGGGCCTTGGCGTTCAGGTCTTCCAGATAGAAGCGGAACTCTTCCGCACGGTAGCCGGGATTGAGCGGCGCGGTCGTCGCGCCTGCCGCCACCGCGACGAAGGCCGTGGCCATCTCGGGACCGTTCGGCAAAACAATCGCGACACGATCGTTGCGGCCGATGCCCAAATTATTCATGTCGGAAACCGTCTTCGCCACGAGCGTGCGCAGCGCGCTGTAAGTCAGCGGTGCGCGGTCCGGTGCCGCGATCGCGATATCGCCATCGGCCCCCGATTCGATCAACTTGCTAACCGTGCTCACCATCTACTCCCCCGCATTTGACACCAGCGATACCTCTCATGGCATCGCGAGAATTACTGAATAGGCGAAAGGGGGCGTCCACCGCAATGCGCCGCGCGATGGTGGCGTCAAATTGTCCGAACAATCAAACGAGGATATCGACGCGCGGAACATCCGCCGCAACGACATCCGGTCCGCCGGGCAGGAGAATATCCTGGTCAAATCCCAGGGACGGGTAGCGCGAGGTGGCCTGGGCGCGGATGACGGCATCCCCGCCCACATTCGCTGATTCCTGAGCCATATACTGCGCCAGAAAAAGTGGGCTCGGGCCGCGGCGCAAATGCGCGCCAGAGCCCCGAGCCCGGTCTTCACGCTGAAGTTCCAACTCAACAACGACACGCGCCCGCGATGCGCGCGAGGGGTTGTATGCAAGCTGACGTTCGTTCCGATCGGAGCCCGGCGCAGCGGATGAGTATCCGACGTGCAGAGCGGCGGCATCGGCAGCAGCGCGCAGGCGGGCGGCACTTGTCGCCGCCACGTCTGCGTTTATCCCGATACGGTCTGGAAGGTTTGGTGTCACTTCGCGCCCAGAGTTGCGAACTTCGCGTGACTACAGATTTAGGGAAATACAGAGAAAATTAAACGGCACATTATTTAAAATTGTATCTTTCATTAACCATAAATATTACGAAAATTTTTCGGATAGTAGGTTGTTTTTGCCGGTGTGAATAAATTACCGGCAATTATTACCCTTTGTTAAGACCTGACCACCTAATGTCCCCGTGAATTGTCCGCGCAGAAAGTACGGGTTGAAGAAATCAACCTTCAGGTAGGAGGTACAGAATGTCGGACTTGGCCCAGATGGCCGAAGCGAGAGGTATACCCGACCCAGTAGACGGCAAACCGCTGTCGGACCTGGTCGGACTGCTCGTGGCATCCGGCGACCTCTTCTACGAATGGGACCTGGAATCGGACACGATCGGCTGGACCGGTCAGTTGTCCGAGATCATCAACATCTCGAATGCCGGCAGCGTTGCGACAGGAGACACCTTCCTCAATCGCATCCATCCCGAAGACCTGCCGCACCGCATGATCGCGCTGTCGAACCATTTCGCCCGGGGTGAATCCTTCGACCGTGAGTTCAGACTGCGTGACGATTCCGGACAATTCATCTGGATCCGCGAGCGCGCCGTGGTCACCAAGTTCCTGAACGAGAAACCGTTGCGCCTAACCGGCATGGTCCGGTGCATCAATGATCGGAAAAAGTCCGAGGAAGAAGTGACCTTCCTCTCGAATCATGACGCGCTGACGGGTCAGTATAATCGGCTGCGGCTGCGCGAAGCCCTGGAACATACGATCAAGCAAAGCCTGCACAGCAACCAGCATGGCGCGCTGCTTCTGGTCGGGCTGGACAAGCTGAACATCGTATCCGACGTGTATGGCGAGGAGACAGCCGACGCGATCGTCCTGGCGGTGGCGCGGCGTATCGAGGAAGGCATGCGCATCGGCGACGTGGTGGGGCGCGTCGGATCCGACCGATTTGCGGTAATCGTCAACCGGTGCGGCGCCTCGGAAATATCCACCATCGCAAGCCGGTTTCTGGCAACGATCCGCGAGACCCCGATATCCACGCCGGCGGGGCAGATGACGGTCACCGGATCGATCGGTATATCGATATTCCCCGCCGACGCTCTCACGGCGCACGAAATCGTGGCCAAAGCGGACAACGCGCTGCGCGGCGCGCGTCGGCTCGGTTGCGACTGCTATCTCGAATACAGCGATATGCCGGAGCACAGCCGGACCAAACGCCCCGATCTCGTGATCGCCGAGCAAGTAAAACAGGCGCTCAACGAGGGCCGATTCACGCTCGCCTATCAGCCGATCGTGTCCAGCAAGACCGGCGAGGTCATATTCTACGAGGGCCTCGCGCGCATGCTGGATCATGCCGGCAATCCCATCGCGGCCGGTGGGTTCGTGCCCGTGGTCGAGCAAATGGGGTTGATGCGCCTGATCGACCGCAAGGTGCTCGATCTCGGCCTCGACACGCTTGAGCGCAACCCGGCGATGGAGCTATCGATCAACGTATCGGGAATGACGGCGGTCGATCCGTTGTGGCTGCGCCAGCTCGAGGAACGCCTGCACGATCGCCACGACCTGGCGTCGCGGCTGATCCTCGAAATCACCGAAACCATCGCGCTGGACGATATTGATGAATCGTCACGCTTCGTGGATGCGCTGAACAAGTTTGGCTGCCGGGTGGCCCTGGATGACTTCGGCGCGGGCTTCACGTCATTTCGTCATTTGCGCGCGCTCAATGTCGCCATGGTCAAGATCGACGGTTCGTTTGTCCGCGACCTGACCCAGAATGACGAGAACCTGTTATTCGTTCGCACCCTCACCAATCTCGCAAAAGGGCTCGGGCTGGAATCCGTTGCGGAGTGGGTCGAAACCGAAGACGAAGCCGAACTGCTCATGCGCGAGGGGGTCGACTTTCTCCAGGGGTGGCATTACGGGCGACCGGAAATCGATCCAGACTGGATGAAATAGGATTCGGCCCGCGGGTGCCTCAGCGTGCCAATTCGTCGAGCTGCCGGCGCAAACTCTCGATCTGGGTCTTCAAATCATCGAGCTTCGAATCATCGTCCGGTGACGCCGGGGCGCCGGCCTCACGGCCCGAATCATCTCTGCCCCCCGCCCCGTAGGGGGTAAACATCTGGAATGCCCGTTCGAACATCGCCATGTTCTGGCGCCCGAGCTCTTCCCATTGCGCAAACGGGTTCATGGTCTGGCCCACGGCGTCCTGCATGTAATCGCGCATCCGCTCCTGATTGTTCGAAAACGCGTCCATCGATGCTTCGAGATAGTTCGGCACCATCGTCTGAAGGCTGTCGCCGTAGAACTGGATGAGCTGGCGCAGGAAACTGATGGGCAGAAGGTTCTGACCCTTGTTTTCCTCTTCAAAGATGATCTGCGTCAGGACGGAGCGGGTGATGTTGTCGCCCGACTTGGCGTCAACGACCTGAAACTCGGTCCCCGCCTTCACCATCTGGGACAAATCATCAAGCGTCACATACTTGCTCGTCGACGTGTTGTAGAGCCGTCGATTGGCATATTTCTTTATGATAATCGGGTCTGCGTTATCTGCTTTGGCCATGAGTTTCGGCACCGCAATGTTCGTCTCGAAGGCAACCAGTATAGCAGAAATAAAATTATGTTGCATCGCAGCGTATAATTGTTCCGATGCATTGTCCCGGTGGCGATTCCGCGAAGCGTGGGGCTATAGTCGTGGCCATGACAGACCAGCCGGATTTCACCGCCCTCGCACGGCAATATCTCGATCTTTGGGAAGACCAGCTCGCGGCCATGGCGGCCGACCCCGACCTGGCCGAGCAAACCTCGCGTTTCTTCGATACGATGAAGCAACTGGGCGGCATCTCGAACCCCATGGGCGCCCCCGGACTGGCGGCCGTCATGGCGCAGATGTCCGGTAGGACGCACGCAACGACGGACCAAGCCGATGGAGCCAAAGACCCCCGCGCACCCGAGGCTGGGACCTCGCCCGCTGCCGCTGCACCTGATGACCGCGATCAACAGCTGGTCGAGCTCACGCGGCGCCTTGCAGATGTTGAGGAACGGCTCCATCGCCTGGAAACCGGAGATGGCCGCGCGCGCCGAGCAACTGCAAAAAAACCTGCCGGCAGCGCCAAAAACCGAAAGTGACCCCGACCCTCTCGCGACGGCAGTCGAGACAGAAATTGCCACACGCCTGACGGCATTCTCTGCCGGCCTGAACGCCTATCGGCACCACCCCTACCGGCGACAGCTGCCTGACCCGCCGACGCTGTGGGAGTCAGGTGCAACACGCCTGCTCGACTACGGGCCGGCGGACGGCCGCCCGGTGCTGTTTGTCCCGTCCCTGATCAACCGCGCCTATATCCTCGACCTGTCCGAACGCCGCAGCCTCATGCGGTGGCTCGCGGCCGAAACCGGACTGCGCCCCCTTCTCGTCGACTGGCGGCTGCCCGGGCCTGCGGAACGTGAATTTACCCTCACCGACTACATCACCGGGCCGCTTTCCGGCGCGCTCGATCAGGCCGTCAATGCCGGGGGCGGGCCGGTGCCCCTGGTCGGCTATTGCATGGGCGGCTTGCTGGCGCTGGCGCTGGCGGCGAACCGGCCGAGCGATGTCGCGGGCCTGGGGCTGCTCGCGACACCGTGGGATTTCCACGCCGAACGCAGGGCCCAGGCCGAAGCACTCGCGCGCGCCGTCGATGCTTCCGTGCCGCTCCTGGAAGCCTATGGCGAACTGCCCGTCGACATCATCCAGTCGATGTTCTCGGCCCTCGATCCATTCCTGGTGACCCGCAAGTTCATCCGGTTCGCCGCCGCCCAACCGGGCAGTTCTGCGGCCGAGGAATTCGTCGCCCTGGAGGATTGGCTCAACGACGGGGTTCCCCTGTCCGGCCCGGTCGCGCGCGAATGTATGGGTGGCTGGTACGGCGGCAACACACCCCATGCCGGGGAATGGGAGGTTGCCGGCACCGCCGTGCGCCCCGAGGCGATCGATATCCCAGCGCGCGTGCTGATCCCCGAGCAGGATCGGATCGTCCCGCCCGCCTCGGCCCAGGCGCTGGCCGACGCCCTGCCCAACGCCGACGCCAACAGCGTACCGCTCGGCCATATCGGCATGGTCGCGGGGTCGCGCGCCCAGGCCCTCGTCTGGGAACCGCTATCGGCGTGGCTGGATGGTGTTTCCGGCGCCTAGTTCGCTGGACTCGGCACCCCACCCGGTCTATATCCACCAAGGACTGGAAATCGGCGGATTTCGGGGAGTTTGTGCAGTGCGCCATGACCCCCGACCGATCCGCAGCCTCAATCAGGAGAGATAAATGTCGGATGTCGTGATTGCCGGAGCCGCCCGGACACCTGTCGGAGCCTTCAACGGCGCGTTGGCCGGCCTCAGCGCCGCAGAACTCGGTACGGTAGCCATCGCAAGCGCCCTTGAGCGCGCCGGTGTACCCGCCGCAGATGTCGACGAAGTGGTCATGGGCCAGGTCCTCACCGCCGCCACGGGCATGAACCCAGCGCGCCAGGCTTTGCTCGCCGCCGGCATCCCCGAAGAAAGCACCGCCTACCTCATCAACCAGGTTTGCGGCTCCGGGTTGCGCGCGGTCGCACAAGGCTTCCAGGCGATCAAGCTCGGCGAGGCCGATGTTGTCGTGGCCGGTGGGCAGGAAAGCATGAGCCAGTCGCCGCACGCGTCTCACATGCGCAACGGCACCAAGATGGGCGATGTCAAATTCGTCGACACGATGATCAATGACGGCCTGTGGTGCTCGCTGATGGGCTATCACATGGGCACGACGGCTGAGAATGTCGCCGAGAAATGGCAGATCACCCGCGACGAGCAGGACGCGTTTGCTGCCGGCTCCCAACAGAAGGCCGAGGCGGCCCAGAATGACGGGCGCTTCGCCGACGAAATTGCCGCCGTCACGATCCAGACCCGCAAGGGCGACGTCGTCGTCGACACCGACGAATATCCCCGCCACGGCACCACGACAGAGACCCTCGGCAAGCTACGTCCGGCCTTTTCAAAAGAGGGCACTGTCACCGCGGGCAACGCCTCGGGCATCAATGATGGCAGCGCCGCGACCGTGCTGATGAGCGCCGACGAGGCCGCGAAGCGAGGCATCACCCCGCTGGCGCGCATCGCCTCCTGGGCCACAGCCGGCGTCGACCCTGCCGTCATGGGCTCCGGTCCGATCCCCGCCAGCCGCAAGGCACTGGAACGGGCCGGCTGGAGCGTCGACGATGTCGAGCTGGTCGAGGCCAACGAGGCCTTCGCCGCACAGGCAATCGCGGTCAACCGCGACATGGGCTGGGACCCGGAGATCGTCAACGTCAACGGCGGCGCGATCGCGATCGGCCACCCGATCGGCGCTTCGGGCGCACGGGTCCTGATCACGCTGCTGCACGAAATGCAAAAACGCGACGCCAAGAAGGGCCTCACCACCTTGTGTATCGGCGGCGGCATGGGCATCGCACTCTGCGTCGAGCGGGACTAGTCAATCTGGATCATAGGGGAACGCACCATTCATCGCGGGTATCGCAAGAACGTCGGTCTCAGGCGTCACCAATCCGCTTTAGCAGGAGAGTAAAATGGGCCGAGTGGCACTTGTTACCGGCGGCACACGAGGAATCGGTGCCGCGATCGCAGTCGCGCTGAAAAACGCCGGCCGCGATGTCGTCGTCAACTATGCGGGCAACGACCACGCCGCGCGTGAGTTCGAAGAGGCGACCAGCATCAAAACGATGAAGTTCGACGTCTCCGACCATGAAGAGGTCGCCGCCGCAGCCGCGCAGATCGAGAAAGATCTGGGGCCAATCGAGATTCTGGTCAACAACGCCGGCATCACCCGCGACGGCACCATGCATCGCATGACCTTCGAGCAGTGGAAGGACGTGATCGACACCAACCTGTCGGGTGTTTTCAACTGTTCGCGCGCCGTCATCGAGGGCATGCGCGAGCGCGGTTTTGGCCGGATCGTCAACATCGGTTCGATCAACGGACAGGCCGGCCAGTATGGCCAGGTCAACTATGCCGCCACCAAGTCCGGCATCCACGGCTTCACCAAGGCCCTGGCCCAGGAAGGTGCGGCCAAGAACATCACGGTCAACGCCATCGCGCCGGGCTATGTCGACACCGACATGGTGCGCGCCGTCCCGCCGGAAGTGCTTGAGAAGATCATCGCGGGCATCCCCGTCGGCCGGCTGGGCAAGGCCGATGATATCGCGCGCGGCGTGATTTTCCTGACCGCCGACAATGCTGACTTCATCACCGGGTCGACCCTGTCGATCAACGGTGGCCAGCATATGTACTAGGCGGGCCTCGTCGGATGAGCCGCGAATATCCCCAGCGGCCTGTTGCGGGGGTCGGGGTCGTCGTGCTGCGGGAGGATCAGGTCCTGATGATCCGCCGCGGGCGCGAACCCCGCAAGGGCCAGTGGAGTATTCCCGGCGGCAAACAGGAACTCGGTGAGACGTGGCACGACACCGCGATCCGCGAGGTTCTCGAGGAAACCGGTATTGAAATCGATGTGATCGGCATCGTCGACGTGGTCGATGCGATCGTACGCGACGGCGATCCGCCACGCCCCGGCACAGCCGATGACGGCACCGAAGGTATCGGACTGGCCATGGCCAACGACGATGCCGCCACGCCGAACGACCCGCAGCGAATTCGGTACCACTACACCCTGATCGATTGCGCCGCAGTCTGGACCGGCGGCGATCCCGTGGCCGGCGGCGACGCCGCCCACGCCGAGTGGTGGCCCCTCGACAGGATCGGGGAACTCTCGCTCTGGTCCGAGACGGTCCGCATCATTACCGAAGCCGCCGCCCTCGCCGCAGCCACCCGCCACGAGCCCCGGTGAGCCCGACAATCCAGCCGAGGGCCGGACGCCGCGCCACGCTGATCGGCCTCTCGGCGGTGTTGATCTGGTCCACGCTCGCCTTTTTCGGCGCACTGGCCGGCCCCGTCCCCCCGCTGCAGCTCGTGGCGATGGCCTTCACCATCGTCTTCGCCCTCACCGGAGCGATCTGGCTCGCGCGCGGCGAGAACCCGCTGGACCATTTGCGGCAACCCGCGCCCGTCTGGGCCCTCGGGATCGCGGGCCTGTTCGGCTACCACCTGCTCTATTTCATCGGCATCCAGAACGCGCCACCGGCCGACGCCAACCTGATCAACTACCTCTGGCCGATGCTGATCGTGCTCTTCTCCGCGCTCCTGCCATCCAGTACCGGCGTCGGCCGCCTGCGCTGGTTCCACCTCGCGGGTGCCGGGCTGGGCCTCGCCGGGACGGCGTTGATCGTCATGGGCGACGGATTGTGGGACGGCAGCCTTCGGGTTCACACCGAGTATGGCGGCGGTTACCTGGCGGCCGTCGGCGCGGCGCTGGCCTGGTCGGGATACTCGGTGTTGTCGCGTCGGTTCGCGCATGTATCGACCGACGCGGTCGGTGCCTTCTGCGGCGGCACGGCGGTGCTGGCGTGGGTGGCCCATCTCGCGCTGGAGACAACCGTCTGGCCGAGCGGCACCATCGCGTGGTTCGCGGTACTCGGGCTCGGCCTCGGGCCCGTGGGCACGGCCTTCTTCGTCTGGGACCATGGCGTCAAGCATGGCGATTTACGGGTGCTCGGGGCTGCGGCCTATGCCGCCCCGCTGCTGTCTACCCTGCTGTTGGTCGCGTTCGGGCTGGCGGACGGGACATGGACGCTGGCCCTGGCCTGCGGGCTGATCATGGGCGGCGGACTGCTCGCAGCGCGCGAGATGCTGGCGCGCCACGCCTAACTGTCGGACTGGGCCCGGGCGAACGCCGCCATGTGAAACGCGGCTTGCGCCGGCGCATAGATGTAGTCGCGCCCCACCGGGCACGCCCGTCGCGCCCGGCACCCACGGCCCATACAATCGCCCGTATCCGGCCCGGTTATATGCCCGACGCAGACCGGGACGTCATAGGCCGACCCATCGAACGCGGAGACGGGACAGGCGGTCAGGCAGGGCCTGTCGGCGCAGCTGTCACAGGGTGAGGACTCCTTGCTCGGCGCGGGAATTTCGAGTTTCCCGGCAAACGCCAGCGCCCCGCGATAGGCGTGCCACAGCCCGAATTCGGCATGAATCAGCACGCCGACCGGCGACGGGTAGACCGGCTCCGCCCGCTGGGCCCAGCGCTGGAAAGGCAGGTGGGGCGGGCCGCCAAACGGGAACAGGGCCGTCGCGCCGACCACGGCGGCCACGTCGGTCAGAACATCCGATACCCATGCATCAAGAGGACTTGCCCGATCGCCATAGTCGCCACGCACCCGATCGAACGCTGTCCACATATCCGGACCGGCATTGCCGACCAGAACCAGTGTCTCACCGGGGACGTTGTCTTCGGAACCAGGATGGACCCCGCCACGCACGATCAGACCATGCGGGGCGAGCGCAGCTTCTATGGAAGAGAATTCCGGCGTCACGGCAGATGTTATTCCGCCGCGATGGCCTTCTTCAGATAGTCCCTGTCGAGGAGTTCGGCGATCTGGACCGTGTTCAGGGCAGCGCCCTTGCGCAGATTGTCCGAGACAACCCAGATGTTCAGGCCGTTGTCGATCGTCGCATCCTCGCGGATACGGCTGACATAGACACCGTCTTCACCGGCGGCCTCTTTCGGCGTGACATAGCCCTCGTCCGCACGATGATCGACCAGCACCACCCCCGGCGCATTGCGCAGGGCCTCGCGGGCATCCTTGGCCGATACCTCGCGGGAGAACTGGATATTGATCGCCTCGGCATGGCCGATGAACACGGGCACCCGCACACAGGTCGCCGTCAGCTTGATCTTCGGGTCGAGAATCTTCTTGGTCTCGACCGTCATCTTCCACTCTTCCTTGGTCGACCCGTCATCCATGAACACGTCGATATGGGGGATGACGTTGAAGGCAATCGGCTTGGTGAACTCCTTCGGCTCGACCGGGTCGTTCACGTAAACGGCACGGGTCTGGTTGAAGAGTTCATCCATCGCGTCCTTGCCCGCGCCCGAGACCGACTGATAGGTCGACACGACCACCCGCTCGATGCCGAAGGCCTCGTGCAGGGGCCTGAGGGCCGTCACCATCTGGATCGTCGAACAGTTCGGGTTGGCGATGATGTTGCGCTGGGTATAGCCGGCCGCCGCCTCGGGGTTCACCTCCGGGACGATCAGCGGCACGTCAGGGTCCATGCGGAACTGGGACGTGTTGTCGATGACAATGCAACCCGCCGCCGCGGCCTTGGGCGCATATTTCGCGGACACGCTGGAACCCGGCGAGAACAGGCCGATATCGGTGCCGGTGAAGTCATACTCGGCCAGATTCTGAACGATCAGAGTCTGGTCCTCGCCATACGACACCTCGCGCCCGACCGAGCGTTCGCTCGCCAGGGCGACCACTTCATCCGCCGGGAACTCGCGCTCCGCAAGCGTTTGCAGGAGTTCGAGGCCGACATTTCCCGTCGCACCGACCACCGCAACTTTGTAACCCATGGGTCTTATCCTCTAATCCCCGGCCACATCGACCGGGTGCGGGCGATGACATAAGCCCGAAATCGCGGTTTTGCAAGGATTGAGCGTCGCAACGCTGCCTAGATCTTCCGCGCGATCATGCTCACATAGTTCATATAGCCGTAGAACGTGCCCGCATCGATCCGACGTCGCGCCTCGGCCTCCAGCGCGTCGGCCTCGGCCTGGTCGATCTTGCCTGCCTCGAGCAGGTAGTAAGCACCCCGCAGGGTCCAACCGAGCGTCAGCACCGGTTCCGCCGTGTCGAGATGGCCGTGGCTGCGCGACGGTGCGGGATCGAAACCGATGTCGCGCAGCATGTCGGGAAGCCGGCGGACCAGCCAGCGGTCATGCACATTTCCGTCGACAAAGGCCTGGATGCACACCTGCAAAGGATCGTCATCGGCCGTCGCCACGCTCATGGTCGTAAAATCGCCATCATAGATCGCCACGGACCCGCCGGGCTTCAGAACCCGCCGCACCTCGGCCAGGACCCCCTCCGGGCCCGGCACATGGGTCAGCAGCGTGTGCAGCACGACGACGTCGAAACTCTCATCGTCAAATGGCAGGTCGCGCGCATCGGCCTGTTCGAAGGACACCTGCGGCAGCTCCGCGGCCAGTTCCCGGCCGCGTTCCAGGAACGGTTCGAGCTGATCCACCCCCACCACCTCGCCAACCGCCGGTATGGCTGCGATCGTTCGGGACTGGGGGCCGGTGCCGCAGCCAATATCGAGCACCCGCGCACCGTCGGGGAAGTCCACATCACCGAGATAGGACTGGAGTGCTGCGGCCTGCTGCGGGGTCGCCGCGCGACGCTCCAGGCTCACCTTCATCGCGTCCAGGATCTCGTCCGGGATCGCATCCGGGTCCACATAAATATCGGGCACGTCAGTCTCCTCGCCTTGCCGGCTTTCTATGTGCCAGAATTCGCGCCATGACCGAACGTTTTTCGACCTATGCCGAGTTCTGGCCGCACTATCTGCGCGAGCATGCCAGGCCACAAACCCGCGCGCTCCACTATGCGGGCACGCTCTCGGGAATCCTGCTGGTCGGCTTCGCGGTCGTCACCGGACCCTGGTGGTTGGTGCTCGTGGCGTTGGTGGCCGGCTACGGCCCGGCCTGGATCGGCCACGGGTTCATCGAACGCAACCGACCCGCCACATTTACCCATCCATTGTGGTCTCTCCTCAGCGACTTTCGAATGGTGTTTCTGTGGATGACCGGAAACCTTGCGCCTGAACTGGCCGGCGCCCTGGCCATGTCACCACAACACGCGCCCGAGGCCTCACCGGATCAATGAAACGCTGGACGATCCTCGGGGTCCTCGCGCTGGCAGCCTGTGCCACCGCCCCTTCCGACAATCCGCTTGTGGGTGACTGGCACGCGGCGTCACCGACAGCCCTGCGCGCGCATGGCAACATCATCGGGTTCCGCGAGGACTGCCTGATCGTCCGCGGCAACCGGGTGAACGTGCGTGTCGCGCGGCCGATCTTTTTCGGCGAGGGGATCGACGGCACTTTCGTGTGGTTCGGGCCGCCGGCCATCGCGACGCCCCGGTCCGAGGATGATGCGGCACGGGTGATCTTTATTTCGCCCAACCGCATAAACGTCGTCTGGCCACGCGGTGTGGAGACGGACTATCTACGCGCGATCGGCGGCGCCGGCGCAAACAGCAGCAACGCCGACTGCGTCACACCCTAGATGAATGAAATTCAGCTTCCGTTGCGCGCCGGCGGGAAGACAACCGGCGACTGACCTTTGGTCTTTGCCGACGCGCGGGTGCTGGCCAACGCGTTGTCGAGGAACGCGTTGATACGCGCCTTGGTATCGAGCTCGCGGTTCGCGTTGCCGGTTTCGATCGCGGCCAGCATCGCCTGGGACACCGAGCATTGGCCATTGGCATGTTCCGCGCCGGTCGATGTCTCGACGATCTGCTGTGCAGACGCCGGTGCGAACGCCAACAGCGGCGCGACAACGGCAAATCCTGCAATGAGCTTACGCATCGGCCAAATCCCGAGTGAACTGCGCAGAGGCTAGCGCCGTGCCGCGCGCGCCGTCAAATCACGACCTGGCTAGGCCGTGATCCGATCGAGTTCGGCCAGGAGGTGGTTGCCCATCTCCTCGGTCGAGACCGGCGTGCAGCCATCCTGCATGATATCGGCCGTGCGGAAGCCTTCGTTGAGCACGTTCTGCGCGGCCTGCTCGACCAGGTCGGCCTCGCGGCCCAGGTCGTAGGAGTAGCGCAG
Organism: Alphaproteobacteria bacterium; assembly: GCA_965261975.1. GTDB lineage: Bacteria > Pseudomonadota > Alphaproteobacteria > UBA6615 > UBA6615 > UBA8079. The sequence goes on from CBDHEC010000022.1 coordinate 28,122, forward strand.
CATCATGCCGAAGGAGAGCAGCATGGCGATCGGATTGGCCTTGCCCTCGCCCGCGATGTCGGGTGCCGAGCCGTGGACCGGCTCGTACATGGCCTTGCGGGCACCCGTCACCGGGTCCGGCGCGCCGAGGCTCGCCGATGGCAACATGCCCAGCGAACCCGTCATCATCGCCGCCTCGTCCGACAGGATATCGCCGAACAGGTTGTCGGTGACGATCACGTCGAACTGGTGGGGATAGCGGATCAGCTGCATGGCGCAGTTGTCGGCCAGGATGTGGTGGAACTCGACGTCGGGATATTCCTTCGCGACTTCGGCCGAAACCTGGCGCCAGAACACGCCGGTCTCCATCACGTTGGATTTCTCCGCACAATGCACCTTGTTGCCGCGCTTGCGCGCCAGCTCGAAGGCCACCCGGCAGATCCGGACGATCTCGTCCTTGGTGTAGGCCTGGGTGTCGACCACACGGACGGTGCCGTCCTCCAGGGTCTGCTCGCCCTTCGGCTGGCCGAAATAGACGCCCGAGGTGAGCTCACGCAGGATCATGATGTCGAGCCCCTTCACCACTTCGGGCTTCAGGGTCGAGGCCTCGACCATCGCGTCCATCACCACCGCGGGGCGAAGGTTCGCGAAGAGGTCGAGATCCTTGCGCAGACGCAGCAAGCCCGCTTCCGGGCGATGCTCGCGCGGCACGTCATCCCATTTCGGGCCGCCGACGGCGCCGAACAGGACCGCGTCGAGGGTCATGGCCTTTTCCATAGTCTCTTCCTGGATCGATACCCCGTGGGCATCGAAGCAGGCGCCGCCTACCGGGGCTTCGTCGATTTCGAAGCGAACGGCTTCCTTCGCCTCGAACCAGCCCATGACCCGCCGGACCTGTTCCATCACCTCGGGTCCGATGCCGTCACCCGGCAGGACCAGCACGCTCTTGTTGGCGGCCATCTTTACTCTCCTATGAAATTACGTGCGGGCTGCGCCTAGGACGCCGCCTTGTAGAGCCAGGGCTGCTGACTGCTCTGGCCGCCCTCGAAATCCTTGATCTTGCTGTCCTGCTGCATGGTCAGGCCGATATCGTCGAGCCCTTCGAGCAGACATTGCTTGAGGAAGGGGTCGAGCTCGAACGGATAGACGATACCGTTGGGTGCATGGACTTCCTGCTTCTCCAGATCGACCGTGACCTCCGGGTTTTCCGGGTCGCTCGCCACCGACGTCAGAACGTCGATCTGCTCCTGGGGCAGCTTGATCAGCAGCATGCCGTTCTTGAAGCTGTTGTTGTAGAAGATGTCGGCGAAGGTCGGCGCGATCACCACCTTGATCCCGAAATCCTGGAGCGCCCACGGCGCATGTTCGCGCGACGAGCCACAGCCGAAATTATCGCCCGCGATCAAGATTTCTGCGTTCGTATACGGCTCCTGGTCGAGGATGAAGTCATCGCGCGCGGTGCCGTCTTCGTTGGTCCGCATCTCGTAGAACAGTCCCTTGCCCAGGCCCGTTCGCGCGATCGTCTTCAGGAACTGCTTCGGAATGATCTTGTCGGTATCGACATTGACCAGCGGCAGTGGTGCGGCCACGCCGGTCACCTTGTTGAACTTCTCCATTCCCAACTCCTAACGTTTGAGCACGAGGCACCCGGCCAGCATGTCATGCAGGCCCTGGCGCCGCGGCGGAAATACTGCCATCAGAAAGCCGACGAAGAAAATCACCGCCGACAGAAATTTCAACCAATGGCGCGCACTGACGCGCAGAAATGTCGCGCGCATACCCCCCAGATCGGTCACATACAAACCCATGAACGCCTTGCCCAAGGTTGCCTGCATCACACTCGATTCCATGGCCGCGAAATAGATCCACGTCGCAAACAAGGTCGTCGAGATCAGCACATGCAGGATCGTGGTGTTGGCCAGCTCCTCGGGTGTCGCCGCCAGAAAGGATATCCCGAGCAACGCAGAGAGGAGCCAGGCGAAGGCCCACACGATCCCCAGATCGATCAGCGCCGCCACCACCCGCAGGAGAAACCCCGCATAGCGGAACGGCAGAACTTCACTGTTCGACGTGTCACTCATCCCGTTCGGCTACGCGTCCAGATCACGGACATCGGCCAGCTTGCCCGCGATGGCCGCCGCTGCGGCCATGCCCGGGCTGACCAGATGGGTGCGCCCGCCGCGGCCCTGACGTCCTTCGAAATTTCGGTTCGAGGTCGAGGCGCAGCGCTCGCCCGGTGCCAGCTTGTCGGCGTTCATCGCCAGGCACATCGAGCAACCCGGCTCACGCCATTCGAAGCCGGCGTCGATCAGAATCCTGTCGATCCCCTCGGTCTCGGCCTGTTCCTTGACCAGACCCGAGCCCGGCACGACCATCGCGTGGACCCCGTCGGAGACCTTTCGGCCCTCGGCGACCTGCGCGACGGCGCGAAGATCCTCGATCCGGCCGTTGGTGCATGACCCGATGAACACCTTGTCGATCGCCACATCGGCCATCTGCGTGCCCGGTGTGAGGTCCATATACTCCAGCGACCGCTCCCAGGCCTGGCGCTGATTGTCGTCGCGCGCATCATTCTCGGGATCGGGCACCGCACCGGTGATCGGCACGACATTCTCGGGGCTGGTGCCCCAGGTGACCTGCGGCGGAATATCGGCCGCCGCCAAACGCACTTCCTTGTCGTAGACCGCGTCCGCATCGCTGGGCAGGGTGCGCCAGTAGGCCTCCGCCGCCTCCCACGCCGCGCCCTTCGGCGCCATGGGAAGGCCCTTGAGATACTCGTAGGTGGTGTCGTCGGGCGCCACAAGTCCGGCGCGCGCACCGCCCTCGATCGACATGTTGCACATGGTCATGCGGCCCTCCATCGAGAGCGCACGCACCGCGTCGCCGGCATATTCGATGACATGGCCCGTCCCGCCGGCGGTGCCAATCGCACCGATGATGGCAAGGATCATGTCCTTCGCGGTAACGCCGACGGAAAGATCGCCATCGACCGAAACCAGGAAGTTCTTCGCCGGGCGCTGCAGCAGCGTCTGGGTGGCGAGCACATGCTCGACTTCCGACGTGCCGATGCCGAAAGCCAACGAGCCGAAGGCGCCGTGGGTCGCGGTGTGGCTGTCGCCACACACGATCGTCGTCCCCGGCAGCGTGAAACCCTGTTCCGGGCCGATGATGTGCACGATGCCCTGGCGGATATCGTCCATGTCGAACAGCTCGATGCCGAACTCCTCGCAGTTCTTCGTCAGGGTCTCGACCTGGATTCGCGATTCCTCGTCGGCGATGCCGCCGCTGCGGTCCGTGGTCGGCACGTTATGGTCTGCCACCGCGAGTGTCGCATCGGGCCGGCGGACCGTGCGCCCGTTCATGCGCAGCCCCTCGAAGGCCTGCGGGCTCGTCACCTCGTGCACGAGATGCCGGTCGATATAGATCAGGCAGGTGCCGTCCTCCTGGGTTTCGACCAGGTGGGAGTCCCAGATTTTGTCGAATAATGTTCTCGGCTGAGCCATGGTTTTCGTCTTTCCGCTAAGAAAAACGCCCCGTGCGCGAATGCTCCGGGGCGTTGCCTCGATGACGTCGGTGCATCTGCCCGATCGTGCCGCCTATTCAGTCTTGGCGTCCGCCTCGGGCGTTTCGGTGGTGGTCGCCTCCACGGGCGCCGCGACGGCATCCTCGGGACGCTCGGCGGTTCCGGTCTCGGGCACCTCGACCGCGCCGCGGCGGGTCATGCCCCTGCCCGTGGTGCGCTCGGTGATGCGCGCGCGCTTGCCGGTGCGGCCGCGCAGGTAATAAAGCTTGGCGCGGCGAACCTTGCCCCGGCGCACCACGTCGATCGAATCGACGCGCGGACCGTAGAGCGGGAACACACGCTCGACACCCTCGCCGAATGAAATCTTGCGAACCGTGAAGGACGAATTGATGCCGTCATTCTTGACCGCAATGCAGACCCCTTCATAGGCCTGGATACGCTCGCGCTCACCTTCAACAACGCGCACATTCACGCGGACGGTATCGCCCGGGCCGAACTCGGGAACGTCCCGTTCGGCTTGCAGCTTCGCGAGCTGGCCGGCTTCGAATTTCTCAAGCGTGTTCATCGCTTCTGTCCTTCATCATCTTTCGCCGCGTAGCGCTGCCAGAGATCCGGCCGACGCGTGCGGGTTGCTTGTTCTGCCTGTGTGTTCCGCCACTCTGCGATCCGCCCGTGATGGCCGGAAGTCAGGATGTCGGGGACCGAACGTTTTTGTCCCTGCCGGTCGACCCAGTCGGCCGGCCTTGTGTAGTGCGGATATTCCAACAGTCCGCTTTCAAAACTCTCTTCCGACAGCGACTCTGCCGTTCCCATCACGCCCGGCAACAACCGGACGACCGCATCGAGCAAGATCAGTGCTGCCGGCTCACCACCGGAAAGCACATAATCCCCGACACTGATCTCCTCGGCCTGCCAGGCGTCCAGCACACGCTGATCGACACCCTCGTAACGGCCACAAAGCAGTATCACACCGGGGTCGTCCGCCAAGTCCTGGACACGTGACTGATCCAAGGGACGACCGCGGGGCGTGAGATAGATGATCGGCCGCTGATCGTCAACCGGATTGACGGCATCGGAAAGCGCGGAATCCACGATATCCGGCCGCATCACCATCCCGGCACCGCCGCCGAACGGCATATCATCGACGCTCCCATGCACATCAGACGCCTGCGCCCGGATGTCCCGGACGTCGAGCTGCCATGTCCCGCGGTCCAGAGCCTTGCCCGCCAGCGACTGGCCCAGCGACCCCGGAAACATCTCCGGGAACAGGGTCAACACCGTGGCCGTCCAGGCGGCTGCCTCAGCCATCGGCGTCTCCCGTTTCCGAGGGGTCCCGGCCCGGCCACAGCACCGCGGCGCCATCGACCGTCACCCGACGCGCCGCCAGATCGATGTCGGGGACCGCCGCACGGGTGAACGAAACCGTCCCGAGACGTCCGCCGGAGCCCGATATCTCAAGCATTTCGCCGCCGCCGAAATCATTCAGCGCATGGACAGTCCCGAGCGCCGTGCCGTCGGTCGTGACCACGTTCAGCCCCAGAAGATCGGCGTGATAAAACTCATCTTCGTCGGTCGACGGCAGGCGGTCGCGGGCCACATAAAGCTGGACACCCTTGAGCGCTTGGGCCGCATCCCGGTCGTCGACACCCTCGATCTTGACCAGGACCAGGCCTTTGCCCGTGCGATTGCGCACCTCGAGGGTGAAGCTGCGGGCGCCGTCCTCGCTCTGAACGGGCCCATAGGCGGCCACATCTTCGGCAACATCGGTGAATGGACGGACGCGCACGAGGCCGTGGAGCCCATGCGCGCCGGTAATCGCACCCACGCAAACACGCGCGTCGCGATCCCCATCCTGTTCTTCAACCCTGTCGACGGCCATCTCCGGCGCCTTCCCAAAGCCCGCAATAGCTTCCACGACGGCGGGCAATTGGAGCTCGTCCAAACGGGTTAGGACTTGCTCTCTTCTTCCTCGGCAGCAGCCTCCTCGCTCGCCGCTTCTTCGGCGGGAGCTTCTTCGGCGGCGGCCTCTTCAGCAGGTGCCTCCTCGGCGGCTGCCTCCTCTGCAGGGGCCTCCTCGGCGGCGGCTTCCTCTGCGGGTGCTTCCTCTGCGGGTGCTTCTTCCTCCGCCGGTGCCGCTGCCGCTTCCTCGGCAGCTGCCGCCGCGGCTTCCGCCGCCTCGGCTTCGGCCGCCGCACGTTCCTGCGCCTTCGCCTTGGGCAGATGCTGCTTGGTCTGATCGCGACGCGCCGGCAGTTCAACGAGGTCCGCACCGGCGAAGAATTTCGCCACGCGGTCCGACGGCTTTGCGCCGACGCTCAGCCAATGCTTGGCCCGGTCGATGTCGATCCCGACGCGGTTGGGGTCGTCCTTGGGCAGCATCGGGTTGTAGTGCCCGATGCGCTCGATGAATCGGCCGTCGCGCGCGCGACGCGAGTCCGCAACCACGATGCGATAGTAAGGCCGCTTTTTGGCGCCGCCTCGGGCCAGTCGAATACGAAGAGACATGATGTGTCGTTCCTTATGTTTACGTATCTAGTTCAGTGTTGGTTCGATTAATCGGTATTCAGTGTTCGGTTCGGCAAACGGCCTCGACCTTGTGACCATCCGGGTCCAGGACGAACGCGCCGTAGTAATTCTCGCTGTATTCCGGGCGCAGTCCCGGTGCGCCATTGTCGCGCGCCCCCGCTGAAAGCGCGGCGGCATGAAAGCCGTCGACGGCCGCCCGGTCGGGGGCCGCGAACGCAACATGGGTACCCCGCGACGCCGACGCGTCGGCCTTCGGACAAACGATCCAGAACATCATCCCCTCGCGACCCGGGCCGGGCCCGTAGGCCATCCTGATGCCCTTCTCCAGGACACGCCGATAGCCGAGCGGTTCGAGCGCGGCGTCATAGAACGCCCCGCTGACAGCCAGGTCCCGCACCCCCAGGGAGATATGATCGAGCATCGCCATCAGTCGCGCGGTGCGTGGACGGCTTCGATCTTGTGTCCGTCCAGATCCAGGACGAAGGCGCCGTAATAATTGTCGCGGTACTCGGGGCGAATGCCCGGCGGACCGTCATCCGTTGCGCCCGCGGCGATCGCCGTTTCGTAGAAGACATCGACCTCGGCCTGCGATGCGGCACCGAAAGCGACGTGCCGCCCGTCGTCATGGATCACGGTCAGCGGATCGCGCAGGTTGATCCAGAAGGCCGGCCCCCCGCCCTTCGGCCACCAGGACGTGGTGCCGGGCTTTTCAAGAAACCGTTCGTGGCCCAGCGTACCGAGCACGGCGTCATAGAATTTCGCCGCGCGTTCGAGATCGGATACGCCGATCGATATGTGATGAAACACCATCGCAGGCCTCCTATCGTCCCATACCCGGGGGCAACATGCCGGGCGGCAAACCGCCACCGGCGCCGGGCATTCCGCCGCCGCCCATGGGCGGCATCTTCCCGCCCATCTTCTTCATCTTCTTCATCATCGTGTGCATCTGCTGATACTGCTTCAGCAGCTTGTTGATCTCCTGAACGGTCGTGCCCGAGCCCGCCGCGATCCGTTTCTTGCGCGATGCCTTGACCATCGCGGGGCGCTGGCGTTCCTGGACGGTCATCGACAGGATGATCGCTTCCTGGCGCTTGATCAGGTCGTCGTCCATATCGGCCGCGGCCATCTGTTTCTTGACCTTGCCGATACCCGGCAGCATCGACATCACGCCGCCGAGACCGCCCATCTTTTTCAGCTGACGAAGCTGATCGAGCAGATCCTCAAGATCGAACTCACCCTTCTGGATCCGGCGCGCAATCTTCTCCGCCTTTTCCTCTTCGACGAGTTCCGTGGCCCGCTCGACGAGACCGACCACGTCGCCCATGTCGAGAATGCGGCCCGCGACACGCTCCGGATGGAACGGCTCGATCTCCTCCATCTTCTCGCCGGTACCGATCAGCTTGATCGGCTGGCCGGTGACGGCGCGCATCGACAACGCCGCACCACCGCGCGCATCGCCATCCATCCGGGTCAGGACGATCCCCGAGATACCGACACGCTCATTGAAGGCCTGGGCCGTGTTCACCGCGTCCTGGCCGGTCATCGCGTCGGCCACGAGCAGGGTTTCATGGGGCTTGGCGGCGTCGCGAATGGCGGTCGCCTCGGCCATCAGGCCGTCATCGATCGCCAGGCGACCGGCGGTATCGAGCAGGACCACGTCATAGCCTTCGCGCCGCGCCTGATCCATGGCGCGCTTGGCGATCGGCACCGGCATTTCACCGGGGCGAATGTCAACGGTCGGGATCAATGCCTGATCACCCAGCACACGCAATTGTTCCTGTGCGGCGGGCCGGCGCACATCGAGCGACGCCATCAGGACGCGCTTCTTCTGTTTCTCGACGAGATGGTGACCGATCTTGGCCGTTGTCGTCGTTTTACCGGAGCCCTGCAGGCCGACCACCAGAATGGCGACGGGTGCGGGCGCATTCAGATCGATTTCGACCGCGTCGCCGCCGAGCATCTCGATCAGCTGATCATGGACGATCTTGACGACCGTCTGTCCGGGCGTGACGCTTTTCACGACTTCCTGGCCGACGGCGCGTTCCTGCACCGCGGCGATGAAGTCGCGCACGATCGGCAGGGCCACATCCGCCTCGAGCAGGGCGACACGCACCTCGCGCATCGCCGCAGTGACGTCCTCCTCCGAAAGCGCGCCGCGCCGCTTCAGATTGTCAAAGACATCACCCAGGCGTTCAGTCAGTGATTCAAACAAAGGTCTTCACCTTTCTATTCGACATCCGACGATCATCCAGTCCACAACGACAAACGCGCCAGTGCGCGAAACTCGCGGACTGGCGGAGCTCCGACCTTCGGCCGGAGCCGCATCTCTATTGATGCGGAATGGCGCGGAACCTATGCGAACCCGGGTTTCGGGTCAAGCACCGCCAGTACAGCAAATACGTCTCTAACCTATTGCCGCCGAGCAGTTTTTGTCGTCCCGGCGCCTTCGTCGGCTCCTCGTCGGCGCGCGCGACATCACGGTATCGATGCACTCCCGAGCCCTGGAATGCCGTCCCGGGACAAAACGACCCGGCAAAACCGAATCACAATGATACAAATTTACTAAATATCTGTAATTATTGTTTTTTTCGCCAGATGACATTTTTGTTACTATACCCTTGTATGCACATTAGAGTTGTGCGATATGCATTCCACTGAGCCTTTGCAGAGGATCAGCGGAGAGTATTTTCCACTCCATTTTGCCGACAGGACCGGTCGCCCGTCACCGGGCGGTTTTGCAGTGCGGAATATTCGGTTATCGGGCCTAGGCATGGTTCAAGGCGACCGAAAACACCGGAATGCAGAAACAGAGGAACGAACCAAGTGCCACATCCCGTTGATACACATGTTGGGCGGCGCATGCGCCAGAGACGCGAAATTTGCGGGATGCCGCAGAAAGAACTCGCACGGCAATTGGGCATCAGCTTCCAGCAGGTTCAAAAATACGAAAGTGGCGCCAACCGAATCAGCGCCTCCAAACTGTGGCAGCTTTGCGCTGTCCTCGATGTATCACCAGGCTTCTTCTTCGAGGGCCTGGGCCCGCAACGCAACCGCGCCGGATCTGCCGATCAGGCCACCGCACCCGAAGCGGATTCACGATCCGCCCGCCAGGTCCTCGACCTGAATCAGGCGTTTCAGAAAATCGAGGACACGCGGGTCCGTCGACAATTGGTCCAGTTGGTGAAATCACTCGGCCGTTCCTGAGTCTGAACCTCTCGCACCTTTTGAGGGTGGACGCACGGCCCCCGGCGGCCCTATATCCCGCCCATGGGCATGCGAGACTTCATAAAGATGCACGGGCTGGGCAATGACTTCGTCATTGTCGACGCGCGCGAACACCCGCTTCGCGTCAGCGAATCCGGCGTGCGCCTGCTGTCGGACCGTCACACCGGGATCGGCTTCGACCAGCTGATCGTAATCGACGCGCCGGCGGATGAGAGTGCCGAGGTGGATGTTCGCATCTTCAACTTCGACGGCGGCGAGGTCTCCGCCTGCGGCAACGCCATGCGCTGTGTCGCCCGTCTTTTATTGGCCGACGACGATCGGACGCTGTCGATCCGCACGGGCGCCGGCCTGCTCGAGGCCTGGCACGACCAGGATGAACCCGCGCACTTCACCGTCGACATGGGCCCGGCCCGCGACGCCTGGCAGGACATCCCGCTGGCGAACGACTGCGATACCGACCACCTGCCGCTTTCATTGGGGCCGCTTGCCGATCCGGTGGCGGTCAATATGGGAAATCCGCACGCGGTGTTTTTTGTCGACGATGTCACCTCGATTCCAATCGAGACCTTGGGCCCCGAGCTCGAGCATGATTCACTCTTTCCCCAGCGTGCAAATATAGGTGTTGCGCAGGTGACTGGCCCCAACGCCCTGCGTTTACGGGTGTGGGAACGCGGTGTCGGCTTGACGCTTGCCTGCGGTTCGGGCGCCTGCGCGGCGGCAGTTGCCGCGCACCGACGCGGCCTCACCGACCGGCATGTGCGGATCGACGTCGATGGTGGCACGCTCGCGATCAATTGGCGTGACGACAATCACGTATTGATGACCGGGCCGGCAGAGGAGAGTTTCCGCGGGTCGGTGGATGAGAACGCATTCTCGGCGAGCGGCCATGACTGATATGCGCACGCCCGAGATCATCACATTCGGCTGCCGGCTCAATGCCTATGAATCCGAGGTCATGCGCAAACATGCGGACGAGGCCGGGCTCACCGACACCGTGATCATCAACACCTGCGCGGTCACATCCGAAGCGGAACGCCAGGCGCGTCAGGCCATCCGCCGGGCCCGACGCCGAAACCCCGATGCGCGGATCGTCGTGACCGGCTGCGCTGCGCAGATAAACCCCGCGAACTATGCCGACATGCCAGAAGTCGATGTCGTGCTGGGGAACAGCGAGAAGCTCGACCGGACACGCTTCACGGACCTCGATCATGCGCCCGTGCAGGTGAACGACATCATGTCGGCGCGCGAGACCGCGGCACACCTCATTGAAGGATTCGACGGTCGGGCGCGGGCCTTCATCCAGGTCCAGAATGGCTGCGATCATCGGTGCACCTTCTGCATCATTCCCTTCGGCCGCGGCAATTCCCGCAGCGTCCCGATCGGGACCATTGTCGGACAGGTGCGCACGCTGGTCGATCATGGTGTCCAGGAAGTCGTGCTGTCGGGTGTCGACATGACATCTTACGGCGCGGACCTGCCAGGGCGTCCGCGCGCCGGGCAGATGATCCGGCGCCTGCTGGCAAATGTGCCGACATTGCCGCGCCTGCGTCTCAGCTCCATCGACGTGGCCGAGATCGACGACGATCTGCTGCATCTGATCGCCGACGAGCCTCGCCTGATGCCCCACCTGCATCTCAGCCTGCAGGCGGGTGATGACATGATCCTCAAGCGGATGAAACGACGTCACACGCGCGCCCAGGCGATCGCTTTTTGCGAGCAGGCCCGCCAGCTTCGCCCGGATATCGTTTTCGGTGCCGACCTGATCGCCGGATTCCCGACAGAGACCGACGCGATGTTCGCGCAGAGCGAAGCGCTCGTGGCCGAGTGCGGGCTGACCCATCTTCATGTCTTTCCCTATTCGCCGCGCCCCGAGACCCCGGCGGCCCGCATGCCGCAGCTCGACCGGGTGGTGATCAAGGAACGCGCCGCCGCCCTGCGCGCCGCCGGCGACAACAACCTTGCGGCGTTCCTGCGCGACGAGGTCGGGCACACACGTGCGGTGCTCCTCGAAAAGCCTGGCATGGGGCGGACCGAACAGTTTGCCGAAGTCTCCCTCGAAACCGCGGAAGACGCGCCCGGGAAAATCGTCGACACGCGTATCTCGGGCACCGACGGCACACGTCTGACCGCCGTGACACTGCGTGACGCGGCATGAGTGAAGGCAGTTGGCTATCGCGGCTCCGCTCGGGCATGTCGCGGACCTCGTCGCGCCTGTCGGGCGATATCGGCGCTATTTTCACGGCACGCAGAATCGATGCCGAGACGCTCGCGGAACTCGAAGACGTCCTGATCATGGCCGATCTCGGGGTCACCACCGCCGCGACTCTCGCGGCCGAGATCGGCAACCGGAAATTTCCCGCAGATACCGACGAACGCGCCGTCCGTGAAGCACTGGCAGAAGATATCGCCCAACTCATCGAACCCGTGGCACGCCCCCTGTCGGACCTTACGGCGGCGCGCAATGGCCCCCGGGTCATCCTCGTGGCGGGCGTTAACGGCACCGGCAAGACGACCACGATTGGCAAGCTGGCCGCCCGGTTCAAGGAAGACGGTCGAACGGTCATGCTCGCGGCAGCCGACACCTTCCGCGCGGCGGCGATCGACCAGCTGAAATTATGGGGCGAACGCGTCGGCGTGCCGGTCATCGCACAGGAACAAGGAAGCGACCCCGCATCTGTCGCTTTCGATGCGATCGAAGGTGCACGCGATGCCGGTGCAGACATACTCCTGATCGACACAGCCGGGCGCCTCCACAACAAGGCCGACCTGATGGCCGAGCTTGAGAAGATCATCCGGGTCCTCAAGAAGGTGGATCCCGACGCGCCGCATGACGTGCTGCTGGTGCTCGACGCCACCACAGGCCAGAACGCGCACGCGCAAGTCGAGACATTCAGCGGGCTGATCGACGTCAGCGGCCTCGTCGTCACCAAGCTCGACGGGTCCGCGCGCGGCGGGGTGATCGTCGGCCTGGCAGACAAGTTCAAGTTACCCATTTATGCGATCGGCGTCGGTGAAGGGGTGGACGATCTGCGCCCCTTCGAGGCCTCGGCATTTGCCCGCAACCTGCTCGGTCTCGACGCGGCTGTACAAACCGATACGCCCGAATGACGACAATTGTTGCCCTTGCCGTCGTCCTGTCAGCACTCATGCATGCCAGCTGGAATGCCCTTGTCAAAGGTGGCGATGACGGCTGGCTGACCGGCACTCTGATCTCCGGATTCGCGGCCGCCGCTGGTCTGGTCGTCGTGGTTGCGATCGCCCCGTGGCCGGCCCCGCATCACTGGCCATGGCTGATTGGATCGGGTTCGCTGCATGCCAGCTACTTCATTCTGCTGATGTGCGCCTATACCTATGGTGATCTAGGCAAAGTCTACGGGATCGCGCGCGGTACGGCGCCGCTGGTCATCGTCGCCCTGGCCGGACCACTGGTGGGCGATGTGCCGACCTGGCAGGAGATCGCGGCAATTCTGGTCCTGGTCACCGGCGTCGTGGCCCTCACATTCGAACCGGGAAAATTTGCAACCGCCGACTTCAAGGCCGTTGTGCTGGCTATTCTGACCGGCAGCATGATCGCGGCCTATTCGCTGTTCGACGCCATCGGAATCCGTACGATCGGCCCCGAACTCCAATACGCCTCGGTCACCTACGGGGCTTGGCTGATGATCTTTACGGCCGTGCCCGTCCTCGTCATCGCGGCCGTCATCAGACGCGGCCGGATCCTTCCCTACATGCGCGCAAACGCGCTCAAGGGTGCAGTCGGCGGCGTTATCGGCGTGACCAGCTACATGCTCATCCTGTTCGCCTTTGCAAACGCCTCGGTTGCCAGCGTCGCGGCATTGCGCGAGACCGGCGTGGTCTTCGCCGCGCTGATCGGGACGTTCATTCTGGGTGAACGCCTCGGCAGACGCCGCATCCCCGCCGCCATCCTTGTGGCCATGGGCGCCGGCGCAATCAAGTTTGCGGCCTGACGGACGCATGACCCAGCCCTGACCCAGCCCGGCCTTTCGTTCACGTCCCAACAATCGTAGGTTCAACCCGATATGCGACCCTGGATAAAATTGGCCATCGAAGCCGGACCACTTGTGGTTTTCTTCGTCGTGAACGGCCGCGATGGCTTGCCGGAATTCCGAGATCTCTGGCTCCCGTCAGGCGGCACACCGATGGCGGAACAGGGGCTGTTCGAAGCCACCGGCGCATTCATGGTCGCAACGCTGATTGCGCTCGCGACCGGATGGGTGTTGGAACGCCGCCTGCCCGTCATGCCCCTGGTCAGCGGTATCTTCGTAGTCTTCTTCGGCGGCCTGACTCTCGTCCTCGCGGATGAGACCTTCATCAAGCTCAAGCCGACCCTGGTCAACACGCTGTTCGCCGTGATTCTGTTCGGCGGTTTGTTGACCGGCCGATCACTCCTGAAACCCCTGTTCGGCGCAGCCGTTCAGTTGACCGACCAGGGATGGCGAAAGCTCACACTGCGCTGGGCGGTTTTCTTCGTCCTGTTGGCTGTCCTAAACGAGATTGTGTGGCGCAACTTCTCGACCGACTTCTGGGTCTCGTTCAAGCTGTTCGGAATCATGCCGCTGACGTTCGTTTTCGCTGCCGCGCAGACGCCACTCTTCCTGCGCGAGCAGATCGAGGAAACCGCCGCAACCGAACCGCCGGCCGGGAGCGACCAGCCGGCGCATCGAGAACCCTAGACAACCAGGTTCAGGTAGCTTCCCCGCGGCGCATTCGGGTCGAGGGTGGCTGCGTCCTTCGGGACCTGCACGCGCGGCTCTGCCGCCGCGCTGCGTTGAGATTCCGCCGTAGACGGCGCGGTTGCAGATTGGCTGCGGGTTGTTCCGCCGGGCGGCTGCGACGGCACCGCAGGCTCTAGTTGACGGAGAATGGCCTGCAACGAAGAAGGTGTATTGGTAACGGCCATTGAGGGCGCACCCGATAAAATTTTAGACAATTCCAACTTATGGCCGTGCGGATTAACGAAACGCTAAAGCCCCGAACAAACACGTTTACCTGTTGGCAACCGGCGTGGCGCACAATGGAACGTCGCAACGACCAACCGTTGTGAGGTCGTAATCCGGGAGTCGACATTGTTTGCTGAAAGCCAGGCCGAAAGCGTCCTCGACGTCGACGCATTGTTGCGTCTGGCCCACGACAGGTCTGCCGAAGCGCGGCGCGATCTCGTCGAGATCATCAGCGATCTTTTCTTCGACCAGAATCGCATCCTGAGCGAGCGCGAACGCGCGACCATGTCGGATATTCTGCGGCAACTGATTCACGACGTGGAAATTTCGGTGCGCAAGCATCTGGCGATCCGGCTGTCCGACGAACCCCAGGCGCCATCGGAACTGGTTTTCGCGCTGGCCAACGACAATGCCGAAATCGCCCATCCGATCCTGATGCGCAGCGACGTCCTGAAAGACACGCAACTTATTGAAATCACTCGAAACAGGGACCTGGAACACCAGCTGTCGGTGGCGATGCGCGACTCCGTCTCCGAGCAGGTCGCCGGCGCGCTGGTCGAGACCAGCGAGGTCAGTGTCATCGAAAGACTTCTCGAGAACCCGGGTGCGGAAATCGGGCGCGAGGCCATGACCTACCTCGTCGAGCAGTCCCAGCGCGTTGACGCCTTCCAAAACCCACTGATACGCCGCAAGGATCTCCCCCGGGACCTCGCGGAACGCATGTACTGGTGGGTCTCTGCCGCATTGCGCACCGAGATTCTGGACCGGCACGACCTCGATGTAGAACAGCTCGACGACGTCATGGAGTCCGCCATCGAGGCCGCCGTCCGGTCCGATTCCGAGTTGGTGTCGGGCGGTGAAGCGGCCTCACAACTCGCCACAAGGATGGTCGCGCAACTCGGTTTCTCGGCCGAGCTGCTGATTCAGGTCCTGCGGGCCGGGGAGATATCGCTCTTCGAACATATCGTTGAGCAAACAACCGAACTGCGTCAGCCCCTCGTCCAGCGGCTGATCTATGAATCCGGCGGCGAAGGTCTGGCGATCATGTGTCGTGCGATCGGGTTCAGCGCTGCGGATTTCCAGACATTACATGAGCTGTGCCGCGAAGCGCGCCCGCAACGCAAGGAAGTGTATCCGGTGGCGCGTGCACAACCTGCGGTGTTCTATGAGTTGATCAAGCCGGCGGCGGCCGAAAAGGTACTGGACCGCTGGCGCCGCAACCCCGACTATCTCGACCTCCTGCGCCAGATTGAGTCGATTGCTGCCGACCCGGACTGAGTCCCGATGCTACCGGTCCGGAATCGGAATATTGAAATTATATTACAATATACGGAAATATAACGTTCGATAAATACAAAGACTTATGAATTGTGAAGGCATAATTCTTGCTTCTTCTTGTATTGTCGAAGCGCCATACCGAGGTTTTTAGGGGTTAGTGTTTCGAGTTGCGTCGGTCCGGCGCTAATTTGAGAACGATCTTTCGCATTGTGCGATCCGAACGGAGACCAAAATGTCTGGTTCAGGTAGCGGTAGTGGGGCCTACGACGATCTGTCGGTGCTTCTCGGCGACCACACCCTGGGTGACCAGGGTGGCGGCGACATCATCTTTGCCGATGGCGAAGGCAACGACACGGTATCCGGCGGTGCGGGCAACGACTTCATCGTCGGACGCGGTGGCGCCGACACGATCGAGGGCGGTGCTGGCGAAGACGCGATCTTCGGTGACTATTTCGACGATTGGTACGACCGTTCCAACGGGTCCGGCTCGGGCGGCAGCGCCTCCAGGGCCGGCGGCTCGGGCAGCGGCACCGCGGTCACATTCAATGATTACCTTTCCGGCGGTGCGGGCAGCGATCTGCTGGTCGGCGGCATGGGCAATGACGAGCTGCGCGGCGGCACCGACGATGACGTGCTGTATGGCGATACCTATGGCGGCGGCGACAGCGAATACACCTGGGGTGCAGGCTGGGAAGACCCACGCTTCGACGCCGAAACTGGTACGGCCACTGGCAGTGGCAGCGGTTCGGGCGGCGGTTCAGGTGCCATCAGCTACACCTTCGACGACCTGCTTGTCGGCGGCGGCGGGGACGACATCCTGCTGGGCCAGCTCGGCGACGACACGCTTTATGGCGGGCTCGGCAATGACACCCTGTTCGGCGGTGTCGGCTGCGGTCGGTACCGATGGCAAACTCCGCGCCGCGCGTGCAAAGCACATGGGCACCACCCGCCGTGACCCGGACCTTGTCTTCCGCCAGACATACCGCCTCGTCCCACCAGTCCCCACCATCCTTGTAGTGGACCACCAGCGCCAGCCGGACGGCTGTGTGGAACGTGGCATAGGTCAGGAAATACTCTCGCGCCGCACCGGGATTGGTCCCGGCGGGCGCATTGGCGACGGCGATATCCGCCAGCCCCCGAACAGGCGGCACATACTCGTCCGCCAGCAACCACGCAAAATCATCGAGCGCATTGCGGGCGCCGCAATGCTCCAAGTCGAACCAGCCGATCGACCCGTCCGTCTGTACCACCGCGTTCCCCGGTCGCGCATCCCACTTCAGGAAACAGGGATCACCGGCCCGCAACAAAGCCACCAAACCATCAACGTCGAGCGCGGGCGCCGGGGCACCCAGAGCTTCCCCGATTCGGTTCGGTGTATCGATCAGGTCCTGCAACCAGCTGTCGGCCACGACCAGCTTGACCACATTTTCATGCAGTTGCGTCTCGGCGCCGATCTCATGAATCCGGGCCAGCCCCGATGCCGCCGTGGACAGCAACACATAGGCCCGCTCCGGGTCACAATTCATCAGCACATGGGGCAAACGCTCGCCAGCCAGATACTCCTGGATCAGCCAGGCGCCGTCATATGCGAGAACCTCGGGCACGGCGGCACCATGTTCATGCAGGGTCTTGAGCACATTGGCCTCAAGCATGGACCGCGCTCGCCGTTTCCGGCGGGTGGCGATCACGGTCACGTCTTCAAGATGAACCCGCACGGACCGGCGCGACTGGCTGGCCGGCCAATCGACATTGGTGACCTTCTGGCCCAGGAGACGCTCACACGCGGCAGCGGCCTCGTTGGCAAACTGCTGGGGATCGCGAACCCGGCGGGTGGCCATGCCGTGTTCCTAGGCCCGCGAAAGGGCTGCAACACCCGGCAGGGTCTTGCCTTCGAGCCATTCGAGGAAGGCGCCGCCGGCGGCGGATACGTAGCTGAAGTCATCCGTTACGCCTGCGTGGTTCAAGGCCGCGACCGTATCGCCGCCACCCGCGACCGATAGCAGGCTGCCGGATTGCGTTAAGCCCGCCGCCGCACGGGCGACCTCCACGGTGGCCAGGTCGAAGGGTTCGATTTCGAACGCGCCGAGGGGGCCGTTCCACACGATCGTGCGCACCTCGGCGAGACGCGCGGCCATGCCGGCCACACTCCCGGGGCCGATATCGAGGATCATCTGGTCCGCGGGCACCGCATCGACGGGCACGACACGACTGGTCGCGCCGGCCTTGAACTCTCCCCCGATAACGACGTCGGATGGCAGCACCACCTCGCAGCCGATTTCGTCGGCCCGGGCAAGAATCCCGCGCGCGGTCTCCGCCATGTCATGCTCACACAGGGACGCACCCACATCGATGCCCATGGCGTTGAGGAATGTGTTGGCCATGCCGCCGCCGATCGCAAGCTGATCCACACGCGAGATCAGGTTGCCCAGGAGATCGAGCTTGGATGCGATCTTCGCGCCGCCGACGACCGCCATCACCGGTCGCTCCGGGCTCCCCAGCGCGCGATCCAGGGCCTCGAGCTCGGCCTGCATCAGGCGTCCGGCATAGGCCGGCAAAAGATGAGCGACCCCTTCGGTGGACGCATGTGCGCGGTGTGCCGCCGAAAAGGCGTCGTTCACATAGGCCTCTGCCAGATCGGCCAATGCCCGGGCAAAGCCCTTGTCGTTCGCCTCCTCGCCCAGGTGATAACGGGCATTCTCGAGGACCAGAATATCCCCGTTGACCATCGCACCCGAAGCATCCATCGCCGCATCACCGATACAATCCGGCACGAACGCCACGGGCCGCCCCAGCACCGCACCCAGTTCCTTGGCCACGGGCGCCAGCGACATCTCGAGCACGCGCTCGCCTCTGGGCCGCCCGAAATGTGACGTCACCAGAACTTTCGCCCCCTTGTCGGCCAGCTCCAGAATGGTGGGCGCCAGCCGTTCGAGGCGCGTCCGGTCCGTGACCTTTCCGTCGGCCATGGGGACATTAAGGTCGGCCCGCAGCAGTATACGTTTACCGGCGGCATCGAGATCGTCGAGGGTGCGAAACGCGCTCATGTTGATTGAATTTCCGTTTGAATTGTCTGGCCACGCCGCGTCTGCAGCACCCCCGTTATAGCAGCGCGAAGGTCACGGTAAAGCAGGATGCGTCATGAAAACACGCCCGCCCCATCAACTGGTGCGGCGCATCTCGATCCAGCGCAGCAGCAACATGAGCCCGCTTCCCGTGACGGCGGCGATGACGAGCGTAACGGGCGCGGAATCCCAGGTTCCCGTGACCGTGACGACCTTCGCCATGGCCACGGGCCCGAGGAGTTGCCCGAGCTGCGAACCCTGCATCATCAAACCGGTCGTCGCACCGACGAGCGCGGCCGTCGGTGCGACGACCGCCGCGGTGGCGAAGAGGCAGGCGGGAATGATACCCGCGATGAAGGACAGGAAGATCGCCGCCGACAAACGCACGGCGAACGTCAGACCATCGTCATACATCAACATCGCGCTCACCCCGAGGAGTGCGAATGTCATGATCACGAGCTTCCAGCGCGCCACGCCGCGATGAATGGCGATGCCGCCGACGATGTTGCCGACCACGTTGACCGCGGTCACGAACGCCGTCAGCGGCGCCACGCTTCCCAGCCCGAGCGCCTCCGCCTCCACATAGAAGGTGGGAAGCAAGGCCACCACCGTCACATGGATGGAGGAATAGGTCGTGAATGTCAGGGCCAACACGAGCGGCCCGGCTTGCGTGAAAGTGCGCAGCGCCTGTCCGAATGGCGGCGGCGGTGCCGGCGGGTGGATCACGTCCCTGCTTCGCGTCCCAAAGGCAACCAGTAGCATGACCAAGATCGCCAGCACGCCATTGACGCTCCACAGGCCGCGCCACCCTGACGCCTCCAGGATAATCGGCGTCACGAGAATCATGATAGCCACACCGGCCGGCCAGTAACCGCCGTAGAAGCCGAAAATCAGGCGATGGTGACGCGGCTCGGCAAACTGCAGAAACAACGCCGGCGCCACGGCGACGACCACAACAAACCCGAACCCCTCGAGCACACGGCTTGCGAGCAGCATGGCGAAACCATCCGCACCGGCACCCAGGAAGCTCGCCGCGGCCATCGCGACGAAGCCGGACAGAAGCAGCTTGCGATGACCCAGTCGATCTCCCAGCGCGCCGGCGAACATGCCGAATGCGATGCCCAGCAGGTTGAAGATGGAAATGATCCAGACACCCTCTTCCAGGGAGAGGCCAAGATCGGCCTGCATCACCGGCAGCGCGACGGGCGCCTTGCCGATCTGGAAGGCCGCCGTGACGGAGGCCAGCACGACAACGCAGACCGCAAACCAGTTGGTCCGCGACCGCGGCTCACCCGTGCGGGCGTCATGCGCGCTCATGTTCGGGGATCAGGCTTTTGGGGCGATGTGGAGATACAACCGCGGCCCGCTAAGCGACACCGTGGGGCGATAATGGCCCGCTTCCTGATGGGGCACGACGTCGCGGATCAGCGAATCGAGCATCCAGGCCTCTCCGGCAAAGTTGACCGCGAGCACCGCATGCTGGCGGTTACGGTCCTGGTCGAGGACCTGCACAATCCGCATCCGCGCCGGGTGGAAGCCCACTTTCTCAAGCAGCTTGAACTTGGCCATCGCGAAATCTTCGCAATCGCCGCCATTCTTGAAGAACGTCGCCGTATCGGCCCAGAAATCGCGCAACCCGTAATTGTCGATATCCTCGATATACGGCATGCGGTTGGCGAAATCGTTGACCATGCGCATGCGCTCTTGCGCACTGAAGGCGCCCGCCGCCTGGAAGATGGCGTCCGGCGTACCGCCACTGACCGCCGATACCGGTGCCGCCTTGACCACCGCCTGCGCGAAATCGGAGGCGATCTCATCTTCGAGCGGCTTGATGGCGGCGCGTGCGCGCGGCAGCTTCTTGACCGTGCTGCCGATGAAATATTCCTTGGTTCCGAACAACGCCGGAAAGCCGCTCACGGGCTTGGAGACATCCTCGACACCCGCGACCGACGCCCATGCCGACGAGCCGGCCAGGGAGGCCGCCGCACCGGCACCCAGTGCCGCCAGAAAACCGCGTCGTTCCATCGAAAGCTCACTAAGCCTTTGCCATGACCGAAAACTATCACCGCCAACCGCCGAGCCCCAATCACTAATTCGGCCGATGGTTAACCCCGGGCCGTCACCCTTCGAGCGCGACAGCCAGGTCCAGCAGCATCTCGTCATTCCCGTGACCGGCGATAACGCCCAGCCCCACCGGCCCGTCGGCGGTCTCGGCCAGCGGCAGCGAGACCTGGGGCAGGCGCGCCAACGGGGCGGTGCAGTTGTAAAGCTCGTTCATGTTCCGGAGCTTGTCGTAGACCGTCTCGTCCGCCCGGGCCAAGGGCGCCGCCGCCGGCGCGGCGGGCACGAGCATGACAGCATCGTCACGCAGGGTCCCGGCCATATAGCCGTCGATCATCGCGCGTTTTGACACGGCATCCGCGATATCCCCCGGCCCATACGCACCCCCGGCCTCAAATCGCTCGCGAAAGTTCGGGCCCATTTCAGGATCGGTCGCGCGAATCCAGTCGAGACGTGATGCGGCCGCTTCGGAGCCGCGCGTCACTTGCATCACCTGTTGCCATTCCGGGTAACCGCCGGCCAGCCCCGCACCCTCGCTCGGCCGGATCGGCGTGGCGTCACCATAGATTGCCTCGACCCGTGCAATCGCCGGCGCGAGCGCCTCGCGCACATCTCCCGCGACCAATGCAAACGCATCCTCGGCGATCAAAATCCGCGTGGGCGGCGGCTTGTCCGACCAGTCGAGCAACACGGGCGCGATCCAGCGAAACAAGGCCGCCTCGCGCGCGAACCAGCCGCAGGTATCGAGGCTCGGTGCCAGGGGCATCACCCCCTGCAGCGACACCCGTCCGTGGCTCGGCCGAATGCCGTACAACCCGCAGAACGACGCCGGTGCACGCACCGATCCGCCGGTGTCCGTGCCCAGCGCGAAATCGACCTGCTCGCAGGCGACGACCGACGCCGAGCCCGACGAGGACCCGCCGGGAATCCGCCCTTCGGCCCGCGGATTTATCGGTGTGCCGTAGTGAAAATTCTCGCCGATCAGGCCATAGGCGAACTCTTCGGTGATGGTTTTGCCCGCCAGGCTAGCGCCGGCATCGAGAAGTTGCCGTACCGCCGTGGCGTGGCGAGGCGCGGGGTCATGGCTTGCAAACCAGTCGGGGTTGCCGGCGCCAGTGACCACACCCTCGACATCTATGATGTCCTTGACGGCGAAACGCAGTCCCTTGAGCGGCCCTTCCGGCGCACCCGGCGCAGTTACATCGTCGATATGGCTACAGAATCCCGAGACGAATGTCCCAAACAGCTCGCTCATTCTCAGTTTACTCCGGTATCGGTACGGTGGGCGCCACGCCCGCCTCTTGCAGTGTCTGGGCAAGCTCCAGCAGCATTTCATCGTTGCCACGCGCCGCCGCAAGACCAAGCCCAAGGGGCAATCCGTCAACTTCCGTCAGCGGCAGCACAATTTCGGGCAACTGCCCGAGGCCGGATAGGGCGCCGATCGGCTCATTGGTCGCCCGGAACGGATCAATTTCCGCATCGCTGCCGCCGATCCGCGGGGCCGTGCCCGGTGCCGCGGGAAGCGCGATGACGGCGCCGTCGGCGAGCAAACCATCGAGATAGGCGGAAAGCCGATCGCGCCGGACCAGGGCCTCTGCGGCCGCCTCTGCCGTCACACGCGCGCGCGCCTCGAAGCGCGCCGCGACCCCGCTCCCCAGGGTCGGCCGCTCGGACGTCATCCAGTCGCCATGCTCGGCCCATGCCTCGCGACCCCACAGCGTGCGTGCCGTGAGAGCCCATGTCTCGAGACCCGCGACGGGGGCATCATCCGCGACCCGCAAAGGTTCGGGAGTCCCCAGCAACCCCGCCACCTTATCGATGGCACCCGCGAGCGCGTCACGGGTACGGTCGTCGACCAGCGCCATCAAATCCTCGGCGACGAGAAACTTGCCCGTCGACGGCGCGGCGGCGAAATCGGGCAACAGCACGGCGCCAACCGTTGCGAAGAGTTCGGCGTCCCGCGCAAACCAACCGATGACATCGAGGCTGCGCGACAGGGGCATGACGCCATCTGTCGCCACCCGGCCGTGGGTCGGCCTAATCCCGTAGACGCCGCAGAAGCTTGCCGGCGAGCGCACCGACCCACCCGTGTCGGAACCAAGCGCGAAATCCACCAGCCCGGCCGTCACCGCCGCCGCGGAACCGGATGACGAGCCACCCGACACATGACCGGGCGCGTTCAGGTTCAGCGGCGTGCCGTGATGAATATTCTCACCCGTCAGGCCGGTGGCGAACTCCTCGGTCACGGTCTTGCCGACGAGTGTGGCACCCGCATCCAGACAACGCTGGATGACCGACGCGGTGGCCGTGGCGGGGCCGTGTGTGCGCAGCCAGTCCGGATTGCCGCAACTGGTGGTCCGCCCGGCAACATCGATGATGTCCTTGGCGGCGAAAGTCTTGCCCGCCAAAGGTCCTTCGGACGCACCCTCCAGCCGAAATACGCCATCCGGCACGAACGCACCCACCGTATCCTTCATCGAAACCTCCCCGGGAAGAACGCGACTCTAGGGTTGGATCGGCCGCCCGCCAAGCCGTTTCACCGCGCGCATCGCCATCGTTTGCCCTGCGCACATGGCGGCGACTAACCTGACGCCATGACCGACCAACCCACAGCGCTTTCAAGCGCGGAACTTGCGCAGACCGCGATCAACTGGCGCAACCTCACCTGGGTCGTGCTGGCGCTCGCGGTGATGATCGGTGCGATCATCGTCAATGACATCTGGTTTCTGAACTTCGTACACGTGTTCACCGGGCTGCTCTGGACCGGGATCGACCTACTGCTCGGCTTTGTGATTGGCCCCATCCTTCGGCGGCTCGAATTCCCGGTGCGCCGCGCGGTCTCCATGCGGCTCATTCCCCGACTGCTCTTCATCCTGCCGACGCTCGCCATCATCTGCCCCACCACGGGCTTGTTCATGGCCGTCGACCAGGGCTATCTCGGTCTGGCCTATCCCGAGCTGTGGTGGCTGATCGCCGCGCTGGCCATCACCGCGATCCTGTCGGTCCAGGGCATACTGGTGCTCCTGCCGACGAACGTCATGATCTATCTCGAGATGCGCAAGCCCGAACCCGACGGGCAGCGCATCGGCCGGCTGATGCGCCGTTATGTTCGGGTTGTGGCGTTCCAGGGTACGATGCAGGTCATCATCATCGTGATCATGAGCCGTTTCGCGACCGGGCTTTAGGCTGGGCTTTCCCCGGCGATATGGCCGAGCGGCAATGCAGTGCGATAGCTGACCTGTTTGAGGGCAAAGCTCGACTTGATGCTGGCCACCCCCGGGATCTTGGTCAGATGCTCGAGCAGGAAATGCTGGAACGAATCCAGGTCCGGCGCCACCACCCGCAGCAGGTAGTCGCTGTCGCCGGTCATCAGGTAGCACTCCATGACTTCGGGGCGCTCGACGATCCGCCGTTCGAACTCCTCCAGCGCGTTGTCGACCTGGCGCTCCAGGGAAACTTGCACGAACACGCTCACCGGCAGGCCGATAGCGGCCGGGTCCAA
Organism: Alphaproteobacteria bacterium; assembly: GCA_965261975.1. GTDB lineage: Bacteria > Pseudomonadota > Alphaproteobacteria > UBA6615 > UBA6615 > UBA8079. Next base: position 52,239 of record CBDHEC010000022.1, read on the forward strand.
CAGGGCCGTATAGCGTTGGATATATCCCTCGCGCTCCAGGTTCCGGACGCGGCGCAGGCAGGGCGACGGCGACAGATGCACCTTCCGCGCGAGGTCCGCATTGGCCATCCGCGCATCTTCCTGCAGCGAATCGAGGATATTTCGATCAATCGCATCGAGGTCATTTATTGGCATATTACGCCCTTTAAGTGGGTTGATATTGATTTCTATTGCTTGAATTGACGGAGTTCCGGCCACATACGCAATCCCGAAGAAACACCGAAATGATAGACTTGGTCAATTCCAAGCTCATACCGGACAAGACCGATGCCGCGCCGCAAAGCCGACCCGAAGACCATCCTCTCGAATGTCGATATCCCGACCCTCGAAGCGCTTGAACGAAAAATCCTGTGGTTGTCATCCTGGATGATCCACAACGCCAACCACCTGCGGGAGAACCGGGACGGGCTGAAGGTCGGCGGCCATCAGTCATCCTGTGCGTCGGCCGCCACGTTGCTGACGGCGCTATACCTCCACAGCCTCCGTCCGGAAGATCGCGTCGCGGTGAAACCCCACGCATCGCCGGTATTTCATGCCATTCAATATCTCCTGGGCCGGCAGGAGCTGAGCAAGCTCGAGGACTTCCGCGCACTGGGCGGCGCACAGTCCTACCCGTCGCGCACCAAGGACAGCGATGACGTGGACTTCTCGACCGGTTCGGTCGGGCTCGGGGTCGGTGCCACCCTGTTCGGCGCCATGGTGCGTGACTATGTGCACCATCACGGAATGGCCGAGGGACGGCCAAACGGCCGGTTGGTCGCGTTGATGGGCGATGCCGAGCTGGACGAAGGCAACGTTTTCGAAGCCCTTCTCGAGGGATGGAAGCATGATGTGCGAAACCTCTGGTGGGTCATCGACTACAACCGCCAGAGCCTCGACGGGGTGGTGCATGACTACCTGTTTCAGCGCATCAAGGATTTCTTCGGCACCGTCGGCTGGAATGTGGTGGAGCTCAAATACGGCAAGCTGCAGGAGGCCGCCTTCCAGTTGCCCGGCGGCGACGCGCTGCGCAAGTGGATCGACGAATGCCCCAACCAGCTTTACGCCGCGTTGACATTCCAGGGTGCGGAGGCCTGGCGGACCCATCTGAAGACCGACATTGGCGACGTGAAGGGCATCAAGGCGTTGCTCGACGACCATGACGACGCGGCCCTGCAACGGTTGATGACCAATCTGGGTGGCCATGACATGGCCGCCACCCTCGAAGCCTTCGCGACTGTCGGCGACGACGACACGCCGCAATGCTTCGTCGCCTATACGATCAAGGGTTTCAACACGCCGTTGGCCGGCCACAAGGACAACCATTCGGGCCTGATGAACCTCGAGCAGATGGCCGACTTCAAGGCGAGCCACGAGATTCGCGACGGCCATGAATGGGACGTCGCGGAGGGGCTCGACCTTTCAGAAGACGCCATCCGCGCCTTCCTGTCGGATGTGCCCTTTGCCCAGCGGCCCACACCCGAGCCGGATGCGAAAATTCCCGTCGCGGCGCTGCCCATCCCCGAGGGCGCCCGGATGTCCACGCAAGAGGCGTTCGGGAACATCCTCAACGATCTCGGGCGCGGCGACAGCGAACTGGCGCGCCGGATCGTGACCACCACCCCCGACGTGACGGTCACCACCAACATGGCGGGCTGGGTCAACCAGCGCGGGCTTTTCCACCAGGAAGATACCGCCGATGTGTTTCGCGACGAGAAGGTGCCGTCGGCCTTCAAATGGTCGGCGAGCCCCGGCGGCCAGCATATCGAGCTGGGCATCGCCGAGAACAACCTGTTCCTGCTGCTCGCGGCACTCGGCCTGTCCGACAAGCTGTTTGGCGCGCGGCTGCTGCCGGTGGGAGCCTTGTATGACCCGTTCATCGCGCGCGGCCTCGATTCACTGAACTACGCCTGCTACCAGGACGCCCGCTTCATGGTGGTCGCCACCCCGTCGGGAATCACGCTGGCACCCGAAGGCGGTGCGCACCAGTCCATCAACTCGCCCCTGATCGGCCTGTCTCAACCCGGCCTCGCATCCTTTGAGCCCGCCTTTGCCGATGAGCTCGCCCATATCATGCAATGGGGTTTCGAGCATATGCAGGCCGACGACGGTGGCTCGATCTATCTGCGCTTGTCGACACTGACGGTCGATCAGCCCGCCCGCGATTTCGCACCGATCGCCGAAGACGTGCTGGCCGGCGCCTACTGGCTGCGGGCGCCCGCCCCCGGCGCGGAACTCGCTATCGCCTACACCGGCGTCATCGCACCGGAGGCCATTGCCGCCCATGATACATTGCTGGAAGACATTCCCGGTGCCGGCTTGCTGGCGATCACCTCGGCCGACCGCCTCTATACCGAATGGCAAGCCACGACCCGCGCCCATGCGGACGGCCCCGACGTCGCGCCGTCCCACATCGACAACCTCCTGGCTCGGCTGGCACCGGACGCAGGCCTGGTCACCGTGCTCGACGGACATCCCGCGACCCTGGCCTGGCTGGGCGGTGTCGCCAACCATGACGTGGCGGCGCTGGGCGTGGAGAGTTTCGGTCAGTCGGGCAACCTGCAGGATCTCTACCGGACACATGGCATCGATGCCGACGCAATCCTCGACGGTGCGGCGGCGGTCATCACCAAGCGCATGCGCAAGCGTGTCGGGCTTGGAGTGGCGGCAGCATAGAAGCGCGCCTAACCGGCGGCCTTGCGTTCCTGGCGGGCGATATAAACCACCGCCGCGACGATCACGGCCCCGCCGACCCATGTCCAGATGGTCGGCACCTCGGCGAAGATTAAGAAACCGAGGGTCGAGGTGACGATCAGGCGGGAATAGTCATAGGACAGCACCGCCGACGCCTCCGCCGCGGTGAAGGCCCGCACCAGGCAGATATGCGCGCCCAGCCCAGCCGCGCCCAGCATGGCCATCCAGAACAAAGCCATCGGCGTCGGCCACGCCCAGGCAAACAGCGCCGGCACCAGGGTGAACGGCACGGAGCCTATCGCCAACCAGGCGACGGTCGTGGTCGGCGCGTCGTCCTTCGACAGGAAACGGATCATCAGATTGGAACCGGCGATAAAAAGCGCCGAGATCAGCGGCAGCGCGAACAACGGATCGACCTGGGAGACACCCGGGCGCAGCACGATCCAGACCCCGACGAAACCCACCAGGGTCGCGATCCAGCGCCGGGCCCGCACCGCCTCGCCGAGGAAAAGCGCCGCCCCCATCATCCCGAACAGGGGGGCCGCGAATGTCAGCGCCGAGACCTCGGCCAGGGGGAGATTCGCCTGGGCCGTCACCAGCAGGATGAGGCCGATCATCGAGAAGGCGACCCGCAGCATCTGGCCGCCGGGATGTGCCGAGCGCAACGCCGTGCGCCGGTTGGCGACGATCCAGGGCAGGATCAGCAGCAACAGCACCAGCGAGCGCCAGAAGGAGATGACCAGCGGGTCCGCCCCCTCCTCCACGGCGAAGCGGACCCATACCCCATGGGTACCGAAGAACAGCGAGGCGCCGAGCATCCAGATCGCGCCGCGCGCCGTGCCGGGCAGCCTGGTGAAGGCGTCAGACAACCCGGTTGGGGACCGGCTCGCCCGCGAGAAGGAGATCGAGCCCGTCGAGCAGCATGTGGCCCATGGCTGCGCGGGAGCGCTCGGCCCCGCTGCCGATATGGGGCGTCATGAATACGTTGGGCAGTTCGAGATAGGCCGGATGAATGTCGTTGGGCTCGCCATTGAAGACATCCAGCCCCGCCGCCGCGACCTTGCCAGACCGCAGGGCATCGACCAACGCGTCATCGTCGATCAACTCGCCGCGCGCGATGTTCACGATGACCGCCTCGTCGGGCAGGAGCGCGATTCGCTCGGCGTTGAGGAAACCTTTTGTCTCCGGGGTCGAGGGGGCGCAGATCATCAGAAACGGGCTCATCGGCAGAAGCCCCTCGATGCTGGTGTAATAGCTCGCGCTTTTCTCCTGATCGAAGGAAAGCCGGGTGCGGTTGTGATAGCGGATCGTCATGTCGAAGGCCCGGGCCCGGTCCGCCACGGTCTGGCCGATCCGGCCCATCCCGAAGATGCCCAGCGCCGACCCGGTGATCTCCTTGCCGATCATCTGGCGCGGCGACCAGCTGGTCCATTCGCCGGCCCGCATCATCGCCGCCCCTTCCGCCGCCCGCCGGGCCGCCCCCAGCAAGAGCAGCATGCCGATCTCGGCGGTCGGGTTGGTAACAGCATCGGGTGTGTTCAACACGGCGATCCCGCGTGCCTTCGCCGCCGCGGTATCGATATGGTCGAGGCCAACGGACAGGGTGAGAATGGCCCGCACGCTGTCGGGCAACCGATCGATCGTCGCCGCATCCATCGGTTCGGTGACACAGATCAGCAACGCGTCCATGCCGTCGGCACCGGCCACCAACTCGTCGGCCGACATGATGTGATCATCGGTATTGATTACCGCGTCGTAATCCGCCGCGAGCCTGTCTTCGGTCGCGGCGAGGTGACGCCGGGTGACCAGAATCTTCGGTTCTTCGCTCATTCGCACCGGCCCTGCTGCCAACACCAGCCTCGCTGTTAGCATTTTCGGTGATGTCCGCACCAGTCCACGCCGGTAGAGTGGGGATACTGGTTATCAAGGAGAGAGCGCATGCGCCTCGAGGGAAAGACAGCGATCGTGACAGGTTCCGGCTCGGGCTTCGGCGAGGGTATCGCACAGACCCTGGCCCGCGAGGGCGCAGCCGTCATCGTCAATGACGTGAACAAGGACGGCGGCGCGCGGGTGGCCGGCGAAATCGGTGACGCGGGCGGGCGGGCGATGTTCGTCGGCGCCGACGTCACCCGCGCGGACGACGTGCAAGCGATGGTCGATCAGGCGGTCGAGGCCTTCGGCGGCCTGGATGTCCTGGTGAACAATGCCGGCGTGTCCCATCACCGGAAGCCCATGCTCGACGTCACCGAGGACGAGCTGGACCGTATCCTCGCGGTCAACGTGAAGGGCCTGTTTCACACGGCCAACGCAGCGATCCCGGCGATGAAATCCGGTGGCGGCGGCGCGATCGTCAACATCGCCTCGACCGGCGCGGTGCGCCCGCGCCCGGGCCTGACCTGGTACAACGCCACCAAAGGGGCGGTGACGACGCTTACCAAGTCGATGGCCGTCGAACTGGCCGACGACAAAATCCGGGTGAACGCGGTCAATCCGGTCGCGGGCGACACCCCGCTGCTGGCGACCTTCCTGGGCGAGGACACGCCGGAGAACCGCGAGGCATTCCGCCAGACGGTGCCGCTGGGGCGGCTGTCGACGCCGGAAGACGTGGCAAACGCCGTGCTGTTCCTGGCGTCCGACGAGGCCGAACTGGTGACCGGTGTCTGTCTCGAAGTCGACGGCGGGCGCTGTATCTAGCGCGCGCCCTGGTCGAGCATCTGGCGCAGCGTGTCGCGGACCCGGCGGTGCATCGCCTCGAAGGGTTGCTTGTCGACGCGCAGCCGGGAACCGCAGCGCGGGCGTTCCCTGGCGATTTCCGCGACCACCTTCTGGGACATGGTGAACATCAGGTAGCGGTCGCGCGGCAAAATTTGGGTCTGGGAACCGGCGTCATCGCCCTCGACGTCCAGCCGGATCACGCTCGCACGGAAATGCTCGAACCCGGGATGGGGGCTCTCCTCGATATCGGAGTAGGTGGCGCGGATGTCCGCCGCGGTGCTGTCGCGGATCCTGACCAGAAAGGCCTGCGCCGGCCCCGGGTCGTCACCCGACCGCCGGATCATCACCTCGCGATGCTCCGGCGCCTTGCCGATCACCTCGATACATTCCACCGCCCCCAGATCGACGGTATAGACGTTCCGCGGCCCGCTCTGGGCATGGGCCACACCGACCAGCGCGACCAGCAATGCCGGCAGACCGGCCAGGATATACCGCGACCTCATGATGCCTAGCCCGCGTGCACCAGGCCGGCGAGTTCCTGATGGGTGGTCATCCAGACCCAGTCCACATCCTTCACCGCCATGATTGCCTCGCGGAACTCGATCGCGCCATAGGGACGGCCGAACACATGGGCATGCGCCGTGATGTCGATCACCGCCGGCGGGCGGCCGATCGTGTCGTACTTGTCGACGATGCGCTTGAGCACGTCGGAATAGGCCTGGGGCGGGTTGCCGTAGCGCATGTAGAGCGGCAGGTCGTTGATCTCCATGGTGAAGGGGATCGCCGCCAGCGGCCCCGCGGCGGTGTCGAGCCGGTAGGGCAGATCGGTGTTGAAATAGTCGATGTGCCACTCGAAACCATTCTCGACCAGCAGCTCGGCGGTGTTGGGGCTGGGCGTGCCGCGCGGGCTCGCGAAGCCTTTGGGCGCCTTGCCGACCACGTCGGCGAATAGCGCCGCCCCCTTCTTGAGTTCTGCTTCCTCGTCCGCGCGCTCCTGATAGACCGGTAGATTGTTCTGCATCCAGGCATGGGCGCCGATGAAGTGGCCGTCGCCATCGATCCGGCGCAGCAGCTCGGGCCATTTCTCCGCAATAATGCCGCTGGCATAGGTGCCGCAAGGCACGCCCAGCTCGCCGACGATATCGAGCAGCCGCGGTGCGCCGTGGGTCATCCCGTACTCGGCCCAGGAGCGGGACTGGGTGTCGAGATGACCGGCCTTGAGGGGATTGCCCATGGGGCCGATGCCCGGCGAGGCATCATCGGTCCATGCCTCGCACATGATGTTCACGGACACGGCGAGCGCCTTGCCCGCGGGCCAGCCTTGCGGCAGTTCTGGTTTCGACATGGGATCTCCCCGATCAGCGTTTTCTTATGCGTGTTTTCAACAGGTGGCCCGTGTTGCGGTGGGCGCGCCGTCGGGTGATGATACCGCAGGCGACGACACAGCCAAACCCGCTGCAACTGACGGCGGGACGCATAAATTGCCGACAGGGACCGACGCTATGCTCAAGACCACGATTACCGGAAGCCTGCCCAAGCCGTCATGGCTTGCACAGCCGGAGAAACTCTGGGCACCGTGGGCCGCCGAGGACCCGGCGCAACTCCAGGAAGCCAAGCATGATGCCGTCCGCCTCGCGATCCTCGACCAGGAACAGGCGGGCATCGACATCGTCACCGACGGCGAGCAGTCGCGCCAGCATTTCGTCCACGGTATCCTGGAGAAGATCGAGGGCATCGACTTCGACAAGAAAACCCGCATCGGCATCCGCGACGACCGCTATGACGCGGACTGCCCGACGGTCGTGTCCGCGCTGAAGCGCAGCGGTTCGATTCATGGCGAGGAAGTGAAATTTGCCCGGGCGCAGACCGACCGTGATCTGAAATTCACCATGCCCGGACCGATGACGATCGTCGACACGCTCGCCGACGAGCATTACGGCGACCGCCCGAAGATGGCGATGGCCTTCGCGGAGATCCTGAACGAGGAGGCCAAGGAACTCGTCGCCGCCGGGGTGGACGCGCTGCAGTTCGACGAGCCGGCCTTCAACGTCTATCTCGATGCGGTGCCGACCTGGGGCGTGGAAGCGCTCAACCGCGCCGTCGAAGGCCTCGACTGCACCACCGCGGTGCACATCTGCTACGGCTACGGCATCGAGGCAAACCTCCAGTGGAAGGCGACACTCGGCGACGTATGGGATCAGTATGCAGCGATCCTGCCCGCACTCGCCGGCAGCGATATCGACCAGGTCTCGCTCGAATTCGCGGGTTCGCGGGTGCCGATGGAGGTGATCAAGCTGCTCGACGGCAAGAAGGATGTGCTCGTCGGCGCGATCGATGTCACCACCCTGACTGCCGAGGCCCCCGAAGAGGTGGCCGCCGTGATCCGCAACGCGATGGAATACACCTCGCCCGAGCGGATTTTCCCCTGCACCAATTGCGGCATGGTCCCCCTGCCCCGCGAGGTGTCCCAGGGCAAGCTCAGGGCGCTCGGCGCCGGCGCCGCTCTGGTCCGCGCGGAACTCTAGTCGGGTGGCGCATCTCGACATCAACGGCGTGCGCCTCTGGGTCGAAGTCGAAGGCCCCGACGACGGCCCGCCGCTCGTCTTCGTGCATGAGTTCGGCGGCGACCACCGGTCGTGGCGCGGCCAGGTGGATCACTTCAAGGACAGGTTCCGCTGCATCACCTACAGCGCACGCGGCTACCCGCCCTCCGACGTGCCCGACGACGAGGAAGCCTACGGCCAGGACATCGCGACGGCCGACCTGCTGGGTATTCTGGACGCTTTCGAAATCGAGCGGGCCCACCTCGTCGGCCTCAGCATGGGCGCCTATACCTGCCTGCGCTTTGTCATGGCACATCCCGACCGGACCGCGAGTGCGGTGGCGGCCAGCGGCGGCTCGGGTTCCTATCCCGACAGTTGCGCGGAGTTCCTGCGCGAGACCCTGGCCCTGGCCGACCACATCCTGGCGCGAAACTCTCTCGACCTGGCCGGCTTCGCCACCAGCGCAACCCGTATCCAGCTCAAGCTGAAGAACCCTGATGGGTGGCGGGAGTTCGCCGATCATTTCACCGAGCATTCGCCCATGGGCTCGGCCTACACGCTCCGGCGTGTCCAGGCCGGCCGGCCCTCGCTCTATGATTTCGAGGACGCGCTCGGCAAGGTCACGACACCGGTGCTACTGATGATCGGCGACGAAGACGAGCCATGCATCGACACGAATATCTTCCTCAAACGCGCCATGCCGTCCGCCGGGCTCGTGGTGTTTCCCAAGAGCGGCCACCTGATCAATCTTGAGGATGCGACAGCGTTCAACGCTGCCATCGATGCCTTTCACCGGGACATTGCAAACGAGCGCTGGCCCCGGCGAAACGCCACGACAACGGGTACCAGCGCCTACCTGTCACAAGAGGATTCATGAGTAACGACGACCATATTGTTTCCGCCGACGCCCTGAAGTCCTTCATCAAGGACATCTTCCACGCCTCCGACATGGCCGCCGACCATGCCGAGACCTGGGCCGATATCCTGGTCTGGGCGAACGCCCGCGGCATGGATTCCCATGGCGTCCTGCGGGTGCCGCGCTACATCGAGTACATGAAGAACGGCAACATCCACGCCCGCCCCGACATCAAGGTGGAGAAACGCGCCGGCGCCATCGCCATCCTGGATTCCGACTGGGCCCCCGGCCCCGTCGCCATGACCCGGGCCATGGACGAGGCCATCGGCCGGGCGCGGGAGTGCCATGTGGGCTGGTGCATCGTGCGCAACATCACCCATGGCGGCGCCATCGGCTATTACGCGCTGCAGGCCGCGCGCGCGGGATTCGCGGGAATCGTGATCACCGCCTCGCGACCGATGATGGCCTATCACGGCTCCAAGGTGGCGGGCGCCTCGACGAACCCTCTGGCCATCGCCGTTCCCGGCGGCGAACACCCGCCGCTGGTCCTCGACATGTCCACGGCGACCGTCTCCATGGGCAAGATTCTCGCCGCCCAGGACAGCGGCACGCCCATTCCCGACGGCTGGGGCATCGATGCCGAGGGGCACAACACCAACGACGCCGACGCGGTGAAGACCCTCATGCCCCTGGGCGGCGCCAAGGGCTCGGGCCTGTCGATGATGATCGAGTGCATGGTGAGCCTGTTCGCGAACAACCCGCTGGTCGAACCCAACATCCGGCCCGGCGCAAACCCCACCGGCTACCGCCAGAACGGGCTCGCCGCGGCGATCGATATTTCAGCCTTCACCGATCTCGACAGCTACCGCGAGGAGATCGACCTGCTCGCCAAGGGGCTCAAGGCGCTGCCCAAGGCCGACGGCGTCGACGAGATCTACGCGCCGGGCGAACGCGGCGACGCGATCCTGGCCGAGCGAACGAAGAACGGCATTCCGCTGCCGCCGGGCACCTGGGACCGCCTGAAGGCCGAGGCCGACAAACTCGGCATCGGGATGCCAGAGACGAACTAGGCGCCCGCCGGAACCTCGATCCCGAGCAGCTCTGCCGCGTTGGCGCCCATCACCAGCGCCTTGTCGGCATCGGACAGGTCCTTCACCGAATCCACATGCCCGACCGGGTCGGTCTCGGCCATGTCATAGGGATAGTCGGTGCCCATGATGATGTGGTCGGCACCCCAGGTCTCGATGAGGTAGCGCAGCTGGTGCTCGGTGAAGACCACCGTGTCGAAGTAGAGCTTCTTCACATATTCCGACGGCGGCTTGGAAATCACCGCCCGGCAATCATCGCGCAGGTGATAGGGGTGATCGAAGCGCCCGGCATAGGCCGGCACGTATCCGCCGCCATGGGCGATGCAGATCTTCAGGCCCGGATAGGTCTCCAGATAACCGTCGAACACCAGATGCCCAACCGCCAACGCGGATTCGAGCGGATGCCCGATCGTGTTGCGGAAATAATGGTCGGTCATGCGCTCCTTGAAGGAGGTGCCGATGGGATGCATGAAGATCACGACCCCCAGTTCCTCGACCCGGGCGAAGAATTTCTCCAGGCCCGCGCGCGTGAGGTCGTTGCCATTCACGTTGGTCGAAATCTCGACCCCGCGCATCCCCAGATCGTTGACGCAACGATCGAGCTCGGCGACCGCGATGTCGGCGTCCTGCAGCGGCACGGTGCACATGCCCACGAAACGGTCGGGGTGCTGGCCGCAGATTTCGGCGATCCGGTCATTGACCACATGGGCCGTGTCCCGCGCGAAGCCCGCCTCGTAGGAATAATTGTAATGGAACGGTGCGGGCGAGATGGCCTGCACGTCGATGCCCGAGGCATCCATATCGGCGATGCGCACCGCCGGGTCCGTCAGCTTCTCGAGGATGTCCTGGTGCTGCTTGCGGTTGATCTCGGCCGTGACCTCATTGGTATCCACATAGAGGTTCTTCTGGTCGGCCGCCTCGGCGTTCTTCAGCATCTCGTCGGCTTCCGGCACATGCACATGGCAATGGATGTCGACGGTGAAGTGTTTCTTGCCGTTGGTGACGGTCTGGCCGTGATCGGCCGCCGGCGCATGGGTGTGCTTGTGGCCGGGGTTGGAACAGGTAAAGAGCATCGTGATTTCCCTTCGGGGATAGACTTGGTTTGAATCAGTTGAGTTTCAGCAGCTTGGCCGCGTTCTCGCCCAGGATGGCGCGCTTCTGATCGTCGGACAGGTTCGAGCCCATGACGTGACCCACCGGGTCGGTTTCCGCCATGTCGTAGGGATAGTCGGTGCCCATGATCACATGCTCGGCGCCGTAATGATTGGCGAGGAACTCGAGCTGATCGTGGGTAAACACCACGCTGTCGAAATAGAAGCGGTTGAGGCTGTCGCCCGGCACCTTGTCGGCGCCCAGTTCACGCTGCATGTCGGCGCGCAGCGGATGGGCATGATCGATACGCCCCGGATAGGAACCAAGGAAGCCGCCGCCATGGGCGAGCACAACCTTGAGGCCCGGATGCCGGTCCATCACCCCGTCGAAGATCAGGTAGTGGACCGCGACCGTGGTCGCCAGCGGGTTGCCGATGATGTTGGAGAAGTAGTGATCGGCCAGCCGGTCACCCTTGGCGAAGCCCGACGGGTGAATGAAAACGATCACGTCGAGCTCCTCGCACTTGGCCCAGAACGGATCGAGGCCGGCGCGAGACAATTCGGTGCCCGCGACGTCGGCGTTGATTTCCACGCCGCGCATCCCCAGCTCCTTGACCGCGCGTTCGAGCTCGGTAACCGCCATCTGCGGGTCCTGCAGCGGCACGGTGCACAGGCCGACAAACCGATCGGGGTGTTCGCCGACCACATCGGCCAGCTTGTTGTTCACGGTCTGCGCCACCTCGCGGCCCAGGTCTGGCTCGGCCCAGTAGCAATAATGGTTCGGGGCGGTCGAGATCGCCTGCACGTCCACACCGGTCGCGTCCATCTCGGCCAGACGCAGGGACGAGTCCGTGATCTTCGGCATGATGTCCTGGCCGTGGGCAATCTGGAACTTGCGGGTCTCGTCGTTGGCGAACCACAGCAGCGGCTCGTTCTTGAGATCGAAGACGTCCTTCACCAGCGTGTCCGCCTCGGGCACATGCAGGTGGCAGTGAATATCGACCGTGCGCACGCCGAGTTTCTCGATCTTGACGCTATGGCCGCCCGCATCGCTCGCGGGAGCGTGGTTGGCTTGGCCGTTTGGATGGGCGTGGTTGTGACCGCATTTGAAAAGCATGTTCGTTCCTTCCCGGCGTTACGGGTTTGATCATGTCTCGGCTCTATTCTGGGAATATCCCGGTCGCCGGCGGGCGCGATTATACAGAAGGAAAATCACACGGGAAGCTGCAGCAATCGGGTCTCGGTATTTCATCTTCGCCAGCCCAAATGCTATCTTTTTGAGAATAAGAAAACGAACCTCACACCAGAGAACTCAGCGCTTTCGGGAGAGAACACGATGGCGACCGGTCAATTCGGGATTTCACAACATGTCACGCGGCGCGAGGATGCGCGGCTGATCACCGGCGGCGGCAATTATGCCGACGATACAGGAATGAACGGCCAGGCCTTTGCCGCCTTCCTGCGCTCGCCCGTCGGCCACGCGGATATCAAGGGCATCGACGTGTCGGCCGCGGCGGCCGCACCGGGTGTCATCGGCGTCTATGTCGGCGAAGACCTCAAGGCCGCCGGTGTCGGCCCGATTCCCAACGTCACACCATTTCTGAACCGCGACGGCTCACCCATGCTCAAGACCCAGCGCCCCGCGGTCGCGGTCGGCCGGGTCCGCCATGTGGGCGAGATCATCGCGGTGGTGGTCGCCGAGAGCACCGCCCTGGCCCAGGACGCCGTCGACCTGATCGAGCTGGACGTGGACACCCTCCCCGCCGTCGTCGATATCCGCGACGCATCGGCCGAGGGCGCCATGGAGATCTGGGACGATATCCCCGGCAACATGTGCCTCGATTTCCAGATCGGCGACGAGGACAAGGCCAAGGCCGCGATCGAGAATGCCGCCCATGTGGTGAAGCTGACCCTCAGCACGAACCGCCTGATGGCCGCGGCGATGGAGCCGCGTAGTGCTGTGGCACGCTTCGACGAGATCGAGAGCCGGTACGAACTGATCACCGGCTCCCAGGGCGTGAACGCCATGCGCAACATGCTGGCCGATGCGATCTTCCAGGTCCCCCACGAAAAAATGCGGGTGCGCACCAATGACGTGGGCGGCGGCTTCGGCATGAAGACACAAGCCTATCCCGAATATGTCGCGATCCTGTTTGCGGCGAAAGCCACCGGGCGGCCGGTCAAGTGGCAGGGCAGCCGGTCCGAGGCCTTCCTGGCCGACAACCAGGCCCGCGACGGGGTGATGAACGGCAACATGGCGTTCGATGCCGACGGCAAGATCCAGGGCTTCCGGGTCGACATGATCGCGGCCATGGGCGGGTATCTGTCTTCCCACGGTCCGGCGGCGGCCACGCGGAACGTCTGCAACTGCCTGACCGGCTGCTACGACAACCCGGCACTCGAGTTCCAGGTGCAGTGCTACATGACCAACAACATCCCCATCGGCCCCTATCGCGGGGCCGGTCGCCCGGAAGCGGCCTATATGCTGGAGCGGATGATGGACCAGGCGGCGCGCGAACTCGGCATCGACCGGATCGAACTGCGGCGGCGCAACTTCATCAAACCCGCACAGATGCCCTACACGACGTCACTGGCGCAGGTTTACGATTCCGGTGAGTTCGAGGCCGAGATGGACAAGGCGCTGGCGCTCGCCGAATGGGACGACTTCCCGGCCCGCCGCGCCGCGTCGGAAGCCAACGGCAAGCTGCGCGGCATCGGCCTGTCCTGCTTCGTCGAAACCGCCGGCGGCATGCTGGAGGAAGGCGCGAAGCTGAGTTTCGCCGATGACGGCACCGTCGAGGCGCGGCTCGCCGTCCAGTCGAACGGCCAGGGCCACGTCACGTCCTTCGCGCAAGTCGTGTCCGACCTGCTGCAGGTGCCCTATGACAAGGTGCGCATCGTCGAGGGTGACAGCTTCGAGACACCCGGCACGGGCTTCGCGTCGGTCGCATCGCGCTCCATGGCATTGGCCAGCGGCGCGATCTCGGTCACCGCCGACGCCGTGATCGCCAAGGGCACGGCACTGGCCAGCCATGTGCTGGAGGCCGCCGAGGCCGATATCGAGTATAGCGAGGGTGAATTCCGGGTGTCCGGGACGGACCGGGCGATCGGCATCTTCGAACTCGCCGCGCAGGCCGGATCGGAAGACCTGCCGGACGACGCGCCGGACAGCCTCAATTCCGAGGAAGACTTCACATCCCCCGAACAAACCTACCCCAATGGCTGTCACATCTGCGAAGTAGAGATCGACCCGGAGACGGGCGTGGTCGAGGTGCTGAAGTATATCGCCGTCGACGATTGCGGCACGGTGATCAACCCGATGATCGTCCACGGACAGGTGCATGGCGGCGTGGCCCAGGGGCTTGGCCAGATTCTCGGCGAACACGCCATCTATGACGATGACGGCCAGCTCCTCGCCGGCTCCTTCATGGACTACATGATGCCGCGCGCTACCGACATGCCGGATATGAAACTGGGCTTCCATTCAGTGCCCTGCACCACCAACCCGGTGGGCGCCAAGGGTGCGGGCGAAGCCGGCACGACCGGTGCGCTGGCGGCGGGCATGAATGCCATCGTCGACGCGCTGTCGGTGCGCGGGATCACGGAGCTGGATATGCCCGCGACCCCGCCGCGGGTCTGGGCGGCGCTGCACCAGAACTAGCTGCGCGCATATCTCCAACAGAAAAGGGCGGGTCCGAGACCCGCCCTTTTTGATTCTGATCTGCGAACGAAAGCCTAGGCGGCAAGCGGCCGGGCGTTCAGTGTTTTCATGAACAGATGTGCTGCATGGTAGATCGCCAGGAAGGTACCGATCTCCATGATCTGCGCGTCCGTGTAATGCTCGCGCATCTGGTCGTAGAAGATCTTGTCGACCTTGTCCGGATCCAGGAAGAGCTGGTCGGAGAACCGCAGCGCCATACGCTCGGCGTCGGTAAAGAGCTCCGAATCCTCGTAATCGTCGCAACCTGCGTCGATACGCTCTTCGGTCAACCCTTCGGCCATGGCCTTCTTCGAACGCAGCGCCGAGAAATACGGGTCCTCAACGAAACGCGCGAGCTGGATCCGGATGATCTCCTTGAGCTGGTGATCGACCGTGCCCTTCGTGTGCAGTTCGAGCATCACACCCAACAGCGTCTTCGCCTGGGCCGGGACCCGCGCGATGATGCGTGGAAACAGCTCATCGGGGACGCCGAGTTCGACGCATCGGGTGATTAGGTCACGGAGTTCGGGATCCTCGATCTGATCGAGTTCCAGGGGGGCAAGACGCGACATTATTCCGCCGCCTCGCCCTGCAGGGATTCGGGTGAATCACCATAGATCGCCATCGATTCTTCCTGGCTCACCAGACGGCCGTCCGGCGAGAACATGGGATAGAATTTGAGAGATCCGAAGAAGGTGTGGAATCCGAGATTGCCCACAAGGAACATCCCCAGCTCTGCAATTTCATCTTCACTCAGATGGGCCCGAAGGTCATCCCAATCCGCATCGCTGAATGAGTCCACATCCGTGGACACTTTCTCGACATAGCGCATGATGGCCTTCTCCTTTTCGGTGAAGACATCGCTGCCGGCATGATTGTTGATGCCGTCGTCGAGGAGTTTTTCGTCAAGTCCATCCCGCTTCGCCGAAGCAGACCGAACATTGCCTCAATAACTGCAATGGGCCATGCGCGACAGCATCACCCGGATTACCTCTTTGAGCTTGTGGTCGAGGGCACCCTCGTTGAACACACTAACCCAGAACAGATAGGCCTTTTCGGCCAGATCGACATTATGCCCCATGACCGCGTGGAAGCCGGGATCCGGCGCACGCAGTTCGAGGGATTTCTCGATATACGGTTTGAGCTTCGTATTCTTCAGCTCTTCGATATCGAGCAGGGTGATATTCGGCATATCGCTCTCTCAATCATTTGGTGCTGATGCACCTTAGCAAAAATCAGGCGTGTTCTTCGATGGCCTTCTTGAGCACCTGGCGGCGGTCGACGCCGGTCCGGGTCTCGACGACCTCTCCATCCTTGAAAAACATCAGGGTCGGGAAACCGCGCACGCCGTAGCGTGTCAGAAGGTCGAGATTCTCGTCACCGTCAACGGTGCCGATCACCACATTCTCGGGCAGTTCGTCGTTGACCTGCCCAAGGATCTTCTTGAGCTGTTTGCAGGGCACACAGGTCTTCGACCAGAAATCGACGACCGTCAGTCCGTCGCGGCCGAGGACTTCGCTGTCGAAATTGGAATCGTCAAATACCGAAAGGTCTTCCAACGCCATGGGACACTCCGTTTCCTGTTTATCTGCCCCATTATATAGAGAACGGAAAGATTGCGAACAAACGCACAGCTGTCACAAATGCTATGCGTGGGGCTCGGCACGGATCGCCGGAATTCCGCGATTTTTCGAGGGCCGGGATTCGCCACGCCGCAACGTCTCACGCCCGCTGCGCGGTCCAGCCATGCACATGCTGCACTTCAACGGCACGGGAACGACTACCTGGTGGGGACTTGTGACAATTCTTTCGCCGCCGTGGCCGCTGCATCCAGAGCGCTGGGCGCCGCGGCGCGCGACCAGTCACGAAGCAGCGTGACCCCGGCGGCCCGCAGTTCGGTGACAAACATATCGACGGCAGCACTTCCGGGTCGACCGGCGGCATCATTCGCCGTCGCCCATTGCTGTGCCAGGGGGGCCAGGCTATCGGCCCATTGGAACCGGCGTGTCTTGAGCAATTTGGTGGTTCGCACGCCCTGGGCCTTAAGGTCGGCGAGCGCATTATCTCCGGCCTCGCAGTAAGCCTGCGCCGCGCTTTGGGTGAACGCCGTACGCGTCTCATCGATCGCGGTTCGCACCGCTTCGGGCAGCGCGGCCAGAGCCTCGGTGTTCACATTCAGCACATACGGCACCTGGGCGCCGAACCCGGTTCGCGTGTAGTGGTCCGCATCGCGTTTCAGGCCGAGCCTGCCCATCTCGCTGGTCGGCAAAACGGCGGCACCGAGCACACCGGCCTCCATGCGCGCACCCATCGTATCGTCGGGCAGGCGCTGGGGGATGCCCTGAACACCCGCGATCCAGGCCTCCAGCCGGTCGACCATCCCCACCTTCAGCCCGCGCACTTCGGCGGCGTTGCGGATCGGCTGGACCGAAATGAAGTTGTACCCGTCGCTGGCGATGCCCGACACGAAGGTCTGGCGCGCCGCAGACATGGCGTCGGTCATGCCGCCAATTTGTTCATGCACCCTTTGGTAAGCCGCACCGACAATCACGCATGCTTCCGTCGTGAACGGCATCTGGAAGGTCAGGTTCTGTAGCGGCAGCCGGCCTGTCTCATGGTTCACGGTCACGATTCCGAATAACGCCAGGTCATCTTCAAGGGCTTCAAGCACGCCGCCCATCCGGGTCAGGGTGCCGCCATGCATTTCATCCCAGACGATCTCGCCCGCCCCGGCTTCGGCCACTCGGCGGGTGACCTCCGCCTGAAAATGAGTCCGCACAATATCGGGGACGGCATGGTTCGCCGCCAGTCCGCTCGTCACAGACAGGCGCAGAGGTTCCGGGGCCTGAGGTTCGGCCGCATGCGATACGGCAAACGGCGTCAGGGTAAATGCCGACAGGGCCACGCCTGTCAGGGCGATTCGTACACTCATTTCGGCGCCTCGTTCCTTCCTGGAGTCGGCCCACACGCCCGATCTGCGGGCGCATGTCTGCGCTTTGCATCGCTTATTGTGCGGACAAAAGGTTAATCAAGCGCATACGGTGGAGACAGGGAGGCAGACATGAAAACAATCGACATCGGTCCCGACGGCATGGCCGAACACATCGTGCGGTTCAACGAGTTGCGACCCAAGCAGGGCAACTACGCGTCCCTGGGCATTCCCACCGAAGCCTATGAGATGCTGACCGCGAAGACCCTCTACAGCCTGCTCGCCCCGGAGAGCGCCGCTGGGTCCCACCAATTCACGTCGGCGAAGGGCCCGGATGGCCTGTCCCTGTCGATCGCCGAATGCCCGCCCGGCGACGGCCCGATGCTGCACGCTCACATGGAGACCCACGAGATTTTCTTCTGTCTCGAGGGACAGTTCGAGGTCAGCTGGGGCGACGCGGGAGAATATTCAACCGTGCTCAAGCAATTCGACATGGTCGATGTACCACTCGGCGTCACCCGTGCCTTCTGCAATGTGGGCGACGACACCGCGTTGCTGCTCGTGATCATCCTCGGCGGCAACCAGAACGATATCGGCTATGCGAAAACCGTGGGCGATCAGGTGGCCGAAAAATATGGCGCAGACGTGCGCGATGCGATCGAGACCCATACGTCCATGAAGTTCAACGTGGGAGCAGACTGATGTCGACACGCACCCCCTATAAACGGCGCGCGGGCGAAGGCATCGAAATGTCCGCCGCGGATGTCGCACGTTCGGTTGCCCGCTTCGACGAGCTCGCACCGGACCCAGACGCGTTTCGCGACGCAAATGACCCGGATATGCGCCTCGGCATCCGCTGGGTAGTTTCACCCAACGGCATGGCGGGGCCCGCAGCCATCGAGGCGCCGCACTCGTTCCATCTCTGCTACATCCAGTCCGAGCCCGGCCATCACCCCGTACTGCACGCCCACGAGTACACCGAGACCTTCATCTGCATGCGCGGCCAGTACACGATCCACTGGGGTAACGAGGGCGAGAACAAGGTGGTCCTGGATCCCTACGACACCTTCTCGGTGCCGCCGCACCTGATGCGCTCCGTCGAGAACACCGGCGACGAGGTAGGCATGGTGATGGTGATCTATGGCGACCATCCCGACCCGAATGCCGGGATTGTGGTTCCGCAATCAATCATCGATGCCGACGAGGCCGCCGGCCGCGATATCTAGCAGCGTTCCGTCCACCTATTCTGCTGCGGCGCCCCGCCCGGTCAGATCGAACGCGTCGGCCAGCAATTCGTATGACCGCAACCGGGTTTCGAAATTATAGGTGATCGTGAGGACGAGCAGCTCCTCGAAGCCGTGTTCGTCGGCGAATGCCGAAAGCTGATCGTGCAGGCCTTCGGGCGTGCCGGTAAACCGGTTGGCCTTGTTCGCCTCGACGATCTCCAGTTCCTGCGCGTTGTAATCATAGGCCAGCGCTTCATCGGGATGGGCGTAGGGCAGATGCTGCCCATAATTGAGCTTGAGGCGCCACAGATCGCGGCTGGCGGCCAGATAATCCGCCTCTTCCTGGGTGTCGGCGCAGATGACAAACACGCCGGCATTGGTCCGCGGTGCCGCAAGCTTTCCGGAGGGTTGGAAATTCTCGCGATAATATTTGAGCACCGGTGCGGTGACCTGGGGCGCGATGAAATGCGCAAAGGAATAGGCCAACCCGAAATGCGCCGCATAGGCCGCGCTCTGATCACTGGAGCCGAGCAGCCATACCTCCGGCGCCTCGGCGACAACCGGCGTGGCACGAACATCCTTGAAAGGTTTCGTCGCGGGCGTTTCATCGGCCAGAAACGCGACCATGTCAGCGATCTTGGTCGGGAAATACTCGATCCCGACTTCGCTGCCATAGGCGAGTGCGGCCGCGGTGACCCCGTCGCTACCCGGCGCGCGGCCGATCCCAAGATCGATCCGACCCGGATACAGATTCTCCAGCAGCTTGAAATTCTCCGCCACCTTGAGCGGTGAGTAATGGCTGAGCATCACCCCGCCCGAGCCGACCCGGATGTGCTCCGTCGCCGCGGCGACCCGGGTCACCATGATCTCCGGCGATGAGCCGGCAAAGCCCGCGGTGCCGTGATGTTCGGCCAACCAGTAACGGGTGTAGCCCAACCGCTCGGCCGCTTGTGCCAGCGCGATGGTTTCTTCGAGCGCCTGGCGGGCATCCCCGTCCTGGCGGACCGGGGACTGATCGAGGACCGAGAGTTTCACCATCGGGATCTTCCCATCCTGTCGAGATTGTCGAGGGATCGCTTCACTGGTCGCCCTCCCGCGGAAGCGGCCGCAGGAAAACAGTCGCAAGAATACCCACGGTCACGATCAACGCACCGGCGATGTTGAGACCCGTCGGGATTTCGCCGAGGAACGGGATCGCAGCGAACAGTGCCAGCGCGGGCACGAGCGACCCGACGGCGGCCTGGCGGGTCGGGCCGATGGTCCGGACCGCATAGGCATGCCCGAAAATACACAAGAACGCCCCGAACACGCCGTGCACCACCGACTGCATGACGATGTCGCCAAACGGCGCGGTGATCAGCGTCGAGGGCAGGAACAGCAACCAGATCGGGACGTAGATCAGGGCGTTACCAATCAGGAGTGCCGCGAGCGACTGCATGACGGTCAGCCGCCCCGCGCGCATGCTGCCATACCAAATCGCGACCCATAGCGCCGCGCCGACAAACAGCAGGTGACCGCGCCACTGGCCGGCCACGCCACCATCGGCGAACGCATCCCAGCCGACCGCGCCGACCCCGATGACGATCGTGGCAATTCCCGCCCACTGCCAGCGCCCGGGTCGCTCGCCGACCCAGGCCCAGGCCACGAGCGCGGCGAAAACCGGCAGCGCGCCATACATCACAACCGACGCATGGCCCACCGGTGCGAAAATCATGCCGGCGAAAAGCATCAGGATAAACGGTGCGCCGCCGAAGAAGGCAACGAGCGCATGGTCGCGCAACCGCACACGCCAGGGGTAGTACCGAACCAGCAGGGGCACGGCGAGGATCACGGCGACCCCCATGCGCAGGCCCGCGAGATCGTAGATCGTGAGCGCGTCGGTGGTCGCACCGAGCCGACCGGCGATCAACATCACGACAACGCACGCGACGGTGCCGAGGCCGGCCGCTATTCCTCCCCAATCTTTCATTTGAGCTTCCTACAACCGATCCTGTGCGCTGGTGCCGTCTTTCAATCCGGTCGTCCGGACGACCCCGGTCGGAGCGAATTCGTAACCGTCGGGCACAATTGAAACAATGGGCATGGCAGATAATCACAGGTGTTGGTCGCTGGGGAGAGTATATCAGCCTTGATCGAAGCTGCCGCGAACGGAACAATCACGACCCATGGCCGAACAGAAACCCGACTTCTCCGATATTCCATCGCTCGACCGGCTCTTGCAGGCGCCCGCGGTGATCGCGCTTGCAGAATCTCATGGCCGCAGCGCGACCGTGGCGGCGTTGCGTGCGGCGCTCGACACGGCCCGCGCGGCCCTCGCAGCAGGAGACCAGGTCGATCTGGCAGAAGATCTGTTTGCCCAATCGGCCGCCGCACGGCTCGAACGCGAATCGACGCCAGGCTTACGCCGGGTCTTCAACCTCACCGGCACGGTCCTGCACACCAACCTGGGGCGCGCGCCTCTGGCCGAGACAGCGATTGCGGCGATGGCCGACGCCGCGCGCGGCGCCAGCAACCTGGAGTTCGATCTCGAGACAGGCAAGCGCGGCGACCGGGATGTGCATGTCGAGGAGCTACTGTGCGAACTGACAGGCGCGGAAGCCGCCACCGTGGTGAACAACAATGCGGGCGCGGTGCTGTTGCTGTTGAACGCATTGGCGCTGCGCAAGGAAGTGCCCGTCTCGCGCGGCGAGCTGGTGGAAATTGGCGGCGCGTTCCGGATTCCCGACATCATGGCGCGGGCCGGTGCCAAGCTCGTTGAGGTCGGCACCACCAACCGGACCCATGCGAAGGATTTCGAAACTGCCATAAGCGCACGGACCGCGCTGGTCATGAAGGTCCACACCTCCAACTACATCGTGCAAGGCTTCACCGCCGATGTCGCAGAAGACCAGCTGGCGGCGATCGCGCATGCCCACGACATCCCGTTCGCCGTCGATCTTGGCGCCGGTGCGCTGGTCGATCTGGAACGCTGGGGCCTGCCCCACGAACCCACCCCGCGCGAGACCCTCGCGGCGGGGGCCGACATCATCACCTTCTCCGGCGACAAACTGCTCGGCGGACCACAGGCCGGCCTGATCGTTGGTCGGGCCGACCTGATCGCCAAACTCAAGCGGAACCCGCTGAAGCGCGCCCTGCGTTGTGACAAGGCGACCCTCGCCGCATTGGCGGCAACGCTCGGCCTTTATCGCGACCCCGACCGGCTGGACAAGCGCCTGCCCACCTTGCGTCTGCTCGCGCGCAAACCAGCCGACATTCGTGACCTCGCCGAGATGCTTGTGGACCCGGTGCGCACCGCCATCGGGAACGACTGGTCAGTCTCGGTCGACGATTGTGCCGGCCAGATCGGGTCCGGTGCCCTGCCGGTCGAGAGCCTGGACAGTGCTGCATTGGTGATCCGGCCCGTCGCGACCCGCGGACAGGGTGCGCGACTCAAGCGGCTGGCGGCCGGCTTACGCTCGTTGCCGGTCCCCGTCATCGGCCGGGTCCATGACGATGCCCTCTGGCTCGATCTGCGCTGTCTCGACGACGTGGACGGCTTCCGCGCGCAACTCAAAGAACTGCAAACATCATGATCGTCGCGACCGCAGGACATATCGATCACGGCAAGACGTTGCTGGTAAAAGCGCTGACCGGCGTCGATGCCGACCGGCTGCCGGAAGAAAAGAAGCGCGGCATGACCCTCGATCTCGGTTTTGCCTATGCCGACCTCGAGAATGGTGCCCGCCTCGGCTTCATCGACGTTCCGGGCCATGAGCGCCTGGTCCACAACATGCTCGCCGGCGTGACGGGCATCGACTGCGCGCTGCTGGTGGTCGCCGCCGATGACGGGCCAATGCCCCAGACGCTCGAGCATCTGGCGATCCTGGATATTCTCGGCATCTCACGCGGCATGGTCGCGCTGACCAAGATCGACCGCGTCGACCCGGAACGGGTCGCGGAAGTCCTGGCCGAGATCGAACTTCTGATCGGCGAAACGTCACTCGCGGGCGCCCCCATCTATCCGGTTTCGGCAATCACCGGTGACGGGATCGGCGACCTGCAGCAGCACGTGGCCGATATGGCCGCCGAAACCGAGACCCGTGCGGGCAACGGCCATTTCCGCCTCGCCGTCGACCGGGTCTTCACCGTCGCCGGCGCGGGTCTCGTGGTCACCGGCACCGCATTCGCCGGCACGGTGGCCAAGGAAGACCGGCTGTGGATCGCCGGGCATGATACCCAGGTTCGGGTGCGCGGCATTCACGCCAACAACCAGGACAGCGACGCCGGGCAGGCCGGTGACCGGCTCGCCCTCAACCTCGCCGGGCTCGACAAGGAAGACATCGAGCGTGGCGACTGGCTCGTCGCCGACCCCGCACTCGACCTGTTCCGAAAACTGGATGTCCGGCTGCACGTTGTCGCCGATGCGAAGCGGCCCTTGCGCCACTGGACACCCGTGCATGTTCATCTCGGCGCCCGGAATGTGACGGGCCGCGTCGCGCTTTTGGGTGCCGACAGTGCGCCACCCGGCGCCTCGGTTCTGGCCCAACTCGTGCTCGATGCACCCGTCGGGGTCTGCGTTCGTGATCGCTTCGTGATTCGCGATCAGTCGGCGCAATTCACGCTTGGCGGTGGACATGTCGTGGACCTCCATCCCCCGCGCCGGGGCCGCGCCAAGCCGGAACGGCTGGACCTGCTGACCGCACTCGACACGCCCGATCCGGTCGCCGCATTCGCCGCCGCGCTCGAGCGGTCGCCCACGGGAATTTCAATCGCGGATTTCTCGGCCGCGCGCAATCTGACCATGGAAGAGACGGCCGCGACGCTGGTCTCCACCAAGGCGGTCGTCACGGGGGATGGCGGCACGGACCTGGCGTTGTCCGCAGAGACCTGGGCAGACCGGCAGGGCGAGCTCCTCACGGCGCTCGACCAGTTCCACACGCGCTACCCCGACCGGCTCGGGCCCGCGGCGGCCCAGCTCCGCAAAAGCCTGGGACGCTATATCCCCGAACCGCTGTTCGACGCGATCACCGCAAGGCTGGTTGCCGACAAGACCTTGTCGAGCGACGGCATGCTGTTACACCGCCCCGATCATCAGCCCGGCCTGACCGGCGATGATGCGAAACGCTGGGATGTCATCGAGCCGCTTCTCAACGAAACACCCGAAAGCCCGCCGGTCGTGCATGACCTCGCACAGACGGCCGGGCTCCCGGTCAACGGTGTCGGCAAGACCCTCCGGCAGGCCGTCCGCATGGGCCTCGCGGTGCAGATTGCAGAGAACAGGTTTTTCACACCGGCAGCGCTACGCGCCCACGCGGAAGTCTTCGAGGCGATGGTCGCGGCCGACGGGACCGTTGGCGTGTCTCCGTTCCGGCAGAAAGCGGGCATCGGCCGGAATCTCGCCGTCGAAGTGCTGGAATATTTTGACCGTGTGGGGCTGTCACGACGCGACGGCAACGCGCGCCATCAGGTGCGTCCGGTGGCCGAAATCTTCGGCGCCTAGCTCGCTTCCCCAAACACGCGGCGCATTCCTAGGGCCGCACGAAGGCGTAGCTGACGACCTGGCTGACATTGTCGGTGTTGCGCACTGTCGCGATTGCCTTGTCGAGCTCTTCCTGCGAACGGGCACGCCCCATCAGGTAGATCGTGCCGAACGAGTCCGCGGCTGTGCGAAAATTCACATCCGCGACACCGCGGGTCGCAACCATTTCCACGCCGACCTTGGTCTCGAGCACCAGGACATCATCCCAGCCGAGGAGTTCGTCAGCGCGACGTTCGCGCTCGGCTTCGGTCAGAACCTGGGCATGCCAGAATAATTCTTTCACCCCATCGACCTGCTTCACCTGGGCGAGAAAATCATCATGGGTTTTCTGGTCGGAAAAGACACCGGTGATCAGGAGTTTCTGTTCATAGATCTCCGTCGAGGCCTTGATCGTGCCGATGTCGGCCATGATCCGATTGACGTCAATCACGATCCGGTTGTCCTTGGCGATGTCGGCCGTGCTGCGCGCCTCGATCGCGCGATCGATCAGTGTTTTCGGGGCCTTCAGAATGTCGCCGAGCTGCGCACCGGCAGGCTCCAATGGCAGGGCCATGAAGGGAGCTGCAAGAAGTGCCGCAGCAGTGGCTTTTTGAAACCGCATGAGCATTACCTTGGATCGTGTCCCCAATCTGCCCATCATCGTTTCTCTCCTCGAATTCTGCGTTTCGGCTTAAGCACGGGATCAAACCAACTACACCCGCATATCCCCTTGCCGTAGCGCGTGCCCCGAGAACACGTCAACGTTCGCACGCGCGCATCGAAACTTGCGGCAAGATCCTAGCCGGGCCGGATCTCGAGAAACTTCCGGCTGAACTCAAGGCGGCATGTGCAACCTTGATTGCAGGAAGTTAGGAAGGCTCCGCCTTCCAGTCGAAAAGGTGCCGGTATTCCCCGGGAACCCGCGCGAGCTCGGCAGCATTCATCACAAGCGGCGGCTGGGACAAGAAGTTCACCGTGTCGCGAAACCATGACCGTTGATAGGTGTTGTAGAGCACCGGGCGCGGGGCGGCGGACCGGTTGGGGGTGCCCCCGTGCCAGACCCGCGCATCGAACAACAGGGCAGAGCCGACCGGGACGTCCGGCGCGACGGGCGAAATATCCGGTACGTCGTCCGCGATGGTCTTGTGGCTACCCGGGAAAAATGCCGTCGTGCCGTTCGTCGCGTTCATATCGACCAGGGGGATCACCAGCGTCAGGCTGTAAATCGGCAATTCCGGGCTCACATGCTCGGCTTCGAACAACACAGGCATGTCGAGATGCGGTTCCTGATCGAGCGATCCCGGCAGCGAGGTGACCGAGACAAAGCTACCGAGAATCACATCCCCGCCGAGCAGCTTCCGAATCATCGGGAAGGCGGTTGGATTCGCGTATGTCGCGGGATCGTTGAAGCAGCCGTCGACGGCGATCGAGATCATCGTTCGCTTGTCTCCGACTGCGAGAGCGTCGGCAAACTCCCGATCCTGATGATACGCCTCATATTGTGCGCTGTAGGCGGTATGAAGCTCGGTCACCAGCTCGGGCGGCAACACATCATCGAAAATCATCACGCCAGCGTCCGCAAACCGACGGGCGATCTCGTCGTGCAACATCTCGGGGATGATGCCCCCGCCCGGCGCCTTGACCCGGGGTATCTCGGCCGGTTCGCTCAATATCTCCGTCCCCTGGTCAATATTTGCTCCACGCTTGCACCGGCAACCCTAACATCAGACACTCTGTGTACTCACCAACCGATCGGCTCCGCGCGATGCAACCTCTGAATAT
This sequence comes from Alphaproteobacteria bacterium, assembly GCA_965261975.1. GTDB lineage: Bacteria > Pseudomonadota > Alphaproteobacteria > UBA6615 > UBA6615 > UBA8079. Next base: position 78,378 of record CBDHEC010000022.1, read on the forward strand.
TGGCGCATTCTCCATCAAATCCGTCCACGAAGACACCGGCGCCTATATCACGCCGGCCGACATGTTCCCCACCGCGACGGCAGACGCTGTGGCGCCCCATCTGGATTGGATGACACCGACCTATTTCGACATCGCCAGCGGCAAGCTCAAGCTCGCTTTCCAGAGCTTCATTTTGCAAACGCCACACCACAACATCCTGATCGACACTTGCGTCGGCGAAGACAAGGAACGGGCGAATCCCGAATTCCACATGAAGAAGTGGCCGTGGATGGACAATCTGAAAGCCCTCGGCCTGACCCCGGCGGATATCGATATCGTCATGTGCACCCACCTGCACCCCGATCACGTTGGCTGGAATACCCAGCTGCGCGACGGCCGTTGGGTGCCGACCTTCCCCAACGCAAAATATGTCTTCGCGCGCGACGAGTATTCCCATTGGGAAAAGGAAAGCGCCCAGGGCTCGGAACGGATCGGCCTGACATTCATCGACAGCGTTTTGCCGGTCATGGAGGCCGGACAGGCCGTCCTGGTGGATCATGACCACCAGATCGAGGACGGCATCTGGCTCGAGCCCACGCCCGGACATTCCCCGGGCCATGTGATTGTGAACGTCGAATCGAACGGCGAACGGGGCGCCTTCATTGGCGACCTGATGCACCATCCCATCCAGGTTCCCCATCCCCAGTGGAGCACATGCTTCTGCTGGGACCTGGAGATGTCGGCGCGAAGCCGTACGGCATTCGTGGACACCCACACGGATTCGGGAACCCTTGTGCTTCCGGTACATTTCGCCGGCGCGACCGCCGGCCACATCGCACGTGCCGGTGACAGCCAGACATTCAAGTTTCTCGACGACCCCAGCTGAACGGGAAGAAAATGAGCATTTCGATCATACAGACCATGGACGTGGCCCCCGAACGCATGGAAGAGCGCGACGGCTGGGCAATCTCGGAATTCCGCCTGCCGGTCACCGGCGACACGGGCAGCGCCACCACGGTGTTCCACTCGATCTTCCGGCCGGGCTCCACCCACGCCAAGCACCTCCACGGGGTCAGCGATGAAATCGCGGTCTACATCTCGGGCTACGGGGTCGTGGGCCAGAGCGAAAGCCGCGCGGTCGTCACGGCCGGCCATTGCCGACTTATGCCCCGAGGCTCGGAGCATTTCTTCTACAACGAGACCCCCGACGAGGATGCGAAAGTCGTCGGCTTCTACATGAACGCCCCGAGCGTCGAAGGCACCGGCTACCGGTTCTGTGGCACCGTCGGCGAGGACGACATCTCACGCGCGCGCGACGGCCTCAACGAGGGCATCCTGGTCCGCCTGGAAGAAACATCAGCACCCGGTGACGGCATTCCCGACGCGTGGCGGGACGCCGAGGTGAAAGCACCCATCGGCAGCCACAACGGCAGCGACAATGCACTGGTCCACGCATCACTGGCGCCGGGTGCGGCCATCGAAGAGCACGCGCTCGCCAATGCCGAGGCGATCTATTATGTGGTGTCCGGGCAAGGCCATGCGACGGGTGATGGCGACGGGGGCGAACTTCGCGAAGACAGCTTCGTGTTCGTACCGCGCGGCGAACGCCACGGCATTCGCAACACCGGCGACGCGCCCCTCGAACTCTATATTGTGCTGACCGGTGCCGGCAGCCTGGCTGCCGCGGCCGGGTAATGACCTAGGCCGTGTTGCGGGTCATCCCCGTGACACCACCGATAAACAGTGCGACGGCATAGCCGAAAGGCAGGATCATGACCGTCGACAGGAGCGGTTTCCAGACCAGCACGAAGGGCTCGGGCCCGCCGCGAATTTCAAATGCAATCACCGTGATCACGGCCGAGACAATCGCGCCGATATAGGCCTCGCGGTGGAGGTCGTCATAGGCCGCCATCCGACCCGACTGATGCGAGTTGTCTGCCTTGGGAAGCACCGAGCGCAAAGCCAGTGTTGCGACCGTCATCACCACGAACGGCAAGATGAAAAGGATCTGATATTCCGGAGTGGCTAAAAACTTGAAGACGATTTCCATAATGGCTCCCCTGCCCAAACCTGGTCGCGTTGCTACGATCCGCTTGTATATGATTTACAATGCTAAAGGCCCGGGTGACAAGGCCAAGCACGATCTCAGGATTGCGGCGCATCGCGATATTGTGCACGATAATTCCGTGATGGGTGCCGGATCCGGCGCATTTTTCTAACGTGAGGACGCAAAATGTCAGAGAAGCTCGGCATCGGTTCGGCCTTCCCCAACCTGACGATTGATCTCGTCGGCGGCGGAACGCTCAGCCTGCCCGATGACCTCGATGCAAAATATCGGGTCATCCTGTTCTATCGCGGCCACTGGTGACCCTATTGTCGCCGTCAGTTGGTCGGCTTTGCAGAATTGAAAGACGAATTTGACAAGCTGGGCGTGAAAGTCGTCGCGGCGAGTGTCGATGATGTCGAAAAGGCCCAGGAAGTCGCCGATGAGGTGAATTTCCCGGTGGGCCATGGCGTGTCCCGGGACATCGCCGACGCGCTCGGTTCCTGGTGGGAAGACCGGCGTCAGATTATTCAACCTTCCGAATTCATCGTCGGCGCCGACGGCAATGTCGTCGCGTGCAGCTACAGTGACGGCCCGCTGGGCCGGATCGATGCTGGCGATGTGGTGAAGATGGTGAACTTCTACGAATCCCGCAAATAACCTGTCACGCCGCACCGGCGTTGCAATCTGATCGCGCCGCACCGGACCCTCCGGTGCGGCGCTTTTCGTTTCGGCAACATTTACGCACGCCCGAATGCGGCGCTAAACTCGTCCCTGAATACCGGGAGGAGACACAAAAATGATCGCTTACGACCTGAACGTCGAACAGGAATGGAACCCCCAGCGCCATGTCGAGAAAATCCTCGACTCGGTTGAAGACGGGGATGTGACGGTGGCCTGCTGGGAACCGGGACAGGTGAGCCCGAACCATTGCCACCCGAATGCCACGGAGATTTATTTCTGTTTCGAGGGCGGCGGCGTCATGCGTACCCCCGACCAGACCATCGACGTGAAACCTGGTGCCTTCATCGTCCACCCTCCTGGCGAGCTGCACGAATATGAGAACGGCCCGCAGCGCTCGCTGCTGTTCCGCGTACGCTACGGCGGTGATTTCTCCACCCGCATCAAGGACTGGCCGTCACAGCCCGGTTACGAGCGCAGCGACGACGACCGCGCCTATTATCCGGACTAGAACGACAACAATCATACGGGAGCAAAGACATGCGCCGAGATACAAACTTAGCCACCAAATCGGCGCGAAAGCTTCTCGCCGGTGCCGCCCTCGCCACGCTGTTGCTTGGCTCACCCGCCGCTCTGGCCGCCGACGACGGTATCGACGCGGATGATGTGGTCAGCGCGCTGGCACGTGAGGGATATCCCGTCGACCTGGATGAAGATCTGTTTGGGGAACCGATCATCGAAAGCGCCATGGGCGACACCCTGTTCGATGTCTTTTTCTTCGACTGCGACGGGGATGTCTGCGAGACGATGACCTTCAGCGTCGCGTACGAAACCGACCGCATTTCGATGCAGGAAATGAATGACTGGAACATCAACAACCTCCATGGCCAGGCCTATCTGGACGACGAGGGTGACCCCAACCTCGATTTCACGATCTTCGCCGGTGGCGGCCTGACCGACGCCAACCTTCGTGCAATCGTTCGCCAATGGACCGTATCCGTTGACGAATTCGAGGACTATATCGACTGGAACAGGAACAGCAGCGATGGCGCGGCAAGGCGCGAAGGGGCCGCCGTCGCTGGCGGCGGATCTACGATCGAGGTCTGCAACGAGAGCGGCGACGGAGTCTCGGTGGCCTACGCCACCGCTTCGGGCGGCACCAACAGCGCCGGTGAGACGCTGTTCCGGTCGGAGGGCTGGCTGAACATCGACGACGGCGAGTGCACGGACGTCTGGGAGAGCCCGTTCGAAAACCGCTACTACTACATCTATGCCGAAGCGGATGACGGTGCCTATGAGGGCGACTACTTCTTCTGCACCCTCGAGGATGCCTTCGAGATCGTCGATACACAGTGCAGCGCCGATTATGAACGCAACAGCTTCCTGCAGATCGACATGTCGATCGGTGACCGCATACAGATCGGACATATCGTCAGCCTGGATCCCTGATCGCGAATTTGAGACCTGCATTCACGGGTCTTCGTACCGGACAGGGCACCGGATCGCTTGCCCCGTCGTACCAACTCGCCGACAATAAAGGTGGAGGAGGACCGTTCCCCGGTGGGGCGCCCGGTCTTCAAAACCGGTGAGGGGCGTTAGACGTGCCTGGTGGGTTCGACTCCCACCCTCTTCCGCCAATTCACGACACCCATGCGTGATCCGGGGGTGAGTCTCACCCGCTTGCTGTTTATGCTCCCGCCATGATCCCGACGGTTCCCATCGCCCGCGACATCGTTCTGGTCGGCGGCGGCCACAGCCATGTGGCGGTGCTCAAGCGGTTCGGCATGAAACCCGAACCGGGCGTGCGGTTGACCCTGATCACCCGCGATCTGCTGACGCCCTATTCGGGCATGATCCCGGGCTACATCGCCGACCATTACAGCGAGGCCGAGGCGCATATCGATCTGCGGCCCCTGGCGGCCTTTGCGAATGCCCGCGTCATCCACGCCGCGGCAACGGGGCTCGACCTGCAGAACAACTATGTTCAGGTCGCCGGTCGGCCACCCGTGGCCTTCGACATCGTGTCTGTCGATACCGGGTCGACACCGTCGACGGCAGACATCGAGGGCGCCGAGCACGGCCTGCCCGTGAAACCGATCGACCGTTTCCTCGATTCGTACCATCGCCTGACCGATGAAATCAGGAACCATGACGGCCCCTTCCACATCACTGTCGCGGGCGGCGGTGCGGGCGGCGTGGAACTGTCCCTCGCGCTGCGCCACCGGCTCGGCCTGGTCGCGCCGGACCTGGGCAAGACCCCGGATGAACTACGTTTCGCCATCGTCGAGGCCGACGAAACATTGCTGCCCAGCTACAACGCCGCCGCGCGGCGCAAGCTGGAACGCGCACTCAAAGACCGGGATATCGCCGTACACACCGGTGCGGGTCTGAACCGGGTCACGCCCGACGCGGTGATAATTGCCAACGGCGAGGTGCTGGAAAGCCACAAGACGGTCCTGGTCACATCCGCTGGCCCGCCGCGCTGGGTCGACGACAGCGACATCGCGCGCGACGAACGGGGTTTCATCCGGGTCGACGACCAGCTTCGCTCCGTCTCTCACGCGCAGCTCTTCGCGGCGGGCGATGCCGCGTCCATGGACAATCACCAACTCCCCAAGGCCGGCGTGTATGCCGTGCGGCAGGGCCCCTACCTCGCCGAGAACCTGCGCCGCGCCGCGCTTGGCAAGCCACTCAGGACATACCGTCCCCAGGGCCAGACCCTGGCCCTGATCACCACCGGCGGCAGCCACGCCATCGCCGCGCGCGGTCCTTTCGCCATGGAAGGCGATTGGGTGTGGCGGTGGAAGGACTGGATCGACCGGCGTTGGATGAAGAAGTACCAGGAACTGCCCGAGATGGATGCGAGCGGTGACGACGGTGAGGATACGCTGGAGGCCATGCGCTGCGGCGGCTGCGGCGCCAAGGTGCCGGCTTCGGTCCTGCGCCGCGCGCTCGATCGCCTGCCGCCGCAACATGCCGACGGCCTCGACCAGGGCCTCGATTCGCCCGACGATGCGGCCGTGCTCTCACCGCCGCCCGGCAAGGCGTTGATCCAGACCGTCGATCAGTTCCGTGCCTTCATCGACGATCCGTATCTGTTTGGCCGGATCGCGGCGAACCACTGCCTGGGCGACATTTTCGCCATGGGCGCCGAGGCCCATTCCGCACTCGCCGCCGTCATGCTGCCCCATGGCGAGGACGACAAGACGTCCGACGACCTCTACCAGCTGCTCGCCGGGGCGACCGAGACCCTGGCCGAAGCCGGTGCCGTCCTGGCCGGCGGGCATACGGGCGAAGGTGCGGAGATGGCCTTCGGCCTGACCATCAACGGCTATGCCGAGCGCGACGCGATCCTGCGCAAGTCGGGCCTCAAAGCGGGGGATGCGCTGATCCTGACCAAGCCACTCGGTACCGGCGTGTTGTTCGCGGCCGACATGCGCGCGAAGGCCAATGGCGACGACGTGACGGCCGCATTCGAGTCCATGCAACGTTCGATCGCGCCCTGCATCCCGGTCATCCGCCAACATGGTGCGACGGCCGGTACGGATGTCACCGGGTTCGGGCTGGCCGGCCATCTGCTGGAGATGCTCAACGCCTCGGACGTGGACGCGGAATTGGCGCTGCCTGCTCTGCCGGTGTTGCCCGGCGTCACGACGCTGGTCGCCGAGGGTCATGAGAGCACCTTGCGGCCGAGTAATGAGGAATCCATCGGCAACGCCGTGCCGCTGGCCGCGCATCCGAGTTTCCCGTTGCTGTTCGACCCGCAGACCGCGGGCGGGCTCCTGTTCGGGTTGCCCGCCGATCAGGCCGACGCCTGCCTGGCGGCGCTGCGCGCCGGCCCGGCTCCGGACGCGGAAATAATCGGGCGGGCCACGCCGCGCCAGGGCAATGTCGGCGTGATCGGATTCGCCGACCAGGCGATCGTTACTTAGCCATGCTTGGTGTGATGGCGCTGGTGGTAGGGAACCATCGCATTCTGCGCGAGTTCGCGAATTTTCGGGTCCTCGGCATCCATTGACCAATCGCGAACGGCAACCAGAAGCCCCCCGAGGGTCGTCTCGCCCCACAGCCAGTTGGCGACCTCGATATCGCTACCGCGGCCATCGGGACGCGCGATTGCCGCCTCGGTGTAGTAGTAGCGCAGATCATCGGCCATGCGTTTAAAGGCGACGATGACATGGGTGTCATCGATGGGAGATTCGACCGCCAGCGGTGCGACGGCAAAGTCAGACAGGAAACGAACAATTTCTTCCGGCGTGCGTTCGGATATCCCGAACCCGGTCCGGCCCTTGCGGTTGTCGCGCGACTGCTCGTACCAGGGCCGCAGCAGCGCCACTTCCTGCAGCAGGGCTTCATGCAGCACATCGGCATCGCTCATCTCGGCAACCGGTGGTGCAAAATTGACCGGACAAGCCCAACCATCGGGCTGTTCAGCCGCCGCCGCATCACCCGGGGGCGCATCGGGGAAATCCTCAAGCACGGGACCGTCGGTGCGTTCCAGAAGATTGAGACAATCCTCGAGCACCCGACGCTGGAACACGGGTTCATTCGGCGCACCGAAAGGGCGGCCCAGTTCAAACGGTACCGCCAGAGCGCGCGGTGGCTTGATCTGTTCGGTGTGCACCCGGATCAAACTGATCTGCGTGGTCGGGATACCCTCGCGCTCTATGAAATGTGCAAGCCCGCCCACGGCGCGCGTGCACGATGGTCAGACAGGCACCAGCAAAACCGCGTCGACCTTGTCCGCCTTCAGGATAGCGACCATGTCGGCCACCACGGGTTCCATCCGCGCCGGCTGGGTCGCGCCCATGAACGAAAAATGATGGTCGGCGATCGACCCGATCACACCCTCATCGGCCAGTTCTCGCAGCCGGTCGATCGGAAAGGCGACATTCACATCCTGATAGAATCCGGTCCGGTCGAAATTCGTCGACAGGTGGCTCATCACCAGATCGTCCATATCGGCGTCGCCGGGAATAACCCGGTAGTCCGCCGCATAGCCGACGAAGGGTGAATCACCGCGGCAGTGCAGACCGGCGGTCGACAAAACGCAGATACGACGCTCGGAAAGCGGCGGACCCTCCGCGCAGGACGTCTCGCCGAATGAGGGCATCTCACTCTGGAAGTAACGGTCCCGATGCTGTGCGGGAAACTCGCTCAGTTTAACCAATGCGCAGATCTCACCCGTGGATGGTGCGATGCCGCTGATGGGTCGGGACAATGGCTGTTACCGACAGCGCCTTGAAGCCCTTGTCGTCACTCTCCATCGCCCAGTTGCGAATCTCGACCAGGACCTTGCCCAGGGTCGTCTCACCCCACAACCAGTTGCCGATATCCAGATCGGTAACCCGGCCATCGGGCCGCGCAATCGCCGATTCCATGTAGTAGTAGCGGATATCATCGGCCATATGCTTGAAGGCCAAAGCCGTCGGTTTGCCGTCAATCGGTGACGGCGTTTCTTCCCGGTTCACCACGAGGCTGGCGAGGAAGGCGGGGATCTCTTCGGGGGCCTTACTCGAGACACCAAAGTTCGTGCGCCCCCCGCGACTCTGCTTCGATTCCTCATACCAGGGTTTCAGCAGCGAGAGTTCCTGCAGCAATGTCTGGGTCAGAAGCTCTTCATCGCTCATGTCCTGAACCGGTGCGGCGAAGTTGACCGGGCAGGCCCAGCCTTCCGGTTGCGCCTCATCGGTTCCCGGCGGATTGTCGGGGAAGTCCTCGAGCACGGGACCCGATTCACGCTCCAGCAGCTCCAGGCAATCACGCAGCACGCGACGCTGGAAGTCCGGCTCGTTCGGACCGCCCAGGGGACGGCCAAGCTCGAACGGCACCGCAAGCGCGCGCGGTGGTTTGATTTCCTCGGCATGTTTGCGGATCAACGCAATCTGCGTCGTCGGGATGCCTTCGTCTTCAAGGTAATGTGCAAGCCCGCCCACGGCGCGCGTGCATTGGGGTCAGACAGGGACGAGTGCGACAGCGTCGACATTGTCCGCCTTGAGGACCTTCGCGAGATCTCGCGCAATCGGCTCCATCACCGTCGGCGGGGTCGCACCCATAAAGGAAAAGTGTCGGCTCGCGACGGATCCGATCACACCTTCTTCGGCCAGCTCACTCAGGCGATGGAAGGGAAAGGACGTGTTTACGTCCTGGTAGAATCCGCTGCGATCGAAATTGGTCGACACATGGCTCATCACCAGGTCGTCCATGTCGTAATCATCCGGAATGATTCGGTAGTCGCCGGCACCGGGCGTGAACGGATCATCTTCCCGGCGGTGCAGACCAGCGGTCGAGATCAGCGCGACGCGGCACTCGTCGAGCGGCTTAGGGGTAACCCATGGCGTGTCGCCATAATCGGGCAATTCCTGATTGATCAGCGCCTCGCGCAGATGATCAGGCATTTCGCGTAGATGAACCATAAAGCCTCCACAGATCGGAATTTCCAAAAGCCTATCAGCCCGACCCACACGCAACAACGGCAGGGCCCGAACAGCACCTTTGCTCACAGCGCATTGCTAAATCGCTAAGCCGCGCGCATATCCGCCGCGGTGGTCCCGGTCGAGGTGTTTTCGGCGTATTTACGCCAGTTTTCGATCAGCACATCGATCGATGCCGAGCCTTCCATGACCGAGGGACGCTGTCCCATAAGCTGCAGCCAGCCCTTGAGCAGGACGCATTCGTCGGGAATTTGAAAGTCCCGATAGTGGGTCAGCACACCCACCCGCTGCATGTGTGGCAGGAAGGTCAGGTCGACCAGGCTGATGTCATCACCCATCCAGTAGGAGCCATCACCCAGCTTGCCGAGCCCCTCATGCTCCATCATCAGCATGGCATTGGTCAGCCGCTCGGCCTGGAAGGCCTGCGCGTCTGCGTCCTGGGCCATCATCAGCTTGTAGACATGGGGTGTGAAACGGACGTTCGCGAAGTCGATCCAGATGCGCGCCTGGGCCCGGCGCACGGGGTCGGTCGGCATCAGTGGCCGGTCCGGGAAGACCTCTTCGAGATACTCGTTGATGACAGCGGATTCGAAGATCACCGCGCCGTTATGGCGGAGCACCGGAACCTTGCCGTAGGGCGAGATCGCCAGGAACCAGTCAGGCTTGTCGTTCAGATCGATCGCGGTGAGTTCGTGATCGATCCCCTTCTCGATCAACGCCATCCGGGTGCGTTGCGCGAACGGACAGGTCTGCGAACTGATGATCTCGACGTCGGCCATTTTCATCTCTCCCAACACCTCATCGTCTACCCGACCGGTTATGAGGTTTGTTTTCTGATAATGCCCAGCCGCCGGATGGACTTCTTGCCTAATTCCGGCAGGCCACCTATGCGCTTTCCGGGCGCGCCAACTTGTTCAACGTCTCGTTGGCGTTTCCGTATAATCCCTCGAAAATGTCGCGCAGCGCGTCGATCTTGCTCCGCGATTTCAAGCGCGCCAGAAACCCGTCCACCGCCGGTTTGGCGCAACGAATGGTCAGTCGCGTGCCGCTTCCGATCGGCTGCATCTCGATCGTCTGTTCGACGACCAGGCCGAGCGGTGTTTCGATCTGATAGCTGATGTAATCGAACGGGCGCCAATCCGACACCGTGACAGGAACGATCATATTGTTCCCATGGTCACAATACTGGACCGTATCGATTCCGATGCGGCCGTGATCGGTTCCCTCCAGCGAGATCGCCTCGACGCCGGTGATCCACTGGGTGCGGTACTGGGGCTCCGTGCACAATTCCCATGCGCGGCAGGGGGGCACGGGCAGGTCGATATTCACCTCGTCGATGAGCAGCGATTCCGATTTCTCCACGAATCGACGAATCCCGCGCCGCAGGCGCTCCCAAACGGGCTCCAGCGGATAGACATAGGCGTTGATCTCGCCAAGATGCTCGATTTCCTCGGTCCGGATCTCCAGCTCTTCGAAGAAGGAATTCAGCTTCATGTGATCCACGGCCACGGAGGTCAGCATGGCGTAGCCGGAATGTCCGGTGTCTTCCGTGACGGTGTTCTTGGCGAGGCGATGCAGGGCGACGACGGCAGAGCCGGACAGTTCATCGCGATCGCCGATCAGATTGCAGGTGTATTCGCCGTAATGGACGACCATCTTCAGGTCCAGCGCGCCGGCCAACTGCGCCGGGTCGGTGGGGCAGTTCGCGCCGTATCGCAGCGCTGCCACCCGGTCGGCAAAGGCGCAGTAGAGTGAATCCACCGCCTCGAGCACCGTCTGTCCGCTGGCGTCGCCTTCATCCGGCGCGAAGATGAAAATGGCGTCGCCCACCACATTGCCGACCTTGAAGGGCGGCTTCACCGTGGCGATGAGCTCGTCGAGCAATTCGGCGGTGATTCGCCCCCCGATATCGGTCGGTGTGCTCGCCAGGAAATTCGTGTAGCCGGCAATATCCGCCAGCAGGAGAAAGCCATTTTGAGTCGTCATTATCGACCGACCTGAACATCGTTTGAGCGCGCGAAGCCGAACCCACGCATGTTGTAGAACATATTACGATGGACGCGCGTAAGAAATACCCGCGCGATTTCCCGGCCTAGTATTTACCCATCGCCTTGAGTACTCGCTCGGGAGACACCGGCTGGTCGAGCACGCTCGCCCCGAACGGGCTCAGTGCATCGTTGATGGCGTTCAGGATGGCGCCCGGCGCACCGGCCGTGCCCGCCTCGCCGGCCCCCTTGGCCCCCAGTTCGGATTCCTTGGTCAGCGTCTCGACATGGCCAATGTGAATGTCGGGCATCTCGCCGGCCATGGGCACCAGATAGTCGGCCATGTTGGCGTTGAGGAAATTGCCGTCCAGATCGTAGCGGCACTCTTCGTAAAGAACACCGCCGATGCCCTGCACAATCGATCCGCGCACCTGCTCGTCGACCAGCATCGGGTTGATGACCTTGCCGCAGTCCTCCACGCAGTAGAACTGCAGCAAGCGGACCGTGCCAACCTCGGGGTCGACCTCGACGGTCACCGCCTGGAAGCTGTTGGTCATCGCGACCGGGTATTTCTTGGGGATGTAGTGACGTGTCGCCATCATCTCCGACTGGAAATCCTGCGGCAGCGTGTCGGGCCGGAAATAGGCCACCCGCGCCACCTCCTCGAGCGGCATGCGTTCCTCGCGGGTCTCGCGATCGACCACGACACCCTTGGTGATATCGAGGGTCTCGCGCTCGGTCTGGAGCAGGATCGCCGCCACGTCGAGCACGTTGTGGCGGAGTGCCTTGGCCGCCTGCAAGGCGGCTTCGCCGGCGATCCCCGCACCGCCCGATCCGCCCGCACCCCAGCCGACCGGCACATTATCCGTGTCGCCGGAGATGACCTTCACCTTGTCCGGCGTGGTCCCGAAGGCGCTGGCCGTGACCTGCTGGATCACCGCCTCCGAGCCCTGGCCCTGCTCGGTGATGGACGTCTGCACGATCACCGCGCCCGACGCATCCATCCGCGCCGCCGCACCGTCCTGGGATGAAATCCGCGCGCCGCCCAGGCCGTAGGTGTGGGGCCCGGGATTGGTCATCTCGACCAGGGTCGCGAAACCGATGCCGCGGTAGATGCCCTGTTCGCGCAGCTTCTCCTGCTCGGCCCGGAAGCCTTCGTAGTCGAACATGTTCAGGAGCTTGTCGAGCGACGCCTCGTGGGACAGAGCCTCCATCTTGAGCCCGGTGATGAAATCACGCGGATAGCTGTCATCGGCCATCAGGTTGCGCCGGCGAATATCCACCGGATCGATCCCGAGTTTGCGCGCACCCTCTTCCATCAGGGTCTCGGTGATCGCCACCGCCACGGGATGGCCGACCGCTCGATACTGGCTCATCGGCGTCTTGTTCTGGAACACGACCCGCGAGCGCGCCTTGTAGTTCTGGTGGTTGTAGGGCGCGCCCACATAATTGATGACCTGCAGCGCCTCGAGCGCCGAGGTGCGCGGATACATGGAATACGCACCCACGCCGGTGAGATCGTCCATCTCGATCGCCAGCAGTTCGCCGTCGGCGGCAAAGGCGGCGCGCACATGGGCGCGGTGGTCGCGCGCGTGCAGGTCGGTCAGGAAGGACTCGATCCGGTCGGCGACGAACTTCACCGGCCGCTTCATGATCTTCGAGATCGCCGCCGTCGACATCTCGTCGGGATAGGTGTGACCCTTGACGCCGTAGGCGCCGCCCACGTCGCCGCACAGGATCCGCACATTCTGGTTCGGGATGTCGAGATGGCGCGCGAACAGGTCCTGCATCATGTGCGGCGCCTGATGCGAGTGATACGCGGTCAGCCGGTTCTCCGAGGAATGATAGTCGGCGATGATCGCCCGCGATTCCGGGCACACGCCGGTGTGCCGCCCGAAATTAAGCGTCTGTTCGACAACCGCCGCCGCGTCCGCGAACGCCTTCTCCGTGTCGCCGATATCATGGTTCATCTCGAACAGCAGGTTGTCACCCAGCTCGGGATGCATGACATAGGCGTCGTCATCCATCACGACTTCCGGGTCGGCCAACACCGTCAATTCCTCGAACTCGACCTCGAGCAACTCAAGCGCGTCCTCCGCTTCGGCGCGCGAGTGGGCGACAATCGCGGCGACAGGCTCGCCCTGCCAGCATGCGCGGTCGACCGCCATGGCATGCTGCTCGGCGGACTTCATGCCCTTGAAATGGGCCAGCGTGCCGACCCAGGGCGTGCAGACCTCGGCAATCTCCTTGCCGGTGAAGACGCGGATCACGCCCGGGCTGGCCAGCGTCGCCGCATCGTCTATCGAAACGATCCGCGCATGGGCATAGGGAGAGCGGAAATAGACCACATGGACCATGCGCGGCAGGGTCAGGTCGTCGACATACTTGCCCTGGCCCGCCACGAGCCGTGCCGCGTTGGCACGGGGCACGGAGGCGCCGATAAAATTGTCGGCTCGGTCGAGGACGCTGCCCTCGTCAGTCTCGTTCGCGATGCTCATGATGTCCGCCCTATGGAATTTGTTGCCCGAAAGGTACAACCCCCGTGACGTCGGGACCACCCCGCAATGGGATACGGTCGATCACAAAAGCAAAAAGCGTGGCACGCAGCATGATTCAAGGCGAGAATCGCAAGGTCTGGTTGTCTATCCGGCGTGGTTTGCGGGGTCGCTGCCCCAATTGTGGCAACGCGCCGTTGTTCCGCACCTATCTGAAGCAGGTGGACAATTGTGCCATCTGCAACGAAGCCTGGTCGGAGGTCCGCTCCGACGACGCGGCGCCCTGGCTGACGATCCTGATCGTCGGCCATCTCATGGCGCCGGTGATGATTCACATGATCAAGCACCAGTATTTCACGCCCTGGGTATCGGCCGCGATCCTGATCCCCGTCATCATCGGGTTGTGCCTGTTGATCCTACCCTTCGCGAAGGCGCTGTTCATGGCCGCCATCTGGTCGCTCCGCGCGAACAGCTCCTGACGCCACGCACTAAAGGCCCGCTAAAACTTGCCCAAAGCCTTCAGGATCCGCTCCGGCGTGATCGGCTGATGGGACAGCCGAGCCTCGAACGGCGACAGCGCATCGTTGATCGCGTTCATGACCACCCCGGGCGCACCCGCCGTGCCGGCCTCGCCCGCGCCTTTCGCACCGAGCTCGGAATCCGCCGTCGGGGTCTCCACATGGCCGACCGAGATGTCCGGCATCTCGACCGCCATCGGCACCAGGTAGTCGGCCATGTTCGCGTTCACGAGATTGCCGGCCGCGTCGTAGCGGCACTCTTCCATCAGCGCGCCGCCGAGCCCCTGGACGACGCCGCCGCGGACCTGTTCGTCCACCAGCTGCGGGTTCAACACCGTGCCGCAATCCTCGACCACCCAGTAGTTCAGGAATTTGAGGAATCCGGTATCGGGGTCGACCTCGACGTAACAGGCCTGGAGGCCGTTGGTGAAGGCGATGTTGTATTCCCGCGGCACAAAATGGCGCGTCGCCATCAACTCGGGCTGGAACCCCTTGGGGATCATGTCCGAACGGAAATAGGAAATCCGCGCCACCTCGTCGAGGCCCATACGCTCGTTGCCCGTGTCATCGTCGACGACAACACCCTCGCGAATGTCGAGGGTCGCCGGGTCGGCCTGGAGCAGCTGGCCCGCGATGTCCTTGATGTTGTAGCGCAGCGCCTTGGCCGCACGCAGGACGGCCTCGCCGCCGATCCCCGCACCGCGCGAGCCCCAGGTACCGCCGCCGGTCGGCACGTTGTCCGTATCGCCGGTGATCACCTTCACCCGGTCCGGCGTGGTGCCGAACGCGGTCGCCGCGATCTGGCCCATGACCCCGTCGGTCCCTTGGCCCTGCTCCGTGACCGAGGTGTGGACCACGATGGAACCGCTCGAATCGAGCCGCACCTGGGCGCCGTCCTGGGACGAAATTCGCGCACCGCCGATGCCGTACATGGCCGCGCCGGGGTTGGTCAGCTCGATCATCGCCGCGAAGCCGATGCCGCGGTAGATACCCTGCTCACGCAGTGAATCACGCTCGGCCTTCATGCCCTCGTAATCCATCGACGCCAGCAGCTTATCGAGCGTCTGGTGATGGGACAGGCCCTCGAATGCGATACCGCTGGCCCCCTTGGTCGGATAGGCATCATCGGCGATCAGGTTGCGCCGCCGGATATCGACCGGATCGATGCCGAGCTCACGCGCACCCTTGTCCACCAGGGCCTCGGTCACGGCGAATGCCACCGGGTGACCGACCGCGCGGTACTGGCACATGACGTTCTTGTTCTGAAAAACGACCTGCGCCTTGGCCCGGTAGTTTTGATGCTTGTAGGGGCCGCCGGTGAAATTCAGGACCTGGTTGGCCTCCATCGCACTGGTGCGCGGATACATGGAATAGGGACCGACGCCCGTCAGATCATCGACCTCGATCGCGGTGATGTCGCCGTCCTTGGTGAATGCCATCTTCGCATGCACGCGGTGGGCGCGCGCATGGATGTCGGTGAGGAAGGATTCGAGCCGGTCGGCGGCAAACTTGACCGGACGGCCCAGCATCTTCGACAGCGCGGCCGTCGCCATCTCGTCGGCATAGACATGCACCTTGATGCCGAAGGAACCGCCCACATCCCTGCAGATCACCCGGACCTGCCCCTCGGGCACGCCGATATGCTTGGCGAAGATATGCTGCATCATGTGCGGCGCCTGGTTCGACATGTGCACCGTCAGCTTGTCGTCGGCCTCGTCATAATCGGCCAGGAGCACCCGCGGCTCGAGGGTCACGCCGGTGTGGCGGTCAAAATGATAGGTCTCCTCTACGACCGTGTCGGCAGCTGCGAACGCCGCGTCCACGTCGCCTGAATCGACCCCGTTTTCGAAGGCGATGTTGTCGCCCAGATCAGGGTGGATCACATGGGTGTCCGGATCGCCGGCAGTTTCCTCGTCGGTGACGGCGGGGAGTTCTTCATACTCGACCAGGACCGCCGCTGCGGCGTCTTCGGCCTCGGCCCGACTGTTGGCGACAACGGCAACGACCGCCTCGCCCTGCCAGCTGGCCTTGTTCACCGCGATTGCATGCTGCGGCGCCGATTTGAGGCCCTTGAAATGGGTCAGCACACCGACCCAGGGCTCACAATATTCGGCCAGCTCGGCACCCGTAACGACCCGCACGACGCCGGGCATGCCGGCGGCTTCACTCGTGTCGATAGACAGAATATTCGCATGTGCATGGGGCGAGCGCAGGAACACCGCATGGACCATGCGAGGCAGTTTCAGGTCATCCACGAACTGCCCCTTGCCGCGCACCAGCTTGCGCACGTTCGGGCGCGGCACCACCTTGCCGATGTAACTGTTGGGGCGTCCCAGGACGCTCGAATCCGGGCTCAGGGCTTCGTCGGTCATCGTCTCACTCCGCTCATGCATTCCCGCCGCGTCGGATGCGCGGTTTGGGGATCAGAATTATTCCACACCCGGGCTGCGAAGGCGATTGCGAACCGGATGCCGGTTGGCGTCCTTTATCCCCAGCGCATCCTCGCCGATCAGGATTCGCTGCACATTCGCGGTCCCCTCGCCGACCGCGAGCATGTTGACGTAGGCGGTGTATTTCTTGATCGGGTATTCGTCCGCCAGGGCATAGCCGGCGAAAATTTCGGCCGCCCCCGCCGCGGCCTCTTTCGCCGCCTCGACGGCGAGATACTTGGCGCGGGACGCCGCCCGGGTCGCGGGGTGCCCCTCGTCCATCAGCCAGGCCATGCGGTACACCATCAAACGCGCGGCATCGATATGGGTGGCCATATCGGCGATCAGATGCTGCACCATCTGATACTCGCCGATCGGACGACCCCGGATGACCCGTTCATTGGCATAATTGATCGCCTCATCGAGGCAGGCCTGCGCCAGCCCGACTGCGCGCGCCGACACCGTCAGGCGTCCGAACTCCAGCGCGTTCATCGCGATCTTGAAACCCTCGCCCTCCTCGCCGAGGCGGTTTTCCGCCGGCACGACAAACTCCTCGAGGAACACGGCGTTCGAGGCGAGGGCGTTCGACAGCCCGGTCATGGGAATCGGGTCGGCCGTGAACCCGTCATATGTTTTCGGCTCGACGATGAAGGCCGTGATACCGCGATGACCCGCATCGAGGTCGGTCTTGGCGAACAGCACACCCACGTCGGCGGCATTGGCGAAGGTGATCCATTGTTTCGACCCGTTCAGGCGGTACACGTCCCCGTCGCGCGTGGCCGACGTCTTCATGGATCCCGCCGCGTCCGAACCGCCCCCGGGCTCGGTCAACGCGAACATGCCGATCCGCTTGCCGGCAATCAGATCGGGCACATGGGCATCGATCTGCGCCGCATTGCCCCAGTTGAAGATCGTGAAGGGGCAGGTCATGCCTTGCATGTTCATGCAGTAGCCGAATTCCGGCGCCGCCCGGGAGATCGCCTCGGAGATCGCGGCCACGGCCACAAATCCGACATTCGAGCCGCCGAGCTCTTCGGGAAAGGCGGCACCGAAGAACCCGGCCGCCCCCATCTTCGCGACCAGGTCGCGGGGAAATTCACCCGACGCCTCATACGCCTCCATTTCGGGGGTGATCTCGACCTCGACGAACCGTGCAACCGAATCTGCGAACGCAGAAATCTCTTCAGGCAGGGTGAAATCCATCCGCGCGTTCCTTTATTCCTGCGACCAATCTATTTAACATCGCCCGAACCTTGGAAAGAAAGCTGGAAGCGCACGTGAGCGAGCTTTTCACATCCGTCGAAGACCTGGCAGATCGCATCCCCGACGGGGCGAAGGTCGCCATGGCGCCGGACTATTCGGGCTGTTCGATGGTAACGGCACGCGCACTGATTGCCCGAGGCGCCAAAGGTCTTCACCTGATCGGGGTTCCCTCGGTCGGCTTCCAGGGCGACATGCTGGTCGGCGCAGGATGCGTCGACACGCTGGAGACCGCCGCGGTCACGCTCGATGAATTCGGCCCTGCCCCGCGCTTCATGGCGGCGGCAAAAGCGGGCACCCTCAACATCATCGACGGCACCTGCCCGGCGATCCACGCCGGCCTGCAGGCCGCCGAGAAGGGCATCCCCTTCATGCCCGTGCGCGGCATTGTGGGCTCCGACCTGTTGACCCACCGCGACGACTGGACCACCGGCACCGACCCGTTCGGCGAACAGGAAGGCCCCCTCGTACTGGTCAAGGCGATCCGGCCCGACGTGACGCTGATTCATGCACCGCTGGCCGACCGAAACGGCAATGTCTGGATCGGCGTGCGCCGGGAGATGATGGTCATGGCACATGCCGCGCGCGAGACATTCGT
>CBDHEC010000023.1:0-20069 GCA_965261975.1 Alphaproteobacteria bacterium
GCGCGACCGGGGTGCCGACTGGCTGGCGGCGATCCCCGTCTTTGCGAACCGCGATTTCCGCCATTCGATCATCTGGGTCCGCAAGGACAGTCCGCTCGAATCGGCCGGCCAGCTCGCCGGCAAGCGGGTCGGCGTGCGCGACTACACGATGACCGCTGCGGTCTGGCTGCGCGGCACACTGCTCGACGAGTACGATACGGACTGGCGCGACATCAATTGGTTCGCCAATGCCGACCAACGCTTCCCGACGGTCGATGGCGTGCCGCTGCAGTTGGTCGATGGTGATCCTGAGGAGATGCCTCCTGGCCGGAGAACTCGATGCATTTATCTCACCGCGTCCACGCGATCTCCAGAAGGCCCCGGCCGATCGGGAACTGCGGACGATCTTCCGCGATGTTCAGGATGTCGAACGCGAGTATTTCAAGCGCACGGGCATCTACCCGATCAACCACACCGTTGTGATGCGCCGCGAACTTCTCGACGACTTCCCCAACGCGCCGGCCGCCATCTTCGCGGCCTATTGCCAGGGCAAGAAAACGCGCGCTCGCGCGCCGGATCGGCGCGACCTTTGTGCCCTGGGGCAAGGAATACTGGACAGAGACCATGGCGATGTTCGACGGCGACCCCTTCCCCATGGGCCTGACCGATGCCAACCGAAATAATGTGGGCACGCTCCTGCGCTATCTGCACGAGCAGAAGCTGATCTCGGAGCTGCCCGAGATCGAGGACTTGTTTTTTGCCCGGCACCGCCGGTTTCGTAGAAGGTTGAAACCAGGAATGAGTGAACAGACAAACTTCGACTATATCGTCGTCGGCGCCGGCAGCGCGGGCGCTGTCGTCGCCAGCCGCCTGACCGAGAACGGAAAGCACAGCGTGCTGTTGCTGGAGGCGGGTCCGGAGGACAGGAACCCCTGGATCCATATCCCGCTCGGCTACGGCAAGCTCTTCACGAACGCGACCTACAATTGGCTCTACTCGACGGAAACCAACGCCGAGCAGGTGGATCGCCGCATACCTCAACCACGCGGCAAAACCCTCGGCGGCTCAAGCTCAATCAACGGCATGGTCTATATCCGCGGCCACCGCAGCGACTATGACCAGTGGCGCCAGTTCGGGAACGCCGGCTGGAGCTACGACGATGTTCTACCCTATTTCAAAAAGGCCGAAGACCAGGTGCGCGGTGAGGACGAATTTCACGGAGTCGGCGGGCCGTTGGCGGTATCGGATGTCTATGAAAAACACCCGCTGGCTAAAGCCTTTATCGAGTCCGCCGTGCAAGCAGGCTTCGAACGCAACGACGACTTCAACGGTGCCGAGCAGGAAGGCTTCGGCTACGTACAGTGGACCATGCGCAATGGGCGACGCTGTTCGACCGCGGTGGGCTATCTGAAGCCAGCACGCAAACGGTCGAACCTCACGGTTGCCACCAACGCCCTTGGCTTGCGCGTGCTGTTCGACGGTCGACGCGCCGTGGGGGTGGAATATGACCAGAACGGCGAGACCAAGACCGCCCATGCCAACGGCGAGATCATCGTGTCGGGCGGTGCGATTAATTCTCCGCAACTGCTGCAATTGTCCGGGCTCGGCCCCGCCGCGTTGTTACGCAACCACGGGATCGAGGTGATCGCCGATATGCCGGGTGTCGGCCAGCATCTACAGGACCATATCAACGGCCCCCTGATGTTCCGGCTGAACCGGAACATCAGCGCCAACGACGTGGTGAACAGCATGGCGCAGCGCATTCGTACCGGCATACGCTACGCCTTCACCCGCAAGGGTTTCCTGGCGATGGGCGTGTCCGTCGGCGGCGGTTTCTACAAGGTGGACCCGGCAGCGGTGGCACCGGAGATCCAGTCCCAGGTCATGCTGTTCAGCTCCCACGATGTCGGCGGCATGCCGCATCCCTTCCCTGGCGCGACGGTGGTGAACGCGTTGCTGCGGCCGGAAAGCCGCGGGCATGTGAATATCGTCTCGTCCGACCCCTTCACGAAACCGGAAATACAGCCCAACTATCTGACGGCGCAGAAGGATCGGGATATCCTGATCGGCGGCATGAAGATTGCCCGCAACATCGTCACGCAAGACGCGTTCCAGGAACTCATTGCCGAGGAGCATGAACCGGGGCTTGAGTGCAACAGCGATGACGAATGGCTCGATTACCTCCGGCGCCGCGGCCGGACGAGCTATCACCCATCCAGCACCTGTCGCATGGGGCCCAACCCC
Organism: Alphaproteobacteria bacterium; assembly: GCA_965261975.1. Taxonomy (GTDB): domain Bacteria; phylum Pseudomonadota; class Alphaproteobacteria; order UBA6615; family UBA6615; genus UBA8079. The sequence continues at coordinate 2,224 of CBDHEC010000023.1, forward strand.
GACGACGTGGTGGATGAGCGACTTCGGGTACACGGCTTCGAGGGCCTTCGCGTGGCCGATGTGTCGATCATGCCGTCACTGGTCTCCGGCAACACAAACGCACCCGCAATCATGATCGGCGAGAAGGCCGCCGACATGATCCTGGCGGACGCCAAATAGGAAAACAGGAGAAGCCGCATGCTGATTGTCGATTCCCAGGTCCATCTCTGGATCAACACCAAGATGCGCGAGATCCACCGGCAGATTCCGACCTATTCAGCGGAGGACCTGCTCGCCGAGATGGAGACCGCCGGCGTCGACCGCGTGCTCCTGCACCCGCCGGGTACCGTGCCCAACGGCAATGAGATCGCGATCGCTGCCGCCAATCGCTATCCCGACAAGTTCAAGGTCCTCGGCTGGCTCGCCCTCGACCGCAAGGAGGAGAGCGCGGCCAAGCTTGCCGGCTGGACGGACACGCCCGGCATGCTGGGACAGCGCTACATCTTCATCGTTCCGGGACGCGAAAACTGGATGATCGACGGCACGATGGACCATATGTGGGAGATCGCCAACGAACAGAAGATGCCGGTCGGGCTGCTCGCCCACGACTTTCTGCCGAAGGTGGGCGAGATCGCTGAAAAATTTCCCGATGTACCTCTTATGATCGATCACCTGGGTTCAAATCTGTTCAAGTCGGGCGTGGAATCCTTCGAAACGCTGCCCGAACTGATCGCATTGGCGAAGCACCCGAATGTCGCGGTCAAGATGTCCGGCGCCAATGGCAACTCGGCCGACCCCTACCCCCATGCCGACATACATGAATCCCTGCAGCGTATATTCGAAGCCTTTGGTCCCGACCGCTGCTTCTGGGGCACCGACCTGTCGCGCATGCCGTGCAGTTACAAGGAATGCGTGACGCTGTTCACCGAGGAACTGCCCTGGCTCAAGGGCCGCGATCTCGAACTCGTGATGGGTGAAGCGTTGTGCAACTGGATCGGTTGGGAATTACCGTCCTAGACGGAATTACTTCCCCGGCTCGAGCCAGAGAGCACGCCTGCAAAGCTGCATCCGGTGCGCGGATTTCCATGCACCAGCGCCGGGTCTTCTGGTTGGTTGCCTGTCGTTCGCCGACCGATACATCTGCCGGAGCAAAATATATGTCGAGGATCACAACCGTCGAAGAACTCGAAGCGCTGTACGGTACGCCCGTACCGACATCCCTGGCCAAGGAAGTCGACCGGATCACGCCCCACTATCGTGCCCTGATCGAAGCCTCGCCGTTTGTCGCATTGGCAACGGCCGGACCCGAGGGGCTCGACTGCTCTCCGCGCGGCGACATGGCCGGTTTTGTGCGCATTCACGACGACAAGACGGTGATGATCCCCGACCGTCGTGGCAACAACCGTGTCGATTCACTGCGCAACATCGTGCGCGATCCCCGGGTCGGGCTTCTGTTTCTGCTGCCGGGCAGCGGCAGCACCCTGCGCATCAACGGCAAGGCCCATCTCTCGATCAACCCCGAACTGCTCGAATCTTTCGCCGTCGACGGCAAGGCCCCGCGTTCGGTCGTCGTGATCGAGGTCGAGACGATCTACTTCCAATGTGCACGCGCGATCATCCGCGCCGAGCTGTGGAACCCGGAACGCTACATCGATCCCGGCGATCTGCCCACGCCGGGGCAGATTCTCGCGGACCTCAGCGACAACGAGCTGGGTGGCGACGAGTACGACAATAGTTGGAAAACCAAAGCTGCAGAATCAATGTGGTAATCCGCTACATTCACCCACACATACAATATTCCGCACGGTAGCGATGATCATGGACGTCATCAGAATTATTATTTCAATCTTCATTCCGCCGCTGGGAGCCTTCCTCAAGGTCGGCATCACCGGCCAATTCTGGCTCAACTTGCTGCTGACGATACTGTTTTTCGTTCCGGGCATCATTCACGCCATCTGGCTAAACGTTCGAAATTAGCCCCTGTCCGGGCTAACCGCCCGCTGGTTCAGACTTCCATTGCTGCCGGTTTGCAGCAGCGGCAGAACATTCCGCCAATCCAACCGAACGGGCGACATGGCGTGACGGCAGACGCCGGCCGCCCGGCGTGAGTTCGGACGCCTCGGAGCCGATCGTCAGGCAAAGGCTGTCATCCGCTATCGGCATGAGACGTTTGTCGACAAATCGCCATTGCTGGTTCAGTGATCCATCACAGCGCACCAGCCCTACGGCAGCTCCAGGACGCATCTCTCGGCCAACCACGCACCGGTCGTATGCCGGCATGCGAAGCACCCCACGATCGAGCTCAGTCTTGCTGAAGCGTTCATCAAGGTTCCAGATGTCCCGCTTGCATGTGTGCACCACAAGCGCCCGCGTGACATCCACCCGATCGCGGTGGCCGGGAATATCGAGGCACAAGCCACGCGGCTCATCGAGCGGTGCCTGGGCGAGAACAAACACTTCCCCGACTTCCGACTTGTCCTGAGCGGCTGAGGGCGTGGAATAGATCGCAAGCAGGACCGACATCGCGGCGCATGCTGCATATCTATTCCAAGACAATCTTACGCTCCGTCTCGATTTGGAAATCGCCATCCGGCCCTTGCCCCTGTAACGAGAAATGCACCCGATATGTCCCCGCCATCCATGCGGCGGATTTTCGCCGCGGGCCGGTGAACGTAAATAGACGCGCACGGTCCTGATCCAGTGTCCGCCGGTTCTCGAACAGGCGTTGTCCGCCCGGGCCTGTGATGCGCATATCCAGCGTGGTGCCGGAAACGACCCCGAGCAGGACAATATAGCCCACCAGCGCATCCGCGGTGACGGGCCCGGTGTCGGGATAGCCGTCGAACAGGACCCGTTCGCGGTCGGGAACGACAGTGGTAAGCCCGGCCCGGTAGATCGTTGACGGCGAGTAATCCGAAATTTCCCGGCGCTCGGCGCCATGCCACAACGCCTGGTCGGTCATCGCCGTTGCATCGCATTGTGCAGCCGATGCGGGCGCCTCTCCGTTGAAGGGGTCAACCGGCGTGCCGTTTCTCTCGACCTGGAAATGCAGATGGCGGAGTTCCGATCTGCCGGAGCTGCCGACCCATCCCAGTATTTGCCCTGCGGTAACCTTTGCGCCCCGCTGAACGGACACGCTGCCGCGCTCCAGGTGGCAATACTGGCTCGTCCAGCCGTTGCCGTGGTCCAGGCGGACGCCGTTGCCGCATTGCGCCGCCATACGCGTCTCATCGCGGGCCCGCATGACGGTGTCGTCCATCCCGTCGCGCACCCCGAGAACCACCCCGTCCGCCGCCGCAATAACCGCAATCGGCGCCGCGGGGTCGATGGGGGCGATATCCGTTCCCTTATGGGCGTCGTAAGTGCGCAAGCCGCACATACGGTCGCGATAGCCGTCCGTCGGATCATGGTCCATATAGGCGAAAAACCAGCAGTCGCGACCGATTTCGCACCCGGCCGGAAACTCGAAACGGGGTGTCGCACCGTCGCCGCTCTGCGCCTGAGCATGCGCTGGACTGTCCGCACCGAACAAGGCGAAGGGCAAGGCAATCAGAAGCGAGCGAAACAGAAATTTCATCGGCGACCCTTGAATTGGACGGCGCCATTTTTGCGCGGATGCAACGCGCCGGTAAATCACTATTGCGCGGATTGGACCCGGCCGAGGCCGACCGTTAATCTCACGGCGTCGATTGCGTACCTCAGAGGACAATCATGACCGACCGATTTGGCCCCCGTGGGGTCTTCGCCATTCTGATCCCACAGCAGAATTCAACCCAGCAACCCGAATACGACGCCATGCGCGTCGACGGGGTTTCGCATCAGATCTACAGGTTCGAGCTTGAAAGCCAGGCCGACGTGGCGGGCGCCATCCTCGATTCAATCCCCGGGTCTCACGGTTGCTGGCCGGATTTGATCATCGGTGGCAACTCGCTGGAGATGCGGACATGGTCGATTGCCCGCCAGGCACGTTACCGCGATGAATTCCGCGAACGTGCCGGCGACGTGCCCTTCATCACCGCCACAGACGCGATGGAGGCCGCTCTGCGCAAGCTCGATGCCAAGCGCATCGCGATCTGGGTGCCGCTCTATGAGGAAACCCTGAGAAGCACCGTAGGCTACTATGAAGAGATTGGCTTCGAGGTGCCGCGCTCAGGTTGTCTCGGGGTCGAACATCCTGTCCATTCGATCAACATCGAGATGTCGGATGTGGAATCGGCATTCGAGAAACTCGATGGCGACGATATCGACGTCCTGGTGCATATCGGCGCCTCGATCGGCATCGGCCACATGGTCGAGCATATGGAAGCGAAGTTCGGCAAGCCCTTCCTGTCGGTGAACCAGACGACCTACTGGTACGCGTTGCGCACCCATGGCATCACCGACCCGATAGAGGGCTACGGTCGCTTACCGCGCGAAGACTCCATTACCTGAGCCCGGAAGCCGGTCAGCCAAACATCGTGTTCGGCAAGATCAGCGCGATTTCCGGGAACAGCACCAGGATCACCACCCCGAGCAGCATCGCGAACCAGAACGGCCAAATACCGCGGAAGATCGTGTTCAACGGCACCCCGTCCGCGATGCCTTTCACGACGAACACGTTGACCCCCACGGGCGGCGAGATCAGTCCCATTTCCAGGCAGATCACCATCATCACACCGAACCAGATCATGTTGATTCCGAGCGGTTCGATGATCGGTTGAATCAGCGGCACCGTCAGCACCAGGATCGCGAAACCCTCGAGGAACGTGCCGAGCAGGATGAACATGATCAGGAAGGCGATCACGATCTCCATCCCGGAGAAACCCTGCTCACCGACCCAGGTCGACAGTGCGAAGGTGATGCCGGTGAAACCGACGAATGTCTTGAACACGAACGCACCGAACAGAATCATGAACAAAGTGCCCGACGCGCGCAGGGTCGAATTGAACACTTCGCGCATATTCGGCCAGCTCACGGCCTTACGAATGACCGTCACGACGAAGGCCAGTGCCGCACCGATGCCCGCAGCCTCGATGGCCGAGAACACGCCGGTATAGATGCCGCCGATCGTCAGCACGACGATGCTGATGATCCAGCCGGCCCCGGCCAGGGCGCGCACTCGCTCCCCCATCGGGACCGGTTCGGCAGCATGAGGTGCCTTACCCGGATCGCGCTTCACGACAATCCAGATGGCGATCACGAACAGCAAAGTCAGCATGATTCCCGGGAATACACCCGCGAGGAACAACCGTCCGATGCTTTCCTCGGTCAGGATGGCGTAGATCACAAAGCCGGCAGACGGCGGTATCAAGATGCCCAGCGTACCACCCGCGGCAATCGCGCCTGTCGCCAGCCCATTGTCATAATTGTAGCGCTGCATTTCGGGCAGCGAGACGCGTCCCATCGTCAACGCAGCCGCCAGCGAGGAACCTGACAGGGCAGAGAAGCCCGCACAGCCGACAACGGTCGCCGACGCAAGGCCACCTTTCATATGCCCGAGCCAGGCATTGGCTGCTCGGTAGAGATCCCGGCTCATTCCCGAGACACCGGCAAGGTTTCCCATGAGGACGAACAGCGGAATGATGATCAGCGGGAAGTTCGCCGCCTCGGCAAAAATCTCGCCCGCCAGCGTGGGAATGGCCGCAACAGGACGGATCAGGTAGATGCCCACCGTCCCGATCAGCATCATCGTCAGCCCGACCGGCATCCGAATGAAAAGCAGAATGAATAGCGCGACAAACCCGAGTATCGCGACGGTCTCGCTCTCCATCAGTCAACGGCCTCGTTCGGGTCTTCGCCGTTCCAATGGACGAAACCGGTGAGCAACATGACCAGCAGATGCAAGGCATAGAAACAAAGCGCGACACCCAGGAAATAATAGAACCAGGTGTGTTCGATGCTGAGATTCTCGGTGATGCACGCCTCTTCGAACCCGCAGGCCTTTGTCCAGAGTGCATAGGCCGCAAGGCCGGTGATCCCGAGCGCCATCAGCCGCATCACCGCATCGGTGTAGCGGGTGGCTGAGCGCCCGAAAAACTTGGTGATGATGTCGACCGAGACATGGGAGTTGTTTCGGGCGCCATAGGCCACCGCACAGCCCGCCACCACGGCGAGCACCATCACCGAAATGTCGTCGATCCCGAAAATCGGATCGTTCAGCGCATAACGCCAGAATACGGCCACCAGAATGTTGACCATCAACACGCACACACCGATGGCCCCCAGGATGGCGAACAACCCGGCCACGCGGCCGAGTTGTTCGTCAGCCCATTGGAGAGCCCTGGACCGGGGTTCAGGCACCTATCAGCTGCCTTTGCCCGTCATCTTCGCGATCATCTGACCGATGGTGCTGTCACCGACCTTCTTCTTGGCGAGATCGGCCATCACAGCATCTACCTTGGCCTGGATCTTGGCCTTTTCGGCATCCGAAAATTCGACGAGTTCGTTGCCGGCTTTCTTGGCCGCACCCATGCCGCGCGCCGAAGCCGCGTCATAGGCCTTACCGGCGTTGAGCGACAGATCGGTACTGGCCGCCGCGTCGATCCAGCCCTTCTCCTCGGCGGACAGGCCGTTATAGACGTCCTTGTTCATCAACAGCACAAACGCCGAACCCGATCCCGGGAACCAGGTCGTCACATAGTTTGCCGGCTCGAACAGCTTGAACGCGCCGATTGCCGACGGGTCGATCATGATTCCATCGATCACGCCATTCGCGAGGTTCTGGTTGATCACCGTCACCGGCTGCGCGACGGCGCTGGCGCCCAGCGCCTCGACGATCGGCACGTCGGACTTGGACGTGACACGTATTTTCATGCCCTTCATGTCCTCCAACGTGCGTACCGCCTTATCCCTGGTGATCAGCACCGGCGGGGCATTGGCCCAGATGGCGATGACCTTGGCGTTGTATTCCTTCTCAAGCTCGCCGCGCACACGCTGCAAGGCCTCGGAGCAGGAGAAAGCCGAGTCACAAACACCCGGCAGCCCCATGACATTGGTCTTGGGAAACACGTCGGCCGTGTAGCCCGGCAGTGTGAAGATCACGTCGGCGACGCCAGAGAGCATGATCGAATACTGCTTCGGCGGCACCTTGTTCAGCGCCCCACCGGGAAACTGTTTAACCGTGAGCTTACCGCCCGACAGCTCGGCCAGCTTGTCGCCGAACGGCGTCATGACCCCCTTGTTCATGGGGTGCTTGGGCCCCATGAAATAGGCCAGCGAGAGCTCATCGGCCGAAGCCGTGGAGGTGGCGAAAGCGCCAGCGGCGGCGAGCCCCGCAGCGATGGCAACAGCCTTGAATTTGTACATCAGTTTCTCCCTGTTCATTCGATGGCTCGGCTCTGACGGCCGAGATTGGTCAATTCATCCTGCGATTGATTAGTACTCTCAATTATCGGGGCGCCAACATGCAAGGCAAAAGCGAATTGAACCCGCACGCTCAGCGGCAGATTGTAGTGGTAAAAGTGTAACCATGCAGAACCTCCCATTCCCGCTGGAGATGATCGAAACCAACGGCCTGCGCCTGCGCGCCGCCGTCGAGGGCAGCGGCCCGCTGATCATCATGGTCCATGGCTGGCCCGAACTTTGGTACTCATGGCGGCACCAGATCAAACCTGTCGCCGCCGCGGGCTACCGCGTGGTCGCCCCCGACATGCGCGGCTATGGCGGCAGCGACAAACCGCACTTGGTCGAGGCTTACGACATGGCCAACCTGATGGCAGACGTCGTCGGGATCATCGACGCCTTCGACGCGCCGTCGGCCATCCTGATCGGCCATGACTGGGGGGGCGCCCATCTGCTGGAACACGGCATCGATGTATCCCGAGCGTGTGTCCGCAATCGCAGCGCTGAGCGTGCGCTATCCCAAACGCGGCCCCGCTTCCACCATCGACCTGTGGCGGCGCATCTACCGCGACCGCTTCTTCTATCAGCTGTATTTCGAAGCCGAAGGCGTGGCCGAAGCCGAGTTGGAGACCGACGTCGCACTCTCCCTGCGGAAAATCTACTACGCCCTGTCCGGCAACGCCCCGAAAGCCGACTACTGGCTCGACCGTCCGGCGGAAGGCGGCCTGCTTGGCCCGCTCATCGACCCCGACCCGTTTCCCGAATGGCTGAGCGACGAAGACCTCAAATACTATGTTGATAACTTCGCCGCCGGCGGCTTTCGCGGCCCCATCAACCGCTACCGCAACCAGGACCGGGACTTCGAGATGCTGCCCGGCCTGGCCACGGGGCCGATCGGGCAACCCAGCTGTTTCATCGCCGGCAGCCGCGACCCCGTGCGCCACTTCGTACCCGGCCGGGACCTTTATGAGGATGTCGGGCGGCACTGCGACGACCTACGTTTCTCGAAGATCATCGAGGACGCGGGGCATTGGGTGCAGCAGGAAGCACCCGGGCCGGTGACAGAGGCTCTCCTCGGTTTTCTTTCGTTGCTCGACTGAACTGGCCCCACACCCGTCCGCAAGCTAGGGTTCCATCGAACAGGATCACGTAAGGATTTCCCGGATGGCCGAGATCAAGGTGCTGGATGGATATGACGGCCAGCAACGCAAAGGCGCGGTGGTTGAAGAAGAGCTGCGCCGGAAATCCTGCGGGATGATGAACGACTTCTTCGCGGAAACGCTCTAGCACCCTTCATCATGTCTACATCCGCTACGACAGAAATGACGCCGCGCGCGCGGCTAACGGCAATCGGCATCATGTGCCTCGCATCGCTGTGCTTCATCGCCATGCATGGCTTCATCAAGACGGTGCGCGGCGATGTCCCGATCGGGATGATCATCTGGTCGCAATACACTATTCAGGCGGTGCTGCTGACCGTGCTGCTGGCGCCGCGCCTGTCGCGCATCGTAACAACCCAGTTACTCGGCCTGCAGGTGTTGCGCGCGCTCGCCCTCATGGCCGCGGTGAGCGGCATGTTCGTCGCAGTCGGCCTGATGCCGCTGGCAGATGCCATCACTATTGCCTTCGTGGCCCCGCTGATGATCACCGCAGCGGCAGCCTTTTTTCTCAAGGAACATGTGACGGTCGGACAGTGGCTGGCCATCCTGATCGGGTTCGCAGGTGTTCTGATCGTCATTCGGCCGGGAACCAGCATCTTTGATGCGGCCTCGCTCGTACCACTCGGTGCAGCGGTGTGCGTGGCGGTTTATCAGACACTCACGCGCCCCATCAGCCAGGCCGTAACACCGATCTCCATGCTTTACACGGCGACGCTGGTCGGCCTGATCGTTTCCGCACTGGCGCTCCCATTCGTGTGGGAACCCCCCGACTTCAGACAGATTGCCTATCTCGGCATCGCCGCGTGCCTGGGGGCTGCGGCGCATTTCCTGTTAATCCGCGCCTATCACGCCGCACCGGCCTCGCTGGTTGCCCCCTTCGCCTATACGGAGATCGTCTGGTCGTCGGCGATCGGCTTCGCGGTGTTCGGTGATATCCCGGACAGTGCGACGCTCATCGGGGCCGCCATCCTGATCGCCAGCGGCCTGTATCTGCTGCGTAGGGCGTCCAGCTAGAGGGCGCCCGGCCGGCTAGATCGCGAGATACTGCTGGCGCAACTCGGCACTCTCGAGCACGTCCTGGACGTTCTATGGCGCGGTCGGATCCGCCGCACGCAACGGCCTGGAATTCATCACAATCTATCTCGGCCCCACCCTGGTCTTCGTCGGCTGGTGGTGGCTTCTGCGCAAGCTTGTGCGCATTGCCAAGGTTCATCGCACGACATCGATCGCGGATTTGATTTCATCGCGCTACGGCAAGAGCCCGAGCCTGGCTGTACTCGTAACCCTGATCGCAGTCACGGCGACCACGCCCTATATCGCGCTACAGCTGCAATCCGTCACACGGAGCTATCAGGTTATCGCAGGCGAAGCCGATGGCATCACCACCGCCTTCTGGATTGCCGCAGGGATGGCCCTGTTCACGATCCTGTTCGGCACGCGCAACCTGGACGCCAACGAACGCCATCACGGGGTCGTTGCGGCCATCGCCTTCGAGGCGATCGTCAAACTGCTGGCCCTCATCGCGGTCGGGGTCTTCGCGGTCTGGGGTGTTGCGGGCGGCCTGGGTGACGTATTCGCCGATGTCCCGGCAGAAGCCATCCGCGGGGCGGGTGACATTTTCGGGCCGCGCTGGGTCACCCTGACCTTCCTGTCCGCCACCGCGATCATCTGTCTGCCGCGGCAGTTCCAGGTAACCGTGGTGGAAAATATCGAGGAACGACATCTCGGTACCGCGTCATGGCTTTTTCCCCTCTACCTGCTCGGCATTTGCCTGTTCATCATGCCGATCGCCTTCGTCGGCCTGAAGGTCCTGCCGGCCGGCTCCAACCCCGATCTCTTCGTCCTCACCCTGCCCTTGTCGGAACAGCAGAACGGGCTCGCCCTGTTTGCCTTCCTCGGCGGATTTTCCTCGGCGACGTCGATGGTAATCGTCGCCGCCATCGCCGTTTCGACCATGGTGTCGAACCACATCGTCATGCCCGTGGCCCTGCAACTCCTGTCTGTGGGCCGCAATGTCCGCGGTGACGTGCGCTGGCTGCTGCTCACCTCGCGGCGCGTCAGCATCGCCGCCATCCTTGGGCTGGGGTTCCTGTATTTTCGGATTTCCGGCGGCTCGGACGCGCTTGCCGCGATCGGCCTGATCGCCTTCGTGGGCGTCGCGCAATTCCTGCCCAGCCTGATCGGCGGCATCTTCTGGCGCAGCGCCAACCGCGCGGGAGCGCTGACCGGACTGATCTGCGGCGCGCTGCTGTGGGCCTATACGCTTTTCCTTCCCAGTTTCGGTGGCGACTTCATCCTCAGCCTGCCCGTCATCACCGACGGCCCCTGGGGAATTGCGGCCCTTCGCCCGCAGGCCCTGTTCGGGCTCACCGATTTGGACCCGCTGGTGCATGCGGTGATCTGGAGCGTCGGGTTCAACGCGTTGTCCTTTGTCGTCGTTTCCAGCCTGACCGGCGCCAATGCATTGGAGCGATTGCAAAGCGCGCTTTTCGTGAATGTCTACCGCTCCGTCGAAGAGGACATGTCGAGCGTTACGGCGCAGACCGTCGACACCGAGGATTTGTTCGTCCTCGCCCAGCGAATACTCGGACGCGCGCACGCGGCGCGCCTTTTTGAAGAGATGGCGCGGGCGCAAGGGTCCAGCCATGATCTGCCCCAGGCGACCGACACGGTGATCGCGCGCCTGGAACGCGAGCTGGCGGGCTCCATCGGCGCCGCATCAGCCCACGCCATGGTCACGCGAATTACGGGCTATCAGATGGTCGCGATGACCGAGCTGATCGATATCGCCAGCGAAACCCAGCAATTGATCGAAACCTCCCGGCAACTTTCCGATAAATCTGCGGAACTGGAGCGAACTGCCGAAGAGCTGCGCAACGTGAACTAACGGCTTCGCGCGCTCGATTCACAGAAAGATGACTTCCTCAGCCAGGTCAGTCACGAACTGCGTACCCCGATGACATCCATCCGCTCTTTCTCCGAGTTGTTGCTCGGGGACGAGGAGGTGTCGGAGGATCAGCAGGCACGGTTTACCTCGATCATTCACGACGAGAGCCAGCGTTTGACCCGGCTGCTGGACGAGATTCTGGATATCAGCCGGCTCGAGGCAGGCATCCTCAGCCTGCCGCTCGAGCCCGTCGAGATGCACGCCGCCGTGACGGCCGCGCTCGATTCGATCGCCGGCATGACTCACAGCCGAAAAGTGGACATCGCGGTCCATCCGGCACTCGAGGGGCTGATGGTGAGCGCGAACGCCGACCGTTTGCGTCAGGTCCTCATCAACGTGCTGTCGAACGCGGTGAAATACAACACATCGGCCGATCCCCGCATCGAGGTCCGCACCGTCACAGACAGCGAAGAAGTGTGGGTGGATGTAATCGACAATGGCGGTGGCGTGACGCGCGCCGACGCTGCGACGATCTTCGAAAAATTCACCCGCGGCAACCGGCCCAGCACCGATCAGGGCGCGGGCCTGGGCTTGCCCATCAGCCGGGCCTTCATGAACGCGATGAACGGTGATCTGACCGTCGAGTTCATTGCCGACAGCGCGAGTTTCTTCAGGCTCACCCTGAAACGCGCCGCCACAAACACCGCTGCCGCCCAATAACCCTTCCGCGACAATAGTGACCAGCAAAACCCCTTGCATCGAACGGGCTGTCCAAGCATGACATTGCCAGTTCGCCGCATGCCCTGGCGGCGCACACGGAAATGGATGTTCCCATGAAGAAAATAGGCTTCCTGTCATTCGGCCACTGGTCTGCCGGGCAAGGATCGCAAGTGCGTTCCGGGTCCGACGCGCTGCTCCAGTCCATCGACCTGGCGGTTGCCGCCGAAGAACTCGGTGCCGATGGCGCCTATTTCCGGGTGCATCACTTCGCCCGCCAACTGGCTTCACCGTTTCCCCTGCTGGCCGCTGCCGGAGCGAAGACCAGCCGCATCGAACTCGGCACCGGCGTGATCGACATGCGTTACGAGAATCCGCTCTACATGGTCGAAGACGCCGGCGCGGCCGACCTCATCGCCGGCGGGCGCCTCCAACTCGGCATCAGCCGCGGTTCCGGCGAGCAGGTGAACGATGGCTGGCGGTATTTCGGCTACCAGCCTGCCGAAGACGAAGACCATGCCGACATGGCCCGACGGCACACGGCGGCGTTCCTCGAAGTCCTGAAGGGCGAAGGGTTCGCAGAACCAAATCCGCAACCGATGTTCCCCAACCCGCCCGGCATGCTTCGTGTCGAACCTCATTCCGAGGGTCTGCGCGACAGGATCTGGTGGGGTGCGGCCTCAAACGCGACTGCCGTTTGGGCGGCGAAGATGGGCATGAACCTCCAGAGCTCTACCCTCAAGACCGACGAGACAGGTGAGGCCTTTCACGTGCAACAGGCCGAACAGATCCGCGCCTACCGCGCGGCGTGGAAGGAAGCCGGGCATAGCCGCACGCCGCGCACCTCGGTCAGCCGTAGCATCTTCGCGCTGATGAACGACATGGACAGGGCCTATTTCGGGCGGTCGGGCGAGAGCGAGGATCATGTAGGCTTCCTCGACCCCAACACCCGCTCCATCTTCGGGCGCAGCTATGCGGCCGAGCCCGAGCTACTGATCGAGCAACTGGCAAAGGACGAGGCGATTGCCGAGGCAGACACTCTTCTGCTGACCGTGCCGAACCAGCTCGGCGTCGAATATAACGCCCATGTCATCGAATCGATCCTGACCCACGTCGCGCCCGCACTCGGCTGGCGATAGCCCGAAACGCGCTAGGCCTGTTTGGCTTGTGCGGCCTTGCGCTGCTCGATCTCGGCGACCTCAGCGGCGGTCTTGCCCCAGAGCGGCGGGTCTTCCAGATAGGTGTCTTCCTCGGGCGTGTTTTCACGACCGAGACACACGTTGCGATGGGGGAAGCGACCGAATTTCCGAATCGCCTCGCGATGGCCCAACGCCGCTTCGAGCGAACGTTCGTCGGCCACCGGTTCATACAGCGCGCAGGCAAGATCCTGATCTTCCAGATTCTCGCTATGCTCGAACGGTAGATACAGGAAGATCTTCTGCCATTTCGCCATCTCCCGGTCGTGCCCGCGATCGAGCGCAATCCGTGCAATCTCGCGCGCCTTTGCATCCGTGGCAAAGGCGCGTGGTGTGCCCCGATAGATATTGCGCGGCACCTGATCGAGGAGCAACGCGAGCGCCAGGCAGTCGGCCGGGGTCTCCACGAAATGATCGAACGCACCGCCGCCCGCACGCTCCTGTACCTCACGGTAACGCTGCGTCAGTTCGGCATCGAACTCAGGCGTCGAACGAAACCAGACGTCGCGGCGCTCCATCTCAAGAAAGAGATCGGTATCGCCAAACCAGAACGTCAAAACATCTGTGCTCAGGGGGTCCATATCGGGTCACTCGCGCTTCGTCATAATGTCGGCCAGAGTATATCACCGCGCCGCACATATCGTTCCCGGCCGGGGCGCGGAATCGAATTCTTCTGGCGCCATCACCTTCAACACAGGAAACAACATCTCATGCCAGATCGGTTCGGACCACGCGGCACCTTTGCACTCTTTATCCCGCTGCAGAACGCCAACATGCAGCCCGAGTATGAAATGTTGCGGCCCGAGGGGATCAACAACCAGATCTACCGGTTCACGCTCGAGATTCCCGACAAGGTGCCGGACGCCATCCTGCGGGTCGTCGAGGGCGGGCTCGGCTGCTGGCCGGACCAGGTGATCATCGGCAACAATGTCGAGATGCGGGTCTGGACGCCGGACCAGCATGCCGAGTATCGCGGCAAGCTCCAGGAAGCGATCGGCGACATCCCGCTGGTCACCGCCACGGACGCGGCAGTCGGCGCCCTCAAGACCATGGGTGCCAAGCGCATCGCCGCCCTGTCGCCCATGTCGGACGTCTATTCCCAAAGCGTGCAGAATTACTACGAGACCATGGGTTTCGAGGTGCCTTACCACGCTGGACTACAGGTCAAGAAGCCGGAAGACATCATCAAGGTCACGCTGGAAGACGCCCTCGAGGGCTTCCGCAAGCTCGACCATGACGACGTCGACACCTTCCTGCATGTGGGTGCCGCGCTGGGCATCGTCGACATGGTCGAGGAACTGGAAAAGGAGCTGGGCCGCCCGGTCGTCTCGACCAACATCGCGACCTACTGGTATGCCCTGCGCCGCCACGGCATCACCGATCCGCTGGAAGGCTTCGGCCAGCTGGCCATGAAGCCCGCCATCGTCGAGTAATCGCTACCCACCCAACGGCAGCGCGTCGGCGCCGGCGAACACCGCGTCATCACCCAGTGACTCTTCGATCCGCAGGGCCTCGTTCCACTTGGCCAGGCGCTCGGAACGCGCAATGGAACCCACCTTCAGCTGGCCGGTGTTCCAGCCCGTCGCCAGGTGGACGATCATCGAGTCTTCGGTCTCGCCGGATCGCGCCGAGACGACCATGCCCCAGCCGGCTTCTTTGGCCGCCTCCATCGCATGGCGGGTCCGCGTGATCGTGCCGGCCTGGTTGGGTTTCAGCAAAACCGCGTTGCATTCCCTGTTACTGACCGCGGATGCGACACGCGCCGGATCGGTCACGAGGAAGTCGTCGCCGATGATCTGGACCCGATCCCCGACCGCGGCTGTAAAGGCCTGCATACCGTCGGGGTCATCCTCGCCCACCGGGTCCTCTATCGAGAGGATCGGATAGCGTTTGACCCATTCGCAAAGCGTGTCGATCCATTCGCCGGTGTCGAACTCGCGATCCTCCAGCGCCAGCCGGTAGATGCCGTTCTCGCCGAACTCGGACGCGGCGATATCGAGCGAGATCATAACCTCGCCGTTCCGGTAGCCCGCCGCTTCGATCGCCTGGGTCAACCGGTCGAGCGCTTCCTCGTTGGTGGCGAAATTTGGCCACCAGCCACCCTCGTCGCAGACACCCGACAGGGCACCATGCTCTGCCATCAATGCACCCGCTGCCCGGTAGACCTCGGCGGTCATCACCATGGCCTCGTCGAAGCTCGCAGCCCCGACCGGCATGATCAGGAAGTCCTGGATATCGACCCGACGACCGGCATGGGCCCCGCCGCCAAAGATCTGAATTTCCGGCAGCGGCATGCGCACCGGCGCGTCGCCCGCCAGATAGCGCCAGAGCGGCACCCCATGCGCGTTCGCTGCCGCCGAAAGAGCCGCCATCGATGTCGCGATCGAGGCGTTGCCACCCAGCGCGCTGAAATTCTCCGTCCCATCGATTTCGGTAAGCGTGTCGTCGATATTCTCCTGATCGGCGGCGTCCAGGCCGATCAGCGCGTCGGCAATGGCCGTGTTGACGTTGCCGACGGCCCGCGAGACATCGAACCCACCCAAAAATTCGCCCCCGTCGCGCAGATCGATGGCCTCATACCGGCCCCGCGAGGCACCGGCCGGCGCCATCCCGCGCCCGCACGCGCCGCCGGCCAGGGTGACGTCCACTTCCACGGTCGGGCGACCGCGCGAATCCCAGATGCGGCGACCCCGGACAGCTTTGATCTCGGTTTTCATGGCGGCCTTGCCTGCGCAATCCAAAAGGTAAGAAACCGCAGAAGGTTTCATAGAGAAGCGAGCACGAGTCAATGGCGCGGCATAAAGCGCCCGCGCCTCGGGGATATCTGGCACCCTTCCGGTTCGCCTTTTCCTGCCCTGCAAGTGTATAAAAAGGGGAGCTGCATGGCGCACAAAGCAAAGCCTTGCGACTTCGTGTTGCTGGCTCCCTGAATGCGGGCCTTTGTCTGTCTAAGCGAAACAGAACTGGACTCATCCAACCTCAAAGGACATTTCCCATGGCTGGTGAACACACAAACATCCCCTCGCAAGACGGCGGCGCGATACCCACTTACATTTCCGTCCCTGAAAGCGGATCAGGCCCGGCGGTGGTCGTCATTGTGACGATCCGTGGCGTCAAAGATGACATGATCGACTATGTCGAAGACCTCGCATCAAAAGGTTTTTGCGTCGCGGCCCCCGATCCTTTCTGGCGCGACGAAGACCCCGGCGTTCTCCCTGGAAATGAAGACGGCATCAAGCGGGCCTTCGCGCGAATGGGGCGTGCAGACCACGACGTGAACATCCAGGACATCGCGTCGATCATGAGCCACTTGAAATCTCTGCCGCAATGCAACGGGAAAAGCGCCATCGTCGGATTTTGCTTTGGTGGTCTCTATGCCTTCCTGGGCGCAGCGCGGCTTGGCACCGACGCAGGGGTCGCATTCCACAGCGCGGGCATTAGTCCGCTTTTTGGCGAAATCGGTGAAATCGGCAATGCAAAACTGAGCTACCACTGGGGCGACAAGGACGCAGCAGCACCGATGGAAGAGATCGAGCAAGTGAAAGAAGAGTTCGCAAAACTGGACGATGCTGAAGTCACGGTTTATCCCGGTGCCCTGCACGGATTCATGGAGCCCACGAACCCGGATGCCTACGACAAGGAGGCGGCGGAGGCCTCCTGGAAGCGTTGCATCAAGGTTCTGCAGTCAATCTAGGCGCGCCGAACATCAGCGATCATTCGGTCGCGCACCCCGCCCGCGGCAGGGTTGATCTGGTGCTGCGCACAACATCATGCGTAGGCCAAGTGCTGGGCTTGGCAAACACCCCGTCATAGGAAGCGCCCACAATGCCACCATCAGGCTCATATGAGGGAAGTGATGCGTCTGTCCAGGCCGAAGGTTTACGCCGCATCGGCGAGGCCGTTCAGCGGATGGAAGACACGCGCTTCATCCAGGGACAGGGGCAGTATTCCGACGACATTAACCGCCCGGGCCAATGCTACTGCGCTTTCGTCCGCTCGCCAGTCGCGCACGGCGTCGTCCGCGCCATCGATGTCGCGGGTGCGCTCTCGACGGATGGTGTCATCGCGGCACTGACCGGCCGCGATTATGCCGATGACGGGTGTGGACCTATTCTGCATCGCGCGATTGAGGGTGACCCAGCCAACTGGCAGCAGCCCGCATTCGGTGACGAGGATCCGGTGGCCATCGAAATTCCCCAATGGCCAATGCCTTTCGACAAGGTTCGCCATGTCGGCGAACCCGTCGCCATGGTGATCGCCGAAAGCGTTGCCGCCGCAATTGAGGGTGCCGAGCGCGTCATCCCGGATATCGAGGAGCTGCCCCCGGTCGTGGACGTTCACCAGGCCGCCGCAGGGAACGCAACGCAGGTTCACGAATCCGCACCGCAGAACCTGTGCGTCCACGCCTTGCGCGGCGACGCCGAGGCAACCGACACCGCATTGACCGGCGCCGACACCGTAGTGCGCGGCACCTTCAATGTGCCGCGCGTCGCCGGCGGCCAGATGGAGCCGCGCTCGGGGATTGGCGAATACGATGCCGCGAACGACCGGTTTACCGTCACCGCGGGCAACCAGGGCGTTCACCGC
>CBDHEC010000024.1:0-107699 GCA_965261975.1 Alphaproteobacteria bacterium
CCGGATACGACTGCATTTTTCGCGAGCGCCGCCAGCGGCGAAGACATGAGCCGCGCCGCGACGCCGGTTGCAGCGGCAGCGCCCAGGCCCGCAGCCAGCGCATCACGTGCGTCGCGCGCCGCAGCCCGCACGTCGGACTTGCGTGCTTCGATATCATCCGTCGAATTGCTGATCGCAGGAGTCATTCAGGAGGCCAGGGTGCGGGATGAAAGTGGACGGCGCCAAGTGAGGGTCGACGAACGGGAAGTCCACCGAGACCTGCTAAAAGCAGGTGGGCGCCGTGAATGCCGAAACCTCGATCCCGACAGGGACAGCTCCCTAGTGGATTAGTAAGGTCTCCAGGACTAGTTGCCGCCTGACGCGGCGCCCAGCAGACCGTCCGGTTATGAAGGTAGGCTTGCACCGCCCGGTCGCCTGCAACCACGGCGTCGATCAAAGCTGCGGCATGTCGTCAGTCTTCGGTCGAGAACACCGGCAAGCTGTTCGATCCGGGCTCGGCCAGCGCATCGATCTGTCGCGGCGCCAGCTTGTCCTCGGTCGTTGTCAATGGCGGACTTTGCGTGTCACGCGCAGCCTCGATTGCGCACATCCTCGAGCTCTTCGCGCAAATCGGACAATTCGTCGGTGACCAGCAGGCCGGCCATCACCATCAGACTGGTATCGCCGATCTGGCCGACTTCGCTCGACGAGCTCACTCAACCTTGCCATCAAGATACCGGGCCAGGCTCGAAAGATGAGCTTCCTGGCCATCTTCGCAGGCAATGCGATAGTCACGTCCGTTGATCTTGATCTCGACCTGGGCCAAAGATGCGTCCCCGTTATTCCGTCGAGCATGTTTCGCAAACGACCCGATCGCATCGTCAAGGCGGCTCGAGGACACGGTGCCCGAGGTTTCCCGAAGGGTTGCACATAGTCTGCGCGTATTTCAGCTTGTCGAGTTCGGCCTGCAATTCGCGCATTCTGTTCGGAGGCGACCCCTGCAGATTGTCCGGCTTGCTGCACGCCGTTCCGTCTTGACCGCAGCTTTCTCGAGCGTGCGTCAGTCGCCGCATCCAGGCGATCGTTGGCTTCGTTCAGTTTCGACATGGCTCAACTGTCTCCGATTGCGCGCATCGTACGCATGGCGCGAGTCGCACGGTCAACCGAAGGCGGGGTCATCGAAAGCCCCTGTGAAACATGCGGTGGAAAACCCCCCGAAGTAGGCGTTGACGGCCCGCGGGGGGACCGGCATGTTGCCGCCGCGTGATCCCGCTCGGCATTTGCCGCCATCCCCACCATTCGCCGTGTCCGAAGGCGCCGGAAAATTATGAACAACACAACACCCCAAGCCGCCACCAGTGCCCACGCGCAAATGGCCAACGCAATCCGGGCCCTGTCGATGGACGCGGTGCAAGCCGCCAATTCCGGCCACCCCGGCGCCCCGATGGGCATGGCCGACATGGCGACCGTGCTCTACTCGCGCCACCTCAAGTTCGATGCGTCAAATCCCGACTGGCCGGATCGCGATCGCTTCGTCCTGTCGAACGGCCACGCGTCGATGCTGCTCTATTCGCTGCTGTACCTCACCGGGTCGCCGGACATGACGATCGACGAGCTCAAGAACTTCCGGCAACTCGGCAGCCGCACGGCGGGCCATCCCGAATTCGGCCATGCGGCCGGCGTGGAAACCACCACCGGCCCGCTGGGTCAGGGCATCGCCAATGCCGTCGGCATGGCGCTCGCCGAGCGCATGATGAATGCCCGCTATCGGGCGACGACCTCGTGGATCGATCACCATACATATGTCTTCGCCGGCGACGGCTGCCTGATGGAAGGCATCAGCCACGAGGCCATTTCCATGGCCGGCCATCTCAAGCTGTCGCGCCTGATCGTTCTGTTCGACGACAACGACATTTCGATCGACGGCGGCACCGATCTTTCCGTCTCCGATGATCAGCTGGCCCGGTTCGCCGCGTGCGGCTGGGACGTCGCGCGCTGTCGACGGGCACAACCCCGATGAAATCGACGCCGCATCTTACCGCGGCGAAGGCCGCCGACAAGCCGTCCCTGATCGCCTGCCGCACGACCATTGGCTACGGCTCGCCGAACAAGCAGGGCACCGCCGCGACCCATGGCGCGCCGCTGGGTGACGACGAGATCGCCGCCACCCGCGAACAGCTCGGCTGGAACCACCCGCCGTTTGAAATTCCCGATGATGTGCTCGCCGCCTGGCGCGCGGCAGGCGCACGCGGCCAGGCTGAACGCACTGCCTGGACCGAACGCCATGACGCGTTGGCGGCGGACCATCGTGCGCGGCGTTTGACGACGCCATCGCTCGGGCACACTGCCCGACAATTTCACGGACGCCGTCAACGCCTACAAGAAGCAACTCTCGGCAGATGCGCCGAAATGGGCCACGCGCAAATCGAGCCAGGAAGCGCTCGAGGTCATCACACCGCTGGTCGATACCATGATCGGCGGCTCGGCCGACCTGACCGGCTCCAACAACACCAAGACCGCCTGCATGGACCCGGTCCAGGCCGATGCCTTTGACGGACGCTATATCTATCTACGGCGTGCGCGAGCATGGCATGGCCGCGGCCATGAACGGCATGGCGCTGCACGGCGGCTTCATTCCCTATTCCGGCACCTTCCTGACCTTCACCGACTACTGCCGTCCCTCGATCCGCCTGTCGGCGCTGATGGGATTAAGAGTGATCTATGTCATGACCCATGATTCCATCGGATCTGGGCGAAGACGGCCCGACCCATCAGCCGGTCGAGCACATCTGTTGCCAAGCCTGCGCGCGATGCCCAACCTCAACGTCTTCCGTCCGGCCGATGCGGTCGAAACCGCAGAATGCCTGGGCGCTGGCGCTGCAGAGCACGAATACGCCGTCCGTCCTCTGGCGCTCACCCGCCAGGGCTTGCCGACGGTGCGCACCGAGCACACGGACGAGAACATGTGCGCGCGCGGCGGCTATGTTCTCGCCCCCGCCGAAGGAGACCGCGCGGCGACCATCCTGGCGAGCGGCTCGGAAGTCGAGATCGCACTGGCCGCCCGCGACGCGTTGCAGGCCGACGGCATTCCGACCGCGCCGTCGTATCGATGCCCTGCTGGGAATTGTTCGACGCACAGGACGAAGCCTATCGGGCGAGAAACGCTGGGCGATGGCGTCCGGGTCGCGGTCGAGGCCGGGGTGACCTTCGGTTGGTCGCGTTACGGCGTGCCCGAGACCGATGTGGTGGGCATGTCCAGGGCTTCGGCGCATCCGCCCCTGCATCAGAGTTGTACGAACATTTCGGAATCACTGCGGAAGCCGTCGCTGACCGCGTAAAGGGCGCGATGTCCTGACCTTCGTCGGACACGCAGCTGGCAACAAAGACAAACCAAATTTGGAAATGAGGAGAGAGTGATGGCGGTTCGGGTAGCAATCAACGGGTTCGGGCGGATTGGACGCCTGGTGATGCGGGCGGCATATGAATCGGGCCGCAAGGACATCACCTTCGTAGCGATCAATGATCTGGGTTCGGTCGATGCGAACGCGCATCTGCTGCAGTATGATTCGATCCACGGTCGTTTCCCCGGCACCGTGAAGGCCGGCAAGTCGTCGATCAATCTCGGCGCCAAGTCCACGATCGGCCGCTCGGTCAAGGTATTCGCCGAACGCAACCCCGCCGACCTGCCCTGGGGCGACCTGGGCATCGACGTGGTGCTCGAATGCACGGGCATCTTCACCTCCAAGGAATCCGCCGGCGCCCATATCGAGGCCGGCGCGAAGAAGGTGCTGATCTCGGCTCCGGCGTCGAATGCCGACCTGACGATCGTCCAGGGCGTCAACGACAAGAAACTGCGCAAGTCACACACGGTCGTGTCCAACGCGTCATGCACGACCAACTGCCTGTCGCCCGTCGCGGCCGTGCTCAACACGACCGTCGGCATCAAGCATGGCTTCATGACCACCGTGCATGCCTACACCGGCGACCAGCCGGTACAGGACACCCTGCACAAGGACCTGCACCGCGCCCGCGCGGCGGCCATGTCGATCATCCCGACCTCCACCGGCGCCGCCCGCGCAGTCGGCTTGGTCCTGCCGGAACTGGCCGGCAAGCTCGACGGCACCGCGGTTCGCGTGCCGACAGCCAACGTCTCCATGGTCGACCTGGTGATCGAGGCCAAGAAAGCCACCACCGTCGAGGCGGTGAACGCGGCCATGATCAAGGCGGCCGAGAAAGGCCCGATGAAGGGCATCCTTACCGTCAACAGCGCGCCGCTCGTTTCGTCGGATTTCAACCACGACCCGGCGAGCTCGGTGTTCGATCTGACCCAGACCCAGGTCACCGACGGCCGGATGGTCAGAATCCTGAGCTGGTATGACAATGAGTGGGGCTTCTCGAACCGCATGAGCGACACGGCCGTGCAGATGGGTCGCCTCGTCTAACCATCTGATGTTTCAAACTAACCCCCCGCCACCATCGTCGGCGGACGGGTCCCAAGGGTATCCAAAGAACCCACATGTTCCAGATCGGAACATGTGGGTTTCTTTTTTCCCCCATTTAATCCTGCTCTGGCGCGCACTACATAGAAGATATGCCGGTGAACAGCCGACACGACATTCAGATCGGTTCCTCCCTGAAACGATCCTTACCTTGGCCCGGGCGCTGCCCGGGCCATTCTTTTTCTTGAGTGCGGCAGCGCCTTATTCGGCGGCCGTGCCGAGCGGGCGCTCCTTGAAATGCCCCGCCAGGAAATCGACGAACGCGCGCACCTTGGCCGAGAGATGGCGGCCCGGCGGATAGATGACATGCACAGACGGTTCCGGCTGGGCATATTCATCGAGGACTTCAACCAAGCGTCCCGCTTCCAGGTCCGGCCCCACCATCCAGGTCGGCAAGTTGACCACGCCCAGCCCTTCGACAGCGGCCTCAAGCAGCGCTTCGCCATTATTCGATACGAGGTTTCCCGTCGCCTGGATTACATGTTCCTTGCCCTTGGGGTCGGTCATCCGCCAGGTGTTCCCGCTCGACAGATAGGAATAGGCAAGACAGTTGTGGGCGCGCAGATCTTCCGGCTTCTTCGGCGTTCCGTTTTTCTCCCAGTAACCGGGGGTCGCGGCGACCACGCGGCGCGCCTCCGCCAGCTTCCGCGCAATCAGGCTCGAATCCTTGAGTTCGCCGACGCGGATGAGCATGTCCGCCCCCTCCGCAATCGGGTCGACGAACTGATCGGACATCGACAACTCCATCGACACAAAGGGGTGACGTTCGAGAAACTCGCCGAGGATCGGGACGATATGCCGGCGGCCGAACACCACGGGCATATTCACGCGCAATGCCCCGCGCGGCTCCGTGTTCAATTCCGTAACGGCCGCCTCGGCCTCCTGGATATCGGCCAGGATCTGCTGGCATCGCTCATAGTAGGCGCGGCCCTCTTCCGTCGGCGCCAACTGGCGGGTGGTCCGATTGAACAATCGGGCCCCGAGCCTGTCTTCCAGCCGGGAAATCTGCTTACTCACGGCAGACGGGGTCAGATTCATCGACCGCGCCGTCGCCGAGAAGCTGCCGGATTCGACAGCTTTCACGAAAAGCTCCATCGACGTCAGCGTATCCATTCAAATCACCTATATGTTCCAGTGTGGCACAATTGTTGTAATTGCATTCGGCGTCCACGACAATGCGTCACATCGAATTGAACGACAATAAATATGCGCAATTTCACTAGGCGCGCGCACCCCATTCCACGGAGATCGTCGGCGGATGACCGAAGTCAATCCTATGAACAGCACGGCCAGGATTGTCGTCCACGAAATCAGCCACGCATTGGCTGCGTTGACCGCTGCGCGGGCGCAGAATCGCTCTCTCCTTATCCTTAGCGCGCCCGGTGCTGTGCGGGCCGCCGGCGCGGGGTGGTGGCGCGAACTGGTCACGCAGGCCTGCGACAGCATCCCGGATCAAAGCGCCGAATGGGTCCTCGATTGCGGCGATGAAGCCGGCATGGCGCTTGCTGCGCTGCGCGAAGGCGTTGGCACAATTGCACTGGACGCGGACGAACCGACCTGGTCTCGGGTGGCACAAATCGCGGCCCGTTGTGATGCCAGCCTTCTAAGAGTTAGTCGCAGGGGCGCACTGGATCTTGCGGACTCAAACAATCCACAGCGCGATTGCAATCTCTACCTTTCCAAGGGCCCGGATAGCGTTGCAAAACCGGGCGTCCTCGGCTAATTCACTGGTGTTCAAAGTCCTGCCCGTGACTTGGCTGCGCGGCGTGATGGACCGGCTTCGACAACGGGAAATATCGACATGAAAGTCACGCAGCGCGTCCGGAAAATTCTCTCCTGGTATGAAAGCGACAACCCCGGCACGAAAACCAACCTTGCCCGCATTCTGATGACCGGCAAACTTGCCGGTACCGGCAAGATGGTGATCCTGCCGGTGGATCAGGGCTGGGAACATGGCCCCGCCCGCAGCTTCGCACCCAACCCGCCCGCCTACGATCCGCACTATTTTCCGCAGCTCGCGATCGACGCCGGCCTCAACGCCTACGCCGCGCCGCTCGGACAGCTCGAAGCGGCGGCCGACAGCTTCGCCGGTTCCGTGCCCCTGATCCTCAAGATCAACTCGTCGAACTCGCACGCCACCACCAAGGACCAGGCCATCACCGCCTCGGTCGGCGACGCCCTGCGCCTCGGTTGCGCAGCGGTCGGCTTCACGATCTATCCGGGCTCGGACGACGCCTTCGAGATGATCGAGGAAATCCGCGAGATCACGGAAGAGGCCAAGGCTTTCGGCCTGGCCACGGTGATCTGGTCCTATCCGCGCGGTGGTGCGCTGTCCAAGGAAGGCGAAACCGCGATCGACGTCACTGCCTATGCGGCCCACATGGCCGCACAGCTGGGCGCGAACATCATCAAGGTCAAACCGCCGACCGACTCCATCGAAAGCCCGGATGCGCAGAAGGTCTACGATGCCGAGAAGATCGACATCTCAAGCCTGAGCTCGCGGATCGCCCATGTCATGGAGAGCTCCTTCGGCGGCCGGCGCCTCGTCGTCTTTTCCGGCGGCGCGGCCAAGGGAACCGATGCCGTGTATGAGGAAATCCGGCAGCTCCGCGATGGCGGTGCGAACGGCTCGATCATCGGTCGCAACAGCTTCCAGCGATCCCGCGAGGACGCACTCGAACTGCTCGCCAACGTCATCAAGATTTATCAGGGCAAGTTCTGAGCACCACCGACACAGTCGGGTCCGGCGACGACCAGAATTGCCGCCTCTACCTGATCAGCCCCCCCGACCTTTCGGCTGAAAAGTTGACGGCGTTTGCCGCCGCACTGGACGCCGCGCTCGCGGCTGGCGATGTCGCGTGTCTGCAACTCCGCCTCAAGGGCCCCGACGAAGAACCCGTTCCGGACGATGAAATTCGCCGCGCGATCGAAGTCTTGCTGCCAATCACGCACAAACATGATGTCGCCTTTATCCTGAACGACCGGCCCGACCTCGCCGCCGAACTCGGGTGCGACGGGGTGCATGTCGGCCAGGAAGATGCCTCCTATGCGCAGGCAAGGCGACTGCTGGGAGAAGACGCCATCGTGGGCGTGACCTGTCACGACTCACGCCATCTCGCGCTCGAGGCCGCCGAGGCCGGCGCAGATTATGTCGCGTTCGGTGCATTCTTCGACACCGGCACCAAGTCTCCCAAGAGCCGTGCTGGCAGGGACATCCTCACCTGGTGGTCGGACGTCACGGAAGTGCCCTGCGTCGCCATCGGTGGCATCACCGCCGACAATTGCGGCCCTCTGATCGAGGCCGGCGCGGATTTCCTTGCGGTGTCCGCCGGGGTGTGGATGCACCCTGATGGGCCCGGTGCCGCCGTCCGGGAATTCAACGCGGCCTGCCAGTAGCCCCGCCGGTCGGGCTGGAAAAGGTTGCGCGCACCTGCTAGAGAACCGCGCCGCACACCCGATTTGCGGGTGTAACGCAACCGGCTCAACTCCATAGGCGAAGACCATGAAGATCGATGGTAACGAAATTCGACCCGGCAACGTGATCGAGCATCAAAACCGGCTCTGGCGCGCGGTGAAGACCCAGCACGTAAAACCGGGCAAGGGCGGCGCATTCCTGCAGGTCGAACTGAAGGATATTCGCGACGGCACCAAGCTCAACGAGCGCTTCCGCTCCGCGGAAACCGTCGAGCGCGTCCGGCTGGACCAGAAGGAGTATCAGTTCCTGTTCAGCGACGGCACGTCCCACACCTTCATGGACCAGGAAAACTATGAACAGGTGACGCTCGACGAGAACATCATCGAGCCCGATCAGTCACGCTTCCTGCAGGATGGCATGATTGTGCAAATCGAATCCTATGAAGAAGAGCCGATCGGCGTCGCGCTCCCCGAGCGCGTGACCCTGGCAATTGTCGAGGCCGATCCGGTGGTGAAGGGGCAGACGGCCACGTCGTCCTACAAGCCCGCAACCCTGGAGAACGGGGTCCGGATTCAGGTGCCGCCGCATGTCGAGGCCGGCACCTCGGTCGTGGTCAACACCGCGGATGCAACCTATGTCGAGCGCGCCCGGAACTAGCATGTCGGTGCAGATTTCCGCTCCGATCACCTTCACCCGCACCCAGCGCGGCTAGATATGCGACCAGCGATCATCAATGTCATGGACAAGGCCGCCCGACGCGCGGGGCGCGACTTGTCGCGCGACTTTGGCGAGGTCGAACAGCTTCAGGTATCGCGCAAGGGCGCCGCGGACTTCGTGACCGCCGCCGACCGCAAGGCCGAAGAAACGGTGCGCTACGAACTAACCAAGGCGCGCCCCGAGTTCGGGTTTATCGGCGAGGAAGGCGGCACCCAGGCCGAGGGAGACGGCGTCCATCGCTGGATCGTGGACCCGCTCGACGGGACGACGAACTTCCTGCATGGCTTGCCACAATTCGCGGTTTCCATCGCGCTTGAGGAACGGGGCCAGATCGTCGCGGGTGTGGTCTACAATCCGCTGACGGACGAGTTGTTCTGGGCCGAGCGCGGTGCGGGTGCATACCTTAACGATACCCGCCTGCGGGTCTCGGCCCGCCAGCATATGTCGGAGAGCTTGATCGCCACCGGCATGCCGTTTCTGGGACATGGCGACCACGAACGCTACCTGGAAACCCTGAAAGCGGTTATGGGCGAAGTGGCCGGTATCCGCCGGTATGGCTCCGCAGCACTCGATTTGGCCTACCTGGCGGCGGGTCGCTTTGACGGCTTTTGGGAATTCGATCTCAAAATCTGGGACATTGCCGCCGGCATCCTGATTGTCCGCGAGGCCGGTGGCTTTGTGAGCGACATCGCCGGGCGCGACAATGTGTTGAAGACCGGGGAAGTGGTCGCCGGAAACGACAAGATCCAGGAAAAGCTCCGCAAATGCCTGCGCGAAGCAGACCCAGGCCCGACAGCCAGCGCTGTCGCCAGTTAAACGACTGATTCGTAAGCGGTTGTCGATTTCGCCAACGTTACGGTATGTTCGCACCCGCAATAGGGCCGATGTGGTCCATTCGGGGAAATAACGGGCTGGGCGATATGACACGGCAACATACAAGTACGGCAAGAAAAGCCATCCGCGGTGCGATGATCGCGTCGGTCGTGAGCGTCTCGGCTGGCCTGATCATGACGGCGCCAGCCGGTGCCCAGCAACGGTTCCTTGGCAGCACCAGCGGTGTGGTAATCGACCTCAGTGTCTTGGACGGCAACGGTGGACGTCTCCCGTCCGGTTCCGGTAGCCAGTTTGCACCGAGTACCGGTGGCGGATTCGCACAGTTCCCACCGGCACAAAAGCCGGTTTCACGCCTCGAAGGCCCGCTCGTCAATCGAAGCCTGACGCTCACCCCACCAACCAGCCGCACATCGCTGCCCACACCCCGAGCCGCCTCTACTGCACCTGTTGCCGCACCGGCGCCCGCCGCAGCCCCGAAACCGGCTGCCACGCCGAAACCCGCCGTCGTGGCCGCTGCGCCGGCGACCCCGCCGGCACCGAAGCCGACGCCGGAATCAACCGTAACGATGACGCCCGCGCCGCCAACACCAGCGACTCCCACGGTCACAACGCCGGCACCGCCGCCCGCGCCGACCACGACCGCCAAGGCTGAGACGCCGCCACCACCGCCCGCGCCGACGCAAACCGCATCCCGGCCCAGCACCACCGCCGGTGATGAGACCCGCATCCTTTTCGATGCCGGTTCCGCAGTCCTGGACGATGCCGCGAAAGCCGGACTGGATGCACTCGCGACCCTGCTCAAGGGCGAAGCCGACATCCGTGTGCAGCTTCAGGCCTATGCAGCCGGCACGGACGAAACGGCACCGGACGCCCGGCGCCTGTCTCTGTCGCGCGCACTCAAGGTCCGCTCGCACCTGATCGATCAGGGCGTCCGCAGCACCCGCATGGACGTTCGCGCCTTCGGCGTTAAGGCCGAAGGTGGGCCGGCCGACAGGGTCGATGCCGTCATCGTTCGGCGTTAGCGAGACTCGTCACTTTCGCCCTAAAGTCGTCACATAGATTCGGCACCGTGACATCGTATCAACGAACGTCGCCCTGCGGTGCTGCGTCGTGATGAGAACGTACGTAGCCGAGAGCATCGGCTGCGCGCGCAACCGGGTAGAGAAGCCATGACCAACCCGCGCACTTACCTCACCCGCATGGGAATATTCCTGGCGCTCGCCATCGCCGTGGCCGGGGCCCTGCATCAGCCCTTGATTGAAGCCTTCCTTGCCAACCCGGCGATCAACGGCGTGATCATTCTGGTGCTGGTATTCGGCCTGCTCTTCGTTTTCCGCCAGGTCCT
This sequence comes from Alphaproteobacteria bacterium, assembly GCA_965261975.1. Lineage (GTDB taxonomy): Bacteria > Pseudomonadota > Alphaproteobacteria > UBA6615 > UBA6615 > UBA8079. The sequence continues at coordinate 10,790 of CBDHEC010000024.1, forward strand.
GATGCTCAAGAACGAAGTGCGCTGGATCGAGAGCTATCGCAGCCTGCAGCCGGGCATTTCGGTGGCCGACCCGCCACACCTGCTGGCACCGATGGCCGCCATGATCGGCGACCGCCAGGGGCAGCTGCGGTTGAACACGACGTCCTTGCGGTCGATCCTCGACGGGATCAGTGCACGGCTCGATGAATCGCGCGACATTTCACGCTACATGATCGGGCTTCTGATTTTCCTTGGTCTGCTGGGAACATTCTGGGGGCTTCTTCAGACGGTCGGGTCGGTCGCGGCGGTCATCGCAGGCCTGCAGGTCGGCGGCGGCGATTCGACCCAGATTTTCAGCGACCTGAAGAGCGGATTGGAAGCCCCCCTTTCCGGCATGGGGACGGCCTTCAGTTCATCCCTTTTCGGCTTGGCGGGGTCCCTGCTGCTGGGGTTCCTCGACCTGCAGGCAAGCGCCGCCCAGAACCGTTTTTACAATGACCTGGAAGACTGGCTGAGCAGCGCCACACGCGTCTCCGCCGGCGGCCCCCTTACCGGCGGTGAGGGTGACCAGTCGGTGCCGGCATATATACAGGCTTTGCTCGAGACAACGGCTGATTCGCTCGACAATCTTCAACGCACGGTGGCGCAAGCCGAAACCTCGCGCAGCCACGGCGACCAAAGCCTCCAGATGTTGACCGAACGCCTTTCCACGATGACCGACCAGATGCGTACCGAGCAGGAATTGATGGTACGGCTGGCCGAGAATCAGGCGGAACTTCGACCCGTCTTGCAGCGCCTGGCCGAGCCGCGTCAGAGCGAAGACTTCGACGACGCGACCCGAAACCACATACGAAATATCGACACTTATCTATCGCGCATGCTCGAAGATCAGGTGAACGGGCGGAACCAGATCGTCCAGGAAATCCGCTCCGAAATTCGTCTGCTGGCACGCACCATCGCCGCGCTTGCCGAAGACGACGACCGCTAGCGGAATTATCGGTGCCCGGATCTTCCTCGCGACGACGTCAATCGGCCATCAACTATTGGCCGGGCTTCGTCGACGCGCTCGCCGCCCTGCTGGTCGTGGTGGTGTTCCTGATCATGGTGTTCGCGCTCGCGCAGTTCTTCCTGTCGGAGGCGCTTTCGGGCCGCGACGACGCCCTGTCGAAGCTGAATCGGCAGGTCGACGAACTGGCGCGCATGCTCGACCTCGAGCGATCGGCCAATACGGAGCTGCGGCTATCCGTCTCGCAGCTTTCGGCCCAGCTGCAGAGTTCGATTTCCGACCGTGAGTCTCTGACCAACCGGCTGTCATTCATGGAAAGCCTGCTCAAATTGGCGCGGCAGGAGAATGCGGAACAGTTGGAGACCTTGCGTGCGCAGGTGAGTGCCGACCAGGAAACAATCGAGGCACAAAGCCGCGACCTGGCCAGGCTTGAAGCAGACATTGCTGCCCGCGAGGCCCGCTTGGCAGAGCTCACGCAGCGGGCGGAAACGGCGGAAACATCCTTTCTCGAGCAAAGCGAAATATCGCGCGAGGCACAGGACCAGGTGGCGCTGCTCAACCAGCAGCTGGCCGCCCTGCGCAGCCAGCTTGCTGCGCTGAACCAGGCGCTCGAGGCCTCCGAGGCCAGAAACAGGGAACAGGAAGTCCAGATCGTCAATTTGGGCCAACGCCTGAACGAGGCGCTCGCGAGCAAGGTGCAGGAATTGGCGCGCTACCGCTCCGAGTTCTTCGGCCGGTTGCGCGAAGTGCTCGGCGACCGGACAGATATCCGTATCGAAGGCGACCGGTTCGTCTTCCAATCGGAAGTCCTCTTCGGTTCGGGACAGGCCGTCCTGAACCCCGAGGGCCAACAGCAACTCCAACAGCTCGCGGAGACGTTGGTGCAGATCGCCGCCGAGATTCCCGACGATATCGAATGGATCCTGCGGGTGGACGGACACACCGACGAGCGACCGATCAGCACGGCACGATTCCCGTCCAACTGGGAACTCGCCTCCGCGCGCGCCATCTCGGTCGTGAAGTTCCTGGTGCAGGCCGGCATTCCGCCGGAGAATCTCGTTGCCGCAGGCTTTGGTGAATTCCAGCCTATCGACGACCGCGACGACGAAATCGCCCATCGGCGGAACCGGCGTATCGAGTTCAAACTGGACCAGCGCTGAGCATCAGGAGCGGGAGAGCTTACTGGGCCGCGGCACCCTCAAGATCGAATTGAAGCTCGGCCAGGCGCGCGTAGAGCCCACCTTGTCCGATCAGTTCCTGATGGGTGCCCTCGGCGACAATCCGCCCCCCATCGATCACCACAATACGATCGGCTGCCATGACCGTCGCCAACCGGTGGGCGATAACCAGCGTCGTGCGGTTCTGCATCAAACCGGTCATTGCCGCCTGGACGGCACGTTCGGATTCGGCATCGAGCGCGCTGGTTGCCTCATCGAGCAACAACAGTTCCGGGTCTCGCAGGATCGCACGCGCAATCGCCACCCGCTGTCGTTGTCCCCCCGACAAACGCACGCCCTTCTCGCCCAGGAACGTGTTGAAGCCGTCCGGCAGCGCCTCGATAAACTCAAGCGCCGAGGCGGCATCCGCAGCGGCCCGCACTTCGTCGTCGCTGGCATCCGGGCGGCCGTAGCGGATGTTTTCCCAGGCATCGGCCGAGAAGATCACCGGCTCCTGGGGCACGAGGCCGACATGGCGGCGAAGCTCTTCGGGCGCCAGGTCGCGCAAATCGATTCCATCGAAACTCAAACGCCCGGCGTCCGGGTCATAAAAGCGCAACAGCAGCTGGAATACCGTCGTCTTGCCGGCGCCCGACGGCCCGACCAGCGCCATCGTTTCACCGGGCGCCACGTCGAGTGAGAAGTCCGACAAGGCCGGGTCTTCGGGACGCGAGGGATACCGGAACGTCACCGCGTCCAGCGAGACGCGCGCCGTGGCGCGGTCCGGCAGAGATTTCGGGTTGGCCGGTGCAACAATCGCGGGAGCGATATCCAGAAGCTCGAACAGCCTCTCGGTCGCACCCGCCGCACGTTGCAATTCGCCAATCACTTCCGAAATCGCACCGACCGAGCTGGCGACGATCACCGCATAAAAGACGAACGCCGACAGGTCGCCGGCGCTCAGGCGCCCGGATATGACGTCGCGCCCGCCGACCCAGAGGATGACGCCGATGGCGCCGAAGACGAGCAGGATGACAATGGCGGTCAGAAGTGCGCGCGCGCGGATGCGACGCACGGAGATCGCAAACGTATCTTCAACCCGCCCGGAAAAGCGCGTTCTGTCCAGGCTTTCATGACCGAAGGCCTGGACCGTGCGGATGTTGGCGATCGATTCATCGACATACGCGCTGACATCGGCCAGGCGATCGAGGCTTTCCCGGCTAAGCCGGCGGACCTGGCGACCGAATACCAGGATGGGCACCAGAACTATCGGCACAACCACCAACACCAGAAGCGTGAGTCGCGGACTGGTGATGCCCAGCATCACGAGCCCGCCGGTAACGAGCAGCACATTTCGCAACGCCATCGATGCGGATGTGCCCACAACGGCCTGGATCAATGTGGTGTCGGCGGTCAGGCGCGACATCACCTCGCCAATCCGCATGGTCTCATAGAAGGCCGGATCGAGCCGCAGGGTGTGTTCGAAAACCGCCTTGCGCAGATCCGCCATCACCCGCTCGCCGATCCACGACACCAGGAAAAAGCGGGAATAGGTCGCGGCGGCAAGCACCACAACTACCGCCAGCATGGCGACCAACGCGTCATCCAGCAGCCCGGTGTTGCCGGCTGCAAACCCGTCATCGACGAGGCGACGCAGGCCCTGGCCAATCACCAGCACCGTGCCGGCCGCGATCGTCAGCGCAAGGACGGCACCGGCTATCGCCAGGCGATAGGGGCGCAGGAATCCGCCGAGCCTGCGGAGTTCGCGCAGGCTGCGCTTCGGCGGCTGGGCATCGGTCTCGTCGGAACCGGCGGACGCGCCGCGTGATCGTGGTTGCATTGCCATCTTGGACACAGGGTTTAGCAGCCCCGGCAAACCGCGCCAACAAACGCCTTCATGCGCTTCAAATCCCTGAACACCAAGCCTTGCGGTTGCAGACGGGCTTGGCTATAACCACGGCCTTCCGAGCCTAGAGAGTATGAGATGAAAAAAGACATTCATCCTGAGTATCACGAGATTACGGTCGTCATGACCGACGGCAGCGAATTCAAGACCCGTTCGACCTATGGCGAGCCGGGCGACACGCTGCGTCTGGATATCGACCCGAAGACGCACCCGGCGTGGACCGGCCAGCATCGCCTCGTTGACACGGGCGGCCAGGTCGCAAAGTTCAACAAACGCTATGAAGGTTTTGGCCTCGGCGGAGCCGAATCCGAAGACGGCTGACCCGAAGTCCGAATTACCGAGTGTTTCCCGGGCGTTGCAGTTGCAGCGCCCGTTTTGATTCCGGGGGCTTGTTTCGCCGGCCACATGCCCTTGAACCGGAAAAACATCCACCTATATCGAGATTATCGCGGGGAATGCCGACTTCGGGTTCCAGACCGCGTCCACACGGCAGGTCCTGGCCAACTGCGGAACTGTCGACATCACAGTTGCTCTTTAAGGAGGACAAGTGAAATGCGTACCTACAATCTCGATTTGACTCCATTATTCCGCTCCTCGGTCGGATTCGACCGGGTCGGACAAATGCTGGATTCGGCCTTTAACAGCGAAGCGCCATCCTACCCGCCCTACAACATCGAAAAGCTCGGCGACGACGAATATCGCGTGACCATGGCGATCGCGGGGTTCGGCGCCAACGATATCGACATCACCCAGACCAACAACTCCCTGGTCGTGAAGGGTGAGCAGGCCAGGGCCGACGGTGAGGAGACCTTCCTCCATCGCGGCATCGCCACGCGCGCCTTCGAGCGCCGCTTTGATCTCGCCGAGCATGTGAACGTGACCGGGGCCGATCTGGTGAACGGGTTGCTGGTCATCGATCTGAAGCGCGAGGTGCCCGAGGCGCTGAAACCGCGGAAGATCGAAATCGCCGCCGGCGACACACCGCAAACACTCGACCACGACAAGCAGGCGGCTTAACGCCGCCGCGTCGGTTCGCGCCGACGAAAGTTTGCACAACTCCCAGGAAGGGTCCGCCGGAAACGGCGGACCCTTTTCGTTTCTCACCCGTGTATAAATACGCCAACGCGGCATATTCAGAACCGACGCAGACAATCCACGGGAGGCCCCCATGCAGCACAGCAAAGACCGAATTCTGACGACCCATGTCGGCAGCCTGCCACGCCCCGAGGACCTGGAAGACCTCCTCTACAAAGTCGAATTCGGCGAGGATTACGACGCCGCCACGTTCGACGCGACCGTGACCCGCGCGGTCTCCGACATCGTGGCCGCCCAGCGTGAATGGGGCCTCGACGTCATCAATGACGGCGAGATGAGCAAGACCGGCTATGCGACCTATATCCAGCAGCGTCTGGACGGGTTCTCCGGCGACAGCCCGTCGGTACGCTTCGACGACCTCTCGGGCTTCCCTGGCTACCGCAAGATGCTCGCCCGCATGGCCGAGACGCGGCGTCTGAACCGGCCCTGTTGCACGAGCGAAGTGGTGATCCGCGACCGCGAACCCATGCGCAAGGACCTGGAGAACCTCACCGCCGCATCGAAAGACAGCGACGCGACCGAGTTCTTCATGAACGCCGCCTCGCCCGGCGTCATCACCGTGTTCCAGCACAACGAGTTCTATCCCGACGACGATGCCTATCTCGAGGCATTGTCCGGCGTCATGCGCGAGGAGTATGAGGCGATCGCGAATGCGGGTTTCGTCCTGCAGATCGACTGCCCCGACCTCGCCATGGGCCGCCACACCGAGTATCGCGAACTATCGGATGCGGACTTCCTGAAGCATGCCGAGATGCAGATCGAGGCGCTCAATGCCGCGCTGGAGAATATCCCCGCCGACCGGGTGCGCATGCATATCTGCTGGGGCAATTACGAGGGTCCACACCATCTCGATATCCCTTTCGAGGCGATCTTCGACGTGGTGATGAAGGCCAAGCCCCAGGGCATGCTGGTCGAATCCTCAAACCCGCGTCACGCCCATGAATGGCGCGTGTTCGAGGACAAGAAACTGCCCGACGACAAGATCATCATCCCCGGCGTGATCGACAGCGTGACCAACTATATCGAGCATCCCGACGTCGTCGCCGACCGGATCTGCAACTATGCGAATGTCGTGGGGCGCGAACGGGTCATGGCGGGCGCCGATTGCGGCTTCGCGACCTTTGCCGGCATCGGCAAGGTGGATCCGGACATCGCCATCGAGAAATTCAAGTCGCTGGTGCGCGGCGCGGAAATCGCCTCGGAGCGTTTGTGGAGTTAGCCGGCACCCACCAATAGCGGCGTCAGGCCGGCACGCACCTGGTCTGGCACCGGGATCGGCTTCATCTCACCCGGCCGCACATAGACATGCACGAAATGGCCGGTCGCCGACGGGGCCTCGGCGCCTTCCTTGAAGATGGCGATCTCGTAGGTGACCGATGAGTTGCCCAGCCGGCGCACCCGCACGCCCACGTCGAGGATATCGGGAAACGCGATCTCGCTGTGAAACCGGCAACCGGTCTCGACGACCATGCCGACGGGCTCGCTCTTGCGATAATCGAGCCCGGTGAAGCGGATGAGGAACTCGTTCACCGCCGTGTCGAAGTAGGAATAGTAGGTCACGTTGTTGACGTGGCCATAGACGTCGTTGTCCATCCACCGGGTCGGAACCTGCAGGAAATGCGGGTAGTCCGCACGCCGCTCATCGCGCTCGTTCTTCTTGTCGCTCATCGAATGTCGTCCAGAAAGCCTGAAATGATGTCGATCGTCTCGTTCGGCCGTTCGACCATGATCATGTGGCCCGTATCGGGCAGAATCTCCGACCGCGCGCCCTCGATATTGCCGCGCAGCCCCTTCGAGGCCCCAACGGGTGTCATGCGGTCGCCGGCCGCCATCAGGAACAGCGCCGGGCATGTGACCTTCACCGCCGCCTCCAGCGCGCCGGTCCACTCGTTACACGCCGCCAGGTCGGTGCCGAGCACGTCCACCGGGCATGACGCCAGCAGCGCACGGCCGCCGCCGCGCAACCACAAACCCGGCGCCTGGTGTCCGCCCTTGTGGGCCGGCTTGCCGAAACCCCAGTCGGTTATCATCTCCCAGGCCACCGGATCATTTGCCGCCGAGGCCGTCAGCAGATCGGGGTGCACCTGCATATGGTCCGATGGGCCGATCAGGGTGAGAGATAATGCACGGTCCGGCGAGCCGGCCGCCGCCGCCAGCACGATCAACGAGCCCATCGAGTGGCCCGCGAGATGGGCTGCCTCGACGCCCGCCGCATCCAAAAACCGCCAGAGCCACGCGGCGAAGTCTTCGATCGTCGCGGGTGATGTACCGCCCGAGCGCCCGTGACCGGGCAAATCCGGCACCAGTACGTTGAATCCGTGATGCGCGAAGTAACGTGTCTGAAGCCCCCACGCACTGTGGTCGTTGCCGCCGCCATGTACCAGCACGAGTGTCGGCTGATCCGGGTCGAATTCACGACCCCCGGTGTGAACAAACACGGCCTGGCCGTCGACATTCGTTTCCATGACGGCCCTCCTATTTCTGCGAGGCGCGCAGCGCCTGCTTCAAATCCGCGACGATGTCGCCCGGGTCCTCGAGCCCGATGGCCAGGCGCACCATTTCTTCCCCCACGCCGGCGGCCTCGAGGTCTGCCGCGCTCATCTGCTGATGGGTCGTGCTCGCCGGGTGAATCACCAGCGACTTCGCATCGCCCACATTCGCCAGGTGGGAGAAGAGCTCCAACGCTTCGATGAATTTCGCACCCGCGCGCCGCGGCCCCTCCGTGCCGGGTTTGACGCCGAATGTCACGATGGCTCCCGCGCCGTCGGGAAGCAGTGTCTCGGCCAGCGCATGGTCTGGGTGGCTCTCAAGACCCGGATATGTGACCCAGGCGACCTCGTCGGCAGCGCTGAGAAACTCGGCCGCAGTCTGCGCGTTCGCGACATGCCGGGCCATGCGGATCGGCAGGGTCTCGAGCCCCTGCAGAAGATAAAACGCCGTCTGCGGCGCCATGCATGCGCCGAAGTCTCGCAATCCCTCGGCGCGCGCGCGCATGATAAAGGCGGCGGGGCCGAATTCCTCGGCAAAATCCAGCCCGTGATACCCCTCATAGGGCTCGGTCATGCCCGGGAACTTGCCCGAACCTTCCCAGTCGAAACTGCCGCCATCGATCAACACACCGCCGATCGCGACGCCATGCCCACCGATCCATTTGGTGGCCGAATGCATGATCAGATCGGCCCCGTGCTCGAACGGGTGGAGCAATGCGGGTGTCGAGAAGGTCGCATCCACCAGCAGCGGCAGGCCGGCGCCATGGGCCACCGCCGCAACCGCCGCGATATCGAGGACCTCGAGGCCCGGATTGCCGATTGTTTCGGCGAAGACCAGGCGCGTCTCGTCGCGAATGGCGGCCTTGAAAGCATCCGGGTCGCGCGGGTCAACGAATGTGGTGGTGATCCCGAACCGCGGCAGCGTGTGAACGAACAGATTGTGGGTGCCGCCGTAGATATTCCGCGAGGCGACGATATGCCCGCCTGCCCCCATCAGGGTCATCACCGCGAGGCTCATGGCCGCCTGCCCACTGGCCGTGGCAATTGCGCCGACCCCGCCTTCGAGCGCGGCCATGCGTTCCTCGAACACCGCGACCGTGGGGTTCGAGATGCGCGAATAGATATGTCCGGCCCGTTCGAGATTGAACAGGCTCGCCGCATATTCGACATCCGGGAACACATAGGAGGTCGACTGATAAATCGGCGCGGCACGCGCGCCGGTTACCGGGTCGGGATGCTGTCCTGCATGCAGACTGAGGGTTGCGAACTTCAGATGCTTGGGATCGATCATGGGGCTTGTCCGGCAGCGATGGGAATGCGCCGCGAAACTTATCCCAACCAGGCTCTGGCTTGAACCGGATCGACAAAAGAAAACCGCTTCGGAAAGGTGGTTCCGAAGCGGCTCGAAGTCTAACAGGGAGGCAAAAAAGAGGATCTAGGTAAGATCCAAAGATGGTCTATGGGAGGAGCCATCACACCCAAAATCGCCGATAATGTCTAAGGAATGGTTAACGCCGCGCGCAAAAACGAAAAACGGGGCCCGAAACGGACCCCGCATTCGCACTAATTATTTAGTATCAGGGACTTAGTTGTCGCCCTGATTGTTCCCGCCGATACGCACATCGGCCATCCAATCGGGAATTCGGCTCTGCGCGGGCTCTTCTTCGGGGATCAAATCTGCGCTGATCGGACGGCGATCGTCGGCGGCCGGCGCGCGGCCCGCCTTGCGGCCCTTCTCGATCGCCTCGTCGAGATCGACCTGTCGGCAAAGGCCGATGGTCACGGGGTCACGGGGCTGGATCTGCGACGAGTTCCAGTGGGTCCGGTCGCGAATGGCGGTGATCGTGGGCTTGGTGGTGCCGATCAGCTTGCCGATCTGCGCATCGCTGAGCTCCGGGTAATAGCGCACCAGATAGGCGATGCCGTCGGGCTTGTCCTGACGCTTCGATACCGGAACGTATCGCGGGCCCTTGGTGCGTTTGACCGGTGCCGGGTTGTCCGATTCCTGAAGCACGAGGCGCGCCGCCGGATCGGCCTGGCAGCGCTCGATCTCGGACCACTCGACCTGACCGTTCGCAACGGGATCGAGCCCGCGCATGCCAACCCCGACTTCGCCGTCGGCGATGCCCTGAATCTCGAGTTGGTGCATGCCGGTGAAGTCCGCGATCTGCGCGAACGACAGCGACGTATTCTCTACAAGCCAAACCGCCGTGGCCTTCGGCATCAACGGAGGTGCCATGAATTCTCCTTTCGCCGGTCGTCCGCGCCGCGCGCGTCCTAACCGGGCCAATTCGTCATCCCTGTGGGGTTGCGCCACTATATATGCGGCGATACGCCGAAATGCAAAGACCACCGCACATTGTCGTTATGACAATTCGAGGATGATCTTGCCGATATGGGTGCTGGTTTCCATCAACGCATGGGCCGCAGGCGCGTCATCCAGCGGAAATGTCGCATGAATAACGGGTGCGAGTTCACCCGCCGCGAACTTCGGCCAGACTTTCTCGCGCAACGACGTCGCGATACCGGCCTTCGTTTCTGCGGATTGCGGCCGCAGGGTCGAACCGGTCAGGGTCAACCGGTTCATCATGATCTTCGCAAGATTGACCTCCGTCTTGGCACCCCCCATCAAGGCGATCTGCACGATCCGCCCGTCGGGCCGCAGCGAGGCGATATTCCGGGGGGTGTAGTCGCCGCCGACCATGTCCAGGATCACGTCGACACCCTTGCCGCCCTCGCTGTCGGCCGTGAGGGTCGCGATGACCTCGTCGAACGCCTCGGTCTTGTAGTTGATGGCCTTCGTCGCGCCGAGATTCTCGCAGAACTCGGCCTTCTCGGCGGTGCCGACCGTGGTGTAGACCGCCTCGGCGCCGAACGCCTTGCAAAGCTGGATCGCCGTGGTGCCGATGCCGCTGGAGCCACCATGCACCAGGAAACGCTCACCCGTCTTAAAACGCGCCCGGTCGAAGACATTCGTCCAGACCGTGAAGAACGTCTCGGGCACGCCGGCCGCCTGCACCATGTCGAGACCCTCGGGCACCGGCAGGGTCTGCGCGCCGGGGACCGCCACATATTCGGCATAACCGCCGCCGGAAACCAGCGCACAAACCTTGTCGCCCACTTTCCAGTCGCCGGCGTCGCTGCCTGCCACGACGATTTCACCGGATACTTCGAGCCCCGGCAGATCCGATGCACCGGGTGGGGGCGGATAGAGCCCCTTGCGCTGGGCCACGTCGGGCCGGTTCACCCCGGCCGCCGCGACACGGACCAGGACCTCGTCATCGCCCGGCGCCGGCACGGGGCGATCGGTCGGCTTCAAGACCTCCGGCTCGCCGGGCTCGGAAATCTCTATCGCTCGCATTGTCTCCGGCAACGCCATGGTCACCCTCCGTTTCAGGTCTCATCCGTTCTGATGGTTGCGGGCGCAATCTAGGCGCGTCAAACTTGATGCACAACGACTAGCCGCAATGCGGATACGCGGGCGCGGCAGGGAGGCGAATATGAGTGCGGACGACGATCTTGAACCGACATTCCAGGGGCACCCGGGTGATTTCAGCGAGATGAAGGTCGAAGCTCTATCGATTGAAGAGTTGAAAGCCTATATCGAGCACGCCAAGCAGGAGATCGTGCGCGCCGAGACCGAAATCGCCAGCCGCGAATCATTGCGTGGCGACGCCGACGCGCTCTTCAAGAGCTAGGGTTAGAAGTCAGAGTTCACGTTTGATATAGAAAACTAGCGCCGGTCAACGGACGCTGGGAGGAAAGCATGGCCAATCATTTCGAAATCGACCTGGACAAGAATGCGGCGAACTACAACGCGCTGTCGCCGTTGAGTTTCATCCGACGCTCCGCAACGGTCTATCCAAACCGTGCGGCCGTTGTGCATGGCGAGACCAGCTATACCTATGCCGAATTCTACGCGCGTTCCCGGCAGCTCGCCTCCGCGCTCAGCAAGCGCGGCATCGGCGTCGGCGATTGCGTCGCGATCATGTCACCCAATACGCCGCCGATGCTGGAGGCCCATTTCGGGGTGCCGATGACCCGCGGCGTCATCAACGCGCTGAACTACCGGCTCGACGCGAAGGCCATCGCATTCATCCTGGACCATGGCGAGGCGAAAGTACTTCTGACGGACACCGAATTCGCACCGGTCATCAAGGAGGCGCTCGAACTGGCCGAGGTCGACCCGATCGTCATCGACATCGACGACCCCGAAGGCCCGGGCGGCGAGAAACTTGGCGAGATGGACTATGAGGCGTTCATCGCGACCGGCGACCCCGACTTCGAATGGTCGCTGCCCGATGACGAGTGGGATGCCATCGCGCTCAACTACACCTCGGGTACCACCGGCAACCCCAAGGGCGTGGTCTTCCATCACCGTGGCGCCTACCTCAACGCGGTCGGCAACGTTTTCACCTGGGGTGCGACGGGCGGCCCGGTCTATCTGTGGACACTGCCCATGTTCCATTGCAATGGCTGGTGCTTCACCTGGGGTGTCACCGCCGTGGCCGGCACCAATGTCTGCCTGCGCAACGTGAATTCCGCGTCGATCTATGAAGCGATCGCCGCCAAGGGCATCACCCACCTGTGCGGCGCCCCGATCGTCATGCAGATGATCGTCAACGCGACCGACGAAGATCGTCGCCCCTTCGATCAGCAGGTCGAATTCATGACAGCGGCGGCGCCACCGCCGGCTGCCGTTCTCGCGGCCATGTCCGAGGAAGGCATCAATGTCACCCATGTCTACGGGCTGACCGAGATCTACGGGCCAGCCATCATCTGCGCCTGGCAAGACGAGTGGGATGGCCTGCCCCTGGAAGAGCGGGCGCGCCTGCAATCGCGCCAGGGCGTGCCCTATGAGGTGCTGGAAGACATGATGGTCGCAGACCCCGAAACACTGGTTCCGGTCCCGCAGGACGGCGAGACCATGGGCGAGGTCTTCACCCGCGGCAACGTCACGATGAAGGGCTATCTCAAGAACCCCAAGGCAACCGGCGAGGCCTTTGCCGGCGGCTGGTTCCACACCGGCGACCTGGGTGTCTGGCATGCCGACGGATATGTTGAGCTCAAGGATCGCTCGAAGGACATCATCATCTCCGGCGGCGAAAACATCTCGTCCATCGAGGTCGAGGACACGCTATACAAGCATCCCGCCGTTGCGGCGGTGGGGGTTGTCGCCCGGCCGGATGAGAAATGGGGCGAAACGCCCTGTGCCTTCATCGAGCTCAAGCCCGGTGTCGAGGCCACGGAGGAAGAGATCATCCAACATTGCCGGGACAACCTCGCGAGCTTCAAATGCCCACGATACGTGGTGTTCGGCCCGTTGCCGAAGACATCCACCGGCAAGATCCAGAAGTTCAAGCTCCGCGACCAGGCGGTCGCGCTTGCAGCGGAATAACCGGGCGCAGCCCCCAAAACAACAAAGGCGGCTCTTTCGAGCCGCCTTTCATTTTCTGCACATGCGTACGAGGCTGAAACCGGGTCAGGTTTCCTGCAGGCTCGTGATGGCGTCTTTCAGTTTGAGCTTTTCTTTCTTCAATTCCGAAATCGTTGCCTGATCGGGAATGGGGCGCTGATTTTCGCCTCCGATCTCCTCGTCCAGGGTGGCGTGCTTGCGCTTCAGATTCTCAATCCTGACATCCATCGTCACGTGACGTGTCTCCTTGTTCAAGAGCTGGGGCTAATCCAAAAGATCACGTTCAAATGCTAGGCTGATTCACTGTTGGTTGGGAAGGATTCATGCAACCCCTCACCGAGCCCGTTTATCGAGAACCGGCACGAGCGCCACCACGCGGACCCGGACTGTTATACTTATCGACAACGACCCAACCAGCACCGGACACCGACTTTGTCGAACGACACCCCATCGGATCAGGAAACCCTGCGCATTCGCCTGAGCCAACTGCAGACCGAGCACCGTGACCTCGATGACGTAATTGCACGCATCACCGATACCCAGCCGTTCGATCAGCTGCAAATTCAGCGCCTGAAAAAAAGAAAACTCGGTTTAAGGGACGAGATTCTGCAGATCGAAAACGAACTGCTGCCCGACATTATCGCTTAATCGCCGATCGCGCGGCCTTGCTTCTGCTCATACATGGCCTGATCGGCCCGCTGCAGCGCCTCACCGGCGTCTTCGGTGCCGGAGAAGGAATACACACCAAAGGACACGGACAATTTGATCGCACTGCCCTCCCAGTCGAGTGGCGTGGCAGCGATCAGCGCCGAAAGCGAAGCCGCCTTCTCCGCCGCAACCTCGGGTGAAGCCTGCGCCAGGATCACACCGAACTCATCACCACCGAGCCGTCCGACGATATCGGATTCGCGAACATTCTCGGCCAACAGTTCGGCAATCTGGCGCAGCGCCGCATCGCCTGCGGCATGCCCGTGCTGATCGTTTATTTCCTTGAACCCGTTGATGTCGAAATAGAGGACGCTCGAACCGGCGCCATAGCGCTCGGCATAGGCCACCATGCGGCTCATCTCGCGCACAAAGGCCCGCCGGTTCGCCACCGGTACCAGCGTGTCTTCATCCGCCAGCTTTTCAAGATAGTTGATCCGGTGCCGGGCCTGGCTCAGCTCCTCGCGCATCCGCTGGACTTCCGTCATCAGCAGATCGAGCGCCTGGCGCACCTTCGGCGTGAGATCGTCTTCGCTCAGGCCCGCGATCGTCGCAACATCACCCGACGGCGCGCTCGCCTGATCGGCGCCCGCGACACCATAGGGCTGCGCAGCCTGCGCCGCCTGGTTCGGAGCGCGAACCGGTTTTGCCGCATTCGTGCGGCCGGGTTGCGTGCGTTCGATCTTCATCCAAACCCCGTCGGGGTGATACCAAAAGCTGGCAAACAACTGGATTGCCACAAAAATACGCTGCTCGACACTATTCCGAAAGTGGTTAACAAATGTTTGCGGTGTGTCACGAAACGGGCCCCTTCGGCATCGCCGCGCTTGCCACGCCGGTCCGCGTTCCTATAATCCCCGCCTTTCCGGGCCAGAAGCCCCCCTAAGGAGATGCACATGGCCGATGCGCCGGTTGTCGGAATTATCATGGGAAGCCAGTCCGACTGGGAAACCATGCATCATGCCGCCGAAACTCTCGAGGCTCTCGGCGTTGCCCATGAGTTCAAGATCGTCTCCGCCCACCGCACCCCCGACCGCATGTCCGAATATGCGAAGACGGCGCGCGAACGTGGTTTGAAAGTGATTATCGCGGGCGCCGGCGGTGCCGCCCATCTGCCCGGCATGACCGCCGCGATGACCAGCCTCCCGGTCTTCGGCGTGCCGGTGGAGAGCAAGGCCCTTTCCGGCATGGACAGCCTGTTGTCGATCGTCCAGATGCCCGCCGGGGTGCCGGTGGGCACGCTCGCGATCGGCCGCGCCGGCGCGATAAACGCCGCTCTGCTGGCCGCGTCCGTGGTCGCGCTCGAGGACGCCGGTGTGGCGCGCGCCCTGGATGCCTGGCGCGCGGACCAGACCGACGCGGTGGCCGACGCCCCGACCGGCGATTCCTGAGATCATGCCCGATCAAGACAGCGGCACCGCGATCCTGCCGGGCGCCACAATCGGTATTCTCGGCGGCGGCCAGCTCGGCCGCATGACCGCGCTGGCGGCGGCCAACCTCGGTTATCGGTGCCACATCTTCTGCCAAGGCGCCGATGAACCCGCCGCACAGATCGCGAGCCAGACGACACTGGCCGCCTTCGACGATACCGACGCGCTGGACGCCTTTGCCGCCGCCATCGACGTCGCCACGCTGGAATTCGAGAATGTTCCCATCGCGACCCTTGAGCGGATCGCGGCACATGTCCCCATGCATCCCGCACCGTCGGTCCAGGCCGTGGCCCAGAACCGGCTCCGCGAGAAAACATTCGCCAACGATCTGGGCATCGCCACCGCGCCCTTCCGCGCCGTCGCCGATGCGCGGGAGCTCGCCGACGCCATCGCCGACATCGGCACGCCCTCGGTCCTCAAGACCGTCCGCTTCGGCTATGACGGCAAGGGCCAGGTCGGCATTGATGCGGCCACCGACCCCGACACGGCTTGGAGCGACAGCGGTGCGGGGCCCGACACCGACGGCGGCGTTCTGGAGGGTTTCGTCGATTTCGACTGCGAGATTTCCGTGATCGTCGCGCGTGGGACGAACGGGCAAACGGCCGCATTCGTGCCCGTCGAGAACAGACACCGCAACCACATCCTCGACGAGACCATCGTCCCCGCTCCCATTTCCGATTCCACCGCCGAGGCGGCACGCGAGGTTGCCATCAAGCTGTGCGAGGGCCTGGACGTCGTCGGTCTGCTGGCGATCGAGATGTTCGTCACGACGGCGGGCGAAATCCTGGTCAACGAGGTCGCCCCGCGGCCCCACAACTCCGGGCACTGGAGCATCGATGCCGGGCGCACCAGCCAGTATGAGCAGCTCGTGCGTGCCATCTGCGGCCTGCCGCTGGGCGATCCCACGCGGCGCTGCGATGCCGTGATGAAGAACCTCATCGGCGACGATGTCGAGACCTGGCAGCAGGAGATCGCGGACCCCCGCGCACGCCTGCACCTCTATGGCAAGACCGAGACCCGTGCGGGCCGCAAGATGGGGCACGTCACCCGGCTGGGCGCGGCGTTTAGCGAATGAACCCAATCAACGCTCCCGGCGCTGACGGGTCCGCGCGGGGTCGCCAGACCTGGATCGTTCTCGTCAGCGCGCTGGCCGTCATCGTCATTTCCGCCGGCATCCAGCAGACCTTCGGCCTGTACATGTTGCCGATCAGTGCCGAACAGGGATGGGGCCGCGAAATTCTCTCGCTGGCGCTCGCCGGCCAGGCACTCATCATCGGCCTGGCGACACCCTTCGTTGCCGCCGTCGCGGATAAATGGGGGTCACCCCGCGTGCTCGCGGCGGGCGGCCTGCTCTACGTCGCCGGCCTGGTGTTCATGTCCCAGTCGGTCACGCCGGTGGCGATGTTCGTGAACGCCGGTTTCCTGGTCGGCTTCGCCGCCGCCGCGACCGGCATGCCGCTGGTCCTGTCGATCGTCAGCCGCAATGTCAGCGCCGAGAAGCGCAGCGTGTGGCTCGGCACCGTGACGGCCTGTGGCACCCTGGGCCAGTTTCTCATCGTCCCCTTCAGCCAGCAGATGATCTCCGCCTATGGATGGCCCGTCGCACTGATCGCGGTCGCCTGCATCGTCAGCCTCATCGTGCCGCTGGCACTGGCCATCCGCCGGACAAGCAGCAACAGCGTAGAAACACCATCGACGCAGAAGCTCGGTGAAGCGCTTGTCGAGGCGCGCAGCAATTCCGGTTACATTTTGCTGGTTATCGGGTTCTTCGTCTGCGGTTTCCACGTCCGTTTCATCGCCGTCCACCTGCCGGCCTATCTCGGCGACCTGGCCTTCACGCCCAAGCTGGCGGCGACCGCGCTGGTCGTCATCGCCGTGTGCAACGGCATCGGTTCGTGGGGGTTCGGCTGGCTCGGCGGGCGCTATCGCAAGAAGCACCTGCTTTCCGGTCTCTACACGTTGCGCTCACTGGTGATCTTCGCATTCGTGACCACGCCCCCGAGCACGGCCAGCATCATGATCTTCGCCGCGGCCATCGGCTTTCTCTGGCTCGGAACGGTGCCGCTCACGAGCGGCATCGTCGCGCAGATCTTCGGCACCCGCTACATGGCGACCCTGTTCGGCATCGTCTTCCTCAGTCACCAGATCGGCGCATTCCTGGGCGTCTGGCTCGGCGGGCGCGTGTTCGATACGACCGGCTCCTACGAGACCGTCTGGTGGATCGCGATCGTCCTCGGTCTCGTGACGGCTGCCGTGCACATGGCGATTGATGACCGGCCGGTGATGCGGTTGCGGGCGGCCCGGTAACGGGAAGGCGCTCGCCTGCGGAAGGCGTCTGAAGGCAGTCTCGACTACCCCACCCCGCGCTCACGCAAACGCTCTGACACCAGCCGGGCGAACCGCTTCGGGTTCGGCAGATACCCGGTCGCGCGACGAAAATTCTCCCGGCGTTTCGGGATTTGCATGACCCCGGCGATGCGACGGTCGAGAAATTCCCACGTCGCCTCGCTGTCGTCGGACGCGTCGTCGAGCCAGTAGAGCAGCGTCGAGGAATAGACCCCGGCCAGGGTCAGGCGCTTGGTGTAGAAGTTGAAGTCCGTCGCCCGGTCGCCGGCCGCGTACCACATCTCGTCGACGGTCCGGTACAAGCATTTGAGGCCGCGCCCGCTGTGCTGGGGCTGTGCCAGATAGGTGAGCGCCCGGCGCACCGCCTCCCGATGCTCGGCGATGGCCCCGATACGGGCCCGCACCAGGAACGTGATCCGGTCGCGGAAACGCATCCCGTCGCCATCTTCGTCGGCATAGGCCGCGACCATCGCTGAATCGGCCTCCGCGCTCCAGAAGGCGATCAACTCGGCGAGCCCGCCGGGAAAGGCAAATTCTGCCAACGCCGGATCAAGATCCGTGTCCGCCATGGCGGCACGCAGGGACTTCGCCGACCAGCCGTCGAAGGGCACATGGGGCAGGATCGCGGCGAGGATCGCGCGCTTCTCATTCAGCATATGGGGGGCGTCAGTCGTCATCTGCCTCGCCGGCCGCCTCTTCCGCCTGGCCCTTGCCCAACTCCTCGACGAAGCCGAACTGGGACATGTCCTCGATCCGGCTGGGATAGAGAATGCCGTCGAGATGGTCGCATTCATGCTGGATCACCCGCGCGTGGAAGCCTTCCGCATCAAAGGAAATCTCTTCGCCTGCGAGCGTCCGATGGGTGACATGCACCTTGTCGTAACGCCGCACGGCACCGGCCATGCCGGGAACCGATAGGCAGGCCTCGAAGCCGAGATTGGTCTCTTCGCCCACCGGCGTCACGACCGGATTGACCAGGACCGTCAGCGGCACGCCGCCATCCGCCTCATTGTCTTCATCCGCCGCGCGCTCGGCCTCGACCTTGTAGACCACGATCCGCCAGGGCATGTGCACCTGGGGGGCCGCAAGGCCGGTCCCGTCCGCATCGTCCATCGTTTCGATAATCGCGTCGACGAGGCGGGAGACCTCGGGCGCCGTCGGATCGGGTACGTCGTTCGCGCGGGTGCGCAGGATCGGATGTCCCATACGGGCTATCTTGAGTATCGCCATGGGCTGAATATGCGTTCGCGGCCCGTCCGCGTAAAGGCCCCGGCCGACACGCATTAACACAAGGCTCGCGCCTGTCCGGAAGATGGCGCTATCCTCATGCATCCGAATTCCCGATGAGGAGCGGCGCCTTGACCGCAATCACATACATCGACGGCGACTGGCATGACGGCAATGTGCCGGTGATCGGCGCCACATCCCATGCGATCTGGCTGGGTTCGATCGCCTTCGACGGTGCACGGGCCTTCGAGGGGGTGACCCCCGATCTCGACCGCCATTGTCAGCGGGTCGTGAATTCTGCCGACGCGATGCATTTGCGCGCGCCTCTTTCGGCCGACGACATCCGGCAGGTCGCGCTCGACGGTGTGTCGCGCTTCGGTGAGAACGCCGAACTCTACATCCGGCCGATGCTGTATGCGGATGCCGGGATGGGCCTGCTCGCGCCCGACCCGGACAGCACGCGCTTCGTGCTGACCGTATTCGAGGCACCGATGCCCGCCGGTGACGGCTTCTCCTGCTGCCTCAGCCCCTTCCGCCGCCCCGGCCCCGAGGTCGCTCCGACCGACGCCAAGGCGTCCTGCCACTATCCCAACTCCTCACGCGCGATCATCGATGCCCGCGACCGGGGTTTCGACAATCCGGTCATGCGCGACGTGTTGGGCCACATCGCGGAGTTCGCCACCGCAAACATCTGGATCGTGCGCGACGGCGTCGCGATCACACCGGTTCCCAACGGCTCCTTCCTCAACGGCATCACCCGCCAGCGGCTCATCGCGCTGATGCGCGACGACGGGATCGAGGTCCAGGAACGCACCGTCGAACCGGGCGAATTGCTGGAAGCAGACGAGATTTTCAACTCGGGCAATTACGGCAAGGTCCAGCCGGTGATCCGCTACGAGGATCGACAGCTACAGCCCGGCCCGATCTATCGCCGCGCCCGCGAACTCTACTGGGACTTCGCCCATTCCGGCGACTAGGCGGCGCTGAGATCCTCGCCGGCGAGCGCGCGGCGCAGCAAGTCGACCGTCGCATCCCGGCCATACAGCGCGGCGAAAGAGCCGAAGCGCGGCCCCTGGCTCTGTCCAAACAGCACCTCATAGAGCGCGCGGAACCAGTCGCGCAGCGGCTCGAACTCATGGTCCTTGCCCACGGCATAGACCTCGTTCTGCAGCGCCTCGCCGTCGGCATCGTCCGGCATCGCGGCAAACCGCTCGGCCAGTTCGGTTAGCGCGGCACGCTCCTTGTCGTCGGGCGCGCGATACTGTTTCGCGGGCTTCACGAAGTCCCGGTAATAGGCGATCGCGTGGCCGACGAGCCGGTCGAGGAACGGGCTGTTCTCCGGTGTGGCGCCTTCGGCATATCGCTCGATGAAACCCCAGAGCACCGCCGGGTCTTCCGAGTTACACGCGGCGGCCAGGTTGAGCAGAAGCCCGAAGGACAGATCGGCCCCCGCGGGCGGTACGTTGCCGCCATGAATGTGCCAGGCCGGGCTCTCCAGCTGCTTGTCTGCCGCCTGTTCCGGGTATTTCGCGACATGGGACAGATACTCATCGACCGATTTCGGAATCACGTCGAAATGCAGGCGCTTGGCCGATTTCGGCTTGCCGAACATGTAGTGAGACAGGCTCTCCGGCGGCCCATAGGTGAGCCACTCCTCGATCGTCAGCCCGTTGCCACGCGACTTGGATATCTTCTCGCCCTTGTCATCGAGGAACAGCTCATAGGTCAGCCCCTCGGGCGGCCGCGCGCCCAGAATTCGGCAGATCTTTCCCGACAAATTCACGGAATCGATCAAATCCTTGCCCGACATCTCATAGTCAACGGACAGTGCCGCCCAGCGCATTGCCCAGTCGGCCTTCCATTGCAGCTTGCAATGACCACCGGTCACCGGCGTCTCGACCAGTTCTCCGGTCTCGGGATCCTTGTAGGTAATCGTCCCCGCATCCGGGTCCGTGGCTTCCATGGACACCTGCAACACCACGCCGGTGCGCGGACAGACCGGCAGAAAGGGGCTGTAGGTCGCCTGCCGTTCGGCACCCAGGGTCGGCAATATCACACCCATGATCGCGTCATAGTGCGACAGCATCGCGCGCAGCGTGTCGTCGAACTGGCCGGCCTTGTAACATTCCGTGGAGCTGTAGAACTCGTAGTCGAACCCGAAGGTATCGAGGAAGGCCTGCAGGCGCGCGTTGTTGTGGGCGGCAAAGCTGTCATGTGTGCCGAACGGGTCGGGCACGGCCGTCAACGGCTTGCCCAGATGTTCGGCAAGCATTTCCTGTTCCGGCAGATTCGGGGGTACCTTGCGCAGCCCGTCCATGTCGTCTGAAAAGGCGATCAGGCGGGTTGGAATATCGGACATTTGGGTAAAGGCGTGACGCACCATCGTGGTGCGCGCCACTTCGCCGAAAGTGCCGATATGGGGCAGCCCCGACGGGCCGTAGCCCGTCTCGAACAGCACGTGACCTTTCTCGGGCGTCTGCGCAGCATCGGGCCCGCCCAGCCGATCGAGGATCGTCCGCGCTTCCTTGAACGGCCATGCCTTCGCCGCCAGCAGCATGTCTTGATCGTTTGTCATATGCCCGTTTTCATCCGCCAAATTACGTGCGGCGGAAACTAGGCGCGGGCCGGAATCAGGTCAACCGCCGCGGACAAAACGACATGACCGCATCAAATCGTCAAGTTGAGGCGCGCGGCTCGGTCGGACAGGGGAAACGACCGATCGACCAGCAGCTCGGTCGGTGTGCGGTCTACCCACGGCTCGGGTGGGTCCGAGGCTTGGTGAGGCGCTTCGGCCGGATAGCCGGAGCCCTGGTTACCCGAACCGTCACCCGACGTATCGGCCGCCGGCGCCAGCGCGTCGGCCGTGGGGGCAGCCGAGGGGTTGCGCGCCGGCTCCGGGACCAACGTCGATACCTGACTTATGGAACCGAGATCCATCATCCTTGCTCCGTCCTTGCACCATCCTGGGCAATCGGCTTCGCACCCGGTTAGGGCCACGATCAGCGTCATGAATGTGATGCTTTTGTTCGACGGGGTCATGCACCTTCGTCGGTGAATTGTGAAAAGTACGCGCGGCATTCTCACAAAGCTTTAGGGATCGCTTTCGGGATTCGGGGCCTCCCCGGTAATGTCCCCCGATGAGTGAGACGCCTTTTCCCTCCAACGATGTACGCGCCATCGATCTGCCCGCGCTCGTCGCCGGGCGCAGCTTCGCGACCTGGCGCAAACCCGGCGGTGCGCGCGACGCACTCGGTGCGGAGGAGGCCGTCCGCCGGGCGCGCGCGCAACCACCCGTGCTGTGTCACGGTCCGGCCACGGCACGGCGTCTGGGAACCGATTATATCGACGGCTATGACGTGCTCGAATTGTTCGCCTTCGTCCGCCCGGCCGAATTCACCCTTCCCACTGTCCGGGGGGTCGCACGCACGCTCGGAATATCTGAACCCGAGGATGCCGACGCGCTGATCGCCATCGCCGACCGCCTGCTGACCGACCTGTCCGATGACCGACAGGGCTATGAAGATGCGGCGGCCATTGCCCGAGCCCTGCAGTGCGCCGGCTGGTTGTGGGCGCCGCTGGTCCTGGCGGCCCTGGACACGACGGCCTGGCCTGACAACAGCGATAACCGCGTCCCCGGCGCACTGGCCGTTTGGCGCGAGGTTCCCGAATGGGGCGAGACCGCCCCCGAACCGCCCCCCGGCAACGACCCTGTCTCCGCCGAAGAAGCGCAGAACCGGTTGGCGTTTCTGATCGGCAGCGACGCGGAAAGCCGCGAGGGACAACGCGACTATGCGGCCGCCACCGCCGAGGCGTTTGCGCCACGCGCGGCCGAAGACAGCCCCAACATCGTCCTTGCCGAGGCGGGCACCGGCACGGGCAAGACATTGGGCTATATCGCGCCGGCCAGCATCTGGTCCGAGAAGAACGCCGGGCCTGTCTGGATCAGCACCTACACCCGCAACCTGCAGCAGCAGATCGACCAGGAGCTGGGCCGCCTTTACCCGGACCCGGACGAAAAGGCGCGACAAGTGGTGATCCGTAAGGGCCGCGAGAATTACCTGTGCCTGCTGAACCTCGAGGATGCCGCCGGGCGGTTCACCACATTGCAGCGCCGCAATGCGCTGGGCGTTGCCCTGACCGCGCGCTGGGTGCAGGCCACCCGCGACGGCGACCTGGGCGGGGATTTTCCCGCATGGCTGGTCGACCTCGTGGGTGTGCCGCCGACCCTGGGCCTGTCTGACCGACGCGGCGAGTGCATCTATTCTGCCTGCAGCCACTACAGCCGCTGCTTCGTCGAACATTCGGTCCGCAAGGCCCGCAAGGCCCGGCTGGTCGTCGCCAACCACGCGCTGGTCATGATCCAGGCGGCACTCGGTGCCGGTGACGGCGGGGGCGACGGGGCAAACGTCCCGTCACGCTACGTCTTCGACGAGGGACATCATATTTTCGACGCCGCCGATTCAGCCTTCGCCGCCCATCTCAGCGGCCGCGAGATGGCCGAACTGCGTCGCTGGCTGCTCGGCAATGAAGGTAGCGGGCGGCGGCGGCCCGGCGGGCGGGCGCGCGGCCTGCGCGAGCGTGCCGAAGACCTGATCGCGGCAGAGGATACCGATGCTGCCGACGCGCTCGCAGCGGCGCTCGAGGCAGCACAAATCCTGCCCGCGCCCGGCTGGCTCAATCGCCTGTCAGGCGCGATGACCGAGGGACCGGCCGAGGCCTTTCTTGCCGAGGTTCGCGAACAGGTCTTCGCCCGCGCCAAGTCCGGCGATGGCCCCTATTCTCTCGAAACCGAGGTTCGACCCCCTTCCGACGGCATGCCCGACGCCGCCGCGGCATTGCGCGAGCATCTCGTCGCCCTGGCCACGCCGCTGCGCAAGCTCTGCGCCCGGTTGATCCACCGGCTTGATGCCGACGCCGACGAACTCGACAGCGCCACGCGCGTGCGGATCGAGGCGGTCGCCCGTGCGCTACAACGGCGCGCGGAGATGCTGATCGGCGCCTGGATCGACATGCTGGATGCGATCAACGAGCCGGTGTCGAGCGCCTTCGTGGACTGGATCGAGGTCGAGCGGATCGACGGCCGCGAGCTCGACGCCGGGCTGTACCGTCACTGGATCGACCCCACCGAACCCTTTGCCCAAGCGATGGCACCCATCGCCCACGGCATGGTCATCACGTCGGCCACGCTGACCGACCGGACTCGCAGCACAGACCCAGACGAACCTGACGAGGCGGCCACCGACTGGGCAAGTGCGGATGCGCGCACGGGTGCGGTGCATTTTCCGTTGCCCGCGCTTCACGCCCGCGTCGCCTCCCCCTTCGACTATGCCGAACAAACCCGCGTGTTCGTCATCACCGATGTGCGCCGAAACGATGCGGACCAGGTGGCGGCCGCCATGCGCGAGCTGTTCATTGCGTCCGGCGGCGGCGGGCTCGGCCTGTTCACGTCGATCGCGCGCTTGCGCCAGGTCCATACGCGCATCGCCGACGCGCTCGACGCCGCCGGACTGCCGCTCTACGCCCAGCATGTGGATTCCCTGAACGTGGCCACCCTGATCGATATTTTCCGCGCCGAGACCGACGCCTGCCTGCTGGGCACCGACGCCGTTCGAGACGGCGTCGACGTGCCGGGACGTTCGCTACGTATGCTCGCCTTCGACCGCATCCCCTGGCCGCGCCCGACGATCCTGCACCGCGCACGACGCGAGGCGTTTGGCGGCCGGGACCATGATGACCTCATCGCACGGCTGCGCCTGTCGCAGGCCTATGGAAGGCTCATCCGGCGCAAGGGCGACAAGGGCGTATTTACGATCCTCGACGCCGCGACACCCACGCGCCTGTTCGGTGCGTTTCCCGACGGCGTGGTGCCCGAGCGGGTCGGACTGGTCGATGCCATCGAGGCGACGGAAGATTTTCTGTCCCGCTAGCCGGTCCCGAACCAGGCGAGCAACGCGCTGACGGTCACCACGGACACAATCGTCGAGACGAGAATCGCCGCCGAGCAGCGTTGCACGAAGACCCCGTACTTCTGGGCCACAACGAAGGCGAGCGCCCCGGTCGGCAAGGCTGCGATCAGTACGACCCCGCGGGTCATTTCGAAATCAAGCGCGAAGACCTCCACGGCCAGCCACCATGTGGCCAGCGGCTGGCCGATCAGCTTCACGAACACCATCCAGCCGACTTCCGGTGCGCCACTCGTGATCGGCTTGCCGACCATGAACAGACCCATCGCGAACAGGGCACAGGGCGCGGCCGCCGCCCCCATCAGCGTAAGGAAGTTGGAGGCCGGCTCCGGCAGGCCGAGGCCCGACCAAGACCACAGGATGCCAGCCAGGGGCGCCAGGAAAAGCGGTCCGCGCACCACCGCACCGACGGCGTTCGCGAACACGCGCAACGGCGAAGGTCCACTCCCGCCGTCCATCTCGATCAACAGTATCGTCAACCCGAGCAACACCGCATTGTTGACCGCCGTTGCGATCACGGCCGGCAGCGCGCCATCGGGCCCGAACGCGGCCAGGAACAGCGGGATACCCATATAGCCGGTGTTGGCGAACACACCTGTTAATCCGTGGAGAGTGACGCCGCTCAAACTGTTGCGGAACAGCGTACGTGCGAGGACAAGCGACGGGATCGCGACGATCGCCATGCCGCCCAGAAGGGTCCAGATGAACGGCCAGTCGAAAATCTCGCGGACGGGCACGCTCGCCATCGACAGGAACAGGACCGGCGGCAGGGCAAACCAGTAGACAAAGGCGTTCAACGCCTCTGAACTCGCCTCTCCGAGAATACGGAATCGCCCGGCGAGGTAACCCGCAAACATGATTGCAAAAACCGGAACGGCGACATTGATTACGGCAGACATAAGACCAACCTATTGGGGGTCCGAGGCCGTGTCGATACGGACTTTCGGCGAACCCCGCGAAGACCGCTTGACGCCACGCCCCCCGGCCGCTTTAACGAGCCACGCACCATTAAGGAAGCAACTTGAAATGATCGATTCCCAGACCGCCCTCGTCTACACCATGGTCATGGTCTCCGCCGCCGACAGCGACATGACCGATTCCGAAATTGGCCGGATTGGCGAAATGGTCAGCCAGCTGCCGGTTTTCTCCGGCTTCGACACCGAACAGCTCACGGATATCGCGCGCGACTGCGCGGACCTGCTGTCCAAGGAGGACGGGCTGGACGATGCGATCGGCCAGATCCGCGACGCGCTTCCCGAACGGCTGCGCGATACCGCCTATGTTCTCGCCTGCGACATCGCCATAGCCGATGAAAAGGCAAGTCAGGAAGAGCTGCGTCTACTGGAGATGCTGCGCCATTCGCTGAACATCGAGCGCCTGACCGCCGCCGCCATCGAGCGGGCCGCGCGCGCGCGTTACGCGCCCATCTAGGCCACGAGCATATCTTGGCCAACCTCGACGGCATGAAGATCGGTTTCATCGGCCTCGGCCTGATGGGCAAGCCGATGGCCCGCAACCTGTTCGATGCCGGCGCGTCCGTCACGGTGACGAGCCGCAGCCCCGGCCCGGCCGAAGAGTTGGCGGCGCTCGGCATGAACACCGCGCCCACCCCGCGCGATGTGGCTGCAGCAAGCGACATCACCATCCTCATGGTTACCGACACGCCATCGGTGGACAAAGTCCTGCATGGTGAGAACGGTGTGTTCGCAGGGTTGTCCGCCGGAAAAACCGTTATCGACATGGGCACCACCAAGGTGCGCGAGACCCGCGCCTGGGCCGAGGAGGCAAGGGCGCTGGGTGCGGACTATGTCGACGCTCCGGTCTCCGGCGGCACCGTGGGCGCAGAGGCCGGCAATCTGACGATCATGGTCGGGGCCGCCGACGACGCGTTCCCGAAGGTCGCGCCGGTGTTTGCCGTGCTCGGCCAGAACGTGACTCACATCGGCGATGTCGGTGCCGGCCAGGTGACCAAGACCGCCAACCAGGCGATCGTCGGGGTCACGCTCGCCGCGGTCGCGGAGGGGCTGACGCTGGCCGCGCGCGCCGGCGTCGACCCGGCCAAGGTGCGCGAAGCACTGCTCGGCGGCTTTGCCGAATCCCGGGTGCTCGACCTGCATGGCGGGCGCATGGTCGAACGCGCCTTCGAGCCCCATGGCCGCGCCTCCGTGCATCACAAGGACATCCTCCAGGCCCTGGAACTGGCCGAACAGGTCGGTATCGATCTCCTGTCGGTGAAGACAAATCTCGAACTCTGGCAAAAGATGATGGACCGGGGGTGGGCCGATCTCGACCAGGCCGGCATCATCCGCGCGGTCGAGGAAGAGTAGCCCCGCCGCGCATCCTTCGCCGTATCGCCAAGAACCCCTGATAGAAAAAGGGCCGCACCGTTGCCGGTGCGGCCCTCTTTGTCTTGTCCGGTAGGGACTGGCTTACATCATGCCGCCCATACCGCCCATGCCACCCATATCAGGCATCGGCGGAGCACCAGCCGCACCAGCCGGCTCAGGCTTGTCGGCAACCATCGCTTCGGTCGTGATCAGCAGACCGGCAATCGAACCGGCATCCTGCAGCGCGGCGCGCACGACCTTCGTCGGGTCGATGACACCGGCCTTCACGAGGTTGGTGTACTCACCGCCCTGCGCGTCGAAACCGAAGTCCGTGTCTTTCTGCTCGAGAAGCTTGCCGGCGACAACTGCGCCGTCGAAGCCTGCATTCTCGGCGATCTGACGAACCGGGCCCTGGATAGCCTTGCGGATGATGTTAATACCGACCTGCTGGTCTTCATTGTCACCCTCGAGCTTGTCGAGAACCTTGGTCGCATAGAGAAGCGCGACACCGCCGCCGGCAACAATGCCTTCCTCGACGGCCGCACGCGTGGCGTGCATCGCATCTTCGACGCGATCCTTCTTCTCCTTCACCTCGATCTCGGTCGCACCGCCGACACGGATAACCGCAACACCACCGGCGAGCTTCGCCAGGCGCTCCTGCAGCTTCTCACGGTCATAGTCGGAAGAGGTCTCTTCGATCTGGGCGCGGATCTGGTTGACCCGGCCTTCGATGTCGGACTTCTTGCCGGCGCCGTCGACGAGCGTGGTCTCTTCCTTGGTGATCGAGACCCGCTTGGCCGTGCCGAGCATGTCGAGCGAGACATTCTCGAGCTTGATGCCGAGATCCTCGGAGATGACCTGACCGTTGGTCAGGATCGCGAGATCCTCGAGCATGGCCTTGCGGCGATCACCGAAGCCCGGCGCCTTGACGGCGGCGATCTTCAGACCACCACGCAGCTTGTTGACGACCAGGGTCGCCAGCGCTTCGCCTTCGATGTCCTCGGCGATGATCAGCAGCGGCTTGCCCGACTGCACCACGGCCTCGAGCACCGGCAGCATGGCCTGGAGGCTCGAGAGCTTCTTCTCGTGGAGCAGAATGTACGGGCTCTCCAGATCGCAGGTCATCTTCTCGGCGTTGGTGATGAAGTACGGCGAGAGGTAACCGCGGTCGAACTGCATGCCTTCGACGACTTCCAGCTCGGTGACGAGGCTCTTGGCCTCCTCGACCGTGATCACACCTTCGTTGCCGACCCGCTGCATCGCGTCCGCGATGTAGTCGCCGACTTCGCTGTCGCCGTTGGCGGAAATCCGGCCAACCTGCGCAACCTCATCGGAGTTGCGGATCTTCTTCGCACGCTTCTCGATGTCGGCGACGACAGCCTCGACCGCCAGGTCGATGCCGCGCTTCAGATCCATCGGGTTCATGCCGGCCGCGACGGCCTTGGAGCCCTCGCGAACGATCGCCTGGGCGAGAACCGTTGCGGTGGTGGTGCCGTCACCGGCGATGTCGTTGGTCTTGGAAGCAACTTCCTTGACCATCTGGGCGCCCATATTCTCGAACTTGTCCTCAAGCTCGATTTCCTTGGCGACCGAGACACCATCCTTGGTGATGCGCGGCGAACCGAACGAACGGTCGATCACAACGTTACGGCCTTTCGGGCCCAGCGTAACCTTCACCGCGTCGGCGAGGGTATCAACGCCCTTCAGCAGCGAGTCGCGTGCCGAGGTCGAAAATTTGACTTCTTTCGCAGCCATTTGAAATTCTCCTTCTGCGGAAACTGATTAAGCGGCCTTCTTGGATTTCTTCTTGGCCTCGATGACACCCATGATGTCGGACTCCTTCATGATCAGGAGTTCCTCGCCATCGATCGAAACTTCCGTGCCCGACCACTTGCCGAACAGGACCCGATCACCGGCCTTCACATCCATGGCAATGGCCTTGCCATCTTCGGTGCGGCCGCCGGGGCCCACGGAGACGACTTCGCCTTCCGAAGGTTTTTCCTGGGCCGTATCCGGAATAATGATGCCACCCGCCGTCTTTTCGTCGGAACCGACGCGACGCACCACTACCCGGTCATGCAAAGGGCGAAAGCTCATCCCCTTATCCTCCTGTAATATATGAATATTTTCGCGGTCTCGCCGAGTTAATAGCACTCATCCCGCGTGAGTGCCAGACAGGTAGTGGTCCGGCTGGCCTCTGTCAACCCGCGGTCAGCGTGGAAATCGAACTTTTTTTGCCGCCGGCAACCCGGTCCGTTAGCAGCACTCGACGCCGATCGGTGCTAATGCCTTGTTGTTAAACGTTTTTGTTGCCGATGCGGCTGTCCCTCGGGATAATTCTGATCACCTGGCGATTCGGTTTGTTCAACCATTGAGGTGTCAGCGATGCAAAGGAACATGGCGTTACAGATGGAAGGGTGGCGGATGACCACCGCCGAGATCATCTATCACATGCCCGATCACCCCGGCATTCTCCAGAGTTTCGTCTGGCAAAAGCTCGACTACCCGCCGGCGTTTCCCAAGCTGCACAAGTTCCTGGATTTCTGGACCGAGAATCTCGACGGGCCGCTGCATTCGGTCCGCGTCGGGCACACCGAGATCATCGCGCCGCCGAAGTTCCGCAACGTCGAAAAGTCGTTCGACCTGCACTGAGTATCTCGCCCCGGTTCAGGGCGTCAGATAGGCCTCGCGCACGCTCTCGTCGGCCGCGATGTCCGCGATCGGTCCCTCGACGAGAATACGGCCCCGCTCGATGACCGCGGCCCGGCTCGCCACATGGGTGGCGAACCGGACATTCTGCTCGGACAGAAGAACCGTCAGTCCCTCGGCCGCGAGCGTGCCTATCGTCGCGGCGATCTGCTGCACGATCACAGGCGCCAGCCCCTCCGACGGTTCGTCCAACAGGATGATCTGCGGATTGCCCATCAGTGTGCGCGCGATTGTCAGCATCTGCTGTTCGCCACCCGACAACTGACCGGCCTGGCGATCCCGCATCCCGGCGAGCGGCGGAAACAGATCGAAGATTCTCTCACGGGTCCATGTCGCGCTGTCGCCAACACCGGCGCGCTCCCCCACGAGGAGGTTTTCGTCCACGCTGAGACCGCCGAAAACCCGCCGCGTCTCCGGCACATAGCCCAGGCCCGCGCGAGCAATCGTGTAGGACGCCGCCCCCGTCACATCGCGCGCGCCGACAAACACACGCCCGGCGCGCACGTCCACCAGCCCCATGGCCGCCTTGAGGGTCGTCGATTTTCCCGCGCCATTGCGGCCGAGCAGCACCGTGACCGCCCCGGACGGCACTTCGAGATCGACCCCGAACAGCGCCTGCGCGGTGCCGTAAAAGGCCTCGATCCCCGTTAAACGCAGCGCCGGATCGCTCATGTCACCGCCTCGTCGGCATCGAAACTGCCGAGATAGACGGCCTGCACTTTCTCATCCGCGCGAATTTCGTCCGGGCGACCCTCCGCGATCACCTGGCCCCGGTCGAGAACGATCACCCGGTCCGCATGGCCAAACACGACGTCCATGTCATGTTCGGTGAAAAGCACCGCCACGCCACGCTCCGCAACCATCAAGTCCACCAAATCCATCATCCCGCCGCGCGCGTCGGCCGCCATGCCCGCCGTGGGCTCGTCCATCAACAGCAGCGAGGGCTGGTTGGTCATCGCCACGGCGAGCTCCAGTCGCTTGAGATCGCCATAGGGCAGTTCCACCGTCGCATCGCCGCCACGGGCCGCGAGCCCGACCAGCTCGACCAGCTCCCCGGCCTCGTCCAGATACCGGTCGCCCAGCCGCCGCAGGAGACCGGTCGCCGCCCCATCGGCTGACGCAAGTGCCACCTGAATATTCTCGACAACCGTCATGCTGGAGAATGTTGCGGTGATCTGGAAGGTGCGGCCGACACCATGGCGCCAGATCCGGTGCGGCGCATGGCCTGTAACGTCGCGCCCGGAGATATGTATCCGGCCCTCGTCGGGCGGCAACTGGCCATTGATGCAATTGAACAGGGTCGTTTTGCCCGCACCGTTGGGCCCGATCAACGCGACCCGCTCCCCCTGGCCCACCGTAAAGGATACGCCGCCGACCGCCTGCACGCCGCCAAACGCCTTGGAAAGTCGTTCGATCTGCAGAACGCTCATGACGACCGCCGTTGCAAAATCGATGACAGGCCGGCGAGGCCATGCGGCAGCACCACGACGAGCAGGATGATCAGAATGCCCAGACACAATTGCCAGAGATCGGTCAGGCGCGTCAGCTCGGTCTCGATCTCCGTCAGCGCAATCGCCCCCAAAATGGGCCCGGCCAGTGACTGCAACCCGCCGAGCAGCACCATCACCAGCCCGTCGACCGAGGTGGAGACAAACAGGACGTCGGGAAACACGCTGCCCTTGGCGAACGCAAAGAAGCCGCCCGCCACACCGGCTGCGGCACCCGCCAGCGTGAAAGCGAGCCATCGATGCCGGGTCACGTCCACCCCGATCGCGGCCGAGCGCAGGGCAGAATCGCGGGTCGCACGCAGCGTGTAGCCGAACGGGCTGTAAACCATGTGCCGCAATCCCCAGATCACGGCCGCGCACACGGCGAAGGCCAGGTAATAAAAGACGACAGGATCTGCCGCCCAGTCGCTCGGCCAGACACCCAGTATGCCGTTGTCACCGCCCGTGAAGCCGATCCACTGGAACGCGGCCGACCAGGCGATCTGCGCGAAGGCCAGCGTCAGCATCGCCATATAGATGCCCGACAGCCGCACGCAGAACCAGCCGAACAAAAGCGCGCCGGCCGCCCCCGCCAGCGGCGCCAGCAACAACGCCGGGGCCATCCCCAGCGACAGGTGGAACACCGCCAGGCCCGACCCATACGCCCCGAGCCCGAAATAGGCCGCATGGCCGAAGGTGATCAGCCCGCCGCCCCAGAGAAGGAAATGCAGGCTCGCGGCGAACAGGGCCAGGATCGCGATCTCGGTCAGCACCACGATCGTGAAATCGCCGATGATCAACGGGGCTGCCACCCCCACGACCAGCAAGGCCAACCAGAAGACCCGGCTGAGACCATCGCCGGCCCGCAACGGCGGATCGGGGTTGCGCCGGTCCTCGGCCGTCGTGAACTCCGGCCGCCCGAAAAGTCCGCTCGGCTTCAATACCAGCGTGACCGCCATCACCAGGAAGATCAGGACCAGCGTGATCTCGGGAAATATCACCACGCCGAAGGCGAGTAATTCACTGATCAGCACGGCCGCAACGAAGGCGCCCATGATGGACCCCATACCGCCGACCACGACGACGACAAATGCATCGACGATGATGTTCAGATCCATCGACAGGCTCGCCGCCTGACGCGGAATCTGCAGCGCACCACCCAGCCCGGCCAGTGCCGCGCCGAGTATGAAGGCGCCGGTGAACAGCCAGCGTTGATCAATGCCGAGTGCGGCGACCATTTCGCGATCCTCGGTCGCCGCGCGCACAAGCACGCCAAACCTCGTATGCCGAAACAACGCCCACAGGCCGCCGAGGACGACAAACGCGATGGCGATCAGAAACAGGTCATACTCGGGAACCGCATGACCGAGGATCTCGATGGCGCCATCGAGGCCGGGCATGCGCGGCGCAAAAAGATCATCCGCACCCCAGACAATCCGCGTCAGGTCCTGAACAGCGAGCACGACCCCGAATGTCGCGAGCAGCTGGAACAGTTCGGGGGCACGGTAGATCCGCCGCAGCAGGCCGGTCTCCATAACCGCGCCCAGGCCACCGACAATAATCGCGGCAAGCAGGATCGCCGCGAGGTAGCCGAGGAAAGTGTCACCGAACGCGGCGGCGAAGCTGAACGCGAGATAGGCGCCGAGCATATAGAGCGAGCCGTGTGCGAAATTGACGACCCGGGTGACCCCGAACACGATCGACAACCCGACCGCGATCAGGAACAGGGACGCTGCACTGGCCAGTCCCGTGATCGCCTGGACGACAATAAAGCTCAACACATCCTCCGGCGCCGTGGCCTGTCCAGGCGCCGCTCCCCCGGGCTGGCGGGGCGACCCGTGACGTTACTTGGCGGTTCGAAGTTTACGGACCGTCGCGTCGTCGGGCAGATAGTCGGCGCCATTCGCATAGCGGAAATCCACCATGACGCCCTTCCCGTCAACCTTTGCGGTACGCCCCACATAAGCGCCCATCGTCGATTGATGGTCGATCGCGCGATAGGTGATCGGGCCGAACGGCGTGTCGAGCTCGAGATCCTTCATCGCCGCGACCATCGCATCGGTCTCGCTCGAGCCGGCCTTCTCGAGCATGGCGGCGATCGTCAGGATCGTGTTGTAACCGACGATCGAGCCCGCCCGCGGGTAATCGTTGAACCGCTTGCTGTAGGCGTCGAGAAAAGCCTTGTGCCCGGCATCATCGATCAACTGCCAGGGATATCCGGTAACGATCCAGCCCTCCGGCGCCTCGCCCTTGAGCGCGTCGAGATACTCCGGCTCCCCCGTCAACAGGCTGACCACCTCGCGGTCCTGGAACAGGCCACGCAATTGTCCCTCGCGCACGAACTTCGCCAGGTCGATCGAGAAGGTCACGTTGAAGATCGCATCGGGCTTGGCCTGGGCAATCGCCTGCACGGTCGCACCCGCATCAAGCTTGAACAGCGCCGGCCACTGCTGGCCGACGAACTCGACGTCCGGGCGCAAACTCTTGAGCACATCCTGGAAGGCCTTCACCGCCGACTGACCATATTCATAGTTCGGTGCAACCGTCGCCCAGCGCTTTGCCGGCAGCTTGGCCGCCTCCTCGGCGAGCATCGCGGCCTGCATATAGGTCGAGGGACGCAGCCGGAACGTATAGTCGTTCCCCTTCGCCCAAACGATGGCGTCCGACAGGGGCTCCGAGGCGACGAACAAAACCTTGTTGCGCGCGGCAAAGTCGGCCACCGCGAGACCTATATGCGACAGGAACGTGCCGGCGATCAGGTCGACCTTCTCACGCCGCACGAGTTCCTCGGCAAACTTCACCGCGTCAGCGGGTTTCGCGCCGTCGTCGCGCGAGATGACCTCGAGCTTGCGGCCCAGCACGCCGCCATTCGCGTTGACCTGCTCGACCGCGAGTTGCCAGCCGTTGCGGTAGGGCACGGTGAAGGAGGCCAGCGGACCGGTGTAGCTGTTGATCTCGCCAATCCGGATCGGATCCTGCTGGGCCTGGACGACTGGCGCGGATGTCAGGGCCAGCAATGCCGCAGCGGCGGCGATGAAATAGTTGCGAAAGCGCATGCGCAGCATGGTCGCGGTCTCCTGTGCAATCGGTGGCAAGTTGCGACGCGTTGATCGCGTCCTTCCGTTCCCTTGAAATCGGTGGATCACGACCCACCGGCCAGACACATATACTCAATGTGAGATCAAGGTTCAACGACAATCGGATACCCTGCGAATCGCGCGCGCGGATACCCTCCAAATCAGTTGGCGAGATGGGATGGCAGACGCCAATCGGTTTGGATATAGTCCAGCCGAGTTCTAGGGAGGAATCATGACAATCAATGTTGCCGTCATCGGCGCAGGGCCGAGCGGATTTTACACGGTCGATGCCTTGCTCAAGGGCGATCAAGACGTCCGGGTCGATATCATCGAACGTTTGCCGACACCCTTCGGATTGATCCGTGGTGGTGTCGCACCGGATCACCAGACAACGAAAAAAGTTGCCCGCGTCTATGAAAAGACAGCGTTGCGTGACGGTGTCGGTTATTACGGCAACGTCGAGGTCGGCCGCGATGTCACGATGGCGGAGTTGCAGGAGATGTACGACGCAGTCGTGCTGGCCGTCGGCGCACCGCGCGATCGCAAGCTTGGAATCCCCGGCGAGGACAAGACGGGCGTTTTCGGCTCGGCCGACTTCGTGGGCTGGTACAACGGGCATCCCGACTTCACGGACCTGCAGCCGGACTTGAACACCGGCACGGTGGTTGTCATCGGCCAGGGCAATGTCGCCGTCGACGTCGCCCGGGTGCTGGTCAAGACGCCGGAAGAAATGACCGAGACCGATATTGCCGATCACGCGGCCGACGCCGTCGAGGCCTCGCCCATCGCCGACGTGTATATGGTCGGTCGGCGCGGCCCGATCGAAGCGAAGTTCACGAATGTCGAACTGCGCGAGATGGGCAAGTTGGACGATTGTCAGCCTGTCATCGATCCGGGCCAGCTGCCCGACGAGGTCACCGGCGACTGGTCCGATCGGGACAAGCGCCTCAAGGACCGCAACCTCGCGACGATGAAGGAATTTCCCGACGTCGACCCGGCGGGCAAGTCGAAGCGCGTCCATTTCACCTTCTATGCGAAACCGATCGAGATTCTCGGCGGCGACAAGGTGGAAGGCATCCGGATGGAACACACCCGTGTCGAGGATGGTCGCTCGGTGGGAACCGGCGAATTTTTCGAAATCGAATGTGGCCTGGTCATTCCGGCGATCGGCTATTTCTCCGATCCGTTCCCCGGCGTGCCGTTCGACGCCGATAACGGCATCGTGGTGCATGACGAGGGCCGGGTCAGCGACGGCGTCTATGCGGTCGGCTGGATCAAGCGC
Organism: Alphaproteobacteria bacterium; assembly: GCA_965261975.1. Taxonomy (GTDB): domain Bacteria; phylum Pseudomonadota; class Alphaproteobacteria; order UBA6615; family UBA6615; genus UBA8079. The sequence continues at coordinate 46,391 of CBDHEC010000024.1, forward strand.
GGTCCGACCGGCGTGATCGGCACCAACAAGCCCGACGGAGACATCGCCGCGACGCAGATCTTCGAGGACATCGCGGACGGTACGAAGCCCGGCCGCGAGGCGCTGGAAGCATTGCTGAAGGACCGCGATGTTCGCTGTCTGACCTATCAGGACTGGCAGACAATCGACGCCGCCGAAGTGGCGGCGGCGAAGCCTGGCGCGCCACGGCGGAAATTCGTGACCATCGACACGATGATCGACGCTCTTGACTGACTGGCAAAACACCTTAGTTGGGCCTTTAAGGCACCAGTTTATGCTTGAAACGAGCACACAGGCGGATGAATGTAGCGCCGCGCAACGAGACGTGCGTGCATCCGAACATTAATCTGAATTCAAAGCCGAGTTTACGGGAAGGAAATACCCGATGTCTGAGGTAGCGGCCGTCGAAAGGCCGGAAGAGAAACGCCACGAAATTGAATCCGCGGTTGTAAGATTCGCAGGTGATTCCGGTGACGGCATGCAGCTCACCGGCAGCCAGTTCACCATGACCGCGGCAATCGCCGGCAACGACCTGGCCACCTTCCCCGATTTCCCCGCCGAGATTCGCGCCCCTGCGGGCACGACCTTCGGCGTCTCGGCGTTCCAGATTAATTTTGGTGCCCGCAAGATCATGACCTCGGGCGACCTGCTCGACGTGCTGGTGGTGATGAACCCCGCCGCACTCGTGACCAATCTCGCGGACGTGAAACCGAACGGCATCGTCATCGCCGATTCCGGCGCCTTCACCGACCGCAACCTGACCAAGGCGGGCTACACGGAAAACCCGCTCGAGAATGACAGCCTCGACGGCTACCGGCTGGTCAAGATCGACATGTCCCGCCTCACCGTCGAAGCGGTCAAGGAATTCGGGCTGTCCAACAAGGAAGCGCTGCGCTCCAAGAACATGTGGGCGCTCGGCCTCGTTTATTGGATGTACGGCCGCAAGCGGCAGGCCTCGGTCGACTGGCTCGAAGCGAAGTTCGCCAAGAACCCGGATGTCGCCAAGGCGAATATCGCGGCGCTCAATGCCGGCCACGCCTTCGGCGAGACCGCCGAGATGCCGGCCGAGCTGGGCACCTTCGATGTCGAGCCGGCCAAGATCGAACCCGGCCTGTATCGGACGATCACAGGTGCAGAATCGGTCTCCCTCGGGCTGCTCGCAGGCTCCCTGCTCGCCGATCTGAAGATCGCCTTCTGCTCCTACCCGATCACGCCGGCCTCTGCCCTGCTGCATCAGCTGGCGCGGATGAAGGAGTTCGGCGTCGTGACCTTCCAGGCGGAAGACGAGATCGCCGCCGCCGCGGCCGCCATCGGGGCCTCCTATGCCGGCTCACTGGGCATCACCTCGAGCTCCGGCCCGGGCATCGCGCTCAAGATGGAGGCAATCGGCCTGGCCATCGCCACCGAGCTTCCCCTGGTCGTGATCAACTCCCAGCGCGCAGGTCCGTCGACCGGGCTGCCAACCAAGACCGAACAATCGGACCTGTATCAGGCCGTATATGGCCGCAACGGCGATGCGCCGATGCCGGTGATTTCGGTCTCGACGCCGTCCGACGGGTATGAGGTGGCCATCGAGGCCATCCGTATCGCGACGAAATACATGACCCCGGTCATGGTCCTGACGGATGGCTACATCACCAATGCATCCGAACCCTGGCTGATCCCCGACGCGGACGATGCCGAGCGCTTCGACGTCAGTTTCCGCACCGATCCGGAGAACTTCCAACCCTTCATGCGCGACGACGAAACCCTCGCGCGTCCTTGGGTCAAGCCGGGCACGCCGGACCTGATGCATCGGATCGGCGGCATCGAGCGCTCCTACGACAGCGGTCATATTTCCTACGATCCGGAAAACCATCAGAAGATGACCGATGTGCGCGCCGCGAAGGTGCTCGGGATCGCCGACGACATTCCCGAACAGACGGTCAGTGTCGGTGAGGCCGGCGCCAAGCTCGCGGTCGTGGGCTGGGGCTCGACCTACGGGCCGATCAACCGCGCCGTCAACAACATGCGCGACGATGGGCTGGACGTGGCACAGATTCACCTGCGCTACATCTGGCCGCTGCCGCGCAACCTCGAGGCACTTCTCGGCACCTTCGACCAGATCCTGGTGCCGGAAATGAACACCGGTCAGTTGCGCACCCTGTTGCGTGACCAGTTCCTCTTGCCCGCTGAAGGGCTCAACAAAGTCAACGGCAAGCCGTTCCTCATCGGAGAGCTTGAAGACGCAATCCGCGCCCGGCTGGAGAAGTAGAATGAACGTCCAAAGCCCCCCGGAAAAACTGACGGCCCGCGACTTCGCGACCGACCAGGAAGTTCGCTGGTGCCCTGGTTGTGGCGACTACGCCATCCTCAAGGGCGTCCAGAACACGCTGGCGCAGCTGGAAGCCGACCCCAAGAACACGGTCTTCGTGTCTGGTATCGGCTGCGCGGCGCGCTTCCCTTATTACATGGAGACCTATGGTTTCCACACGATCCATGGCCGCTCGCCGGCGGTGGCGTCGGGCGTGAAGCTCGCCAACCCCGAGCTCGATGTCTGGGTCGTGGGCGGCGACGGCGACATGCTGTCGATCGGCGGCAACCACACAATGCATGCGATCCGCCGCAACATCGACCTGCAGATCCTGCTCTTCAACAACCAGATCTACGGCTTGACCAAGGGTCAGTATTCGCCGACATCCAAGATCGGCACCAAGTCGCCCTCGACCCCGCTCGGATCGATCGACAACCCGGTCTCGGCGGCCCAGTTCGCGCTCGGCGTGGGCGGCACCTTCATCGCCCGCTCCTCGGACATTCTGCAGAAGCATCTGCCCGAGGTCCTCAAACGTGCTTACAAGCACAAGGGTGCCTCCTTCGTTGAAATCTTCCAGAACTGCATCGTCTACAACGACGGTGCCTTCAAGCACTTCACCGAGAAGAGCGTTCAGGAAGAAATGCAGATTCATGTGGAGCATGGTGAGCCCCTACTCTTCGGCAAGGAGAAGTCGAAAGGCCTGATCCTGAACAAGGAGGAGATGCGCCTTGAGGTGGTCACGCTCGGCGAGAACGGCGTCACCCTCGACGATATTGCCATCCATGATGAGACCAACCGCGGCCTCGCCACGATGCTGGCCCAGATGGATCCGCCGAACTATCCGGTCGCACTCGGCGTTCTCTATGCCGAGCCTGCACCCACCTACGAGACTTCCGTGCACACCCAGATCGAGCAGGCATCAAAAGATGCCGACAAGCCCGATATCAACAAACTGCTGCAGCGCGGTCAGACCTGGACTGTCGAGTAAACAGCGACACCGAGCAATAAGCCCGCCCGTCGGTCGCAATCCTGCGACCGATGGGCGCGGCGCCTTGCCCCCATCTCCATGACGCACCAGATTGACCCTGCACCGGATGCGGGCAACTGACGCGAGATCATGACCACAACCAGTAACACCGAATTTACCGGCCCCCGCCAACGCGCCAATGACCTCGCCATTGGCCGGTGGCTGCTGCTCTGCGCCGGGATGGTTCTCGCCATGATCGTCATTGGCGGGATCACGCGGCTAACCGAATCCGGCCTTTCGATTGTCGACTGGCGTCCGGTCACGGGCTTCCTGCCGCCCCTTTCCGACGACGCCTGGGAGCGGGCCTTCCAGCTCTATCGGACGAGCCCGCAATATCTCGAGATCAACGCCGGCATGACGATGGCGGAGTTCCGCGAAATCTTCTGGTGGGAATATATCCACCGGGCCTGGGGCCGGCTGATCGGACTGGTCTTCTTCCTGCCCTTTGTCTGGTTCCTGATCCGCGGCCGGGTGCGGAAATCGCTGGTGCCGCGCCTGATCGGGTTGTTCCTGCTCGGCGGCGCGCAGGGGGTGCTTGGCTGGTACATGGTGCGCAGCGGCCTCGTCGATGTCCCCGAGGTCAGCCAGTACCGGCTCGCCGCACATCTGTCTCTCGCGTTCCTGATCTACGCCGCGCTCGTCTGGACGGGTCTCTCGCTGATCTACCCCGACCCGGTCACGATTACCGATCGGATGGGCAGGCAAGTCCGGCGCTTGGCGCTGATCGCGCTGGTGCTGATCGCCGTGACAATCCTGTCGGGTGCGTTCGTCGCCGGCACCGATGCGGGCCTTATCTTCAACAGCTTCCCGCTGATCGAGGGCGCCATCCTGCCGCCGGACTATTTCAACCACCCCGCCGCGCCGTTCGAGGATCACGGCACGGTCCAGTTTCACCATCGTGTACTGGCGCTCGTCAGCCTCGCCGCCGTGGCAACACTCTGGTGGCGCAGCCGCTGGCTGGCGCTGACACCCCGGGCACGCAGGGTCGTGAATGCGCTGATGATCGTTGCATTGCTTCAGGTCGCGCTCGGCATCACGACGCTGGTGCTCGTGGTCCCGATCCACGTCGCCGCCTGCCATCAGGCCGGCGCGGTTTTGCTGTTCACGATGATCTTGTGGTTCACCCACGAACTGCGTGGCCATTAAACAGCCCGACCGGTTTGACTCAATCGAGGTTCAGGCGGTCTCGTTTCGGATCGACTTATAGGCGTCGAGCGCGCGGTTTCGCGCGGCTGCATGGTCAACCATCGGTTTCGGGTAACTCTCGCCGAGAACCACTCCCGCCACATCCAGCACTTGGCCCGGCGCCATCCAGGGTTTGTGAACCCACTTGTCGGGTAGATCGGCAAGCTCCGGAACCCAGCGCCGCACATAATTGCCCGAAGGGTCGAACTTCTCGCCCTGGGTGATCGGATTGAAGATCCGGAAAAACGGCGAAGCGTCCGCCCCCGACCCCGCGACCCACTGCCAGTTGCAGGCGTTGTTTGCCAAATCTGCATCAACGAGCGTGTCCCAGAACCAGGCCTCGCCCGCGCGCCAGTCGATCATCAGGTCCTTGATCAGGAACGACGCAACGATCATGCGCACCCGGTTGTGCATGAAACCAGTGTACCAGAGTTCCCGTATGCCGGCGTCGACCAGCGGATAACCCGTCTCGCCGCGTTGCCACACCGCCAGGCCATCCGGGTCATCGCGCCAGGGGAACCGGTCGAAAAATTCGCGCCAGTTCGACGTCGCGATTCCGGGAAAATGAAACAGCAGGTGATGATTGAAGTCCCGCCATGCGAGCTCGCGCAACAACGCCTCGGCGCCCGCGGCGATTCCACCGCTCCTGTCCAGGTACGGGGCAGCCGCACGCCACACCCGATGCGGGCTGATCTCGCCGAAATGCAGATGGGGTGAAAGGCGTGAGGTCCCCGGCCGGTCGGGCCTGTCCCGATCGTTCGGATAGTCGGCCACAGCCTCGTCCAGAAACTCCGTCATTCGATCCAGCGCGGCGCGCTCCCCGACCCGCCAGCTCTCGCGAAGTCCACCCGCCCAGTCGGACCTGGAGGGCAGCAGCGCCCAATCGGCTATTTCGCCCGCCGCAACACTCCTCGCGGCAGGCAACCTGTCCGGCACATCGGCAATATCCGGTGCTTGATACAGCTCGCGCAGGCGCCGCCAATAGGGTGTGAACACCTTGTAGGGGCCGCCCTGCCCGGTCTCGATCTCCCAGGGCTCGATCAGCAGGGAACCATTGAAACTCTCTGCCTCGACCCCCGCTTCGCGCAGCATCGCCTTGACCGCCGTGTCCCGCGCGATCGACCCGGGCTCGTAGCACCGGTTCCAGACGACCTCGACCGCGTTCACTTCATCGATGAGCCGGGCCAGTTCCACCGCCGCGGCGCCCCGGCGCAGCACAAGCTGCAATCCACGATCACGCAGGTCGGACGACAGCGAGTCGAGACTATGGTGCAGCCACCAGCGCGACGCGCCGCCCAGTTGGCGCATATCCGGGCTGTCCTCGTCCAGAATATAGAGCGGCAGGATCGGCCGGCCGGACACGACGGCGGCGGCCAGGGCCGGATTATCGGCGAGGCGCAGATCCTGGCGGAACCAGACGATGACGGGGTTTTCGGAAGGCATGAACTTGGTACGTCAGGCCGCGCGTTTTGGATCGGGCAGCAGCTGGTCGTGGCGAAAGGAGAACAGCCCCGCCCGGCCGATCAGATAGACCTTGAACCGGGACGCCAGGAGTCCGGCGATTGCCGGCTCCCGCGCGTTCAACCCCCCGGCATAGGCCCCGAAGGCCGGCAGGATCAGGCGCCGCCCGTCGGTCGCGAAACAGCGCCCGGAAATCCGGCGGCCCCGCACCCGCACGGCGGCCTTGGGGTGGTAGTGGCCACAGACCTCCGCCACGGGAATCCCGTTCGCATTGTTTTCCGCCACATCATGGCAAAGGCGAAGATCGCCGATCCGCAGCTCGTCCACCGCGGTACCACCCAATGCGGCGGGCGGTTCGGGGTCGTGATTTCCCGCAATCCAGATCCAGTCCTGCTTCTCCACCAGTCGGGAGAGTCGTTGTCGGTCACTCTCGGCCATGCGGGCCTCACCGGCGAGGTCATGCAACGTGTCGCCGAGGCAGATCACACGCGCCGGCTGCAGCCGGGCAACGACCCGCTCCAAGCGGGCCAGCGTCTCGGCGGTGTCATAGGGCGGCAGCAGGCCCTGCCCGCGCGCGGCATAGGCCGAGCCCTTCTCGAAATGCAGGTCGGCCACCAGCAGATCACCGCTGTCGCGCAACCAGACAGCGCCCGAATGATCGAGGACGATAGACTGTCCGCCGAGCTTCTCTACGACAGCGGTCGTGGGTCTGGTCTTTGTCCCGGGCGGCATTGGTATTTGAATCACTCCAGAGAGTGTTGCGGAGCTTCGTTCTCTGGACGCATGCTAGGGTCGAGACCCGAACACAACATTCATTCGGAAGGCAGTAAAGCATGTGTTGGTACATGATTCGCCGACTATCAAGGTGGTGTGCGCTCGCTTGCACAACTTTGATGTTCGCCGTCGTCGCTCCGCACACGCCAACAGCGAAGGCCGAAACCAATCACTACTTCGTCGTGCTCGACGGCACGTGGCTCGCCACCGACTTCGTCTGGTCCGAGATCGAGACCGTATGGCTCGTCGCAGCAACGATCAAAATCGCAAAAGCCCCACCGCAGAAACTGACCGGACCGGAGATGTTCGCAGCCTTTTGTGCGGAGATCCTGCGCGCGCGCCCGGGCGCACCAGCCTCGCCCAACAAGGACAACGAAATATTCCGCGTCGACATCAACATCAATGACGCCAATGGCCGGCCGATCACCAAAGTACCCGCACCCATTTCTGTAAAACAGGGCAAGTGTCAGATCACAGACGGGAACGACAGATTGCTGCCCACCTATCCGGGAAAGCTACAAGGCTGGCAGCTGGCGAATGGCAATGTCCGGCGAAACGGCGAATCCCACCGCCGGACCATACTTTTTGTGCCGTCCCGGGAGTCTAACGTCAAAGTCGCCGATTTCGATATGGCGCTAGCGTGCAATGCGACACTGAAAGACCCGACCGTCCAGACGCTGCAGAGCAACTTCGAACAAAGGCTCCGGAACGTTACGGTCGAACCGAACATCGTCACGATTTACGCCAAGGAGCGCGCGACGAAGGGCGTGTATGCACAAATGACCTTCGATACGTCAGATGGGACCTGCGTCGAGTTGAAATAGTCCGACCGCCGGCCTGCTCCGCCACCTAGGCGGCATCGAAACCAAGCTCCTTCGTTCCCACATTCTCCATGGCCTCGGAGATCAGGTCCTCAGCCTGCTCACCAAGTAGTTCGTCAATCGCCGCGCCATAGACACTCTCGCGGCCGATCTCGAGCAGGATGGGCACGGCCAGCGGCGAGACCCGGTCCAGGTGGCGGTGGGTGATGCGTCCGCGCACCCGGGCCAGCATGTCCGACAGGCGGCGCACGTCGGTCAGGCCCGAGCCCGCATCCGCGCGGGTCGCACGCAGCAGGATGTGGTTGGGCTCGTGGGAGCGCAGCACGTCGTAGATCAGGTCCGAGTTGAAGGTCACCTGGCGGCGGGTCTTCTCCTCACCCGGGTGGCGGCGCTGGATCAGCCCGGCGATCACCGCGACGTTGCGGAAGGTGCGCTTGAGCATGGAGGATTCCGCCATCCACGCCTCCAGGTCGTCGCCCAGCATGTCCTCGTCGAACAGGGCGTCGAGGTCGGCGGCCTCGCAGGACTTGGTGCTCCACACGCCGATCACATAGTCCGTCGCCACGAAACCGAGCGGCCCCAGCCCGGCCCGCTCCATGCGCCGGGTCAGCAGCATGCCCAGGGTCTGGTGGGCGTTGCGCCCCTCGAAGCAATAGGCGACCAGGTAATGCTTGTTGGCGCGCGGAAACGTCTCGACCAGCAGCCCGTCGCGCGATGGCAGCACCGAGCGCCAACGCTGCACATCGAGCCAGTTGGAGACCTGCTCGGGCAAGTCCGCCCAGGTCTTGGGGTCCGACAGGATCATGCGCACCCGGTCGGCCAGGTGGGTCGACAGCGGGAAGCGGCCGCCCACATAGGCCGGCACCGCCGGGGCATCGCCCTTGCCCGGCCGGGTGATGACGCTGGTCTCGCGCACCTCGACGAATTCCAGCAGCCGGCCCGAAAAAACGAAGGTATCGCCGGCGGTCAGGTGGTTGACGAAGCTCTCCTCCACCTCGCCCAGAACCCGGCCCCGGCCAAGCCGGACCTTGAGCGTCGGCGCTTCGACGATCGTGCCCACGTTCATCCGGTAATCACGCATCGCCGCCTTGGTCGCGATCTCGTAGGTCCCGTTCGATGTGCGGAACAGCCGCTGAAACTTCTTGTAGCCGCCCAGCGCATAGCCGCCCGTAGCGACGAACTCGAACACGTCGTCGAAATCCTCGCGTGACAGCTCCATATACGGCCCGGCGGTTCGCACCTGCTCATAAAGTGCTTCGCGGTCGACCGGCCCGGCGCAGGCCGTCCCCAGGACGTGCTGGGCCAGCACGTCGAGCCCGCCAGGGCGGGCGGGAAGACCATCGAGGGTATGCGCGCGCACCGCGTCGACCGCCGCGCGGCACTCCAGCACCTCGAACCGGTTGGCCGGCACCAGCACCGCCCGGCTCGGGCTGTCCAGCCGGTGATTGGAACGCCCCACACGCTGCAACAGCCGCGTCGAGCCCTTGGGTGCCCCCACCTGGAGCACCAGGTCAACCGCCGCCCAGTCCACCCCCAGGTCGAGCGACGACGTCGCCACGACGGCGTCCAGATCACCCCGCGCCATCGCCGCCTCGACCTTGCGGCGCTGCTCGGGCGCCAGGCTTCCATGATGCAGCGCGATGCGCAGGTCATCCTCGTTCATCCGCCAGAGCTCCTGGAAGATGATCTCCGCTTGGGCGCGGGTGTTCACGAAGACGATGGTCGTGCCCGCATCGCGCAGCTGATCATAGATTTCCGGAATGGCATGGGTGCCCATATGCCCCGACCAGGGCATCTCGACGGCGCTCTCCAGCACCTCGATCCGCGGTTCCGCACCGCTTTCGCCCAGGACCAGCGACACGTCGTCGACGTCACGGGTCGGCGACAGCCAACGCCGCAGCCGGTCGGGTTCCGCCACCGTCGCGCTCAGGCCGACCCGGCGCGCGTTGGGGGCCAAGTCCGTCAGGCGGGACAGGCCCAGCGCCAGAAGATCGCCGCGCTTGTTATCCTCCAGCGCATGTAGTTCATCGACGATCACGCAACGCAGGTTCGCAAAAATTTCCGGTGCGTCCTCGTAGGACAGCAGCAGGGCCAGGCTTTCGGGCGTGGTCATCAGCATCTGCGGCGGCGTTCGGCGCTGGCGCTGGCGTTTCGACTGCGGGGTATCGCCGGTGCGGGTCTCGGCCCGGATCGGAAGGTTCATTTCCGCGATGGGCAGCTCGAGATTGCGGTGGATGTCCACGGCCAGCGCCTTCAGCGGCGAGATATACAGCGTGTGCAGGCCGTCGGGCGGCGGATCGGCGGTGATCAGGTCGACCAGGCTCGGCAGGAAGCCGGCGAGGGTCTTGCCGCCGCCGGTGGGCGCGATCAGCAGCGCCGAGCACCCGGCTGCCGCGGCGTCGAGCATCGCCAGCTGGTGGGGGTGCGGCGCCCAGCCGCGGGCGGCGAACCAGTCGGCGAGCGCGGGCGGCAGCTTGTTACACATGAGTCAGCCCGGAATCGCCGTGTCGCATCCGTCTCAGCCGAACGCCCGGCGCAGATCCGCACAGCGCGCGTCCAGCGCGTCGCCCCCGTAGGCCTCGGCCGGGACCACGCCCCAGATCGAGTTCGGCCATGCCGCGTCGGTCGTAAAGCGCGCGACCACATGGATATGCAGCTGGGGCACCATGTTGCCCAGCGCCGCGACGTTGACCTTGTCGGGCGCGAACAGATCCACAAGCGCCTCGCTGGCCCGGCTGATCTCGCGGCCCGCCGTGACCATGTCGTCGGGCGAGAGGTCATGGAAATCGCGCAGATCAGGGCGCGCGGGTACCAGCACCAGCCAGGGATAGTTGGCGTCGTTGAGCAACAGCACCTCGCATAGCGGCCAAGTTGCGACGGGGACGGTATCGGCGGCAAGCTGGGGGTGGAGTTCGAAGTCGGGCATGACACGCGTTCTTTTCGGGTTCGGGGCTCGACAGTCTAGCGCGATCCGCTTGCCGCCTCACCCGGCTAGTGCAGACGGGCCGCCTGGTGCAAACTCGAACGGCCAAATCGAAGAGAGAAACGTCATGAAAGCCGCCTGGTATGAAGAACTCGGCCCCGCCCGTGAGGTCCTGACGTTCGGTGAGATGGACTCCCCCGATCCGGGCCCCGGCGAGGTGCGCGTAAAGCTCCACGCGTCGGGCGTGAACCCGGCCGACGTGAAGCGCCGGGGGCTGGGCACCTACGGGATGGAGCATCCGCGCATCATCCCCAACAGCGACGGCGCGGGGGTCATCGACGCGCTGGGCGACGGGGTGACGGGCCTGGCGGCCGGACAGCGCGTCTGGCTGTTCAACGGCCAGCGGCAGGGCCGCGCGTTCGGCACTGCGGCGGAATACATCACCCTCGCGTCGTGGCTTGTGGCCCCGCTGCCCGACGGTCTCAGCTTCGACGAAGGGGCATGCCTGGGCATCCCCTGCATGACCGGCCATCACAATGTGTTCTCCGACGGGCCGGTTGCCGGCAAGACGGTCCTGGTCACCGGCGGCGCGGGCGCGGTCGGCCACTACGCCGTGCAATGGGCGAACTGGGGTGGCGCGACGGTGATTGCAACGGTCAGCTCGGACGCGAAGGCCGCTCACGCGATCGCCGGCGGCGCGCATCACACGATCAATTATCGCGACCCCGGCGCGGCCGACCAGATCCTGGAACTGACGGACGGCAACGGTGTTGGCCGAATTGTCGAGGTCGATCTGGCCGCAAATCTCGATCTGACGTCCAAAGTCCTTGCCACCGGCGGCACGATCTCGGTCTACGCCACCACGGGCGATCCGAAGAATCTCATGCTGCGCATGGCGCTGCGCAACGCGATCATCCGGTTCATGGTCCTCCACAGCGTACCGCGCACGGCAATCGATGCCGCGCGCGCCGACATCGTCAAATGGCTGGCCGAGGGGCACGGGCTGCATACGATCGCCCGGACCTTCCCGCTGGACCAATGCGTGGCGGCCCATGAGTTCGTGGAATCGGGCGACAAGCTGGGTACGGTGGTTGTCAGGCCCGCCGAATGGAACAGAAGCTGAGCAAGGAACATGGTATGTCGACGAAGATCACGCGTTCCGAATGGGCGGTACTGGCAGCGACACTGGCCTATATAGCAGGGTTCGCTGCGGTATTTCTGTCGACGGGAAACCGCGAATTCCTCTGGTACATCATCACGCTGCTGATACTTGTCGCGCTTGTCGGCGTCGGCCAGCGCAAGGCGGCCTTTCCTCCGGCGATACTCTGGTCACTTTCCCTGTGGGGTTTCCTCCACATGGCCGGCGGCGGGACCCCGGTCGGTGAAACCGTGCTCTACGGCCATGTGATCATGCCGATCCTCCAGGCCGGCGAGATCGTGATGCTGCGCTATGACCAACTGGTCCATTTCTATGGCTTCGGCATCACCGCCTGGCTGCTTTGGCATCTGCTGCGGCGGCATTTCCCGGAGATGAACGGCAGCGCGAGCATCTATGTATTCGCCGTGCTCGGCAGCATGGGCCTCGGGGCGGTGAATGAGATCATCGAGTTTGCAGCCGTCATCATGTTTCCCCAGACCAACGTCGGCGGCTATGTGAACACCGCACTCGACCTCGTCTTCAATGAGATCATCGAGTTTGCAGCCGTCATCATGTTTCCCCAGACCAACGTCGGCGGCTATGTGAACACCGCACTCGACCTCGTCTTCAACGCCGCGGGCGCCATCACGGCCATGATCGTCGCGGCGATCGTCGCCCCGACACCTGCAAATTCCGCATAGGGTTCTGCCAACGCCGGCAAACACACCGGATGGGTTGCCAAACACTCACGGTTTTGTGACATAAAGAACCAAGTGGGGAGGCACCGGAATCACGGGTGCCAATGACACCCGCAGTCTTTGCGGAGGTTTTACGTTGAGTATTGTTTTCGAAGGGGGCGCCAACGCCATCACGGGCGACGGCAGACGACGAGGGTTCGTCGGTTACACGCTGACATTTCTGCTCTGGCCAGGCATCCTCGCCGCTTGTCTCTACGGTACCTGGCTCGGCTTCGAGGCCGGCCATTCCGCGATCTATTTCAACATCACCTACCTGTTGCTGGCGCTCTGCCTGTTCACGCTCGAACGCATACTACCCCATGAGCGCAACTGGCTGGCAAATGACGGCCAGATCGGCCCGGACCTCGCTCACACGCTCCTGAACAAGGGCTTCGCCCAGGTCCTCGTCGTGGTTGGCGTGACCATCGGGATCGCAGAGGTCGCGGCCAGCAAGGGCGGCGGTTTCTGGCCCGGCGACTGGCCGTTGGCGCTGCAGATCATCCTCGGCATGGTCATCGCCGAGGCCGGCATGTACACGGCCCATCGCGTCGCCCATGAATGGTCACTGCTCTGGCGCTTCCACGCCGTCCACCATAGTGCCCCGCGACTGTGGTTCTTCAACACCGGACGCTTTCATGTGGTCGACACGGTGGCCAGCATCCTGCTGAGCCAGCCGCTGCTTTTTCTCGCCGGCGCGCCGTCCGAAGTCTTCATCTGGGTGAACTCGATCACCGCTTTCATCGGCATGCTGACCCACTGCAATATCGAGATGCGGTTCGGCCCGTTGAACTATGTGTTCAACACACCCGCGGTGCATCGCTGGCACCATTCGCGCATTCCCGCCGAAGGCAACAGCAACTACGGCGAGAACCTGATGCTGTACGATGTTCTCCTGCGGACATTCTACTGCCCTGACCGGCGCCCGCCCGCCGACATCGGGATCGACGGCCCCATGCCCACCAGCTTCGCGGGCCAGGTCGCACAACCCTTCCGGCGCAACCAGGCAGCGGTCCCGTCCACACCGGACGACAAGTAACCCGTTTCACGCGGCATCATGGACCGCGACACGCCGCCCGATTCTTGCGCGATGTCACCGCCGGTCCGGGCGATAGATCAGCATCCAGGCGAAGGCCGAGACCTGCAGGGCGAGGGCCACGCCGAACGCTGCGCGATATCCCATTACTGAATAGGCGCCGTCGGCGGCCACGGGCCAGAGGTTGATCACCTCACCCATGCCCCATTGCAGGGCGAACGCCGCCCCGAAGATCAGCAGGTTCTGGGCCGTGCTGGCCCGACCCGCCAGCTCGGGCGGAAACATGCGCGCGAGGACGGAGAACATGACCACGCCGGTGGTCCCGGTCGCACCGAAGATGAACCAGAGAAAGCCCGGCGCGGACGTCCACTCGAACAGCACCAACAGCTGGACCAGGATAAACATCGCCATGCCACCCGCCGCGGTCACCAGCGGCGGAATGTTTCGCCGCGCCAATCGCTCGGCGACAAGTCCCACGACCACGTTGCCGAGCACGAAGCCCGCAGCACCGGCCAGCAGGGTAAAGCTGACCGTCCAGGAATCCAGACCTGCGATGTCGCGCAACCACGGCCCCGCCCACAATGTCTGGATGGCGAGGAAGCCGCCCTGGGACAGGGCGGCCAGCGGTGCGACCCGCCAGAACAAGCCGCTGCGGTAGATGGAGACCATGCCCGAAATACGCGATGCCATGGGCTCCGACGCCCCGGCGCGTTCGCGTTCGGGCGCCACGAACCAGATCGCCACCGCGACCACGAGGGTGGCCAGCGCCAGCGCGACGAAGCCGTAACGCCAGCCGACCTCGGACACGAGCGCCTCCGTCGGCGCCGTCGCGACCATGGCCCCCAGCCCGCCGAAGGCGACGATCAAGCCATTCATGAAAGGCAGCTTGTCGCCGGGGAACCACTCGCTCATCGCCTTGAAGGCCCCCATCAGGCAGGCCGCGACACCGAGCCCGATCAGGGCGCGGCCCAGCACCAGGCCCCACAACCCCTCGCCGATCGAGAACAGGAAGGCCCCGATGGCGGCGACCAGCAGCAGCGCGGTCACGACCCGGCGCGGGCCGTGGCTGTCGAGATAAATGCCGACCGGGATCTGGGCCGCGGCGAAGGCGATGAAGTAGGCGCTGGTGAGCATGCCCAGCTGGCCCGGTGACAACGACATCTCGAGCGCCAGGTCGGGACCGATCACCGCGTTCACGGTGCGGTAAAGATAGGAAAAGAAGTAGCCCAGCGCGAAGGGCAGGAAGATCACCGCAAACAAGCGCACGGTGGGCGGCCGGTCGCCCGCCCGGGTCTGGATATCTGCCATCTAGCTGCCGCGAAACTTGGGCTTTTCGCGCGCCTTGAACGCGTTGTACCCGATCATGTAGTCCTCGCTGTCGGCATAATCGAACTGGGCCTCGAGCTCGGCCCGGCTCAGGGGCCGCGGATCGGCCAGCCGCGCGAGCGCGGCCCGGTGATAGCGGTGGGACAGCGGCGCGCCGTCGGCGATCCGCCGCGCGGCCTTCATGACCTCGTCTTCCAGCTCGGCATCGGGCACGACCCGGGTCAACAGGTTCTTCGTCAATGCCTCATCGGCCGAAATGGCCCGGCCCTCAAGCAGGATCTCGGCGGCCACGGCGCGACCGCCGGCATCGACCAGATACTGGACCAGGTGGTAGCCGAGGAAGAGCCCGATATTCTTGGCCGGGACACCGAACCGGCCCGACTCGCCCGAGATACGCAGATCGGCTGCCAGCGCCAGCTCAAAACCGCCGCCGATGCAAAACCCATGGATCATCGCGATGACCGGGTGGCGTGAATTACGCACGCCCAGGAAGGCACGGTCGGTGGCGGCCTCATAGGCCTTCACCTTCTTTCGGTCGGATCGCTCGGCCTCGAAATTGGTGATGTCCGCGCCGGCACAGAACGCCTCCTCGCCCGCACCGCGCAGGATGATGCAACGCACATCATCGTCCTCACCCAGCGCATCGATGGCGTCGCCCACGGCGACCCAGTCTTCCTGGCGCAGCGCGTTGCGCTTCTCGGTGCGGTGAAGGGACACGATGGCGATATCGTCGCGGCGCTCGACCTTAACGGTGTCGGACATGGGGTTCTCACTTTTTGAGGGCAACTGCCCGGCGAACGGGCCCGTAGTATCGCGCAATTCAAGCCGGGTTGCGAGGCACGCGCTACTGGATCAGGCCGCGCCCCGCCCCGGGATTCTTCTGGTCGCGCAGCTTTTCCTTCGAGAACCAGGTGAGCGTATCCTCGATCACCTCGCGCGGCACATCCCGGGTGATGAACACGATCCGGGTCCGCCGGTCCTCCGACGGCCATTCATCCAGCACCGCCGGCGGATGGAACACATGCTGGACCCCGTGGACAACCACGGGTTTTTCGATCTCGGCCACATTCACGATTCCCTTGATCCGCAACAGGTCGGGCCCCTTGAGCATCATGATGGTGTCGAACCATTGTTCCAGGGCATCCAGACGCAGCGGCTCGTCATAGGTCACGCAGAAGGAGCTGATCTGGTCGTCATGGCGGTTCACGTCATGGCCGTGATCATGTCCGTGGCTGTGGTCGTGATCGTGGTCATGGCCATGATCGTGGTCATGATCATGCTCGACCGCATAGGCTTCATCGCGCAGCCAGCCGGCCACGTCCGCGGTTTTTGTCTTCGGATCGAATAGACCTGCATTGAACAGCTGCGCCGGGTCCACATCACCGTTCGTCACCGTGATACGCGGCGCGGCAGGGTTCGCGGCAATCAGGCGCGCCTCGAGCGTCTCCCTATCGGCCTCGTCGGCAAGGTCGGTCTTGGTCAACAAGAGCCGGTCGGCGACCGCCACCTGCTTCACGGACTCGAATTGTTTGTCGAGCGTATCGGCGCCGTTCGCCGCATCGACAGTGGTGATCACCCCGTCGAGGCGGAAGTAGTTTGTCACCAATTCGTCCGACATCAGGGTGTGCAGGATGGGCGCCGGGTCGGCGAGACCGGTGGTCTCAATCAGCACCCGGTCGAAGGACGGCACATCCTCGCGCATGCGGAGCATTATCATGTCGCGGAGCGTGTTCACCAGGTCGCCGCGCACGGTGCAGCACAGGCAACCGCTGTTGAGCAGCACCATATCCTCGCTGCCCGAGACCATGAGCTCGTGATCGAGGCCGACCTCGCCGAACTCGTTGACGATCACGGCCGCCTTGTCCATGCGCGGATCGTGTAAAACATGGTTCAGCACCGTGGTCTTGCCGCTGCCGAGGAAGCCCGTCAGCAGGGAGACCGGGATCAGTTCAGTCGGGGTTTCCGGCGTTTCTGTGTTCATTACTGTCTCTCAATCACTCTCGCCCGCTTGACATTTGCCGGGCGCAAACCGTTATAACACGCGCGAAACCGGGCGCCGCAACATGCGCGCCCCATACAGAAAGTCGTCCGATGTCAGATAGTCCCATGTTCGCCCCGCGCCAGACCATCGAACAGGTCGAGGAAGGCCATGAGCTGGCCCCGAAGTTCGATGCCGACGGCCTGATGCCCGTCGTCACCACCGACGCCGACAGCGGCGAGGTGCTGATGCATGGCTATATGAACGCGGAAGCCCTGACCAAGACCATCGAGACCGGCGAGGCCCATTACTGGTCCCGCTCGCGGCAAGTCCTCTGGCACAAGGGTGCGACGTCCGGGCTGGTCCAGAAGGTCAAGGAGATCCGCATCGACGACGACCAGGACGCCGTGTGGCTCAGGGTCGATGTCCAGGGCGGTGCCAGCTGCCATGTGGGCTACCGATCCTGCTTCTACCGCTCGGTGCCGGTGGGTGCGGCGGACGACGCGCCAGTGGAACTGGGCTACGAGGAGACCGAGAAGGTCTTCGACCCGGTCGAGGTCTACGGCGACGCGCCGAACCCCACGAAGCTTTAGCGACTAACGCAACGTCTCCACGAAACGCACCGGTTCACCGACAGGTCCGTCGGCGAGCTCGCCGTCTCGCATGACCACATTGCCGCGGATGATCGTGCCCACCGGCCAGCCGGTGATGTTCATGCCCTCATAGGGGGACCAGCCGCACTTGTAGGCGAGCCAATCGGCGGTGATCTCGCGCTTGGCCTTCAGGTCGACCAGGGTGAAGTCCGCGTCATAGCCCCAGGCGATGCGGCCCTTGCCGGCGATGTTGAAGATGCGTTGCGGGCCCGAGCACAGGAGATCGACCAGCCGCGCGAGGCTGAGGCGCCCGTTGGCTACATGGTCGAGCATGACGGCGACCGTCGTCTGGGCGCCGGGCATGCCCGAGGGGCTGGCCGGATAGGGCTGCGCCTTCTCTTCTTTGGTGTGGGGCGCGTGATCCGAACCGATCACGTCGAACACGCCTTGTTCAATGCCGCGCCACAGCCCGGCCCGGTGGGCCTCGCCGCGGATCGGCGGGTTCATCTGGGCATAGCTGCCGAGGCGCTCATAACAATCGGGTGCCGCGAATGTCAGATGCTGGGGCGTCACCTCGCAGGTCGCCACGTCCTTGTACCGGGCCAGGATCTCGACCTCCTCGGCCGTCGTGATGTGCAGCACATGCACGCGCCGCCCGGTCTCGCGCGCAATCTTCAGGAGACGCTTGGTCGAGCGGATCGCGGTTTCCTCGTCGCGCCATACGGGGTGGGACGACGGGTCGCCCTCCACGCGCTCGTCTTTTCGTTCGTTCAGCCGGTACTCGTCTTCCGAATGGACCGACATGCGCCGGGTGCCGTTGGAAAGTGCCCGGCGGACCGTCTCGTCGTCGGGCACCAGAAGATTTCCGGTGGAGCTGCCCATGAACATCTTCACGCCGCAGCAGCCGGGCACCCGCTCGAGCGCGGCCAGATCGTCCGCATTCTCGGCGGACGCCCCCATGAAGAAGGCGTGATCGGTCCAGGACCGGCCGGCGGCGCGGGAAATCTTGTCGGCCAGCGCCTCGGCGCTCGTCGTCAGCGGATCTGTGTTCGGCATCTCGAAGACGGCCGTGATTCCGCCGAGCGCCGCGGAGCGGGTGCCGGATTCGAGGTCTTCCTTCTGCTCGTTGCCGGGCTCGCGGAAATGCACCTGGCTGTCGATCATGCCCGGCAGGACCGTCAGCCCCGCCGCGTCGATGACCGTGCCGGCATCGGCACCGCTCATGTCGCCGACATGGGCAATCTTGCCGTCGCGCACCGCGACATCGGTTTGGGCCAGCCCGCCGGTGGCCCAGACGTCGCCACCCCTGATGATCAGATCGTAAGTTTCAGTCATCCGATATTCGTATCATTTTGTGGTCTCGGGTGAACAGGTGAGGTCATCCACAGGCGCGGTCACCCGTCTGCCTCATCCGTCAGCGCGACGGCGAAATCGGCCATCACCTGCAACACGCCCTCGGTCGCATCACGGTGCGGCGTGTGACCGCAGTCGGGCACCATCACGGCGTCGACCGGGCCCGCAGATTGTCGTCCGATGGCCGCGGGTTGGGCTTCGGTCCCGTATTCGTCGTCGACGCCCTGGATGACAAGGGTCGGACAGCCGATCGCCGGCAGATACTCCTCGATGTTCCAGTCGCGAAAGGCCGGGCTGAGCCAGATGTCGTTCCAGCCCCAGAAGGTCTTGTCGCCGTCGGTGTGGCGGCGCGCGATGCGCGCCGGGAGATCGGTGGTCTCGTAGGCCGTCTTCGCATCCTCGATGCCGGCGATGCTCGCATCCTCGACGAAGAAATGCGGCGCCTCGAGGATCAGGCCGCGCACGGGCCATTGCCCGGCCCCGGCGTGGATCGCCGCAATCGAACCGCCGTCGCTGTGACCCACCAGGATCACATCATCGAGATCGAGGGCGTCGCGGATCACCGGCAACGCCTCCAGGGCCTCGTGATGCATGTAGTCCACGCCGCGCGGCGCCTCCAGCACATCCGAGCCGCCATAGCCGTAGCGGGAATAGACCAGCGCGGGCAGGCCGGTTGCCGCCGTGACCAAGGCCGGGAAATCCCGCCACAGACCGGCCGATCCCAGCCCTTCATGGAGGAAGATCAGCGCCGGGCTCTCGCCGTCATGTTCGGCCGTCCAGTAATATTCGAGGCAGCGTCCCGCTGCGGTCAGGTGCTGCATGTCCGGGATGGCGGCAATCGACATCGCCAAGTTCCTTTCGGGTCTCGCCAATTCGTTGGATATACCGACTATTGGGTTCACAAAGTGATGGGCTTGGATTACTGTTCTAGCGGCAAACAGGAGGGGAAAGCGATCCCATGATCGCCTTTGAAACACACCCGGAACGCTACCGGCACTGGCAGCTTTCGATCGACGGGCGGGTTGCGACCCTCACCCTCGCCGTGGACGAGGCCGGCGGGCTGGCGCCGGGCTATGAGCTCAAGCTCAACTCCTATGATCTGGGTGTCGATATCGAGTTGTATGATGCCATTCAACGCTTGCGTTTCGAACACCCGGAAGTGGCCGCGGTGGTGGTCACCTCGGCCATGGACCGGGTGTTCTGCGCCGGGGCCAACATCCCCATGCTCAAGGCCTCCAGCCACGACCATAAGGTGAATTTCTGCAAGTTCACCAACGAGACCCGCAACGCCATCGAGGATGCGAGCGAAAACTCCGGCCAGGCCTATATCTGCATGGTCAACGGCACGGCCGCGGGCGGCGGCTATGAACTCGCGTTGGCCTGCGACGAAATTTTGCTGGTCGACGACGGGTCGAGCGCGGTCTCCCTGCCGGAGGTGCCCCTGCTGGCGGTGCTGCCGGGCACCGGCGGGCTGACCCGGGTGGTGGACAAGCGCCATGTGCGCCGCGACCGGGCGGATTTCTTCTGTACCACCGGCGAGGGCCTGCGTGGCAAGCGCGCGCTCGAATGGAAGCTCGTCGACGCACTGGTGCCCCGCTCGAAACTCGAAGAAACACTCGCCGCGCGAACTGCCGAACGTACAGATACCTCGGACCGCCCGGCGGACGGCGCGGGCGTGGAACTTACCGCGCTCACGCGAGATATTTCCGATGCCGAGCTCACCTACCCCAACCTCACGGTCGCGCTGGACCGGGAGACACGCACCGCGACCTTCACGGTGCGCGCGCCCGAAAACGCCCCGCCCGAAGACATCGACGGCATTCACGCGGCGGGCGTGGGGTTCTGGCCCCTGGCGATCGCCCGCGAGCTCGATGACGCGATCCTGCATCTGCGGTTCAACGAGACCGAAATCGGCACCTGGGTGTTCCGCACCGAGGGCGACGGCGAACTTGTCGCGGCCCATGACGCCGCGCTGCTGGAACACGCCGACGACTGGCTGATCCGCGAGATCACGCTTTATCTGCGACGCACCCTCAAGCGCATCGACGTGTCCGCCCGCTCCCTGCTGGCGCTGATCGAGCCCGGCTCATGTTTCACCGGCACGTTGCTGGAGCTCGCGCTCGCCGCCGACCGGTCCTACATGCTCGACGGTGCGTTCGAGGAAGACGGCTCGAACCTGCCGCCCGCAACCATCGCGCTGACCGGCATGAACACCGGTCCGCTGAAGATGTGCACGGGCCTCACCCGGCTGCAAACACGTTTCTACGGCGACGACGACGCCCTGGCCGCCGTCGAGGCCGAAATCGGCACCGCGCTGGAGGCGGTCGACGCCGAGGCGCTCGGCCTGGTCACCTTCGCGCCCGACGACATCGACTGGGAGGACGAGGTTCGCCTGGCCATCGAGGCCCGCGCCGCCTTCTCGCCCGACGCGCTGACGGGCATGGAAGCAAGCCTGCGCTTCCCCGGGCCCGAGACCATCGAGAGCAAGATTTTCGCGCGCCTGAGCGCGTGGCAGAACTGGATATTCCAACGTCCCAACGCCGTGGGTGACAGCGGCGCGCTGGAGCTCTTCGGCACCGGCAAACAACCCGAATATGACCGCAGGCGGGTGTGAGACCATGAAAGCCAACTACAACGAAATGATCCCCAACAACGTCAACCTCGGCGACGACCGCCGTCTGTTGCGCGCGCTGGAACGCTGGCACCCGGCCTATATCCAGTGGTGGAAGGACATGGGGCCGGTCGAATCCACCGACTTCGATGTCTATCTGCGCACCGCCATCAGCGTCGACACCGACGGCTGGGCCATTTTCGATCATGTGAAGATGCCCGACTATCGCTGGGGCATCTTCCTCGCCGAACCCGGCCCCGAGCGGAAGATCGCCTTCGGCGCCCACAAGGACGAACCGGTCTGGACCGAAGTGCCGGGCGAGTACCGCACCGAGCTGCGCCGCCTGATCGTTACCCAGGGGGACACCGAGCCCGCCTCGGTGGAGCAGCAACGCCAGCTGGGCCGGACCGCGCCGTCGCTGTATGACCTGCGCAATCTCTATCAGGTGAACGTCGAGGAAGGCCGCCATCTGTGGGCCATGGTCTATCTGCTGCATGCCTATTTCGGGCGCGACGGACGCGAGGAGGCCGACGAGATGCTCGAGCGCCACGCGGGCGACCCGGACCGGCCGCGGATCCTCCAGGCCTTCAACGAGCAGACCGACGACTGGCTGTCGTTCTTCATGTTTACCTATTTCCAGGACCGGGACGGCAAGTTCCAGCTGGCCGCGCTCGCCGAGTCCGGCTTCGACCCGCTGTCGCGGACCTGCCGCTTCATGCTGACGGAAGAGGCCCACCACATGTTCGTGGGCGAGACCGGCGTGATGCGTGTCCTGCAGCGGACCTGCGAGCTGATGCGCGAGCATGACACAGAGGATGTGCGCCCCTTCGGCGGCATCAACCTCGACACCATCCAGAAATGGATCAACTTCCACTATTCGATCTGCCTGGATCTGTTCGGCTCGGAACGCTCGACCAATGCCGCGAACTACTTCTCCATGGGCCTCAAGGGGCGCTACCAGGAGACGAAACTCGACGACGACCACAAGCTCGACGGCGAACAGATGGAAATCGCGAAGGTGACCGAGGACGGCGACATCGACAGCGAGACCATCTCGGCGCTGACGGCGATGAACCTGAAGCTGCGCCAGGACTACACCACCGACAGCCAGCGCGGGCTCAACCGCTTCAACAAGATGATCGCCGCCCATGACGTCGACGTCAAACTCACCCTGCCCGATGAGAAGTTCAACCGCTCGATCGGCATCTATTCGGCCATCGAGGCGACCCCGGAGGGCGAGCTCATCTCGGCCGAGGAATGGTCCAATCGCAAGGCGGCATGGCTGCCGACGGACGAAGACAAGGCCTATGTGAATTCGTTGATGGTGCCCGTCACCGAGCCGGGCAAGATGGCCAGCTGGATCGCGCCGCCCAAGCGCGGCATCCACGGCCGGCCCATCGACTTTGAGTATGTGCTGTTTCACTGAGCGGTGATGCCATGACCAACAACACCGTCACCGTCGACATGTCGACCAGCCCCGCGACCCTCACCTATGCGGACCGGTTCAACGTGGCCGTGCCTTTCATCGACCGGCATCTGGCCGAGGGCCGGGGCGAGAAGGTGGCGATCCGGAACGACGACGGCGACACGACCTACGCCGCACTGGCCGAGGCGGTAAACCGGGCGGGCAATGCGCTGGCCGACCTGGGCCTCGCGCAAGGCGACCGGGTGATCCTGGCCATCAAGGACAGTCCCGCCTTCTTCTTCGCCTTCTGGGGCGCGATCAAGGCGGGCTTCGTGCCCGTGCCCGTGAACACGCTGCTGCGCGCGGGCGACCACCAGTTCATCATCGAGGATTCGGGTGCCGCCTGCGTGATCTGGTCGCCGGAATTCGCCGAGACCATGCAGCCGGCAATCGCCGCGGCGGCCCCGGCCCATAACTTCCCGACCGAGGGCGCCGACGACAGCCTCGCCGCGCGCATGGCCGCGGCCTCATCCGAACTTGAGGCCGCCCCCGCCACAGCCGATGCCGACTGCTTCTGGCTCTACACGTCCGGTTCCACCGGCACGCCCAAGGGCGCTGTCCATGCCCACCGGGACATGGTGGTGACCAGCCAGTATTACGGGGTCGAGACCCTGGGCATCACGGCCGACGACATTCATTTCTCCGCCGCCAAGCTGTTCTTCGCTTACGGGCTCGGCAATGCCATGACCATGCCGCTGTGGACCGGCGGCCAGGCGGTGCTGTTCGCCGGGCGGCCGACGCCGGACATCATGGCCGACCATATCGAACGCTACCGCCCGACGCTCTATTACGCGGTGCCCACCCTGTTCGCCGCCCAGCTCCACGCACT
This sequence comes from Alphaproteobacteria bacterium, assembly GCA_965261975.1. Taxonomy (GTDB): domain Bacteria; phylum Pseudomonadota; class Alphaproteobacteria; order UBA6615; family UBA6615; genus UBA8079. The sequence goes on from CBDHEC010000024.1 coordinate 69,956, forward strand.
CGAGGCGGGCGACGCGGACTTCTCGAGCCTGCGGGCGTGTGTCTCGGCGGGCGAGCCCCTGCCCGCCACGTTGTTCGAACGCTGGCGCGACCAGACCGGCCTCACCATCCTCGACGGGATCGGCACGACGGAGATCCTGCACATCTTCATCGGCAACGGCCCCGACGATGCCAAGGCGGGGACCAGCGGCAAACTGGTGCCCGGCTACGAGGCGCGGATCGTCGACGACGCGGACCAACCCGTCGCCACGGGCGAGATCGGCAACCTGCTGATCCGGGGCGATTCCGTGACCTCGCGCTACTGGAACCAGCCCGAGCGCACGGCCGCGGCCATCACCGACGGCTGGATCCGCACCGGCGATTCCTACTCGCTCGACGACGACGGCTACTTCACCTGCCAGGGGCGCAGCGACGACATGCTCAAGGTGGGCGGCATCTGGGTCTCGCCGGTGGAGATCGAGGCGCGGCTGGTCGCCCATGACGCGGTGCTGGAAGCCGCGGTCATCGGCCGGCCCGACGACGAGGAACTGATCAAGCCCGAGGCGTTTGTGATTTTGAAGGATGCCGGCGACGCGTCGGACACGCTCGCGGAAGACCTCAAGACCTTCTGCCAGGAAGAGCTCGCTCGCTACAAGTACCCGCGCTGGGTGCATTTCGTGGACGAGCTGCCGAAGACCGCGACGGGGAAAATCCAGCGGTTCAAGCTAAGGGGTTAGACCCCCAGGTACCGCGCCTGAAGCTCCGCATCGGCGCGGAGCTCATCGGACGTGCCTGTCCAGACCACTTGGCCCTTCTCGACGATGTGGTGGCGGTCGGCGATTTTCGCCAGCGCCTCGACATTCTTGTCTATCACCAGGATCGACTGGCGGGCGGCCTTGAGGTCGGCGAGGCAGTTCCAGATTTCCGTGCGGATGAGCGGGGCGAGGCCCTCGGTGGCCTCGTCGAGGATCAGCAGCCGGGGGTTGGTCATCAGGGCCCGGCCCACGGCCAGCATCTGCTGCTCGCCGCCCGAGAGCTGGTTGCCGGCGCTCTCCAGCCGCGGCGACAGGCCCGGGAACAGGTCCATCACCTTGTCGAAGGTCCAGTTCTCGCCGTCGCCGTCGCGCCGGCGGGCGGTGGCGATCAGGTTCTCGCGGACGGACAGGTTCGGGAAGATCTGCCGCCCCTCGGGCACCAGCCCGATCCCCGCCTGGGCCACCTTGAAGGACGGCAATCCGTGGATGCCCACGCCGTTAAACATGATCCGGCCGCCACGGGGCTGCATGATGCCCAGGATCGTGCGCACGGTCGTGGTCTTGCCCATGCCGTTGCGCCCGAGCAACGTCGCGACCTCGCCGGTGCCGACGGCCAGGTTCATGCCGAACAGGACCTGGCTGTCGCCATAGGACGCCTCGATTCCGCGCACCTCAAGCATCAGCCCGCCTCCTCGCTTGCGTCATCGCCGAGATAGGCCGCGCGCACCGACGCGTCGTTGCGAATTTCTTCCGGCGTGCCCGTGGCGATCGCCTTGCCATACACCAGCACGGTGATCCGGTCGGCGAGCGCAAACACCGCATCCATATCGTGCTCGACCAAGAGCATCGTGTAGTCGCCCTTCAGCGCCTTGAGGAAGTCGATCATCCCCTGGCTCTCCTCGGGCCCCATTCCCGCCATGGGTTCGTCGAGGAGCAGGAAGGTCGGGTTGGTCGCCAGCGAGATCGCGATCTCGAGCTGGCGTTGCTCACCATGGGCGAGGTTGCCGGCGGTCACGTCCATCCGGTCAGCCAGGCCGACACGCTCGAGGAGGTCCCGCGCGGGCCCGCGCAGGCTCTCGTCGCGCGCGGCGGGCCGCCAGAAGCGGAAGCTATGCCCCTGCCCGGCCTGGACGGAAAGCATGACATTCTCCAGCACCGTGAAGTCGCGGAAGATGCTGGTGATCTGAAACGACCGGGCCAGGCCCTGGTTTACCCGGGCGGGGGCCGACAGGCGGGTGATATCGCGGCCCTCGAACAGGATTTCGCCCCCGTCGGGCTTCATGATGCCCGAGAGGAGATTGACGAACGTCGTCTTGCCGGCGCCGTTGGGACCGATGACCGCATGGATCTCGCCGCGGGTGGCCTCCAGCGACAGGTTGTCGGTCGCGACCAGGCCGCCGAAGCTCTTCTGCAGGCCGCGGGCCTCCAGGCTTATGCTCGCGCGCGCATCATTCATCGCGGGATGACCTCGGCGTCAGCAGCCCGTGGATGCCGCCGCGCGCGAACAGCACGACCAGCACCAGGAACGGCCCGAAGATGATGTGCCAGTGGATCGTCCAGGTGGACAGGATCTCCGACAGCATGAGGAAGACGAAGGCCCCCGTGACCGGGCCGAACAGGGTCGACATGCCGCCCAGCACCACCATGAAGATGAGCTCGCCCGAGCGCGGCCAGTTCATCATGTCGGGCGAGACGAAACGCTCGAAATTGGCCTGCAGCAGCCCGGCAATGCCGCACATCACCCCGGCGATGACGAAGGCGGTGAGGCGGTATCGGTAGGTCGAGACACCGACCGCCTGGACGCGCGTGTCGTTGGATTTCGCCGCCCGCATGACCACGCCGAAGCGGGAATGGATAATCTTCCAGCTGATGAACACGCTCGCCACCAGGAACGCGAAGATCGTGTAGTACATGGTCAGCTTGTCGTTCAGATCGAAGAAGCCGAGCCCGAAGTCGCTGCGCGAGAGAATGTTCAGCCCGTCGTCGCTGCCGTAGCGCTCCGCGCTGACGCTCAGGAAGAAGATCATCTGGGCGAGCGCAAGCGTAATCATGATGAAATAGACACCGCGGGTCCGCAGGCTGATCGCGCCGAAGATGAGCGAGATCATGGCGCAAAGCCCGATGGCCACCGGCCACTGGATCCACGCACTGGTGATGCCATGGAAGGCGAGGATGCCGATCGTGTAGCCGCCGATCCCCAGATAGACCGCATGACCGAAGCTGATCATGCCGCCATAGCCCATGATCAGGTTGAGGCTGACCGCCGCAATCGCCCAGATCATGATCCGCGCGAAGACGATGACATAGAAGGGCTCGCCCAGCGCGGGTGCGAGGAAGGGCACGACCGCGAACAGGGCGATCACGATGACGGTCAGGATGTTCGCCGGGTTTTTCAGGTTCTCCATGGCCCCTACCCCGCGCCCTTGGGCGGGAAAAGGCCCTGGGGCCTGAAGAACAGGATCGCGGCCATCAGGATGTAGATCATCATCGATGACAGGGCCGGCCCGGCGGATTCCGCCGCGTTTTCCGGCAGGAACAGCAGCAGGAACACGTCGAGGAATGACCGCCCCATCGTGTCGATCACGCCGGTGACGATGGAGGCGATGAAGGCGCCGCGGATCGAGCCGATGCCGCCGATCACGATCACCACGAAGGCAAGAATGAGTACATCCTCACCCATGCCGATCTGGGCCGCGGTGATGGGGGTGATGATCAACCCGGCGAGGCCGGCCAGCACGGCGCCGATGCCGAAGACGATGGAGAACAGCAGCGGGATGTTGACGCCCAGCGCGCCCGCCATGGTGCGGTTCGACGCACCCGCGCGGATCAGCATGCCGATCCGGGTGCGGGATACGAGGATATAGAGGCCCAGCGCGACCAGCAGGCCGATGACGATGATGACGATCCGGTAGACCGGATAGGTGATCGCGCCCAATGCGACCGAGCCATCGAGGAATGCCGGCAACGGCACGACGAGGCCCTCCGGGCCCCAGATCAGGCGGGTCGCCTCGTTGAAAAACAGAATGAGACCGAAGGTGGCCAGCACATGGTCGAGATGATCACGCGGATAGAGCGTCCGCAGGGTAGTCATCTCGACGACGATGCCGATGATCAGCATGGCCGGGATCATCACGATCACGCCGATGATGAAGGAGCCGGTGAGCAGGGCGATGGAGCCACCGACGAAGGCGCCGATCATGAACATCGACCCGTGGGCCAGGTTCACCAGGTCCATGATCCCGAACACCAGGGTCAGCCCTGCCGCCATCAGGAACAGGATGATCCCGAGCTGAAACCCGTTCAGGAATTGTTCGGTGAGGAGGACGTAATCCATCGCGCCCTAGCAGCTAACGGCAGCGGACATGCAAGCGGGGATGCCTACGCATCCCCGCCCACAGGTTTCAGATAGCCGTGTGCCTACATCTTGCACTGGCTGGCATAGGGGTCCTGATGATCGGTCAGAACCGCACGGCCCACGGCGGTGGTCCAGTTGCCTTCGGCATCCTTGACCACGGTTCGCTCGTAGAAGTTCTGGATGGGGAAGTGATTGTTGCCCATCTTGAAGTCACCGCGGATCGAATCGAAGTCTGCCTTCTTCAGCGCGGCGCGCATCCCGTCGGTATTGCCGATATCGCCGCTCACGGCCTCGACCGCCGACTTGATGAACATGATCGAGTCGTAGCTCTGCGCGGCATAGAAGGACGGGTAACGCCCATACTTCTTGCGGAAGTCGCCAACGAACTTCTTGTTCGCCGCATTGTCCAGATCAGGTGCCCAGAACTGGGTCATCTTGGTGCCCAGCACGGTCTCCATGCCGGCCTTCTGGAACAGCGGCAGGCTGATCGAATCCAGCGTGTAGACCGAGTAGAGCGGCACCTGGCCCTCGAGCCCCGCCTGCTGATACTGCTTGATGAAGGCCGGTCCGGCCGGACCAGGATAGAAGGTGAAGACACCGTCCGGCTTGGCCGCCTTGACCTTGGACAGCTCGGCCGACCAGTCCCGCTGGGACGGCCAGACGGTCATGTCCTTGCCGACGACCTTGCCCTTGAAGGTGCGTTCGACGCCCGCGACCATGTTCTGGCCGGCGGCATAGTTCGGCGCGACCAGGTAGAGGGACTCGACCCCCTGCTGGTTGAGCAGTTCACCGAGCGCCATCGGGGTCTGGTCATTCTGCCAGGCGATGTTGAAGAAGTTCGCATTGCACTGCGCACCGGCGAGCGGCGACGGCCCCGCATTGGCGCTGATCAGGATCTTGTCGGCGTTGAGCACGACGGGTGCAGAGGCAAGCAACACGTTCGACCAGATGTAACCGGCGACGATGTCGACATCGTCGCGCAACACCAGGCGCTCGGTCGCTTGTTTGCCTTTCTGCGAATTGAACTCATCGTCAGCGTAGACGATCTCGACATCCTCGCCGGCCATCTTGCCACCGATATGTTCCATCGCCAGTTCGACGGCATCGCGCATGTCCTTGCCGATGACCGCCACGGGCGTCGTCAGCGTGGTCACGAAACCGATCTTGATATCCGCAGCAGCCGGTGACGCCAGAAGCGTCAGGGCCGTGGCTGTTCCCAGTAATTTCTTGAGCATTTTCAACTCCTCCCTAGAGATTTTCCCTATGAGACCATATCGCCCGACCGATGGAAAGCGCCGTGCGTGTCCGTCTTTCGGGGGAGTTCTATTTTTGCGGCAAAACCGCTGTCGCCTCGATCTCGACTCGCGCGCGATCTTCCACCAGCGCGGACACCTCGACGACCGACATGGCGGGGAAATGACGGCCCATGACCGACCGGTAGAACCCACCAACCCCCTTTGGGTTCTCCAGGTAAGCCTGCTTGTCGGTCACGAACCATGTCAGGCGGGTGATATGTTCGGGAAGGCCACCCGCCTCGGCCAGGACCGCGCGCACATTCTCCAGCGCCTGGCCGACCTGGGCGGCGAAATCGTCGGTCTCGAAGTGACCCGTCTCGGGGTTCCAGCCAATCTGGCCGCCGACAAATACGAGGCGCCCCGTCGCCGCCATGCCGTTGGCATAGCCTTTCGGCGGCACCCAGTTTTCCGGTTGAAGAATCTCGATCATCGCGCTTGATATTTCATCTCTATATATTTTAATTCTAAAATAATAATAGAGCGGAGCACAAGCGTAGGATGACCACACCCCTGGACGGGAAACTGGCGATTGTTACCGGCGGCGGGCGCGGCATCGGCCGCGAAATCGCGCTGGCCCTCGCCAAGCGCGGCGCCAATATCGCGCTGCTCGGCCGTACCGAGCGCAGCCTCAAGGAGACCGCCGTCGAGATTCGCCTGCAGTCCGAGGTCTCGCCCCATGTGCATACGCTCGACGTCACCAACGGCGATGGTGTCGTGCAGACGTTCACGGAGCTGATCGCCGAACTGGGCCCACCCGCCATCCTGGTCAACAACGCGGGTGGTGCCGAGAGCACACCGTTCACGCGGCTCGACCGGGAAAGCTGGGACGGAGCATTGGCTCTCAACCTGACCAGCGTCTACGCCTGCACGCACGCGGTCCTCCCCGCCATGCTCGACGCAGGCTATGGGCGAATCATCAACATCGCATCGACCGCGGGGCTGGAAGGCTACCCCTATGTGGCCGCCTATTGCGCCGCCAAGCACGGTGTCGTCGGCCTGACCCGGTCGCTGGCGCTTGAAGTCGAGAACAAGGGAATTACCGTCAACGCCGTGTGCCCCGGCTATACGGACACCGAAATGCTGCAGGCGGCCATCCGCAAGATCGCCGCGACCACCGGCCGGTCCGAAGCCGACGCGCGCGACGAACTCGCGGCCGCCAACGCCGGCGGGCGCCTGGTCCAGCCGGGTGAAGTTGCGGAGATGGTCGCAGCCCTGTGCGGCCCGGCGGCGAAAACGGTGACAGGACAGGCGATTGAAATCACCGGCGAGGATTCGTGATGCCCGACGGCGTTCCTCAAGGTGATCTCGAGACAGGCCTGACGGCCGACGATCGGCTCGACCTGCGGACCTGGTTGCGCCTGATGACCTGCACCAACATGATCGAGGGTGAAGTCCGCGCCCGGTTGCGCAGCCGTTTCGACATTTCAATCGCCCGCTTCGACTTGCTTGCCCAGCTCGACCGGGCGAATGGCGGCCTCACCATGGGCGAACTGTCGCGTCGCCTGATGGTCACCAACGGCAACGTCACATCGCTGATCGATCGCCTCGTCGAGGAGAAGATGGTCACCCGGCGCCCGGACCCGAACGACAGGCGGGCGCAGATCATCGAGCTCACGCCCGGCGGCGCACGGGCCTTCGCGAAGATGTCGGATGCCCATGCCGACTGGATCAGCACGCTCTTCGAGGGTGTCGACCGGAGGAGCCTCGAAGCGCTCTATCGTAATCTCGCCCAGCTCAAGGCGTCCCTCGCCACCACCAACGAGGACAGCTGATCATGTGGCGCCCGCCCGAACGTATCCGCTGGGAGCCCGACCCCGGGGAATGGCCGGCCGCAGACGAAGCCGGCGCCGCGATGCTGTTCCAGCCGGTTGATATCGGCCCCATCGCGCTGGATTCCCGCACCTGGGTCCCCGCCATGGTGCCATGGCGGGCAACCGGCGAGGGCGAGGTGACCGACAATGTGCTCGACTGGTATGGCCGCTTCGCGCGCGGGCGCCCCGGCGCCATCGTCGTCGAAGCGACGGGCATCCGGGATATTCCCTCGGGGCCGCTGTTGCGGATCGGAGATGATCGCTACATTCCCGGACTGACCAGGCTCGCCGAGACCGTCCGCCGGGAGAGCGACGGCCACACGAAGCTGTTTATCCAGCTGATCGACTTCCTCGCCGTCCGCCGCCGCCCCGACCCGGCAAAATATTTCGAGCGATTCCTCGCGATCACCGACCGGCACCGCGATGCATTGAATGCAAGTGACTGGCCCGAAGAGACAATCCGCACCCACCTGGCGGGCCTGCCCGAGGACGAGCTCGCCGATGTGCTCACCCCGCGCGAACGCGAATCCCTGCACCAGGGCTACCGCGAGCGGGTGACCGATACCGACCTGCCCCAGATCGCCGAATTGCCCTTCGTCCTGCCCGGGCTGTTCGCCGATGCCGCCCGGCGCGCGCGCGAGGCCGGGTTCGACGGGGTCGAGCTGCATTACGCCCACGCCTACACCATGGCCTCGTTCCTCTCGGCCCTGAACACCCGCGCGGACGGCTATGGCGGATCGCGCGAGAACCGCGCGCGGCTGCCGCTCGAGGTGTATGCCGCCGTGCGCGCCGCCGTGGGCGAGGATTACGTGGTCGGCACGCGGTTTCTGGCCGAAGACTGCATCGACGGCGGCAACGAGGTCGTGGATGCCGCCTATTTCGGGTCGGCGTTTGCGCGCGCCGGCTTCGATGTGCTGTCGCTATCGCGCGGCGGCAAGTTCGAGGATGCCAAGCGGCCGGCGGTGGGCCAGGCGGCCTATCCCTACACGGGCCCCAGCGGATACGAGTGCATGCCGCAATATATCTCCGACGCGCGGGGGCCGTTTGGCCGAAACATCGAGCCCGTGTCGGCGATCCGCAAGGCGGTGCGCGACGCGGGCTGCGGTACGCCGGTGGTCCTGACCGGCGGCATCCACGGGTTCCGCCAGGCCGAGGATATCCTGCAGGCGGACCAGGCCGATATCATCGGCTTCGCCCGCCAGAGCCTCGCCGACCCGGACTGGTTCCGGAAGGTCCGCGGCGGTCATGGCGGGGCGGTCCGGGTGTGTGAGTACACGAACTACTGCGAGGCACTGGACCAGAAGCATGTGCCCGTCACCTGCCAGCTGTGGGACCGGAAAAACCTGGACGAACCCGGCATCGCCAAGACGGAAGACGGCAAGCGGCGGTTGGTCGCCCCCGAATGGGAGCCGAACGACAGCTAGCGGGTGAAGCTGCCGCCCTCGGCTACCAGACGCTCCAGCAGGGGCGACGGGGCCCAGAGTTTGCCGTGAACCTTCTCGAACGCCTTGATCTGGTCGAGAATCTCGCCCAACCCGATCTCATCGGCCATGAACATGATGCCGCCGCGCCAGCGCGGGAAGGCGAAGCCGTAGAGCCACATCACATCGATGTCCGAGGCGCGGCTGGCGATACCCTCGTCGAGAATCTTGGCCCCCTCGTTGATCGCCGCGTACAGACAGCGCGCGCGGATCTCGTCGTCGGAGATATCCCGGCGTGCGATGCCCTGCTCCTTCGCCACGGCCGCCGCGACGCCCTCGACCTCCGGGTCGGGCTGCGGCCGCCGCCCGCCCTCTTCATAGGCATACCAGCCCTGCCCGGCCTTGATGCCGAATCGGCCGAGCTCGCACATCCGGTCGGCCAGATGCATGTAGCGCGCATCCGGATCGCGTTGATCGGCGAGGGACTGGCGCATCCGCCAGCTCACATCGAGGCCTGACAGGTCGCTCACCGCGAGCGGGCCCATGGGCATGCCCAGATCGGTCAGTACCTTGTCCACCTGGGCCGGTGACGCCCCCTCCTCGACCAGGAACGTGGCTTCCCGGACCAGCGGAAGACGCGAGCGGTTGGCGACGAAGCCATGGCAGACGCCCGCCAGCACGCCGACCTTGCCGGTGCGCTTGGCCAGCGCCATCCCCGTGGCGATGGCGTCGGGCGCACAGTTCGCCGGGCGCACCACCTCGAGCATGCGCATCACGTTGGCGGGTGCGAAGTAATGCAGGCCGATGATGTCTTCGGGCCGCGACGTGGCCGCCGCGATGGCATCGATATCCATATACGACGTGTTGGTGGCGAGGATCGCACCGGGCTTGGCGACTTTCTCCAGGGCACCGAAAATCTGCTTCTTCACGTCCATATCCTCGAACGCGACCTCGATGACGAGGTCGGCGTCCGACAGGGCGCCATAGTCCAGCGCACCGGAAATGCGTCCGAGGCGTTCGTCCTTCGTGGCCGTGTCGATCCGGCCCCGCGCCACCATCGCCTCGTAGAGCTTCGCGATCTCGGCCAAAGCCGCATCCAGCGCCTCCTGGCCGGTCTCGACGATGGTCACGGGGAGGCCCGAATCCGCCAGGCTGATGGCGATGCCGCGGCCCATGGTGCCCGCGCCGATCACGCCTGCACTGTCGATCGGACGCGGGGCAACATCCTTGCCGATGTCGGGAATCTTCGCCGCCTCGCGCTCGGCGAAGAAGGCGTAGCGCAGGGCTGCCGACTGGCCACTCGTCTTGCAGGCCTCGAACCGCACACGGTCCGCCGCCACCGCATCCGGGTACGGCATGCGCAGCCCGTCGATGACGCTCTCGATGGCCTGATGGGGCGAATCCTGGCCGCGAAAGCGACGGTTGGCGAGGTCGCGATATTTCTCGATGGTCTCGGCATGTTCCTCCGGCGAGCCGATCCCGTTTTGCGGTTCGCTGGAGATTTGGCGCGGCGTGCCGTCGGACAGGATCTTCTCGGCAAACGCGACGGCTCCGTCGCGCAGATCGCCTTCGATGATTTCGTCGATGATCCCGTATTCGAGCGCCTTGGCGGCCCCGACGGGTTTTCCCAGAACGATCAGCTCGAGCGCGTGGTCCAGCCCGGCCACCCGCGGCAGGCGCTGTGTCCCGGCCGCTCCGGGAAATATCCCGAGATTGACCTCGGGCGTGCCGACCCGCGCGCTCGAAGACGCGACGCGGAAATGACAACCCAGGGCCAGCTCCAGCCCGCCGCCGAGCGCGGTCCCGTGGATCGCGGCGACGATGGGTTTCTCGATGTCGTCGAGCCGGTCGATCACCGTCATCAGATGGGGTTCGCGCGCCGGCTGGTCGAACTCTCGGATGTCCGCGCCGGCGGGAAACGTGCGCCCCGCGCCGATCAACACGATGGCCTCGACGGATGCATCGGCAACCGCACGTTCCATCCCGGCGACGATACCCTCGCGCACCGCGTGACCCAGCGCGTTGACCGGCGGGTTGTCGATGGTCAGGACAGCGACCCGTCCCGCGATCTCATAGCTCACAACGTCACTCATATCCGTCCCCTGATTCCCGCATACGCCTGTGCTAATTCTGTGGTCTAATTTCATTCCAGGCGGCAGTGACCAATATGATGCGCAGACCCGCGCGGCCGGTCAAACGGAGCAAGAAAATTGTCTCATTACGGACACCCCGATGAATTTCTCGACAAGGTCGGCCAAGAACTCGGCGTCAGCGACTGGGTCCTGATCGACCAGGCGCAGATCGATGCCTTCGCCGAGGTCACCAACGACCATCAATGGCTGCATGTGGACCCCGAGCGCGCCGCGACCGAAATGCCCACCGGCACGACGATTGCCCATGGCTTCCTCGTGCTGTCGCTGATCCCGGGGCTGAGCTACCCGTTCTTCCAGGTCGACAACCTCGCCCACACCATCAATTACGGGCTCAACAAGGTGCGCTTCACGGCCATGGTGCCGGTCAACTCGCGGGTCCGCCTGCGCCAGTCCCTGGCCAGCGCGGAGAAGCGCCCCGACGGCAGCGTGCATCTCGTCCTCGACGGCGTCATCGAACTCGAAGGCAGCGAACGGCCCGCCGTGGTCACCCAGACCGTCCGCCTGCTGTTCCCCGAACCCATCGGGGCCACCTCACAATGAGTACCGCTGCGCGTACTTTCTCACGCACCGACCAGGTCGTGCCCGTGCTCGAACAGCACCGTTTCGACGATGCACCACTGGTCACGTGGATGGCCGCCAACATCGAAGGCTTCGAAGGCCCGCTCGAGCTGGCGCAATTCCAGGGCGGCATGTCGAACCCGACCTTCCTGCTGACCGACGCGAACGGCCGGCGCTACGTGCTGCGCAAGAAGCCGCCGGGCGAGCTGCTGCCGTCGGCCCACGCGGTCGACCGGGAGCACCGGATCACCTCGGCCCTGGCGGATACGGACGTACCGGTCGTGCGAACCCTGGCGCTGTGCGAGGACACGTCCATCGTCGGCACCGAGTTCTTCCTGATGGACCATGCCGACGGCCGCGTGTTCCACGACCCCTCCCTGCCGGACCTGACGCCGGATGAGCGCGCCGCGGTCTCGGCCTCGATGATCGAAACACTCGCCGCCCTCCACCAGGTGGATTTCGAAGCGGTGGGCCTGGGCGACTATGGCCGGATCGGCGGTTACATGGGCCGCCAGGTGGCACGCTGGTCGAAGCAGTATGAGGCGTCCAAGACCGACGAGCTGGCCGAGATGGACCATCTCATGGCCTGGCTGCCCGACAACATGCCCGACGACAGCGAGACGACCATCGTCCATGGCGACTTCCGGCTGGAAAACCTGATCATCGCCCATGACGAACCCAAGGTGATCGCGGTGCTGGACTGGGAGCTCTCGACCTTGGGCCATCCGCTCTCGGACCTGGCTTATAACTGCCTGCCCTACCACTGGCCGGAGGAATCCTTCGGCGACATGCGCGGGCTCGACCCGACGACCCCGGGCATTCCATCAGTCGACGACTATGTCGCCGCCTATTGCCGGCATACCGGACGCGGCGAGATCGAGAACTGGAACTTCTACCTGGTGCTCTCCCTGTTCCGCCTCGCGGCGATCATCCAGGGCGTCTATTACCGCGGGCTGCAGGGCAACGCCTCGTCGCCCGAGGCGCTGCTGCGCCGGGATCTGACCCGCCAGCTGTCGATCAGGGCCTGGGGGTTGGTGGAGGCGGGCGACTAGTCCCCGCCGCCGGCCAGTTCGAGCATCGCGCCCAGCAGAACCTGGCCGCCGGCGCTCACCCATTCGGGCTTCGCATCCTCGATTTCGTTGTGGCTGATGCCGTCGACGCAAGGGATGAAGATCATCGACGTCGGCGCGACCGCCGCCACGTTGCAGGCATCGTGACCCGCACCCGAGATGATATCGCGGGCCGACAATTCCCGGCTCGCGGCGGCATTGCGCACCGCGGTTACGCAGCGCTCGGCGAAGACAATCGGCTCGATATAGAAGATTTCCTCGAATTCGCTCTCGAGGCCTATCTCGGCGACGATGTCTTTCATGCCCGCATGCAGCTTCGCGTCCATATCGCGCAGGATGTCGTCGTCGGGATGGCGAAACTCCGCGGTCATGAAGACCTGGCCCGGGATGACGTTCCGCGAGTTGGGATAGGATTCGATCATGCCCACGGTCGAGCGCGCATCGGGCGCATTGTCCATGCCGATCCGGTGGACCAGCTCGACGATTCGCGCCGCGCCGACCAGCGCATCGCGGCGACGCTCCATGGGCGTGGTACCGGCATGGGATTCCTGGCCGGTTAGCGTGATCTCGTACCAGCGTTGACCCTGGGCCCCGGTGACGACGCCGATGGAGATGTCCTCATCCTCGAGGATCGGCCCCTGCTCGATATGCGCCTCGACATAGGCGTGCAGGTCGCGGCCGCCGACGGGTTGATCGCCGGCATAGCCGATTCGTTCAAGCTCCTCGCCGATGGTCTTGCCGTCCACATCGGCACGCGACAGTCCGTGTTCCAACGTGTGCTGGCCGCCGAAGACGCCGGACGAGATCATGGCCGGCGCGAACCGGCTGCCCTCCTCGTTGGTCCAGCAGACAACCTCGATGGGGTGCTCGGTCTCATAGTCCAGATCGTTGAGGCTGCGGATCACCTCGAGGCCCGCGAGCACGCCGTAAATCCCGTCGAACTTCCCGCCGGTCGGCTGCGTGTCCAGGTGGCTGCCGGTCACCACGGGTGGCAGGGAATCATCCCGCCCGGCGCGGCGGGCAAAGATATTGCCCATCTGGTCCACGCTCACGGTGCAACCGGCCGCCTTGCACCAGTCGACGAACAGGTCCCGCGCCTCTCGGTCGAGATCGGTGAGCGCCAGGCGGCGGCTGCCGCCCTTCTCGGTCGGGCCGATCTCGGCGATGTCCATGATGCTCTGCCAAAGACGATCTCCGTCGATGGAAAGGTTGCGCGGTTCATTCATGGCGGGCATTCCGGGATGGGGTGGGAGAAGCGGTTTCGCCCATGATACCTTTTCCGGCCCCTTCCTCACAGATCACGTTCGCACTGACTGGGTTGCAATAAATGAACACGCAAACCGGACGGCCGGTCACCCTGGCACCCAACGGCCTCGTTACCTCGCCGCATTCGCTGGCCTCGGCAGCCGGGGTCGACGTGCTGCGCGCCGGCGGTTCGGCCGTCGATGCGGCGATGGCCACGAGCGCCGCCCTGGCCGTGCTCTACCCGCACATGACCAGCATCGGCGGCGATGCCTTCTGGCTGATCCACGACGCCAAGACCGGGGCGGTCAAATATCTTAACGGCGGCGGACGCGCCGCGGCCGGCGGCACCCTGGACGCCATGGCGGCCCGCGGCCTGTCCGACATCCCCTTCCGCGGCGTGATCCCCGCGACCCTGACGGTGCCCGGCGCGCTGGCGAGCTGGGACGAAGCGCACATGGCGTATGGCCGCCTGCCGCTGCCGCGCATCCTCGAGGCCGCGATCGGCTACGCGCGCGACGGCTTCCCGGTCACCGAGCGGCTGGCGGGACATATCGTCGAGCGTCGGGACGACCTGGGCGCCAACGAATATTCCGCGCGCATCTTCCTGCCCGACGGTACGCCGCCGGCGACGGGCACGAAGCTGGTCAACCCGGACCTCGCGCGCAGCCTCGAGCAATTCGCAGAGGCGGGCCGGGCCGGTTTCTATGAGGGCGAGACAGCCGCCGAGATGGCGCGGTTCGCCGCGGCGGCGGGCGGCATCTTCACGGAAGCGGATTTCGCCGGTCAGACCGCGCGATGGGGCGAGCCCATTTCCAGCGAGTATCGCGGCGTCACCATCTACAACACGCCGCCCCCGACCCAGGGTTTCACGGTGCTGGAGATGCTCAACCTGATCGAGCCGTTCGAGCTCCACAAGCTGGAGATGCTGAGCCCCGAGCACATCCATCTTCTGGTCCAGGCCAAGCAGATCGCCTTTCACGACCGCGACCGGCTGCTCGCCGACCCCGACTTCATCGACGTGCCGGTCGACCAGCTGATCTCCAAGGCCTATGCCGACGAACGCCGCGGGCTGATCGACCTGGAGACCGCCCTGCCCTGGGACAAGGTGCCGTCGCATGGCAGCCTCGCGGGTGATACGGTCTACATGGCCGCCATCGACAGCGAGGGCAACGCCGTCTCTCTGATCCAGAGCCTGTTCGCGGCCTTCGGGTCGGGGCAGGTCGCGGGGCGTACCGGGATCATGCTGCAGAACCGGGCGAGCTATTTCTCACTCGACCCGGCGCACCCGAACCGGCTGGAGCCGGGGAAAATCCCCCAGCACACCCTGATGGCGTCAATGTCCAAGCGCGACGGCGAGCTCTGGTCCCTGCTCGGCACCCAGGGGGCCGACGGGCAGCCGCAGATCCAGCTGCAACTGTTCACCGACATGATCGATTTCGGCCTGAACATCCAGGAGGCGCTGGAACTGCCGCGTTTCCTGTCGGGCCGCATTTCGCTGGGCGAGGCCCGCGACATGCTGCATCTCGAGGGACGCATGCCCGAGCCCGTCTTCGAAGGGCTGGCGTCACGCGGCCACAAGATCAACCGCTGGGCGGACTGGAACAACCGCGCGGGCCAGGCCCATGGGATCGTGATCGAACCCGGCTCGGGGCTCTACACCGGCGGCTCGGACCCGCGCTCGGACGGCGCGGCGATCGGTTACTGACGCTGGACGCTAGGGGCGGTGCAGGTCGACCGCGGTGCGGGTGAAGGTCCGCCGCCCGGCCTTGAAGCCGAAACGCGCCTCGGCGTTGATCGCCACCGCGTCGGCGGCCGTCTCCGCGTCCCAGACCACCAGGTCCGCCGCGTTGCCGACCGCGACACCGTAATCCTCGCGACCCAGGAACTTCGCGGGCCGGTCGGTCATCATCGCGAAACACTCGGTCAGCTCGTCCCGCGTGCCGCGCTGGGCAACATTCGCGTACATGTTGGCGATCCGCATCAATGAGCCGTCGCCAAACGGCGTGAACGGATTGAGAATGTTGTTGGTGGACAGGCAACAATTCACACCGTGGGCGGCGAGCGCGTTGCCGTCGGCCACGCCGCGCATCACCGAATGGTCCTGATGCCGGCCCACCGTAAACAGATCCGTTGCCGGCAACACCGTCAGGGTCACGCCGCTGTCGGACATCAGCTTGCCCAGGTCACGCAGCTTCTCCGGCGGCATGGATGAGTATTTCGAGCCGTGGCCCACGGCCACGCAGCCGCCCCAGCCGATTTTGTCGGCAAGCTCGCAGACCTGGTAGATATCGAGATGATCATGGTTCGGGCCGACGTCGAGATGGATGTCGACATCGACGTCATACGCCTTGGCCAGCTCGAAGATACGGTTGATCTGTGCGGGGCCGTCTTCGTCGTAACTCGGCGCACCGCCGATGGCCGTCGCCCCGCGTTCAAGGGTCGCCACCAGATTGGCGTCACCCTCGGGCACGCCCGTCCAGCCCTCCTGCAGGAACACGCAGAGCTCGAGTTCGATGGCCCAGGCGTAATCCTTTGCCAGCTGCTCCAGCGCATCCACGCTCTTCAGGCCGACATTGGGGTCGACCTCCACATGGGTCCGCATATGGGTACAACCGTGGGCAATCGCGGTCTCCAGCGAGGCACCGGCGCGCTTGTAGACATCCTCGACCGTGAAGCCCGGCTTCACCGCCGAGACGCGCTTCATATGGTCCACACCCCGGTCGGGTGCCGGCTCGGAGCGGTCGAGCAGGCGGGACTTGTCGAGATGGATGTGGGTTTCGATCAGTCCGCCGGACACCAGCCCGCCGTCCACATCGAGGCTCTCGACCGCCTCGGGCAGCTCTGCCTCGATCGCCGCGATGCGGCCCTCGGAAACGCCAATATCCTGTAACGGCGCATCGGCGTCGCCACCGACGATCCGCGCGTTGCGCAGCACCAGATCCAGACTCATAGCCTACTCCCCGAAATGTTCCCGACGTCAGCGTAGTGCAGGGCTGCGGCCCGCGCAAAGGAACAGCACGCAAGGCAGGGCTGCGCCTGCCGACACCCCGCCGGCTTTACTTGCCGCCAGCCGTGTCCCCCGGCGCTTCGGCGCGCTCGTCGGGTCCGTAGTCGCGCAACACCTCGGCGACCCGAAGGCGGTAGTTCCAGAAAATGCCGCCGCGACCCTTCGCCTGCGCGATCTGATGTTTCGCATGGGTCCGCCAGGCTTTCACGGCCTCTTCGTCGCGAAAGAACGACAAGGCCAGGTACTTGCCCGGGTTGTAGATGCTCTCGAACCGCTCGACCGAGACGAATCCGTCGATTTTCTCGAGCTCCGTCGCCAGATCATGGGCGATCCCGAGATAATCCTCGAGGCGCCCTTCGGCGGGCCAGACCTCGAAGATGACCGCGATCATGCAGACACCGGGCGGTTGCGCGGCCAGCCTTCGACCTGGCGGCGCAGCTCGAGGCGGGCAATCTGGCGCCGGTGAACCTCGTCGGGACCGTCGAAAAGGCGCATCGCGCGGGTGCGCGCATACATCGCCGCGAGGGGAAAATCGTCGCTCATGCCGCCGCCGCCATGCAGCTGCAGCGCCCGATCGATAACGTCCAGCGCCATGTTCGGCGCGGCCACCTTGATCATGGCGATCTCCTGGCGGGCCTCCTTGTTGCCGACCGTGTCCATCATCCAGGCCGCCTTCATCACCAGAAGCCGGCACATCTCGATCTCGATCCGCGACTGGGCGATGCGTTCCTCGGTGATACCGCGCTCGGCCAGGAGCTTGCCCCAGGTCTCGCGTTCGGCCGCGCGCACACACATCGCCTCCAGCGCGCGCTCGGCCACGCCGATGACGCGCATGCAGTGATGGATGCGCCCCGGTCCGAGGCGGCCCTGTGCGACCTCGAACCCGCGGCCTTCGCCAAGTATCAGATTATCTGCCGGCACCCGCACATTGTCGAAGCTCACCTCGGCATGGCCATGGGGGGCATCGTCATAGCCCATCACGTTGAGCATACGCTTGATCGTGACCCCGGGTGTTTCGGTCGGCACCAGGATCTGCGACTGCTGTTCGTGCCGGGCGGCCGTGGGATCGGTCTTGCCCATCACGATCATGATCTTGCAACGCGGGTTCCCGGCGTTCGACGTCCACCATTTGCGGCCGTTGATGACATAGTCGTCGCCGTCGCGGGTGATAGAGCATTCGATGTTGGTCGCGTCTGACGACGCGACGTCGGGCTCGGTCATGGCAAAGGCGGAGCGAATCTCGCCGTTCAGCAACGGCGTCAGCCATTCATCCTGCTGGGCGGGGGTGCCGTACATGTGCAGCACCTCCATATTGCCCGTGTCCGGCGCGTTGCAGTTGAACACCTCCGGCGCCCAGTCGACCCGGCCCATGATCTCGCAAAGCGGCGCATACTCGACATTGGTCAGCCCCGCACCGTGATGGTCGTCGGGAAGGAACAGGTTCCACAAGCCGCGTTTCTTCGCTTCGGCCTTCAGGTCGTCGACGATCTGCGGCGTTTGCCAGCGCGTGCCCTGCGTGTCGAGCTGCGTGTCGAACGTCTCCTCGTTCGGATAGACAAACTCATCCATGAAAGCGAGCAGCTGCGTGCGCATTTCAACACAGCGTTTTGACAGTTCGAATTCCATCTCTTCCCCCGGGAACAGGCCAACGAGCATTCCATCGTCCGAGCGGGTGCCGAACGTTGTGACTTCGCCTAGGATACCGGCATTGGAGTGAATAGGGGAATCGTCATGAGCACGCCGTTCGACCTTTCGGGCAAAACCGCCATCGTCACGGGTTCGACCAAGGGCATCGGTCGCGCGATCGCATTCGCCCTGGCCGAGGCCGGCGCGAATGTTTCGGTTTCCAGCCGCGATGCCGGTCGCGTCTCCGAAACCGAAGCCATGCTGAAAGATGCCGGACACAACGTGGTCGGCGTGCCCTGCAATGTGGGCCGGAAAGACGAGCTGGAAAACCTCGTCGCGCGCACCAGAGAGACGCTCGGTCCGGTGGATATCCTCGTCTGCAACGCAGCCATCAACCCCTATTACGGCCCTTCGATGGACATCCCCGACGATGTCTTCGCCAAGGTCATGCACACCAACATCCAGGCCCAGCTCTGGCTCGCGCAGCTGGTCGTGCCGGACATGAAAGAAAACGCGAAAGACGGCGGGGCGATCATCCTGGTTTCGTCGATCGGCGGCCTGCGCGGCAGCGATGTGATCGGCGCCTACAACATTTCCAAGGCCGCCGACATCCAGCTCGCGAAGAACCTCGCCGTCGAGCTCGGCCCGGACAACATCCGGGTCAACGCCATCGCACCGGGGCTGGTGAAAACGGATTTTGCGCGCGCGCTTTGGGAGAATCCGAAGTTCGCCGATCCGCGTATCGCCGCCACGCCGCTCAGGCGGCTGGGCGAGCCGGAAGATATCGCCGGGGCCGCCGTTTTCCTGGCGTCAGATGCCGGCCGCTGGATGACAGGCCAGACCCTGGTGATCGACGGTGGCGCGACGGTGCCGGTCTAATCCCGGGCGTTGCCCCGCTCAAGCCGTCCGGCCCGCGTCCCATTCCTTGAAGCTGGAACCGCCATCCGCCAACTCCCGCAGAAGTGCTGCGGGTTCCCATTTGTCGCCCCACTCACCGTGGTAGCGGTCCATGGTCGCGACGATCTCCGGCAAGCCGACCATGTCGGCATAGAACATCGGGCCGCCGCGCCAGCGCGGGAATCCGTAGCCGTGAAGCCAGATGACATCGATATCCGACGACCGGATCGCCATGCCCTCTTCGAGAATTTTCGCGCCCTCATTTATCAACTGATAAATACAGAGCTGCAGAATTTCCGAATCCGTGATCGCGCGCCGGGTAATCCCCATTTCCTCGGACCGCGCGGTGATCAGGGTCTCGATCTCATCGTCCGGCACCGCGTTGCGGCCCTCATAGCGATACCAGCCGGCACCGGTTTTCTGTCCGAAGCGTCCCTTCTCGCAGATCCGTCCCAGCAGGGGTGAAAACCGCTCATCGGCGGGACGCGTTTCGGCCCGGCGCTGCTCGATCGCCCAGCTGATATCGAGACCGGCCAGGTCCGAAACCCGGAACGGGCCCATGCGGAAACCAAACTCCTCCATGACCCGGTCGACGTCCTGGGGGGAGGCGCCTTCCTCAACCAAAAAGTCTCCCTGACGCCAGAACGGCGCCAGCATCCGATTGCCCACAAACCCGTCGCACACGCCGACCACGACACCGGTCTTCCCGATCCGGGCCGACAGATCGAGCACGGTTGCAATAACCTCTTTATCTGTCTTCTCGGCTCGTACGATCTCGAGCAGGGTCATGACGTTCGCGGGGCTGAAAAAATGCAGGCCCAGCACGTCGCCCGGCCGTTTGGTGACGGCCGCGATCTCGTCCACGTCGAGGGTCGACGTGTTGGTCGCCAGAATGGCGCCGTCGCGGGCAAGCGCGTCCAACTCACCGAATATCTTCTGCTTGATGTCCATTTCTTCAAACACGGCTTCGATGATCAGGTCGGCCTCGGCTGCCGCGTTGACGCCGACCGCGCCGGTGATCAACGCCATGCGTGTTTCCATGTCTTCAGCGCTCAGGCGGCCGCGGTCGCGGGTGGCCGCATAATTTTCCCTGATCCGCGCAATTCCCCGGTCGAGCGCGGACTGTCCCGAATCGATCAATGTCACCGGCATGCCAGCGTTGGCGAACGACATGGCAATTCCGCCGCCCATCGTACCCGCCCCGATGATCGCCACTCGTTCAATGGTTCGCTTCGGGGTATCCGCGGGAATGTCGGGAATCTTGGAAACCTGTCGTTCGGCGAAGAACGCGTGTACCAACGACCGGGACTCATCGGATGCCACCGCCTCGGTGCTGATTTCCGCCTCGCGGGCCCATCCGTCGGCGAACGACATGGTCAATGTATTCGCGACACTTTCGAGGCACCTGAACGGCGCCCGCATGCCGCGCGCGGTTTTTTCGAGTTTCTGGCGGATTTCGCCGACCAGCGCCTCGCCGGCTTCGACATCCAGATCGATCGGCATTTCGCTGACCCGGCGCGGACCGATATCACCGGCGACCAGGTCTTCGGCAAACCTGACCGCATCGGCGCAGACATCATCGTCCTCCGCCACCCGGTCGACGAGGCCGATCTCCAGCGCTTTGGGCCCATCCACCGACGCGGCGCTGGTGATCATCTCAGCCGCGGTGCGAAAGCCAACAAGACGTGGCAGGCGTTGCGTGCCGCCCGCACCAGGGATGACACCGCGCAGGACCTCCGGCAGGCCGAGTCGGGCATCGCGATGGGTGACCCTGTAGTGGCAGCCGAGCGCGAGCTCCAGGCCGCCGCCCAGTGTCGGCCCGTGGATTGCCGCCACTACCGGCTTGTCCATCGCCTCGATCAGATTCATCAGATCACGCGTCATGGGCCGGACCTGGCGGTCGGGCGTGTTGAACTCGCGGATGTCGGCGCCACCACACAGGTTGCGGCCATTCCCGGAAATCACCACCGCCCTCGTCATATGGTCGCCGGCCGCCGTCTCGAGATAGTCGGCGATCGCCATTCGCACTTGTTTCGCAAGCGCGTTGACCGGCGGGTTGTTGATGGTGATCACAGCAACCGCACCGAAATTGCGATACTGCACAGGCTCGTTCGAACTGTTGCTGTTCATGTTCCTTCAGATCGCATCGTGCGGCGTGGATTCCAGATTTACACTTCACGAGAATTCTTCACAATCATCCAAATGTCTGGACCGCGTTCAGCGTATGGCTGCCGCGCCATACCATGGTACCCGACAGCTCGCGCAACCCTCTGTCGATTGCTAAAATACGCGTCCCAGCCTCTCAGTTGGCCGCACCGGCCGGACAAGCGGAAAACCATGAGCGAACTAGTGAGAGCGCGGTTCAACACCGCACAATTGTTCGGATTGCTGACAACGATCGTCGCGGCAATCCTGCTCGCGGCACCGCTATGGACCGAAACGCCCGGCGTCCTGCCCGCCGCCGGCGTGATCCTGTTCGCCATCGGTTTTTGGGCCACCGACGCGATCCCGCCCTACATCACGGCGCTGCTTCTGTTCCTGCTGACGGTGGTGTTCTCGATCGCGCCACCGAACGTCGCCTTCTCGGGCTTCCATGCCAGCGCCACCTGGCTGGTGTTCGGCGGCTTCGTTATCTCGATCGCGGTCCACAAATCCGGCCTCGCCGCCCGCATGGTCCAGGCGCTGATGGCCCATCTGCCGGCACGCTACCTGCTGATGGCCGGGGGTCTGGCGATCGGCGGCATGCTGCTCAGTTTCATCATGCCCTCGGCGTCGGGACGCGCCATCATGATGGCGCCACTGGCCGTCGCGGTCGCGACCGAACTAGGGTTCGGCGAGAACACGCGCGCGCGCCACGGCCTGGTTCTTGCCGCCGGCTGGGGGACGACGATCCCCGCCTTCGGAATTCTGCCGTCCAACGTCGTCAACATGGCCTTCGTCGGCGCATCCGAAAGCATCTTCGACATCGGCTTCACCTATTTCGGTTACACCTTCCTGAACTTCCCGGTGGTCGGATTTCTCGGCGCGCTCGTCGTGATCGTGCTGATCACCATCCTGTTCGGCGCGAAGCCCGAACCCAAGGGCAAGCCGGCGATGCAGACGGGCTGGAGCAGCGCCGAGCGCCGCCTGATGGGCATCATGTTGATCGCCCTGGCGCTGTGGATGACGGACTCGCTGCACGGCATCTCGCCGGCCTGGGTCGCACTCGCCGCCGCGTTGCTCTGCATCACCCCCGGGATCGGCATGCTGCAGGCCTCGGTCATCACATCGGAAGTCAACTACGGGGCGTGGCTGTTTGTGGCCGGCGTGATCGGCATGGGCGCGATCGCCAACCATTCCGGGGTCGGCGGCGCGATGGGCGAACTTCTGCTCGCGCATATCCCGCTGACCCATGACGGCGGCATCGTCACCTTCTACGAAATCTTCGCGATCAGCGCCGCCGTGGGCGTGGTCACGACCTTTCCTGCCGTCCCCCCGATCGTGACCTCCTTCTCCGACGCCATCGCGCAAGCCACCGGCTGGCCTTTGAAGTCCGTGCTGCTGGTCCAGGTCCCAAGCTGGATGATCTACCCCTTCCCCCATGAAGCACCGCCGGTGGCGATGGCCATGGCTGTTGGCGGTGTACCCATGCGTGAGGCGTTTCGGTTGACCTCGGTCTACTTCGTGATCGGTATTCTGCTCATCTTGCCCCTGCAATATCTGTGGGGCCGGATGCTCGGCGTCTATTTCTAGGGCAAGGCCCTCTCAAACAGGAAAAGGGAGACACCCCATGCTGTTCATGGTGCGAATCAAGGTTGAACTGCCGGGCGAGATGGACCCGGCGAAGGTCAAGGCGCTGGGCGACGCGGAGGCCGACCGGGCGATCGAGCTGATCCAGGCCGGCCGGATGCGCAAGGTCTGGCGGATCGTCGGCGAACGCGCGAACTTCTCGATCTGGGAAGCCGACAGCCTGGAAGACTTCCACGCCGACATTTCCTCGCTGCCGCTCCACCCCTGGATGACCGTCGAGGTCACGCCGATGATCGAGCATCCGGCCACACAGGCCTATGAGGATCGCGTCGGGCCCTTCCCGACAATCTAGGCGCAGCGGCCTAGTAGCCGCGCTCGGCCTTGAGTTCGGAGACCGGACGGAAATAGTCCGGGTAACGCTCGGAAATACGCGCGCCGGGATAGAAGGCGGCCGCGAAGGACGGCCGTTCGCGAATGCGCGCGAGCCAGGCCGTCATCTCGGGCAGATCGTCTTCCCACAGGAAGGCATAGCCAAGATCGTCCATGCGATCGATCAGCGGCGTCACCTGGGCATCCACCATCGTGTACTGATCCCCCATGATCCACGGCCCGCCGAGTTCGTTGATCGTCGCGTCGATCCGCTCGCAGGTCTGCCTGATCTGGAACTCGGCATTTTCGAGTTCGTCCTTGCCGAAGCCGGTCTGGGACATGCGCTGATAGAACTGCTTGCGAAGCGGCAGCCGGTCCGCATGGGCGGCGAACTCGTCATTGCTCGCCTTGGCGAACCGCATGGGCGCCAGCATGTTGGCAAAGGTCGGCACGCGCACCGCGACCGTCGGCACCTCGTCGATGTAACGCATCCAGGCGCGCATCCGGGCGCGCCCGACCGCATCGCCGGGCGCCAGTGCGGGATCGGGAATAATCTCCTCGAGATACTCCAGAATAGCCGAGGATTCGATCAGGATCGTGCCGTCATGCACGAAGGTCGGGACCACGCCATTGGGATTGATCTTCAGATAGTCCGGCTCGAGCTGCTCGAACTTTCCCAGATCGATGTCGTGCTCGACCCAGTCCTTGTTCATTTCAGGCAGGCCCTTCTCGGCCAGAGTGATTCGCACCTTCTGGCTGCAGGTCGACTGGGGCGCCTGATACATCTCGATCTTCATTCGGACTCTCCGTCGGCAAAAAATTGCGGATACTTGTCGCTGACATTCGTGTTGGCATAGAACGCCGTCGAAAATGACGGGCGCGCCTTGATACGTTCGAACCAGGCCGTCATCTCGGGCAGGTCGGGTTCCCAGACCGGGCCGTAGCCAAGATCGGCCATGCGTTGAATCAGCGGTGTCAGCGTAACGTCGATGAGCGTGTACTGCGCGCCCAGGATCCAGGGGCCGCCGGTCTCGCGCACCGCGGCATCGATGCGTTCGCACGTCTGGCGTATCTGTGCAATCGCATTGTCCATCTCCTCTTCCGAGAAGCCGTCCACCTGTCCCATGCGGCGATAGAACGCCTTTCGGAGCGGCATTTTCTCGACCCGCGCCTCGAAATCCTCAGGCGCCGCATTCTCATAGCGCAGCGGCCTGAACACCTTGTTGAAAGATGGGACACGAACCGCCGGGGTCGGCACCTCTTCCATGTAACGCATCCATATCCGCAGCCGCGCGCGTCCCAGCGCATCGGCCGGCGACAGGGAAGGTTCGGGATGGATCTCATCGAGATACTCGACAATCACCGAGGATTCGATCACCGGTTCGCCGTCGTGGATAAGGGTGGGTACGACCCCGTTCGGGTTGAGCTTGAGATAGTCATCCGTCAGGTGATCGCCCGATGCGAAATGCATCACATGGCTCTCCCAATCGAGCCCCTTTTCAGCGAGGCAGATGCGCACCTTCTGGCTGCAGGTCGAATGATCTGAATGATAGAGCTCAAGCCCCATGGCCTGCTTCTCCCGAAATGTTGAAGCGCCTTCTATGGACGCAATCTTCGAAGCCATTATACCAAGGGCGACGACAAACTTCGCGACCGCCGGTCAACAACTGCCATGCACAATCCACATATCGTTTCAGCCCTTCTGACCCTGGCATTCTTCGCGCTGGCCACGCCCACCTCCGCCGACCCCGTGGACCTGACCGACTGGCCCGACCACACGACGATCTCCGGCGCGCGCGGTGAGCTC
The DNA here is from genome assembly GCA_965261975.1 of Alphaproteobacteria bacterium. Classification (GTDB taxonomy): domain Bacteria; phylum Pseudomonadota; class Alphaproteobacteria; order UBA6615; family UBA6615; genus UBA8079. The sequence continues at coordinate 95,032 of CBDHEC010000024.1, forward strand.
GTCACCTATCCAAGCCACAGCCCGTTTACGCTCTGGGAAGTCGGCAAGAGCGAAATGCTCGACCCGCCGACCGAGGCCCGCGCCGCGTTGTTCCTGCCGGACGGCGCAAGCGCCGAGGCCCCGGTTCCCGCCGTCGTGTTGTTGCATGGCGCGGCCGGCGTTCTGGGAGCGCGCGAGCTGACCTACGGCGCCCAGTTCGCCGAAATGGGCGTGGCCGCACTGGTGGTCGACGCCTTCGGCGCCAGGCGCGACCAGGCCTCCGGGTTTATCGACCGCTTACTCAACATCACCGAGACCATGGCCCTGGCCGATGCCTATTCCGGGCTGCGGTTCCTGGACCGCCTGCCCGAGGTCGACGGGGACCGGGTCGCCCTGATGGGATTCTCCTATGGCGGGATATCGACCATGCTCGCCGCGTTTGCGCAAACGGCGGAGACGTTGAATCCCGATGGCAAGCGGTTCGCGGCCCATGTCGCCTTCTACGGTCCCTGTATCGCGCGCTTCGACGACACCCGGGCAACCGGCGCGCCGGTGCTTCTTCTCGCAGGATCGGAGGACGGCATCGTCGACCCCGAACGCTGCCGCGAGATCGTTGAAGATTTGCAGGAAGGCGGCGCCGACGCCGAATTCGTTCTGTATGACGGTGCCTATCATCAGTGGGACGGCAGCTTTCCCGGGCCGCGCACCATCGGGCGCAATCTCGCCGACTGCGATCTCAACGTGAATGCGAAAGGCGTCGTGCGCGACACCCTCACCCTGTTGCCGATGTCCGGACCGTTCCTGCGCAAGGTGATATTGGGCGTGTGCTCGGACTCGGACGGCTATCTGATCGGCCGGGACGACGCGATCCGAGATCGTTCGAACCGGGACGTGGGCGCATTCCTGATGCGCACCTTCAACGGCAAGCGCTAGGCCCGCAGCTCCAGTACTTCAGCGGCTCGGCCCAGCCCGTCGGCACCTTCACGCGGAATGTATTGAGCAATGCAGACACGTGGTTGTAGTGGCCGAAGATTGCAATCAGTTCGACCAGCTTCGGTTCGCCAAACATCTCGATGGCCCGGTCATAGACCTCATCGCTCACCTGTTTCGTCTCGAGCAGCTCGGTGAACAGGTCATAGACCAGCTCCTGATCGGCATGCTCAAAGACGGGCCGCGTGCGCGCCTCAATGGCATCGATGATCGCCGGGTCGATCCCGGCCTTCAGGGCCTCGACCTTGTGGACACACCATTCGAGTTGCGCCGACCAATGGCGAGACGTCATCACGATGACCAGCTCGGAAATACGCTTCTCGTGGCTCGACCCGTGGCGCGCATAGTCGCCGAACGCGAAGGCCCGTTCCGCCAGGGGCGGGCAGCGCAGCCAGGCATTCATCGGCCCGATGATCTGCCCGGTCTTGCTGGCGATCATGCGTTCGGCCATCGCCCGCTGGGCGTCGTCCATATCGGCCTCGGTCAGCCGTTTGAGCCGCCCATCCATGCCGTCATCGGATGTTGCCTGTGTCATCTCAATCGTCTCCTCACGGTCTATTGTTCATTTCGACGGGCCGTCACGACGAAGAGCGGATCGCCCGACACGCCCGAGGGTGACAGGTCCAGCCCCACCGGTTCATCGAACCCGCCCGCATGACGGAAATAGGCCCCCACGAGACCGGCATGCTCGCTGTCCCCCAATGCTTGCCAGATCGCGACCGCCTTGGTCGGGAAGCAGCGGTTGGAGAAGGAGACCACACATGGGCCGCCCGGCGCGAACACCCGCGCGATCTCCGCGAAAACGTCCAGCGGACGGGTGAGGTACTGCACCGATAGCGCGATCACGCAGGCGTCGAACGCCCCGTCCGGGTATGGCAGGCCGGGATCGGCATTGAGGTTTTGCACATGGCACGCGGTGAGCCGCGGGTTGGCCTCGAGTTCCGCCCGGTTCATGCCCAGCCCGGAGACCGCGACGAAATCCATCTCCTCGGGCAGATGGGAGACCCAGCTCGACATCAGGTCGAGCACCCGCCCCCCCGGCGGGCAGCGCTTCCCGGTAGAAGGCGGTCAACGCCGCACGCCCGGCATCGTCGAGATGCTGGACCATGCGCTCGGGCACATAGAAGGCCGCATCGTCGGCCTCGTCTTGCCGCGCGAAATGCTCGGGCTTGAACGGGGATTCCGGGCCGTCGGTATCAGACATTCACGCTAGTAACCGGCCGCCGTGCCATCGCTGCGTGGGTCGGCCCCCGCCTCGATGATCCCGTCGGGTCGACGCACCAGCGCGCCGGCATGGCCCATCAGGTCGCTGAAGGGTCCGACCACCTCGACATCGTGGCCCGCCGCGCGCAGCGCCTCGATGACATGGTCCGGGAACCGGGATTCGATCTTGAGGTTGGTGCTGTCGCTGCCCCAGGTGCGACCGAGCAGCCAGCGCGGCGCGGAGATCGCGGCCTGCACCGGCATGCCGAAACGTACATGCCGGGAGAATATCGCGGCCTGGGTCTGGGGCTGCCCCTCGCCGCCCATGGTGCCATAGGACATCACCCGCCCGTCGTCGAAGCGCGCCATCGCCGGGTTGAGCGTATGGAAGGGCTTGCGGCCGGGCTGCAGCGGGTTCAGCGCGTCGGGATCGAGCGCGAAACTGGCGCCGCGATTCTGCCATGTGATACCCGTCTCGGGCAGGACCACGCCCGAGCCGAACTCCCAGTAGATGCTCTGGATGAAACTCACGGCGTTTCCGTGGCTGTCGATCACGCCCAGCCAGACCGTGTCGCTGTCGGTACCCCCACGACTCCAGTTACCCGCCTGCTTCGGATCGATGGCGCCGGCGAGACCGGCAATCACCTCGGGTGTCAGGAAGGTCTCGGGCGCGGGGTCCATATGCGCAGGGTCGGTAATGTGCCGGTCGCGAATGGCGAAGGCCTGCTTGCTCGCCTCGACCAGCAGATGGACAAAATCGAAGTCGTCAGGCTCGGCGCAATCGAGCTGGTCGAAGGCCCCGAGAATGAGCAGCGAGGCCAATCCCTGGGTCGGCGGCGGCATGTTGTAGAGCGTGGTGTCGCCGAGGCGCAGTGACAATGGCGGCTTGGTGACGGCCTGATGTGCGGCGAGGTCCTCGGCCTGCACCGGGCTGCCCACCGCCGCAAGATCGGCGGCAATCGCCCGGGCCAGGTCCCCGCGATAGAAATCCTCGATCCCCGCATCCGCGATGCGCTGGAGGGTCGCCGCCAGGCGCGGCTGGCGAAAGACGTCGCCGCGCGACGGCACCGCGCCGCCGGGGGTGTAGACGTCGGTGAAGCCGGTGGCCGAGCCCATCTCCGGCAGTTTTTCGGTCGTGTTGCGCACCTGGCCCTCGGTGACGGCCATGCCGTTTTCGGCATAGCCGATGGCATCACCCAGCAGCCGGGATAACGGCAGGTTCCCCCCCATCTGCTTCGAGAGTTGCTGTGCCGCGCCCCAGCCCGACACGGTTCCCGCCACGGTCACCGCCGCGAGCGGCCCGCGCGACGGGACGGCGTCGAGGCCTTCTTCGGTATAGCGTTCAATCGTCGCGCCCGACCCCGCTGCCCCGCACGCATCGATCGCGATCGGGTCGCCGTTCGCCGGGGAAATCACCCAGAAGCCGTCGCCACCGATCGAGTTCATGTGCGGATAGACGACGGCAATGGCCGCCGCCGCGGCGATCATCGCCTCGAGCGCGTTGCCGCCCTCTCTGAGCACGGACAGGCCGGCTTCGGCGGCAAGGTGATGGGGCGCCACGACCATTCCGTGGGGGGCAAATCTGGAATTCAGCATAGGTAACCAACGATCCTGTATGCGTTCGGGCGGCACCAACTGGTACCGCCCGCACAACTCTAAACGGTTCTGCGCCTATTCGGCAGCTTCCGCATCCGGGAAATCCGCAATCTCATCGAGGGCCGGCTTGATCTCCTGCATGAAGATGCGCAGCTGGTCGATCATGTCGTCCTTCGGGCATTGGGCGTAGTGGTAGATGAGGGTGATGTATTCCGCCGGCAGCTGTTTCCATTGTTCGACGTAGGAATCGCGAACCTCCGAGACCGTGCCGTACTGGAACAGTCCGGTCTCGTCCATCAGCTCGATCAGGCGATCACCGTCGGCGCCTTCTGCCTTGCTGGTCCAGTCCGGGAACAGCGGGCCGTAGAAGTTCTGGAAGATGTCCCCCGACCAATCGAGCATCTTCTGCGCGCCGTCATCATGGCTCTCGCCCACATGGGGCCAGCGCACGATCGCCTGGTTCTGGCCATGGACGATGTTGAAGCCGTTCTGGTTGGCAACCTCGGTGTAACGCGGGCCGAAATCGGCGCAGCGCCCGATGCTGGAGAAATATGACGGGATGAACCCCCGCGCGCCGGCATATTCGACGGTCTCGATCGAAGCGTTGGACGCGATGAATACCTTGGGATGCGGCCGGGTGTAGGGTGCGGGGACGACGGATATCTTCCGCAGCTTGCCGTCCTCGTCCATTTCGCCCGGCGCGCCCATCTGGCGGGTAACATCGCCCATGAACCAGCCTTCGAGCCCTTCCTCATGGGGATAGGGATATTCCCAAAGGTCGCTCTTGTAGTCGAACGCATCCTCGGTCCAGGCCTTCATGACAATGTCGACCTGCTCCTCGAAGACCTTGCGATTGTGCTCGTCCGAGGCGCTCTTGTCCGACAGCGTTGCGACCGAGCCGAGCTTCTGGCCCAGCACATTCGCCCAACGCGACTGGTAACCTCGCGCGAAACCAACGAAGCAACGCCCCTTGGTCATGTGATCGAGTGTCGCGGTTTCCTCCGCCACCCGGATCGGGTCGTCCACGCTCATCACATAGCCGAGGCTGCCGATGTTCAATCGTTTGGACAGGCCTGCCCAATAGCCGGTGTTGATGCCGATGCTCGGGCCGACCTCATAACCTTCGGAGTGGAAGTGATGCTCAATCGAGGACACACCCCACACGCCGAGATCATCCATCGCGCGAATGAGGTCGGGCATGCCGTCCATGGCTTCCTGGTAGCGCTCCCGGTTGCGGCCGATCGGGCGCAGTTCCTTGCGCTCCTCCGGGCTCTCCGCACGAAGCATCGGGTACATCTGAACGACAACCTTCACCATAGCGATTCCTCCCTCGCAATCCGGCATCCGCGGCAGTGCGGCGCCGGTCTAGACGTTGAACGGCGGCGCGGTGCTGCCCTCCTCGAGCTGCAGACGCATCGTGTTGATGAAGCGCGCCAGCATGCCGTAGTAGCCGATCATGATCGTGAGATCGACGAAGCCGTCATTGCCGAGTTCCGCCTTGAGCGCATCGACCATATCGTCGCCGACCTCTTCGTTGCGGGTCACCAGGCGGGCATATGTGGTCGCTATACCGACCATACCGGCCTCGGCCTCGATGGCCGGCGTGCCGACCTTCTTGAGCATTTCCTCGGGCGCCCCGACCTTGAGGGCAAATTCCCAGTGATGGCCCCACTCATACGAACAGCGAAGTTCCTGAGCCACCGTCAGGATGACGTATTCGCGCAGCGCGTCGTCGAATTTGGTTCCGTAGCGCACATGCGCACCGACGGGCGTGACCGCCGCCAGCGCGCCAGGGCTGTTGGCCAGCAGCGCAAACACATTGGGCATGCTGGTACGCCCGCGTGAGCGGATCACCTCGTCATAGGCTTCCAGAAACTCTGCAGGACAATCCTCACGCTCAACGCGCGACAGGCGGGCATTTTCCAATCCATCAGACACGTGCTCTCTCCCCCGTAAATCCGTCGGTAAAACAATCAGCTAGGTCTTCTTCGGCGCGGCGAATGTCGGGCACCGGACCGTTTGGTTGCCGGAAGCAAACCACCATCGGATTACCGGCGTCAACGTCAAGCGCCGACCGACGGGCCAAATCGCCGCCGGATGTGCTAAATGCGCATGGGACAATCGAGACAAACGCGGGACGGACCACATGGCCGAAACGGCTCCAGCGCGCATCGGTGCCTTCGCAGGCGCAGTGTTGATCGCAGCAGTGACGATCTTCTTTCTGATCGAAGGGCGCGACCTGCTGATCCCCATCGCGGTCGCCATCGTGATCTGGTACCTGCTCAACGCGCTCGCGCGCTTCTTTCACCGCATCCCTCTGGGGGCCTGGCATCTGCCGAACTGGCTGGCGCTCACCGGTGCGGTCATCGTCATGATCGTGGCCATCGCGCTCGTCGCAGAGCTGATCAGCGACAATCTGGGCGAAGTTGCCGCCGCGGCTCCCGCTTACCAGGCCAATTTCGAAAACCTCGTCGCCCAGGCGTCGCGCCTGGCGGGTTTCGAGCAGCCGCCGGACATCGCCCATGTCATCGACGAGATCGACATCCGGGCGCTGATCACCTCATTCGCCTCGACAGCCGCGGGCATTGCCGGATCCTTCGGCATCGTTCTTGTCTACGTGGTGTTCCTGCTGATCGAGCAAGGCAGCTTCGAGAGCAAGTTTTCGGCCCTGTTCCCCGATTCCGAACGCCGGCAGGATGTGCGTGACCTGCTGCATCGAATGCAGGCGCAGATCCAGACCTATGTGGCGATCAAGACATTGATGAGTGTTCTCACCGGCGGCATCAGCTACGGGATCCTGCTCTTCGTGGGAGTCGATTTCGCCGGTTTCTGGGGTTTCGTCATCTTCCTGCTCAACTACATCCCGACAATCGGTTCGCTGCTCGGTATCCTGCTGCCGACCCTGCTGGCGGTTGTCCAGTTCGCCACGGTCGGCCCGGTGTTGACCGTGCTGATCGCCGGCGGCGCGACCCAGTTCGTGATTGGCAATCTGGTCGAGCCACGCCTGATGGGCACGTCGCTCAACATCTCGCCCCTGGTGGTACTTATCTCGCTGGCGGTGTGGGGCAGCATCTGGGGGCTCGCCGGCATGTTCCTGTCGGTGCCCCTGACGATGATCGTGATGATCGTCTGCTCCTACTTCACGCCGACCCGACCCATCGCGATCATGCTGTCGGGCAACGGCAAGATCATGTTGTCGGGTAACGACAAGGTCGAGACCCGCTAGAACCTTCAGCCGAAACGCGGAGGCCGGAATGTCGAAGCTGGACGATGAGGATGCCGTAGACCGCGCGGTGCGCGACCTGCAACGGTTTCTCGGCAAGGCGAAGGGTCTCGACACGGCCACTGTGCGTGCCATCGCAGACCAGTTTCGCGCCGACGCGGCCCTGGCCCGCACGATGCGCCACCACCGGCATGTCTATGATGCGATCTCCGGATATTTCGAGCATGCCGCCGATGTCAGGGACAAGGCCGACGACGAGCATGGCAGCCCGATCGGCGACGCCGTGCGCGCGCTGGTCGAAAATCTCGACGACGACGCGCCCTAGGCTTTACTCCGCGGCCTGCGCCGCACCGGCGTCGATAAGCTTGGTCAGCATCTGCGGATCAACCGGGTAATAGTCGATCTCCACGCTGAATTCCTCGAGTGCATTCTCGATCGCGGCGACAATCGCGGCGGCGGCCGGGATGGTGCCGCCCTCGCCCGCGCCTTTCACGCCGAGAGAATTCAGCGGTGACGGTGTTTCCATATGGGTGACATCGACCCGCGGCATCTCGCTGGCGAGGGGCAGCAGATACTCGCCATAGTTGGTGGTCAGCGGCTGGCCCTGATCGTCATAGATCATGCGCTCGAACAACGCGTTGCCGATCCCGTGCACCACACCGCCGACGATCTGGCCGTGCACGACCTTGGGGTTGATCATCACGCCGCAATCATGGGCGACCGAATAGCGCAGCACCTTCACCTCGCCGGTGCCCGGGTCGACCTCGACCTCGGCCACGTTCGAGCCGCAGGCGATCGGCGACCCGCTCGAACCATCGAAGGAAGTGGCTTCCAGCACCGGATCAAATCCGGCCGGAACCCGCATCGCCGACATCGGCGTCAGCTGCATGGCCAACTCACCCAGGGTGATGGAAACGTCCGGCGCCCCGTTCACACGGACCACGCCATCCTCGATATCCAGATCGGCCTCCGACGCCTCCAGCACTTCGGCGGCAAGCTTCAGGGCCTTCTCGCGAACCTGGAACGCGGCATCATGGGCCGACGGGCCGACATTTGCCGCCACGCGGCTGCCGATCGTGCCAACCCCGTGAGAGAATTTCGCGGTATCGGCAGATTCGAACAGGATATCTTCCGGCGTTACGCCGAGATTTCCCGCAACGATCATGGCGATCATCGTGTGATGGCCCTGCCCCTGGCTCGCGGCCCCGGTACGGACCGCGACCTTGCCCGATGATTCGACGCGAACCGTCGTGCCCTCATAGGGGCCCATGCCCGTGTCCTCGATACATGAGGAAACCCCGATGCCCAGATAGCGCCCCTCGGCACGGGCTGCGGCCTGGCGTTCCTTGAAACTGCCATAGTCGGAAAGCTCCAGCACCTGGTCCAGCAACGCCTCATAGTCGCCGCTGTCGTAGATGCACGGGACACCGCCGCGAAGTTTCGCACCTGTCTCATAAGGCATCTGGTCCGGGCGCACATAGTTGCGCCGACGCACGTCGGCCGGGTCGATCCCGAGCTCGCGCGAGACCACCTGAACCATGCGCTCGACGGCGTAGATGCCGCACGGACGCCCCGCGCCACGGACAGGCGAATTGGGCACCGTATTGGTGAACACGATATCCACCTGCACATCGATGGCCGGTATGGAATAGGCGCCCGGCAAGGGTGTGAGAGAGCTGTTCGGCAACAGAATGCCGTAGGGAACATAGGCGCCGTTCTCATGGGTCACCTTGCCGCGCAGGCCGAGAATTTTGCCCTCCGACGTGCAGGCGACCTCCAGGTCCCAATGCTGATCGCGCTGGGTCGTCGTGGAGACGAAATGCTCCCGGCGGTCCTCGATCCACTTGACCGGGCACTTCATGATGCGCGCCGCCAGCGAAATCGCCACTTCCTCGGGATAGAACCCGGCCTTCGGGCCGAACCCGCCACCGACATCAGGCGCGATCACGCGAACGCGCTCCTCGGACTCGCCCAGCCATGTCGCCAGCGCGCGACGGATCAGATAGGGCGATTGGGCCGACGTCCACAGTGTCAGCCCGTCGCCCCAGGGGTCGTCACGGGCGATGACGCCGCGGGTCTCCATGGAGTGACAACCGCCGCGGTGCTGCATGAAGGCGGCCGAGAACACGTGATCGGCCTTCGCGAAGGAATCCTCGATATCGCCGAAGCTCGACCGCATCTTGCCCATGAGGTTCGATGTCGTATCGGCATGGGCCAGCGGCGCATCATCCTCAAGCGCCGTGAGAACATTCACCACGGCCGGCAGTGTCTCATAGTCCACATCGACAAGTGCCAGCGCGTCCTCGGCGATGGCGCGGCTGTCCGCCACCACGATGGCGACCGCCTCACCCACATAGCAGACCTCATCCTTCGCCAGCGGATACTGGGTCTTGTTCTGCTCGATCACCGGCGCGGGATAGAGCTGGTTCATTCTGTGGCTGTACTTCTCGCCCAGATCCGCATGGGTGATGACGCGATGCACACCCGGCAAGGCCGCCGCCCTCGAAGAATCGATCGCGCGAATCTTCGCATGCGCCGTCGGCGCCCGCAGGAAGGCCGCATGCAGCATGCCTTCCATAGTGATGTCGTCGACATAGCGACCATGCCCGGTCAGCAGCCGGGGATCTTCCATGCGTTGGACTTCCGCACCCAGATAACGAACGGCCATGGCTCTAGCTCCCCTCGCGCATGGTCTTGGCGGCGTCCAGCGCCGCATCGACGATGCCCTGATAGCCGGTGCACCGGCAGATATTCCCCGAAATGGCCTCGCGCACATCCCGCTCGCTCGGATCGGGATTGTCCCGCAGGAACGCAGACAAGGACGTCAGCATGCCCGGCGTGCAGAAGCCGCATTGCAGGCCGTGATGCTTCCAGAAGGCATCCTGCAGCGCGCTCAGGGTCCCGTCGTCCTCGGCCAGCCCCTCGACGGTGGTGATCTCATGCCCGTTGGCCTGAACGGCCAGCATCAGGCACGAGCGCACCGCCTCACCATCGACCATCACCGTGCACGCACCGCACACGCCATGTTCGCAGCCCATATGGGTGCCGGTCAGGTCGAGGCCATGGCGCAGGAAGTCACCCAGGCTGGTGCGGGTCTCGACGTCGGCCGTTCGACTCTCGCCATTGACCGTCAGGGTTATCTCGCGGGTATCGGCCATGATCAGGCACTCCCGTTTGCGTTGGAGGCGGCGGCCAAAAGGGCGCGCTCGACAAGGGTGGCGGCCAGACGCTGGCGATAGGCCGATGTCACATAGGCATCCGACATGGCTTCGATGCCGCGCGCGATTTCGGCTGCGGCCTTGAAGGCATCCGCATCGGGAGCGGCGCCCACCAGCGCCGTCTCGGCTTCGGTCAGACGGATCGGGCGCACATCCGCACCGCCGATCGAGATCGCCGCGCGTGCGATCTTGCCGCCGTCAATGGTCAGCAATGCGGCCACGGCGATGATCGCGAAGTCGCCATGACGACGCGCGAACTCGACGAAGCCATGACCGGTGTTGCCGGTCCAGTGGGGTACCGAGACATTGGTCAGGAGTTCGTCGGGCCCGATCGAGGGCAGCATGTAAGCGAGCGGCCACTCGGCGAACGGCACCTGGCGTGCGCCGTCGGGACCCTGGACGGTCAGGGTCGCGTCATACAGCGCCATCAGGCAGGGCAGCTCCGCGGCGGGGTCGAGGTGACACAGGCTGCCACCGATGGTGCCCCGGTTGCGGGTCTGGAAATGGCCAACCCAGTGCAAAAGCGTCAGGGATGATCGGCGCCTTCTCGGCGATCACAGGGTCCTGCATCAGGTCGCGCTGGCGGGTCATCGCACCGATCTCGATGCTATCGCCCCCGTCGCGGACGCCGGCGATCCCCTCGATGCGGTTCAGGTCGATCACGTGATCGGGCACCACGAAGCGCATGTTCAGCATCGGCATGAGCGACTGGCCGCCGGCAAGGATCTTTGCGTCCTCATGGGTGGCGAGCAGCGCGACGGCCTCATCCGCCGTGGTCGGGTCGTGATAGGTGAATGGCGCCGGTTTCATCGGGCCGCCTCCATGTGCGTGTTCATATCGTTGGGCATCGCTCTAGGCCTTTCCGCCGCGGATCATCGCCCACAGGGCGCGAAAAAACAGGCTGATGCCCGAAATGCTGTTGTCCGTCGTTTTAACTTCCGCGGCCTCGGCCGATGGCACCGGTTCATCGTCGGCGGCTGCATCGGACGGTGCGGTCTCTGGTGCCGGACTGCCGGCAGCGCCGATCTCGGCCTCCAGGTTCGTCGCGAAGTCGGAGATGATCTGTCCCGCGATCGCGTCGATCAGGCCCGACGCGCGGCCATACTGGGCGATCGAGCCGGTCAGATCGATGTCGCTGGAAATATCCACCCGGCTGGCATCGCCGTCGGCGACCAGCTTGAACACCACGGTCGCGCTTGCCGCCCCGCGGCCCTTGGTGTCATTGCCCTTGGCCTGCACCGTGGCGACGCGCGCGTCGGCGTCGATCTCGGTGATTTCCGCCTCGCCCGAAAATGTCAGAGACACCGGCCCGACCCGCAGCTTGGCGTTTCCCTTGTAGGTCCGCTCGCCGACGGTTTCCGTCAGCTCCGCGCCGGGCATACAGGGCGCGATCCGCGGCACATCCAGCAGGATTTCCCACGCGACATCCGGCGGTGCGGGCACCGTAAAACTATTCTCTAACTGCATCGGGCTCCCCCGTCCCAGATCGCGACAACACAGGCGTTCTTGGCGCGCCCTCGTTCAGGCCCACACAGTAATTTTCTTATTGTGGAATCGCAACCGGCAGTCGGCGTTATTTGCTAGATCCCGCCGTCCTGTCCGTGCACGTGATAGCCGATATCGCGGGCCGGTTTGTTGCCGTCGCTGTCGACCCCGGTCGGCAGCCAGGCGCACAGGTTGGCCCCGGGGGACCAGACGGTCTCGCAGGGACCCGGCACGAAGAACTCGACGAACACGAAGTCGCTGTCGGTCTCGTTGATGAAGGCGTGGGGTTCGTGCTGATAGTTGTAGAGCACGTCGCCCGCGCGCAGGCGGTGGGCCGTGCCATCGAGCATCGCCGTCCCCTCGCCGGCCACCACATACTGGAAGTGCTCCGCCCCCACATGATGATGCTCGGGTGCCGCCGTGCCCGGCGGGTAGGAGATCATTTCGCCCTTGAAGGCCTTGGTGCCCGCAAGCCCCGGCGTGGCCATGTAGACACGGGTGCGCGCGTCATGCTCGGACTGCAGGACGGGTTCCCGCGTCCAGTCCCACATGGACCAGCTCACCCGGCATATCGGCGATGTCGTCGTCGAAGCGCGCCGCGTCAGGCACCCGGGCGAACAGGATCCGGGTGTCCGCGTTTCCGACGTGGAAGGCACCGGCGAAACCGAACGGCAGATAGGTGATGTGTTTGGTGTCGAGCGGGTTCTCGTTCAGCGTACCCGCGCCTTCGAGGACCTGCAGCCAGCCGACCATGCCGGCATCCAGTGCAATCTCGAAACGACCATCTGCCGCAACCGCAACATGATCCAGCTCGATCTGGTCGTTGCCGATAACGTCGGCGGTCAACAGCCGGGTGACCTGGCACCCATCCCGTGCAACGGCAGTGGTTTCATCTTCGCGCACGATAACCGGCATCTCGTCCTCCCCAGGCAATTTGCACCGGCGCCCCCAAGAACGCCCACGCCTCTGCAAAC